>NZ_CP069396.1:4262142-4875000 GCF_016887565.1 Archangium violaceum
GGTGGGGGGTCTCCAAATCACCTGGAGGTTCCACAGAGGCCCACCGCCCTTCTTGGTGTCCCGTCGTCGAGCCCGAGCAGGACCACGCCTTGAAGTGCCCCGCGAAATGGGTGAACACCGCGTCCGAAGGCTCTTCGGAGGTGGAGGACCAGGAGGGCGCCGGGTGGTCTTGAGGGTGGTCTTGAGGGTGGCGCAGTGGGTGGCCCAACCGGTGGCCAACGGGTGGCCGCGCTGGTGGTCAGCGAAGCCCCTGATTTCACGTACCTTGTGCGGAGTGGGTGGCCAACGGGTGGCGCAGTGGTGGCCAACGGGTGGCGCCGATGCGGATGCGCTCAGCATGGCCCGCCAGCCTCTTGGCTGCCCGGTTGGGTGCTTGTCAGCCATGAGCCGGATGGGTTGTACGTTTTGGACAGTAACCGCTGGGTTGTGTCATCTGTCTTCTTCGTTGTTGGGGGGCTGTTCGGGTGAAGTCTGGGCGGGGAGGGGTCGGGATGAGGTTGCAGATCGATGCGGAGGCACACGCCTCCACATCTGACACACCCACGTGTGTCACGAGGGGCGGTTGTTCATCAGGTCACCGCGAGGCGCCAGGAGCGGAAGAAGGTCCATCGCGCGCTGCTTCCAGCAGGCGGCCTCTGGTGTCTCCAGGCGTGTCGCCTTCCGTGGAAACCGAGCCGGAGTTGCTGCGGGCGATCTACAAAGAACTCCGCGAGCTGAGCGAATCCATGCGCGGTTTGGAAGCCCGCTTGAACCACCAGACACCTGCTCAGGCGACGCGGGCGGTCTCGGTCGAGGTGGCGCAGGCCCTTCTGGGCTGTGGGCGTTCTCAACTCTTCGCGCTGTTGAAATCGGGCGCGTTGAGCCGTGCGCCCAAGGTGGGCAAGGCGGTGATGATTACCCTCGCCAGCCTTGAAGCGTTTCAGGAGCGCGGCAGCCGCGAGCCTGTTCCCAGGCTCCAGCGGCGCCCGGCCCGGCGTGCTTCCGGGCGGGGCGAGAAGGACGCCATCCTCAAGCTGATTCGACGAGCCTGAGGGCGGCGGTCCTCACCGGCAGCCACACCGGGTCCTCCGGGTGCTCCAACTGGATGGGAATCTTGATCATCGGCGGCACCTTCACGTTGTCGTAAAAGCGCTTCGTGGTGTTCGCCGAATGGTGCCCCACCACGGCGGCAATGGCCGTCAGGGGCAGTCCTCCTGACTTGGGCCTCACCTCTTGACCGCATTCGGAGGCCCACGTCACGAAGCTGTGCCGGTACTCTCCAAAGCGTACCAGCTCGATTCCCAACTCTTTGCAGGCGCGGCCCACCACCCGCCGAATGTGGCTATCTACGGGCGCGGCGCCCCGCGCTTGCAGCCGCTGCACTGCGGCCAGGGTTTGGCGGTCAATGCTCTGGCGATGCACGTTCCCGCTTTTGTGGATGAACGTCACCGTCGCAGCTATCTCCCCCGAATCCTCCAGCACGGCCACCTTGCCCTCTCCTCGGGCCAGTCGCTCGATCTCCGTGCCGTGCATGCCTGTCTTCGCGTGGATGCACAGCACATCTCGCACGCATTGCACGGCCGTCATGCGCCGCGTGTCCTCTCGGTTGAAGTTTGTGTACTCCCATCCGCTGAGGGCTCGGTAGAGCCGCTCGGTGGTCTCGATGCTGTAGCCCTTCTCCCGCATCGCCTTCTCGGGCCGAGTGACTGGCACCTTGAGGGACACCGTCGGGTCCTCGGCCAGGGACAGCGCGCCTTGCTCTCGGAGCCAGGAGGCAAAGGACTTGATGGCCGTGATTCGGTTCTTCCGACCCGTGGAGTGCCTCGCCAGTTCGCGCAGAAGCTCCTGGAGGCTCACCGTGCGCAGATCCCGGCCCGCCAGGGTTTCGGCCCACGTCGCCAAGTAGAAGCCCACGTTGCCCACGTAGCGCGCCGTGGTGCCCGCGCTGCGCATCGACTCCAGGAATCGGCCCACGGTCTCCGCCGTGAGGTAGACGGCGGCCTCCTGCTTGAGCTGCCGCGCCTCCTGGCGCGTCCGGTAGCCCTCCGGGTCGCGGAGGAACAGCGCCAACTCAGCTTCGGCCTCCGTCTCGCTGCGCGCGTCCAGGTGGACCGTATAGGCCCGGCCCTGAACCATCTTGCGCAGCACGTACACCGGGCGACCATCCTTGCCGTTGAAGGTCCGCCCTCCCTTCCACCTGCCAGTCCATACCCTGCGATTGCCCACGTCAGGACCCCTCCGTTTGGTCCTTCTTTGGTCCCAGGGAGCCCGATTTGGTCCCCAAAAGCAAACCGCGCCCCCCTGCCAGCAGAGGGCGCGGCTCACAGCGGCGGGTAACTTCTCGTGGAGGCGGCGGGAATCGAACCCGCCGCCTGGCACTCCCAGAGCGGGCCTGGCGGAGTCTCGTGGGAGCCTGGCGGAGTGTGTGCCTTGGCGACGGCTGGAGAGCTCACGTCGGGCGCTGGAAGTCGAGCCCGAGTCGCTCCGGGGTGTCGTGGAGATCGGCCTCCGCCTCGCCGGAGCCGAACCGAACGCCCCGATCGCCCGTCCGCTTCACGAAGGCGCCCGGCGTGAGCCCGACGAGCTCCCGGAAGTCGGCAATGAGGTGCGCCTGGTCGTAATAGCCCGCGTCCGCGGCGATGCGTCCCCAGTCCTTCGAGCTCGCCGCCATCCCCACGGCACGCTGCAGGCGAACGGCCCGCGCGAAATCCTTCGGCCCGATGCCGACGCTCTCCGTGAAGGCGCGGCGAAGATGCCGCGCCGTGACGCCAAGCCGCTCCGCTACGCGCTCCACCCGAACCTCGTCTCCTTCGAACAAGCGAACCGCGCGGCGAGCGAGCCGTGCCGATGCCGGTTCGAATGTCTGGTGGGCACGAAGGGCGATCGCGTGGGAAAGCCGGTCGAGCATCTCCGGCAGGCTTCGCGCCGCGAGCAGCTCGAGGCAGAGGTCGCCGCCCGAACGGCCCCAGATGTCTTCCAGATGCACGATCCGGTCCGTCAGCGCGCTCGCGGACACGCCCAGGAGCTGCGCCGACCAGCCTGGCTTGAACTGAAGGATTACCGCCCGCGCGACGCCCGTTCCGTTCTTGAACAGCGCCCGCGTTCGCGGGCCCGCGACGCACACATCCCCTTTCCGACCCTCCTCGAGCACTCGAAAGACAAGGATCGTTCTTCCGTCGGGCAGCCGTTCGTGACTTGCGCGTCCAGCGACTGGCACGACACCGCGAACGTCCTCGACGAAGCGGGAAATTGAGAAGGTCAAGGCGGCAGAGTCCATCGTGCGCGACACCCTCATATCCTTGCGCGTCCACCGCGGCCATTCAATCCGGCGCGGAAGGAACGATGAAAATGTCCGGTCCTTCCAATTCACGGATCGCGCCGCGCGGCATGGTTCGCGCTCTCGTCTCCGGGCCTTTTCACGGAGCCGAGCCCACGAAAGGAAATCAGAATCATGAGCGAACCGACTTCCGCGGCCAACATCCCCAGCGCACCCACGCCGGTCCTGTCGGTCAGCCCAGTCGTGCTGCCAGCTCCCGGCCGCGCCGTTGATCTCCAGGTGCGAGTCTCCGCGCCCCTGACCGGAAGCGAACTGCCCATCATCTTGCTCTCGCACGGCCACGGCCGCTCCAACCACCTCTCCTCATTGAACGGCTACGCCCCACTCGCCAACTACTATGCGGCACACGGCTTCGTCGTGATCCAGCCCACCCATCTCGACTCAAAGACGCTCACCCTCGACTCCAAGGACCCCGATGCGCCTCTGTACTGGCGAGCGCGGGCCGAGGACATGAAGCGCATCCTCGACCAACTCGACGCGATCGAGCGCGCCGTCGCCGCGCTCGCCGGGCGCTTGGACCGAAGCAAGGTGGCCGTCGTCGGGCACTCGATGGGCGGGCACACCGCGAGCCTGCTGCTTGGCGCGCGGCACAAGGCTCCCCACGACGGAACGGAAGTGAACCTCTCCGAGCCCCGGATCAAGGCGGGCGTGCTGCTCGCCGCGCCCGGCAGAGGCGACGCCCTCAGCAAGTTCGCAGCCGAGAACTACTCCTTCTTCTCGACCATCGACTACTCCAGGATGACGACGCCCGCGCTCGTGGTCGCCGGCGACAAGGACGACTCTCCCCACCTGACGGTCGCAGGCGCCGACTGGCACGCCGAGCCATACTTCCTCTCCCCAAGCCCCAAGTCCCTGCTCACCCTGTTCGACGCAGGGCACGGGCTGGGCGGAGTCTCGGGATATGACGTCGCCGAGACCACGGACGAGAACCCCGAGCGAGTGGCTGCCGTTCAGCTTCTCACCTGGGCCTACCTCCGCACCGGGCTCTACCCCGGAGACTCCGCCTGGCAGGAAGCGCAAAACGCGCTGACTGGCGTAGCCAGGCCGCTCGGACGGGTCGAGTCCAAATAAGCGAAGATGGCGAGCCGCGCTTCCTCGTTGGCGGTAGGAGCGGCTCAGCGCGGCGGGCAACCTCCATGGGAAGCGATGGAAATCGAAGCCGTCTACTCAGGCGCGCCCCGCTCGATCCACGTGTAGATCAGATCGATCTCCTCGTCGGGAATGGGCGGGAAGCCGAGGGGCATGCCCATCACCGCCGGGTCGTAGTTCCCGTTCAGCTCGGTATGGCGGGCGAGCAGGCTGGCCACCAGCCGGGGCGTGCCATCCGCGAGCCGATCCGGGAGCCCGCGGAACTGCCCGTCCCGCTTGATGCCTCGGAGGATGCCCGCCCGCGTGGCGAGATCGAGCGAGACGCCGTCGTAGCCGAACCCGCCGCTGTTGCCCGGCCCCTGGTCACCCTCCCGGTTCATGTTGGAGTGGCAGTGGCACTCAACGGTCGATAGTGGCCCGCCCTTCCTCGTCACCTTCCTCGGAGCTACGGCTGCGATGGCTCGCTCACGGCCGCGGCGATGATGCGTACCGCGATGCGGGGCTGCTCCTGCCCCATGCGGAGCGTGTTCACCGAGAAGACGAGCCGCCGCCGCAAGTCCCGGGTGGCGCCCATGCCGTTGTTGTAGCCGTGCCTGTCGCCGCTCTTCCCCCAGAAGGTGATGCCGTTGACGACGAAGCGGCCCAGCCCCGCGGCGAAGCTGGCGCGTTCGCCGCTCACGTCCGACACGTCGGGCACGGTGAACATCTCCTCGAGCTGCGCACGCGGCAGCAGCCGTCCCTGGAAGAGGGCCACGAGGAAGCGGTCCAGGTCCGCGGTGGTAGAAATCATCTCCCCCGCAGCCCAGGGCACGGACTGGCTGGCCTCGGTGACGTCCACCAGGCACCGCTCGCGGTACGCGGTGGCGCCGTCCGGGCAGCCCTCCTCCGTGGGGGGCACGATTTCGTAACCACGGGCATGCGGCCCCGGAATCGTCACGTCGTTACCGGGCACGGAGGTGTCGCGCAGGTGCAGCGGACGGAGGATGCGCGCCCGCACCTCCTCGCCGTAGGGACGGCCCGTCACCTTCTCGATGAGCAGCCCGGCGACGATGTAGCCGATGTTGCCGTACTCCTGCTGCTGGCCCGGGTCGAAGCGGGGCCCCGCGGGGAGCGCCAACGCGACGAGCTCGCGGGGGCTGAAGCGGTGGTAGCGGTTCTCGAAGAACCACTCCGGGTCCTTCTGCGGCACCGGCACGCCGGGCAGGCCGTGGGTGTAGTTGAGCAACTGCCGCACGGTGATGGGCTTGAAGACACCGTCCGGCAGCAGCCCCGGCAGGTAGTGCTGCACGGGCCGGTCCAGGTCCACCCGCCCCTCGGCGACGAGCTGCAACACCACGGTGGCGGTGAACACCTTCGTCATGCTGCCGATGCGGAAGCGCGCGTCCGTGGAGATCGGCGCTCCGGTGTGGATGTCCGCCACGCCGGACGTGCCGAGCCAATGCCCATCCGCTCCACTCACGCGGACCAGGGCGCCCGTCACCTCGTCATTCGGCAGGTTCGCGATGGCCTGTCGCAGGGCCTCGCGATTCAGCGGGGGCAGGGGTGATTGGCCCGCCTCCAGTCCCGACTCGCCGGACTCCAGCTCACCGACTTCCGGCTCGCTCCCGGCCGGCGCCTCGGGTCCACAGGCGGGGGCCATGAAGCTCGCGAGCAATGCCATACCCACCCACAATCCACGGTGCAGGATCGCCATGTTCCATCTCCTGATGCTGGGAAGGCCGGCCGCGTGCCGGCTGTGGGAGATGGAACACCGGACCCTTCCGGCGCTGTCACCGAGTGAAAGAAATAAATCCCGCGCGGGAAGATGTGGCGCCGGGTTCGTTGAAGGGTGGAGGCCACGGAAGATGGCCCTCCACCAAAGGAACCCGACATGAAGAAGACCCCGAACCGCGGAGGCCTGCTCCGCGTGCTCGGCGCGGGGGGCGCCCTGTCCCTCGGCTGGGCCCTGCTGTCCGCCTCTCCCGCCATGGCCGCGAGCCTCGAGGCCAAGATGTTCGCCATCACCCAGTGGACCACCGAGTGCGGCGGTAGCACCCGCGACTCCTGGGATGACATGGCGCGCGGCTGGTACGACGAGGTCACCAGCCAGGGCGTGTTCTACAAGGACGGCGCCTACGTCAACGGCTCCATGTCCCGCGGTCGCTTCTGCGACCCGGACGCGCCCACCTCCACCTCGTGCCAGGACGACTCGTTCCTGGATGACGCGGACGCGGCCATCATCGCCCTGCACGGCGCCGACAGCGGCAACCACTGGGCCGGCTCCCTGCGCGTGAAGGACTCCAGCGGCCAGTGCTCGCTGGATGCCGCCGAGGGCGCCAGCTCCGACGACCTGTTCGCCGGCGACGTGGACCTGGAGTTCCTCCACCTCTCGTCCTGCTACAGCATGGACGACGACAACATCAACTTCGCCTGGCGCATGTTCCAGGACGGGGACTCGGCGAGCAACGGTCAGCGCCTGCACCAGGTGGACGGCTTCCACGGCCTCATGTGGATCAGCTCCGGACGCGTGGATGATTACGAGGACTTCGCCGACGACGCGCACGACGTCTCCATCCGCACCGCCTGGCTGGACAACATGTACGACGACGATGTGAACGGGAGCGGCGACGAGCAGTGCCCCGTGGCCCTCGCGGTGGGCACCACTCCCTCGGACGCCCTCAGCCGCCTCCGGGGCGAGCGCTACACCAACATCTACTCGGATCCTGGCGCCATCCACGGCTGGGCCTACGGCTTCTTCGAGGGCTGCGACCCGGCCGGCGAGACGCCCTTCAACGACCCCAACGACTGAGCGCCCACCCGTACCTTCGGAGATACCACCATGAAGAAGAACATGAACGTGATGATGGGCCTCGTCGCCGCCAGCCTGCTCGGCCCGGCCAGTGCCCTGGCCCAGACGTGCCCCAGCTTCGAGGAGCTCGCGAGGGCTTCCCTGCCCACCGAGGTGGGTGACTCGGCCATCATGGGGCGGCTGCTGTCCGCCTCGGCCACCGCGCAGCTCTCCTCCTCCTTCGATGCCACGCTGGCCTCGCGCAGCGTGGGCGACACGCTCGCGGCGGAGACCACCTGCACCTCCACCCGCTGCAACTACCGCAACACCACCGGCTCGGCCCTGAAGGTGGACCTGACGCGCGGCAAGGTGACGTACCTCAACCGCACGCGCAGCGAGCTGGAGCGCACCACCACCCTCTCCGAGGGCGCCGCGTACGAGGCCTCCGTCAGGGCCGCGCAGAGCTTCGGCGTGCCCGCGGGCGAGCTGGACACGCAGACGCCCGTCGTCCGCGCGATGCGCTCGTCCACGAAGGACCCCGTCACCGGCCGTGGCACCTCGACGCGCACCGAGATGCACGTGTGGATGAAGCGCCGGGTGCAGGGCTTCCCCGTCTACGGTTCCAAGGTGCACACGGCCGTGGACCCCAACGGGCAGGTGGCCCGCCTGCACGTGCGCTGGTCCGACTTCCGGCTGTCGCCGGGCCTGAGGGCCACGGACACCCTGCCCAGGGACAAGGTGTACGAGGAGCTGGTGATGCAGTTGCGCGCCAGCAACACCCCCTGCGCCCTGGGCCAGGTGAAGTCCTACATCGCCTATGTGCCGACGCGGCTCGTGGAGGGCGGCGCGGGCCTGGAGGAGGAGCGGACGTACCGCACCGTGAACGTGAGCCAGGACGAGTACGTTCCCGCGCTGGTGGTACGCGCCGCCCCCATCGAGCAGCCCGAGGACTCGGGCCGCCCCGTGGACGCGGGCCAGGAGCTCTTCATCCCGCTGCTGGGTGGCGGCGAGCGGTAGTCACGGGTCGCTGAACGGGGAGAGCAAGGGACCGGCCAGGGAGAGACCCTGGCCGGTCCTTCTCGTTCGAGAACAACCTGGTCTACGACACGATGAACTACCCGCTGGGCGTACCGGTGCAGGCGGCCGGAGGGGACGGTGCCTTGTTCCAGAGGAGGAGGCAACCGGTCCCGTCGGCTCGGGTCGAGCGCGACTTGCCGGATGGGCTATTCCGGGACTGGCTACGCTGGACGGGCGGCCGGGGTGACTTGTATTGCAAGCCAGAACATGCAGCGTTGAAGGCAGCACCCCAGGCGGGCCTGCCGCTCAAGCACGCGTGAGAGGCGAAGAGGCCAACCCCCCGGTGCGGCTCCCCAGCGCGGCGTCGAGGAACCGGCCGATGCGAGTGGCCATCTCCCCGGGGATCTCCAGCAGGGGGAAGTGGCTGCGCGCCGGGAGCTTTTGCGCCTGGAACCAGGGATGGGAAGAGGTGAACGAGCGCAAGGCCTCCTGCCAGGCACTGTCCTCCGGCTGAGCGTAGAGGAGGAGGGTGGGGACAGGGGGCGAGAGGGTGGTGAGCGCCCGCAGCGGGCTGCCATATCGCGCGTACATCTTCTCCCCCTCCCGGCCGGCGCGCTTCCACATGTCCTCGCCGAAGGAGCCCATGTCCTCGTGGACGAAGCGGAGGACGTCCGGCGAGCTCACCCCCTGTAGCCATTGGGAGAAGAATCCATCGCGGCACTGCTTCCACCGAGGCGTTTGGAGAGCCTTCACGGCCTCGATGACGGGGGGAGGAGGGTCCATCATGAGCCAGTCCAGCAGCACGAGCGCGGGAACGCGGGGGCCGAGCCGGCGCCGCAGTTCGAGGGCCCACCAGCCGCCGTGGGACACGGCCACGGGCACGACCTGACGCGCTCCGCTGGCGGTGATGACGGCGAGCAGGGCGTCCACCACGGTGGCACTGTCGAAGTCCTCGTCGGGCCCGGACTCGCCGTGGCCGGGCAGGTCCACGATGAGCGTCCGGTAGAGGGGCGCGCACCAGGGGGCGAGCTTGCGGAACACCTGACGGCTGGTGCACCAGCCGGGGATGAAGAGCAGCGCGGGCTCTCCCTGCCCCTCGTCATCGTAACGGATGCGAGCCCCACCCACGTACGTCTCGGCCATGTGCCTCTCTCCAGCGGCCGGGTCCAGCTCTCGCCGCCAGAGAGTTGTCATGCTCCATGCGCGCCGGGAGAGGACAGGGGACGGGAGTGCGGTACGGATGTCCGTTGCCCGTCAGTCAAGTCCCTGTTCGACCACGCGAAGGCCCCAAACACGAACGAGCACGACACGCCCAATCGAGGCAAACACGGAAGTGACGTGGCAACAGTGAGGGACACCCATGCAAGTCGAGGACAGTGGCTCATGGGTGTCCCTCCCCAGGTGTGGGCAGCCCCAGGTGCACCACGGGCCGCATCTGTCCCACGTTGAGCACTGTCGGTGGCCAGTTGGTACTCGGCGGGGGCTGCTGTTGATGAAGTGCCAGGCGCTGGGTGAAGGGCACCGCCATCTCGGAGGAGAACCGATGAAGCTCTACTTCAACCCCCAAAGCCGTGCGGTGGTCAGCAAGTGGATGCTCGATGAGTGTGGAGCGGAGTACGAGCTCGTGCCCATCGACTTCGCGAAGCGCGAGCACAAGACACCGGAGTTCCTGAAGATCAACCCCGCCGGCAAGCTGCCGGCGCTGGTGGATGGCGAGACGAAGGTGTTCGAGGGCGCGGCCATCTGTTTGTACCTCGCCGACAAGTACCCCCAGGCCAACCTCGCGCCGAAGATCGGCTCGCCGGAGCGGGGGCGCTATCTCTCCCTGATGGTGTATTCGACCTCGCAGCTCGAGCCCTCCATGGCCGACAGGATGCTGAAGGTGGAGACGCTGCCCCAGCGTGGCTGGACGGACTTCGACACGGCGATGAATGTGGTTGAAGACGAGCTGGGCAAGGGACCTTATCTGTTTGGTGACTGGTTCACCGCGGCCGACGTGATGATCGGCGCGATGTGCATCTGGATGCGAAGGTGGGGGGCGCCGACCGGCCGGCCCACAATCGATGCCTATGTTGAGCGGTTGCTGGCCCGTCCCCATGTCATGAAGCCGGGAGGGTGAGCCGATTTTCTCCAACGAGCGTGGTGTTCGGCAGGCGTGTTTTGGGCCCGTCCGAGGCTCGTGGCGGCTCAGGAGCCCGCGGGACGCGCCGGCCGGACGCTGCTCGGGCCCATGGGCGCGATCTCGTGGCGCCCGATCGCCTTGGCGGGATCGCGCTCGAGAATGCGGCGGACCTCGTCCATCGACTCCGCCTCGAAAACAGCCATCCCGAAGACGCCCGCGGGCTCGAGCACCGGGCCCGCCACGACCAGCGTGCCGGCCGCGAGCTGGCCCTGGAGGAACTCGCCATGCGCACGCATCGTGGCCTGCTCGTCGGCGGTCATGGACATCGCGAAGTTGGGACGATTCGCGATGAGGCGAATGAAGAAGAGGCTGGAGGGCATGGGTGCTCCTGGGTTGGGTGGCTCAGGTTGCCATGCGAAGGCGTCCCTTGACACCTTCCCTGGTGGCCAGGGTGTTTCCGGACCGGTCCCGGATGAGGAGTCGCCTCTCGGGTGTGGCAAGCTCGCGGGCCGTCGCTGACACCCACTGCCTGGAGATGGCCATGGCTTCTGCCTTCGTCGTGTCGCTGGAGTCGGGGGGATGTTCTGCTCGCACGGGGCTCCTGCTCGCCGCGCTGATGTTCGTGCCGGGGTGCGGTGACAAGGAGCCGTCGCCGGGGAGCCCCGCGGGGAGCGGGATCATCTCGGATCCCGGGAGCACGGAGCTCTGCCGCAAGCCGCTCTTCCCACCGGACTCGCCGTGGAACAAGGACATCTCCACGGCGCCGGTCGACTCCCAGTCCAGCGCCGTCATCTCCTATCTGCAGGGCCGCGGCTGGGGAGCGGGGCGCATGCAGATCGACTTCTCCATGGAGGTGCTCTGCACGGACGAGGCACCCATGCGCTCGTTCCAGAAGACCAGCGACTTCTACGAGCCCGACTGTGACGACACGGCCATGCCGGTCCCAACGGGTGGGGCCCTGGAAGGGGAGAGTGGTTATGAGTGCACCGGGGATGGGGACTGCCACCTGATCGTCATCCACCGGCCTTCGCGGAAGCTCTACGAGCAGTGGCGGGCCCACCTCTCGGGGAGCACGTACCGGGGCGGGTGCCTGGCGGTATGGGAGCTCGATCGGCTCTACCCGGCCCAGGGACGCGGCGAGCAGTGCACGAGCGCGGACGCCGCGGGCCTGCCCATCACCCCGCTGCTCTTCGACGCCGACGAGGTGGCCTCGGGCGAGCTCAAGCACGCCATCCGTTTCATCCTGCCGAACGATCGGATCCGGAACGCGACGTACGTGCGCCCGGCGACGCACGCCACGCGGGCCGCGAGCGGCGGCACGAACGCGCCTCCGTATGGCGTGCGTCTGCGCCTCAGGGCCAACTACCCGGTGGACTCCCTGCCCACGGCGGGCGCCAGGGTCGTGGCGCGAGCGCTCCAGAAGTACGGGATGCTCCTGGCCGACGGCGGCAACATCGCCCTGACGGCCCAGAGCGATCGGTTCACGAAGGCCAAATGGAACGGCCTGCTCGGCCCGCTGGATCTCCGGGCGATCCAGCCCTCGGACTTCGAGGTGGTGGAGGCCGGCCAGCGATTCACCTGGACGGGGGACTGTGTGAGGACCCCGTGAGCGACGGTGGAATCGCGCTCCTCCGTCACAAACGGCGAGAGGGGACTCCTTCCGCCTGAAAGTGTCCTCCCCCTCCCGGGGAGGACCCGTCAGGAGGAACAACATGCGAGCAGAGACCATCATCCGTGCGTGGAAGGATCCTGCGTTCCGCGCGAGCCTCACCTCGGAGGAGCGGGCGGCGCTCCCCGAGCTTCCCTCCGGCAAGCCGATGACCGAGCTCGAGGAGGGCGAGCTGTCGGACGCCGTGGGTGGCGTGCGCGGCCGGCCCCGTGGGTGTCCCCCTCGTGAATTCACCGACGTGCCGTGCAGTGCGATCGATGCCTGTCCCAGCGCCCTGCTCTGCACGGTCGCCGCCTGTTGACGGGCGGAGCGAGGCGGGGTGGCCTACTTGCCGTGCGGAGGAGGCTGGGATGGCCGCGTTGGTATCTGGATGGGGGTGGGCTCGGTGCCGGGGATGGACTCGGGCTCACGCCCCAGCTGCGAGACCCACGTGGCGCAGAGGAGGAGGCCCGTCACCAGCATCGCCCAGGCCAGCAGGTCCGAGGCCTTGAACGCGGTGAGCTCCTTCTCGGTCTCGCCGAGCAGCAGCAGTCCGGCACCGCCCGTGAGCACGGGCCCCCGCGGTCCCTCGTCCACCCGCCCCAGCGCGACCACGGTCGTGCCCAGATCGAGCCGCTCCTCGCCAGGACCAGGGCCCCGACGAGCATGAGACCCAGGCCCATGGGGAGCACCAGGGCCGTGGAGATGGCGTCGTTCATGCGGTGTCTTGCTACGAGAGGTGGTACGCCGTGGCAACTGGAGAACCGCACTCTCGGTGCGAGCCCTGTGGCGCTCATGGACATGATGGCGGGCGTGTCCACCCGGCTGATGGTCACGCAACTGGTGGGCTTCACCATGTTCACGGTGCTGTCCCTCTTGAACCTGTTGCTCAACGCGGCGGACGCGGTGGAGGCGGCCGACCCCTCGCGTCAGGCCCGGATCGTGGTGGGCGCGCGGCGGTGGGCTGACGGGCGCCTCGACAACTCCCCGTGAAACTACATCCCCTTGAAGCGGGCGCAGTCGACCCGGTAGATGTTCTCCCGGTCGTCCACCACGGCCTGACTGAACACACCGGCGGACATGTGCTTCTGCGAGGCCTCCATGGGCTCCGCGTAGCAGACCTTCTTGTCCTTGCTCCGCGCGAGCAGCCACACGTCCATGACACGGCCCACGAGCTCCCCGGTGTCGCCCGAGGTCGAGCGCGCCCAGTCCTCGGAGTTGAGGATGGCCTTGAAGTAGGTCTTCTTCTCCGAAGGGCCCCACTTCAGGTTGGCGGCCTGGAGGATCTCCTTCTCCAGTGCCGCATCCACCTTCTGGGGGTTGGGAATGACCACCTTGGCGCCCACCGCCAGTTGCATCGCGTCATAGCTGCCCTTGCTGGTATCGAGCAGGAAGTGGTCGTACGCGTCGTACCGCGTCTCGTTCCCCCCACTCCAGGAGTAGCGGACCAGCACGGTGTACCTGGCGCGGCTCGCGGCGCCCGAGGCCAGCTTGTTCAGGAGCCACAGCCGATGATCGTCCTTCGCGCCGATCTCCTGGACCAGGAACGGCAGAACGAAGGTCTTCTGCGCGGCCTGCGCCTCGGGAATCTTGAAGTCGTCGCGCCACACGCCGCCGGTCTGGAGGTCGTCCCAGTTCGGCTTGTAGGCGGCGTCCTGGGTCTGGACGTACTCCTTGAGTTTCTGGGGGTCGGTCAGCGCGGGATTGGCCGTCCAGAACAGGGAGACGTAGACATTCTGGCTGGGAATGTCGCGAAGGGTCTCGTTGACCGTGAACCACCCGTAGAGGGGCTGACCCGCCTCGAACTCGAGCTGCTTCGGCGGGGGCGCCTCAGCGGCGGGCGCGGTGCTGCTCCAGCCGCTCTGCGTCACCGTGACGACCTTGGCTCTCGGGGTTCCTCCCATGTCCGCGGAGACCTGCCGGATGAGGTTCGCACACCCTGTCTGGAGCAGACACGAAGCGACCAGGAGCGGAAGAGCGCACAGCGAGCGTGACATGGTTTGACCCCCCGTGAATCGTGTTCGATCGTCAGGCGATGATGGCCCGGAACGGACTCTAGCCGCTGGCACTCCCGTGCGTCACCCCAGCGGCTCCTGTCCCGCGGGCTCCTCCGTGTCTGATGGGCTCTCGACCCCTTGCCTGCTCCAACTCTGATTGAGGAGGCTCTCCGCTCGCATCGGGCGGAATGGAGGGGGATCTCCTCGTCTTCTCGTCCGTGAGAAGATCGTGATGTCGCGCGGGGGTCCGGTTCGTGGCATGCGCGCATCTGGGAGTTGACCGAAGATGTTGGCGAGAATTCCTCAGTACAAGGTCCTCGAGGTGATCCACCAGGGGGAGATGCACACGCTGTACCGGGCCTCGAGGCTGGCCGACGGACTTCCGGTGGTCATCAAGGTCCCAGTCACGGCGCGCACGGACTCGCGAGAGGTGGTGCGGCTGGAGCGCGAGCTCGTGCTGATCCGGAGGTGCCAGAGCTCGTCTCATGTCGTGGATGCCATCGAGCTTCTGCAACTGCCGGGTATCGCCGCATTGGTCCTGGAGGACTTCCAGGGTCGCTCGCTCGATCGGATGCTCTCCGGCCCGCTCGAAATCCGCGCGTTCCTGAGGCTCGCGATTTCGATGGCGTCCGCCCTCGCCGATGTCCACCGCCACGAGATCGTTCATCTCGATATCAAGCCGGCCAACATCATCGTGAACGACGCGACGGGAGAGGTGAAGGTCACCGACTTCGGAATCGCGTCGACCCTCCCGCTCGAGCACCGGTCCTTCCGCCCGGCGAGCACCGTGGAGGGCACGTTCGCGTACCTGTCGCCCGAGCAGACAGGGCGGATGAACCGCTCGGTCGATCACCGCTCGGACCTGTACTCGCTCGGCATCACGTTCTACGAGATGCTGGTGGGGGCGCTCCCGTTCTCGGCGGAGGACGTGCTGGGTTGGTTTCACTGCCACCTGGCGGTGGTTCCCCGCCAGGTGTGTGAGGTGAACGCGAGCGTGCCGGTGGCCCTCTCGCGCATCGTGGCCAGGCTGATGGCGAAGGCCCCCGAGGATCGGTATCAAAGCGCGGAGGGCCTGAAGGCGGACCTGGAGCAGTGCGCCGCGCGGTGGGATTCGGGCGCGGAGCTCGCCCCTTTCCCGCTCGGTGCCGCGGATGCGCTGGATTGGTTTCGCATCCCCGAGAAGCTCTACGGCCGGACGGACGACGTGGCGGCGCTCCTGGACGCGTTCGATCGCGGCCTCAAGGTGGGAAGATGCGCGCTGGCGCTCGTCTCGGGGTATTCGGGCGTCGGCAAGTCGTCGCTGGTGAACGAGGTCTTCAGGCCGCTGGTGCGCGAGCGTGGCTTGTTCGCGTCCGGCAAGTTCGATCAGCTCAATACCGGGGGCCCGTACTCCGTCCTGATGTCCGCCCTCCGGCAATGCACCCAGCAGATCCTGGCCGAGGGCGAAGCGGAGACGGCCGTGTGGAAGGAGCGCATCCAGCGAGCGCTCGGTCCGAACGGCCAGCTCGTGGTCGACCTGCTTCCCCAGCTCGAGCTCATCATCGGAAGGCAGGCCCCGGTGGAGGAGCTGGGGCCGGCCGAGTCGCTGAATCGGCTCCACGAGGTCTTCGCCCATTTCTTCGGCGCCCTCAGTCAGGACCATCGCCCGCTCGTCCTCTTTCTCGATGACCTCCAGTGGGTGGATCCGGCAACGCTCGCCCTCCTCCAGCACGTCATCCCCCACCCGGATGCGGGCTGCCTCTTCGTGATTGGCGCCTACCGCGACAACGAGGTGACGCCCTCCCACCCGCTGATGATGGCGCTCGACTCGCTGCGCCGGGCGGAGGTCCCGATCACCGACATCGTGCTCTCGCCGCTCGGGCTCGAGCACATCCAGCAGCTGGTCGCGGAGACGCTGCACACCGACGAGGCGAGGGTACTGCCGCTCGCGCGCCTTCTCGTCGACAGGACCGGAGGCAACCCGTTCTTCCTCACCCAGTTCCTCGGTACCCTCCACCGGGAGAAGCTCCTCCAGTTCGATGTGGCGACGCGCGAGTGGGTCTGGGAGCTGGCGCGGATCCAGGCCAAGGGCTTCACCGATAACGTGGTGGCCCTGATGGTCGCGAAGCTGAGGGAGCTTCCGCCCGCCACCCTGGACGCACTCAGGGTCGCCTCGTGCATTGGCAACACCTTCGATTCCGAGGACGTCTCCGGGCTGGTGCAAGAGTCCCCCAAGGAGCTCGAAGCGAATCTCCTCGACGCCGTCAAGGAGCGGCTGATTCTTCGCTTCGAGCATGCGTACAGGTTCCTGCATGATCGCGTCCAGCAGGCCGCCTATCTCCTCACCCCGGAGGAGCAGCGCGTCCGGCTACACCTGCGGATCGGACGGATGCTGCGCACGCGCCGGCCGTCAGCGGTGTTCGAGATCGTCAACCATCTCAATCTCGCGGCGGCACTGATCGACGGCCGAGACGAAGCGATCGAGCTGGCGCGGCTCAACCTGGAGGCAGGCGAGAGCGCGATGCGGTCGGGTGCCCATGCGGCCGCGTTGAGCTACCTCGCCGCTGGTTGTGATTGCGTGGGCGAGGGCGGGTGGGAGTCCCATTACGAGCTGACCTACGCGCTCTCCTTCCAACAGGCTCAGTGCCAGATCATCAGCGGACAGCTCGGGGCCGCGGAGGCGAAGATCTCCACCCTCCTCACGCGCGCCCGGAGCCGGACGGAACAGGCCAACGTGCACCGCCTGAAGGTGGATCTCCACGGGACCCGAGGCGAGTTCCCCCAGGCCGTCGAGGCGGCGCTCTCGTGTGCGCGGCTGTTCGGGATCGAGCTGTCTCCACGGCCAACTCCCGAGGCGCTGAGGGCCACGGTGCAGGCCATGTGGGATGAGCTGGCTCGACGCAAGCTCGAGTCGATCGCGGACCTGCCGCCGATGACGGACCCGGAGCAGAGGGCCCTCCTGGCGCTCTTCGCGGCGGTCCTGCCGCCGGCGTACTTCATCAACCCGGATCTGCACGATCTGCTCGCATGCCAGATGGTGGGTGCCAGCCTCCGCCACGGAAACGCGGACGTCTCCGTCATGGGCTACGTCGTCTTCGGGCAGGCGATCGGACATGTCCTCAGGAAGTGGCGTGAGGCGGTTCGTCTCGGCGCGCTCGCGGTCGACCTGATGGACAGGCGGGGCATCGTCGGGAGCCGGGCGAAGGTGTGCCTCGTCATCGGAGGCTTCATCAACCACCGGGTCCAACACCTCCGGGACGTGCTCCCGCTGTTCCAGGTCAGCTGGTCCGCCGCACGCGAGGCCGGAGAGCTCACCTTCGCCTCCTATTCCAGCATGAACATGGTGGTGTTCCGGTTCATGATGGGTGACCACCTCGAGGATGTCATCGCGGAGGCCGAGACCTCCATGGACTTCACCCGTCGCACGAGAAATGACGCGATCTGGGTGCCCATCGCGGATCTCCGAGAGGTGGTGGAGTGTCTGCGGCAGAAGACGGAGCCTCCCCCGGTGCCGCCGGACGTGGGGACCGGGCTGCGCGCCGTCCCGTTCATTTCGTTCATGTTCTACAGGTACCGGCTGCTCTGCGGGCTCATCTACGGAGACACCCCGGGGGCCGTGGAGATGGCCCGGAAGGGAAGGGATTTCCTCGCTTCCTACACCGGCCAGATCGGCGTCGCGGAGTACCACTACCACACGGCCCTCGCGCTGGCCCGGCACCATGACGCGGTGCCGCCCGAGGTGCAGCGGGAGTACCTCGGCCAGATCGAAGACAATCTGGCGGTGCTCCAGGAGTGGGCCGAGACGGGCCCCGAGAACCATGCTCATGCGCATGCGCTCATCTCCGCGGAGCTCGCCCGGCTCCGGGGGAACGTCGGAGAGGCGATGCGGCTGTATGAAGACGCCATCCGCCAGGCGCGCGAGAATGGCTTCATCCAGAACGAGGCGCTCGCGTACGAGGTCGCGTCGGAGTTCTATCGGGCCCGTGGAATCGAGACCGTTGCCCTGGCGCACCTGCGCGAGGCCCGGCGCGCCTACCTGCAATGGGGTGCGCACGGCAAGGTGAAGCAGCTCGATATGAAGTACCCGCACCTGGTCAGGTCCGGTGCGAGCACCACCAGCGGCGGCACGAGCCCGGCCACGGACGAAGCGTTCAACCTGATGACGGTGGTGAAGGCGCAACAGGCGATCTCCAGGGAGATCGTCCTCGAAGGCCTGTTGAAGACGCTGATGTGCATTCTCATCGAGAGTGCGGGGGCGGAGCGGGGTTGCCTCCTCCTGAGCCGTGACGACACCTTGTTCGTCGAGGCGTGGGCGGAGGTCGAGCAAGAGGAGATCAAGGTCGACGCCGCGCGGGTACCGATCGAGGGATCGGATCGCCTGCCCCTCTCCATCGTGAGCTACGTCAAGCGCTCGCTCGAGAGCCTCATCCTCGCGGACGCGGACGCCGACAGCAGGTTCGCCTCGGACGAGTACGTCGTGCGGACGAAACCCCGGTCCATCCTGTGCATGCCAGTGATGGGCCAGGCGAAGCTGGCGGGCGTCCTCTACCTGGAGAACAGGCTGGCCGCGGGCGTGTTCACACCGAGCCGGCTCGCGGTCCTCGAGGTCCTGGCGTCGCAAGCCTCGATCTCGCTGGCCAACGCGAAGCTTTACGCGAGCGTCCAGCAGGCCGAGGAGGCGCTGCGGCGATCTCACGACGAGCTCGAGCGGCGCGTCGAAGAGCGGGCGCGCGAGCTGCGGCGCGCGCAGGCCGAGCTGTTGGACACCGCGCGGCGCGCCGGAAGGGCGGAGATCGCCGCGGATGTGTTGCACAATGCCGGGAACATCCTCAACAGCGTGAACACCTCGGCGGGACTCGTGGCATCCAAGCTGCGGCAGTTCCACGTGTCGAAGCTGGCCAGGGCCGCGGCCCTCCTGCAGGAGCACGCGGCGGACATCGGGGAGTTCCTGGTGAAGGATGAGGCTGGCAAACGGCTGCCCACGTACCTCACCCTGCTGGCGGAGACGATGCGGGAGGACCTGGATTTCACGCTGGGCGAGGTGGATTCCATGGTGGCGAGCGTGGAGCACCTCAACGAGGTGGTGCGGACTCAGCAGGCCTATGTCGGGGTCCTGGAAGCGGCGGAGTTGATCCACCCGGAGGATCTGCTGGAGAACGCATTGAGGATGAACACCCCCGCACTGGAGCCTCTGCGGGTGCGAATCATCAAGGACTACGCGGCGCTGCCGGCTCTCCTCCTCCAGAGGAGCAGGGTGGTGCAGATCCTGGCCAACCTCATCAGCAACGCCGCCTGGGCGCTGAGTGAGAGCGAGCGAGAGGCGAAGTGGATCAGGCTCGAGATCGAGGTGAAGGGGGAGCAGTCGCTGAGGATCTCCGTGGGCGACAATGGGGTGGGGATCGCGCCGGAGAACGTGGGGAAGCTCTTCCGCCCTGGCTTCTCCACGAGGAAGGACGGGCACGGCTTCGGGCTCCACAGCAGCGCCCTCACGGCGAAGGCCATGGGCGGTTCGATCCTGGTGGAGAGCGAGGGACCGGGCAGGGGCGCCCTGTTCACCCTGGAGTTGCCCCTGGTGAAACCCCCGTCTTGAGTGGCTGAAGGAACGGCCCAGGTCACAAGTTCACGCCAGCACCTCCATCCCCCCAGGGGGTTTTGAACCCATCAGGAGGATGAAGAGCGTGATTTCCACCAACACGGCGCAGTTGGAGACAGTCGAAGCGAGCAGCGATGTCCACGAGCAGTTGATCACCTTGTTACAGCACCATAACGCCACCTTCCGGGTCATGGAGCATCCGCCCGAGGGGCAGACAGAGCTCGCCAGCCTCCTTCGCGGGCACTCGCTGTCCCAGGCCGCGAAGTCGCTGGTGTTGATGGTGAAGCAAGGCAAGCGCGTGAGCCGGTACTTCCTCTGTGTCGTGCCTGGCGACTATCGGGTGGACATGGCCATGGTGAAGCGGTTGGTCAGTGGAACGTACGCCGCCCTCGCGCCCGCGAACCACGCCGAGCGACTGACCGGCTGCACCATGGGCGCGGTTCCTCCTGTCTCGCTCCACCCGGACCTGGAGCTGCTCGTGGATCCCAAGCTGCTGGAGAACCAGGAGATCGTCTTCAACTCGGGCCGCCTGGACCGCTCCATCTTCCTTGCCCGGGATTGCTACGTCCGCATCTTCAAGCCCTGGGTGTCCCGCATCACTTGACCTTCGACACCTCGGGGCCCACTCCGCCAACGGCGAGTGGACCCCGAGGCGCGCCGGCGAGGCAATGCCGGACACGGGGACCCATCAGCTCCAGATCACCGCTTCATCCAGCCCATCCCCAGGCAACCCGATGAAGAAGCCCAGCGTCAGCCGATTCGAGCCGCCCACCCGCTCGATGGCGTGGTAGTAGGTCGGGTTGAGCAGATACACGTCGCCCGTGTGCGGTTTGAAGACGTTGCAGGCATGCCCCCGGACCACCTGCTCGTCGTACCCCAGGCCTCCCGGGATTTTGTAGACCTCGTCTTCCGGATGCCACTGCTTGCGGTAGTGGTACAGCTCGCCTCCGGTGTCGCACTCCTGGATGCATACCACGCAGCTCAACTGCTGCTTGAGCCGTGCCAGCAGCAGCGGGGTGCTGGCCGCATCGCGCATGACGTTGTCGTTGTGCAAGGGATTGCGGACCCCGTCGGCATGAATCCGCACGATGCACTCGGCGTAGCAGCGGCCGTCTGGCTCGCGGGCGGTCTCGAACGAGCGCAGCCCCAGCACCTCCTTGAGGCGTGCTCGCACGCGCTCCGCCAGGTCGAACTGGATGCGCTTGAAGAGCGCTCGGGTCTCGTCTGCCTCCTCGAAGTAGCGGGCCGGGTCAGGCAGGAACCTGGCCAGATAGGGGCCCAGGGTGGTGAGGGTTCCGTTGCTGTAGCGCGTGGTGGAGGCACGCGCTAGCTGGGCCTCGAGGAGCTGCTGATTGGTGTCGAAGACACCACGAGGCAACAGGTCCTTCAGCACCACCACGCTGGTGTCACCATCGACGAGCTGCCCGAGCACGTGGGGACCCAGGCGTGCGCCAGGTCCCGCGGGGTAGACGACACTCTTCCAGCTTCCCATCTCTTGCATGTGCACGTTCTCCGTCCTCGCTCAATCAAGGGGAATTTCGAAAATCCGCTGGGGGGGCAATGGCTCCCAGCGCTCGGGGGGCCCGAGCGCGGGGATGATCTCCGAGGAGAAGATGAGGGACTCCGGCCCGACCAGCCGGTGCATGGTGAAGTAGCGAGGGCAGGGTGTCGGGGAGGGCGTCCAGTGAATGAGGTAGGCCCGTCTGGGATTGACCACGATGGCATTGCCCGAGGTGCCTCCGGGCGGCAGCGCTCTCAGCTTCTCGAGCGTGGTGTGCGCATCCAGCGAGTCATGCCGCGCGTCCACCACGTACTCGAAGTACTCCCCCGTATCGAAGTGGGAGCGCTCTCGCCCCAGCAGCGTGTACACCGAGGGCAGGTAACCATTGTGCATGAAGTACCAGGGGCCCGCCGGGCCGTGTTTCTCCAAGGGGTGGGTGAACTCCAGGCCCCGGGTGTGAGGCAGGGTGGCGTGGCGCACATGCAAGGCCATGAAGTTCGTCTCCACCTGGGCGATGGAAGACGCCTCCACACTGCGAGAGATGGGACGTGTGTCGCGGTGCACCGCCAGCCGGTGCGCGGCACCGGCCTCCCTCCACACCGCCCCCCAACCATTGGGATGGCAGCGGGTGGGACCCTCGTGGTCCGCCGTGTGGCCCTCGCTCATGGAGATGGCCGCGGAGACGAGGGAACGAGCGCGGAAGCGTCCCTGGGCCAGGATGAGACGGCACACGGTCAGGCTCCCAACCGCGCCGAGATGCAGCCGGCGAGAGCGTGGCGCACCGAGTCCAGGGTGCGGCCGTAGACGGTGATGCGGCCCGTGAATCCGACATGGCGCAGCTTGTCCGAGGCCAGGGTCTCCTCGTCCGCGGCGGGGCTGGAGGGAGCGGGGGGCGGAATGCGCCGCACTTCCCCTCGCACGCCCTGGGAGAGGAGCCGCTCGCCCGCGCGCAGCTCGTCCTCGGAGGTGCACGTCACCTGGCCCACGCAGGCGCCGGGGCCCTCGCGTACCGGAGCCAGCTCCGGAGCACGCTCGCCCAGGCAGGCCTCGAAGACCATGTCCGCCCACTTCATCCCGGTGGTCTTCTCCACCAGCGCCACGAGTCCTCCGCCGGAGAGGCGGAAACCCATCTCCACGAAGAAGGCACCGCGAGCGTTCTGGATGATGTCCACATGGAAGGGGCCCTGGCGGTAGCCAGTGGCGTCCAGACAGGCCTGGGCGAGCGCACGCAGGGCCGGAGCGGCCTGAGCCCCGTGGGTCGCCAGGTGACCGGCCTCCCGGAAGCCGCGCAGCCCGGTGTCTGGCGTCACCTCGTGGGTAATGAACTTCTCGCAGGTGGTGAGGAGGTAGGCGCGGCCCTCCCAGGCCAGGCCCTGGAGGGAGTGCTCACGCCCGTCGATGAACTCCTCGATGAGCACCCGGGTGAAAGGGCTTCCATCGTAATTGGCGAGCGCCCCCAGCCGCGTCAGGGCCTGGTCGCGCTGCGAGGCGTCCTCCACGAGGAAGACCCCCAGGCCTCCGCCACCGTTGGAGGGCTTGATGACCTGGGGGAATCCCACGCGAGACAGGGCTTCCGCGGCCTCCGGGGCACCCAGGGTGAAGCGGGCGTAGCGCGGCTGAAGTACCTCGGGGCGCTTGCGTGTGAGCGCGTCCCGCTGCCCCCACTTGTCCACCGGGCGGAAGGCGCCGTCCACCTGGTGGCCACGGGCGCGCGGCCCCAGCAGGGCCGCGAGGGTAAAGGCGCTGGAGACGTATCGCTCGAAGCCAGCCAGCACCAGGGCCGTCCCCGCGGAGTGCCCATGCGACTCCAGCGCCTGGAGGACCTCGTCCGCCCGCGCGGGGTGCGCCACCGGCAGCTCCTCGTCGAAAGGCCGGCGGCCGAGCTGCTGGCGCCAACGTAGATACGCGGGCGTCTCGATGAGCAGGGCGCGCATGCCTCTCTGGCGCGCGGCGTCGAGGTAGGGGTCCAACCCGTCCCGGGTCGCACCGACCTGGACGAAGACTCGTGGGGTGGGGGACTTGGAGGGGAGCAGCATGGGCAGGTCACCGGCCGGAGAGGAGCTCATTCACCACGGGCCCGTTGGCGGCGTGGCGCGTCTGGATGGTTCGCTTGTGCGGATCCCGCTCCAGGATGGCGCCGATGAGCCCCTTGTCCTCCTCGGGGCTCGCCGGGACGAGCGGGCGTTGGTAGAGGGTGCGAAGCTGCGAGAGGCTCAGGCCACTGAGCCGCTCCAGGGAGTGCTGGAGCCCACGGCTGGCAGCGTGCACCTCGCCTCCGCGCAGGAGCGCGTGGAGGTCCTCGAGGTGCCGGGCCAGCGAGGGCTGCTCGCGCGAGAGGTAGTGCGCCAGCCCTTGTCCCGTTCCCGCGAAGGGCGAGTAGACCATGCAGACGAGCTGCTCCTCGCTCAGCCCGAAGGAGTCCAGGGCGAAGGCCCCCATCGCGGTGCGCATCCGGGCCACGCCCGCCGCGTCCGCGTAGCGCTTCACCATCTCGTCGATGAGCGCCTGGGGAAACTGCTTGTGGCGCATCAGGCCGACCGCGAAGCTCACGTACTCCTGGATGCCCTCGGCATAGGTCCTCCCGTAGAGACGCTCACACTTGAGTCCCCGCAGGTGCGCCATCAGCGCCGGATTGCCGCAGTCCGACTCCGTGAAGCTGAAGGCGATGGCGTCGAACTCGAAGCCAAGGTACTCGGTGAGCAGCCTCCAGTGGCTCGCGGCGTCGTAGGCGGTGTCGTCGTAGATGGAGAAGAAGGCCATGCCCTGGCGCACGCCCTTCTCCACCCGCCGGGCGTGGATCGCTTGCGTCGAGTCATCGCCGTGGATGTCGCGGAAATACGCCTGGGAGATGTTGTCCGTCGCCTCGAGGAAGCCCCTGAAGCCGTTGCCCTCCACGGAGGACAGGCCATACCGCCGGGCCAGCCGGTGTACCCAGACGGAGTAGGCGCGCTGCTCCTTGCGCGAATCTCCCGTGACGATGAGGTCCACCCCGCCCGCATGGGAAGCGGCCAGGCCGAAGGCGTTGACCATGCTGAGGTTGCAGGCATTGCAGAACGTGGGCCGCGCGTCCGCCCGCGTCCGGTGGCCCGTCATCAGGATGTCCTCGCGGTTGCGCTGGACGACCGCCTTGCCCAGGGCCGCATCCACCTGGAAGGGCTGGACCTCGTTGCCCTCGACCAGGAGGGGCTCGCAGCCCGGATCCTCCAGGATGCCCAACGCCTTGTACGTGCGGTGGATGTTCTCCATCACCGCCCGGGGCATTCCGGCATGCCGGTTGGTCACCACCCGCATCCGAAACGTGCTTCCGTAGACCTGGAAGAGCAGCAGCTGGATGCCGCGGACGAATGCCAGCATGTAGGAGCTGTCCTTGCCGCCGCCGTAGGCCACCAGGACGACGTTCTTCTCGAGCGCGCCCGGGTCCGGGAGTGCCGCGTACAGCTTGAGCGCACACCGCATGACTCCGTTGATCTGAGCGGGAGTCAGAAAGGTCCTGAGCTGACGAAATGCCTCCTCACGCACGTGCCGCATGCAGCCTCCCGCACGCCGCGATTCAGTGCTTCGGTGACGTGCTGAGGAGATGGAGAGTGTCAGCCATCAATTGTGAGGGCGCTGGAACGCGACGACGCGATGAGCACGAAGGAGACGGGGCACGGCCAGTCCGGGTGCCTGGTCGGCGAGCAGGTACGTGGTGCCCAGGCCCCGGCCCGCTACGTCGCGAACCGCTTCCGGTAATCCCTCGGCGAGATGGAAAGGTTGCGCTGGAAGGTCACCCGCATCCTTTCCTCGTTCCCGAAGCCGCACACACGGGCGATCTGATCGACGTTGCGCTTCGACTCCTCCAGCATCCTCTTGGCCGCCTCCAGCCTCAGGATTTCAACGGCCTTCGCCGGGGTGCGGCCGGTCTTCTGCTTGTAGACGCGCGCGAAGTTGCGCGGGCTCATGCTGGCTCTCGCGGCCAGCGTCTCGACCGTGAGGTTGTCGCTGCCCAGGTTGTCCGAGATCCACAGGTGCAGCTCATCGAAGGCGGCGCTGTCCTTCGTCTGCGACCGCAGCAGCTCGCTGAACTGCGACTGCGCGCCAGGCCGCTTCAGGAAGACGACCAGTTCCCTTGCCACCTTCATGGCGATGTCATGCCCATGGTCCGCCTCCACCAGGGCCAGGGCGAGGTCGATGCCCGCACTGACGCCGGCTGAGGTCCACACGGAGTCTTCACGGACGAAGAGCGCGTCGCGGTCGAGCTTGATCGAGGGGAAGCGCTCACGCAGCAGGTCGCACATGGCCCAGTGTGTTGCCGCGCGCTTTCCGTGAAGCAGTCCGGCTTGCGCCAGCAGGAAGGTGCCACTGCAGACCGATGCGGTGCGGCGGGTCGATTTCGCCTTCAGCCGCAGCCATTCGAGCAGTTGCCCCGAGCGGGCCAGCGCCTGTTCGATGTTCGGCGAGCCGGGAACGACGAGGGTGTCCACCTTGACTCGCGTGAACGCGGCGAGCGGCGACGTCTGTAACGCGACGCCTTCCGCCGTCCGCACCAGCCCGCCGTCCAGGCTCACCGTGTGGCGGATGTACCCGGGCCCTCCGCGCTCCGCCAAGGCCTTCGACGCCGCCCAGAACACTGTCTGGGGCCCCGTCAGGTCCAGCAACCCCATGTCGGGAAAGGCGACGAAGAGCACGGTGCGCTGCCCGCCGGAAGTTGGCGGAAATTCCGGGTTATCTGTCATGGCTGCCAGAGCCTTCCATCCGTACGTTCCCGCCGTCAACTGAGAGGCAATCATGAAAATCGTAGTCATCGGGGGCACGGGCCTCATCGGAACGAAGCTGGTGAAGAGGCTTCGCGGGCAAGGCCACGAGGTGGTGGCGGCGGCGCCCAGCTCGGGCGTCAATACCCTCACGGGCGAGGGCCTGGCGGAGGCGCTCGCGGGCGCGCGGGTGGTCGTCGATGTAGCGAACTCACCGTCGTTCGAAGACAAGGCCGTGCTGGAGTTCTTCGAGACCTCGGGACGCAATCTCCTGGCGGCGGAAGAGAAGGCCGGCGTGAAGCACCACGTCGCGCTGTCGGTGGTCGGCACCGATCGGCTTCTGGGGAGCGGCTACTTCCGCGGCAAGATGGCGCAGGAAAAGCTGATCACCGCCGGCAAGATCCCGTACACCCTCGTGCGCGCGACGCAGTTCTTCGAGTTCATGGGCGGCATCGCCCAGGCGGGAGCGGAAGGGGAGACGGTGCGCCTTTCCACGGCGCTCATGCAGCCCATCGCGTCGGACGACGTGGCGGACGCGGTGGCCGAGGCGGCGCTGGGCGCGCCGGTCCATGGCATCGTCGAAGTGGCCGGGCCGGAGCGTGTGCGCCTCGTCGACGTGGTCCAGCGTTACATGAACGCGAAGCAGGACGGGCGCAAGGTCATCGCCGACGCTCACGCGCGCTACTTTGGCGTGGAGCTGGACGACAGAGCGCTCACGCCGGGCGACAACGCGCGTGTCGGGCCAACGCGGTTCGAGGAGTGGCTCCGCCGTTCCGCGGCGTAGGCGAGGACTGGGCGCATGGCCCGGTGCCCGGACGATCTACGCGGCCGCTCGGGACGGCATCGCGACGTGCAACGGCGGAGGGGACGTGCTCCTGGTGGTCGTCCGGTTCGCGTTCGCGGCGGAACACGCGGACCTGCTCTTCGGAAGCCTGCCCCCCGTCGTCCTCGTGCGCCAGGCGTCCGATCAGGCCCTTGTCCTGCGTGCCGCGTGGCAAGAGGCACCGACTGTGGAGCACAAGGCCCGGCGCGCGAGTAGAGTATCGCCGTCCCATCCAGTCCCGAGGGATACTCTACCTGCCCGATGGGTTTTCAGCACCTCACCAGACCCGACGGCTTGACCTGCCTGTCAGCCGCTCTCTGTAATTGACGGGTTTGGGCTTCCAACTCGGGCGGCTCGCCCGGAGAGGTGCGGCAATGTCCAGGCATTCTGTCGATACTCGCCCCGTGGACACACGGCGGCCCTTACGCATGGGTGCGCTGGCCCTCGCTGCGTTGATGCTATTTACAGCGTGCGCCACGGGGGCCCCCATGGGTGGAGGGTTGACGGCTTCCCGTTACCGTCCGCCCGTGCCGCACGACTCGCCCGAACCGTGGGCGCTGGAGTCGGAAGCCAAGGTCGGGGGCCAGGGAGAGGCTATCTTCGCCAAGCTGCCCACGGACTTCGCGCCGGTGCAGGTGAGTGACGCCGAGTTTTCGGCGGCCATGACAAACCTTTGGCTTGACATGCCGCTTCGGGTGGCCGCGTCCCGCCCCACTTTGTATGTCGGGCGTAGGCTGGCGTTGGCTTCCGCGCCCTTGAGCGGCGAAGCGTGGCAATCAGACCTGGCCCGGTCCTATGGGCAGTTTTGCGAGCGGTGCGGCACTCCAGGGGATTGTCTGACGCTATTTGAAGACGGGCCCCTCATCCAGGCTGACGACAAGCGTAGTCTTGCGCTTGCCTTGGCGGTGGGGCCAGCCCTGGAAGGAGTAAACGCGGAAGTGCGAGCCATGCTCGACCCTACACGAATGCTCGCGATGATTAGCATTGGTATCACGGTTTATATGGCGCTGCTGCTGGCGCCAGTGCCCGAGCCGGTGACAAAGGGCGCGGCCCTGGTGTTTAGCGCCGCCCTGTGGGGTTATCTCGGGTATGAATTCTTCGATTTGCTGCGGGCCTATGCGCAGCTTTACGAAGATGCGCCCCGGGCCTCGACCTTTGCGGAGCTGCGCGAGATTGGCGAGCGTTTCGGGCGTGTCATCGGTCCTAACAGTGTGCGCATTCTCGTCATCGTGGGGACGGCGGCCATTGGTGAAACGGCGGCTCTCGCTTCCAGGGCCCCGAAGCTCCCCGGATTCGCGCAAGCGTCGGAGAGGGTCGCAACTCGTACCGGGTTGGGCCTGCTGGAGACGGCAACTGGTGCCGAGCGCTTTATTGTCTCTGTGCCAGAGGGGACGATCCGCGTGGTGTTGGCGCCTCATGCCGTGGCCATGGCTGCCCGGGGCGTTGCTGCTGGGAGTCCTGCCCCAAGTCGGGGTAGGCTCCTGCCGAACGGACACAGGGCGTGGGGGTCGTTTGGTGGCTTCAAGTCGGCCATGGGGTCTGCGGGTCCGGGAAATGAATGGCATCACATCGTGGAGCAGACTCCAGGCAACGTGAAGCGGTTCGGGGGCGAGGCTCTACAAAACACCGAGAACATCACTGCGCTAGACAAGACTCTTCACGCCGATGTGAGCCGCCTTTACTCCTCGATTCGCTATGATATTACCGGCTCGTCCACATCGACCGTTCGGAAATGGCTAAGCAGTCAGTCTTACGAAGCGCAGCGAGCGTTTGGTTTTCTTGCAATTAAAAGCGTACAGAGTGGGATATGGTGAAGAGTCTCGAAAAGCTCGTTGAGGAATTTGCTCATCACGTACAGGCCCAGAATGAGGAGATTTTCAAGGGAGACGCGAGGACCGGAAACAAACATGCCAAAAAAGCGCTTGCTGCTTTCATGCAACTCCGCTCTCACGGAAATGTTGGGCGCGATGCGCTCGCGGTGTTGTTCTCACATCCTCGCATGGACGTGCGGGTAATGGCTGCTGTGTTCCTGCTCCGCCATCGGACGGCAGAGGCTAAAGCAGTTTTGGAAGAGGCAGCAAAAGGGCAAGGGTTGGTTCCGTTCGGAGCTTCCGAAGCCTTGAAGCGATGGGCAGAGGGCACTTGGGCCCTGGACCCTGCTGAGGATGGTGCAGGGTCGTCAGAAGAACCCCGCCCGGCACCGCCGAGTAAGCGCAGCCGACCACGCACGGAGCGCACTGCTGCTGACAGACGGAGGGGGAGCAAACGGGACAAGCCCGGCGGTTCACATGGGTAGAGCGCGCGAGGGCGTGGTGGTGAGCGTCAACACGGCTTCGTCAAGGACGCGCGTGTCGTTCGAAGGACAGCATGTCCTCGGTCTCGACCGGAGTCCCGGTGTTGCTGCCCGCGATCGAGCGCTCGCCGAACAGCAGGCTTGAGACCTCGACCTTGAGGGGCTCCGCTCCGGCGCCGACGATCACCAGCCGGCCTCCTGCGCTGAGAGTCGCTCCACCTTAGAGCCGCGATGACCTCACAGATAGCTCATCCAGGCGCTCTGGGTCCGGGCCTTGAGGCTCACGAACCAGCGGCAGGCGAACCACAGCGGAAGCGAAACGACCGCGGCCAGGGTCCAGAGCGAGGGAACGTTCGGGACGCTGAAGAGCGTCCCGTGCGTGGGACCGAAGAGGACGAGGGCCACGCGGTTGAGGCAGTGCAGCAGATAGAGGTGCAGCAGATAGAAGAACAGCGGGGCCGCGCCGAAGGTGGTGAGGAGTGCCAGGAGTCGCGACGGTAGACGTTCCAGCGTCGCGAGCAGCAGCGCCCCCATCCCCAGCGTCAGCAGCAGGAAATCCAGCGACGGCGGGTATTTGGTCAGGTTCAGGAAGGACAGCAGGGTGATGAGCGGCGTTGCTCCTGGCACCCAGGGGACGGGCTCTCCATACACATTGACCACCCGCAGGAGGAGGAAGAGCGTCAGCGCCGCCAGACCCAGGCAGTACAGCCTGAACCGGCGAGCCGCCGGGCTGAGCTGGCTGGAGAACCAAGGCCCCATCCCATGGCCCAACGCGATCACTCCGATCCAGGGGAGGATCGGATAGGACGTGCGCGCACGGGCACCCCAGGGCAGCTCGATGAAGCCGCGCTCGTGGAGGATCGCCCACAAGGTGGCCGCCGGCGTCCCTGCCTCGAACTCGATGGGATCGAGCAGGTTGTGTCCGAAGACGATGGCCAGGCCCACGCCCATCAGCACGGGACCCGGCAACCACAAGAGCCCGGCCAGCGCGACCATCGACAGCCCGATGGCCCAGATGACCTGAAGGTAGTAGGTGGACGCCGGGAACGCGAACGTCCAGGCGAAGTTGATCAGCGTGAGCTCCAGCAGGACGAGGAACAGCCCGCGCTTCAGCAGGAACTCGGAGGCGGCGCGCCGTCCGCCCCGGCGCTGACCGTAGAGCCATGCCGAAAGCCCGGTCAGCGCGACGAATACCGGTGCGCAAAGGTGCGCGGTGAGCCGGGTGAAGAAGAGGCCGGGCGGCGTGGTCGCCACGTTGACTGGATCGCTGACCTGAGCGTGCAGGTAGAAGAACTCGCGCGCATGATCGACGAGCATCAGCAGCATGACGACGCCGCGCAGGGCGTCGATGGTGACGATCCGTCCTGCCCGCCCGCGCCCTTCCGCGGGTGCTCTCTCCGTCGGCTGCCCGTGCACCGGGGCGGCCTGCGCTTGCTGAACCATCTCCCTCGCTCCCGCTGGCACTGCTCTCTCCTTCCGCGGCAAGAGGCTGCAACAGTACATCAGTTGCGAATATGCCGAAGGAGCGCCAGGGGAGCACTGCTGAACGGGGCTATAAGAGCGCGGAGCCCTTGGCGCGCGGGAACGTCACCTCACGTCCTCGACTTCCGCCCAGCGCGGCCGGTGCAGGATCCGCACGGCCATGCACGCGATGTTCGCCCCCGGCCCGGTACCGAGCAGCAGGAGGTTGTCCCCCGCGTTCAGCTCGCCGGAGACGAGGAGGTGGTCCAGCGAGAGCACCTGGTCGCTGGCGCCGACGTGTCCGATGGTGCGGCCGTACTCCCAGGTCAACCTGGACATGGGCAGTCCAAGCGGGACCGCGGCGCGCTCCCGCACCCGCTCCTCGGACCAGTTGACGAAGGCGACCCGGGTGATTGTGGACATGTCCAGGCTCGCCTCCCGGAGGGTCTTGTCGACGACCTCCAGCAGGGTCCTGGCCATCGTCGTCGCCAGTTCTCGCGGGTCCGTGCCCGTGGTCGAGAACCACTGCTCCTTGGCCGTCGCGAGGTCGACCTTGGTGCCCAGGGACACCGCCGGCGGGAACAGGGGGGCCGATCCCCGGTGCCTCTCCTCGTACTGGGGCAGTGTCACCGAGTTGATCGACTCCAGGCGTGCGAAACCGGTGTTCCTGGTGAGCAGCAGCGCGCACGCACCGTCGCCGAACAGGGAGTGCGGGCTGGACCGCCAGCGGTCGAACAGCGGGGAGTTGTAGTTGTCCGCCGCGGTGATCAGGGAGGCCGTGTGCTCCGGCGCCGCCATCAGGTGAGCCGCGGCCAGCTCGCAGGCGCTGAACAGGCCCATGCAGCCCTGCCGGACCTCCGCCGCGGTCGCCTGTCCGGCGCCGGTGTGCCGCTGGATGTAGAACTGGGGGCTCCAGCTGTGGGGTCCCTGGTACCAGGTGCTGACGTACAGGAGGAGGCTCAGCGCCGCCGGGTCCTGGCCGGCGCGACGCATCGCCTGCCTGCTCGCCCGGAGCGCCATCTCCGGCGCGGGTAGTTCGCCCGCGATCGGGACTCCCGTGATGCCGTACCGCCTGGCCTCGGTCTCGCCCAGATGTCCCTGGGCCACGGCCCACTCGACCGGCACCCGGTCGGGAAGGTGGACCCCGGTCGCACTGATGAACACGCCTGGTGTCTTCATGAGATGTCCCTGTCCGCCCAGTACGGTGCGCGCAGCTCCCGCTTGAGCACCTTGCCGGTGGGCGCCTTCGGCAACTCGGCGACGAACTCCACCGAGCGTGGTTTCTGGTAGGAGGCCAGGTGCTTGCGGGCGACGTCGATGATGTCCTCCGCTGTCGCTGGCCGGTCCGGTCTGAGCACCACGAAGGCCTTCACCGACTCTCCCCACTGCTCGTCGGGCACCCCGATCACCGCGCATTCCAGTACGGCCGGGTGTCTGCCGATCGCCTCCTCCACCTCGACGCTGTAGATCTTCTCCCCACCCGAGATGATCATGTCCTTCAGTCGATCGACGATGTACAGGTAGCGCTCGTCGTCCCAGGTGGCCACATCGCCGGTCCGCATCCACCCGTCCCGGATGGTGGCCGCGGTCAGGTCCGGCCGCCGGAAGTAGCCGAGCATGTTGGCCTCGCCGCGGACCACGATCTCGCCGGGAGTCCTGCCGTCGCGCGGCACGTCGTGGCCGTTCTCGTCGACGACCCGGATCCGGGTGCCGAAGCCCTCGCGGCCACAGGAGCGCAGCCGGTGCGGGTGGCGCCCCCGCAGCGCGTCGCGGTGGTCCTCCTGGGACAGGAACGACATGGTCGCTCCTTCGGTCTGCCCGTAGCCCTGGATCAACCCGCACGGGAAGGCCTCCGCCACCGCGCGCACGATCGCGCTGGGCATCGGGCCGCCGCCGTACTGGATGTTGCGCAGACTCGACAGGTCGTAGGTGTCGAACCCCGGCACCGCCAGCATCCAGTTGAGCATCGTGGTGATGCCGAGGAACGCCGAGACCCGCTCCTGCTCGATGACCTCCAGCGCCTGCCGGGCGTCGAAGTTCATCAGCACCACGGGGCAGCCGTGGGCCAGGTAGTTCATCGAGAGCACCACGGGGATGTGGAACATCTGCCCGGTGAGCAGGTAGACGTCCGAGGGCACGATCCGCTCCGCCACCGTCTGGTTGAGCATCCCAGCGGCCGCACTGCGATGGGAGTGCACCACGCCCTTGGCCGCTCCGGTCGTGCCGCCGGTGTAGAGGATGAACCAGGGGTCGGTATCCTGAACCTGTTCGCTCCAGGGCGGCTCGGCATCCGGCGCCGAGGCGATGAGCTCCTCGTAGCTGCCATCCCCGGAGAGTCCACAGTGGAGCAGGCGCACCAGGTCGACCGTCCGGCCCAGGTCCTCGGCCACGTGCCGGAACTCGGCCGAGGCGACCAGGACGGCGGGTTCGGCGTCGGCGACGAGTGTGCGCAGCGCCTCGGTGGACAGCCGCCAGTTCAGCGGCTGCAGCACCAGGCCCGCGCGGCCCACCGCGAAGTAGAGCTCCTGGTACTCGATGCTGTTGCGGCTGAGCACGGCCACCCGGTCACCGGAGCGCAGTCCCAGTGCCCGCAGGCCGTTGGCCAGCTTGCGCACCCGGGTGTCCAAGGTGGCCCAGTCGATGCGCCGCTGGTGGGTGATGTCGACCAGCGCGGTTCGCCGGGGCGTGAGGGCCGCCCACTTGGCGGGGATCATTCCGAGATTCATCGAGAGGCCATCAGTAGGGGAGGTCGAGCTCGATGTGCCGGGCGCGCAACCGCCAGGACTCCCCGGCCTGGACCACCTCGTCGGTGTAGGTCCCGGTGGACAGCACCTCGAGGCGCCCATCCCGCACCGAGAGCAGTGTCAGGTACGACCGCGCGGTGGCCGTGCCGGGACCGGAGGGGTCAACGACCAGGTTCGTGCACACGTGCCGCCTGCGGTCGTCCTGCGCCGCGGCGGAGTCCCGCATCAGGCGCATGATCTCCGTGTGTCCCCGGAACGGTCCGGCCAGGTCGCCGCCGGCGACTCGCAGGGTCAGCGACGCGTCCGGGGTGAAGCACTCGACGAGCGCGTCCCAGTCGCGGGTGTCGTAGGCCAACGCGTACCTCGCCACCAGGTCGGCGATGGACTCGCGAACGGACATCACGCCGCCTCCGAGAGCGGCGGCGTGTCGGCATGGCGCGGGAAGCCCAGCAGATTCTTGTTGTCCGTAAGCTTGACGATGGACGGCAAGGTCTTGCCGATGCCTTTGGGCATGGTCTTGTCTCGTTTTCTGTTCCGGATGAGGCAGCCGCTATCTCTGTCGAGAGTAGGGGGTCACACCTCGGAAAAGAACACTCGGAAGCCCATGAAAATACTCACCCGAAAGAGGGAGCGAGCGTTCACCGTCCCGGCGACAGCGGAGGAGCGTAGGTCCTACGCCGCCTCCGCCTCGCGGGTGCCGTCCGCTACCACCAGGAGACGCTTCAGGCCGTCGCCGTTGGTGCCGCCTGAAACGTGCGAAACTCGAAGCTACCGATCGCCCGTCCAGATGTTCCCGCCGCCGTCCTTGAACAAGAACGTCTCGGTGGAGACCTCGTCTTTCGAGAACAGGTTTCCGGAGTTTGCCCGTTGGCCAGTGATGCTCGAGTTCTTGATGGTGATCGAACCCGTGGTGGCGATCTTCCCGCTGAACGGGCTGGGCGGCGCCTTGTGCGAGTCATTGGCCACCATGCCCAGCTCGCCTGATTGGTTCATGACAATACGGACGCCGTCGAACTCGGTGTTCTCGATCCGCTGCCCTTGCGTGGTCTGAACCAGTACCCCGGAATAAACGGGGTCGATGATATCGATGTCTTTCAAACGGATGCCCTGAAAGCGGATGAAGGAGTACGGCTCGGCCGGAGAGTACGGGTTGGCGGCAAACAACCATACCGCGCCATACTTCCGCCGCGTGGTTTCGTCTCCCTGCACCCCGTCGTCGTCCCACCACATGCGGCCTCCACAGCGCTCAACCGTCATGTTCTGAAGGGTGGTGAGCCCGGAGAACTCGTGCTGGGGCGCGAACTCGTTATCCACGGTAATGCCCGGGTAGCGCAGGGTGTCGTAGACAACCGAGTCCTTGATCACGTTGTCGTGGCCGCCGTAAACCGCGAAACCGGCTGCCCGCCAGATCAGGCCCGCGGTGCAGCGCTCAATGACGTTGCCCTGGTTGGGGCCCTCGGGCTGGTGAACCCAGGGCGTGTCTTTGATGGGCGACTTGTCCCAGGTAATGGCGGACCACATGGCGAAGGCATCGTCGCCGTTGTTTCGCGCCGTGCAGTTCACGATCCGTGAGTTGGTGGTTCCGTTGCAGAAGTTGATGCCGTCCGCCAGGGTGTTGCGGAACCGACTGTCCTGCCACAGCATGTTGTTGCCGCCCTCGACCCAGCCACCCACGATCATCCGCTCGATCCAGAGCCGCTTGAAGACCGCGTTGTTGTGCATGTAGCGGTCGAAGGCGCGCCCGATCCCGTCATGGCTGTCCCACGGCCAGTTGCCGAGATCGGCCGCGGCCTTGTTGTAGCGAGCCGCCCGGTTGCGCCAGGTTCCAAAGATGGCGAAATCCTGGAAGGTGATGTTGTCGCCGTTCAGACGGAAACCGAACTCGTAGTTGTAGCCAACCTCCCGCGGGGGAGGAGGCACGAATCGCGTGTACCACATGCCGGCGCCCTGGACGGTCAGGCCGGCGGGAACGTAGACCTTGGGGATCGCCGGATTCACGTGCGACATCACGTAATCGCCAGGCGGGAGGAAGATGCCAGGTTTGCCGCCGTTCACGGCGTCCTGAAGGGCCCGCACCACCGCTGCTTCGGTGAATTCGCTCACGACGACGTAGTCCGCCGGGGCGGAGAGGGGCTCCGGCACGAGCTCGAGGTCCATGAAGTCGATGGTGACGGGGAGCCCCGCGGAGGCATCCGGCGAGATGATCTTCACCACATCGCCCTCGTTGATGGTTGCCCTGCCGTCGGTCGCCAGCAGCACGTGCGCCTCGTCGTAGATGTGGTGCGCGGCGCTCCAAGGCAGCCGCAGGCCAAAATTCACGTCGTTGGTGCTCGGGTTCTGGGGGAGCTCGTCCACCTGCTGGCGCGGAAAGGCGTTGTGCGTCTCGGTGTTGTTCGGGCCGGTGTAGAGCCAGGCGAAATCCGAGTTCACCGTGAGCGTGGCGACCTTCGCGTCATTCACGTATACATCCAGATGGGCCTCTTTCTCGTCCGGCACGCTGTAGCGCACCACGACGGAGTTGGCCTTCACGCGGCTCGTCCACGCGACCGCGTCGGTGGGGCCATGCAGTGTCACCGCCTTGCGGCCCGATGCCTCGCCGGAGAGCGTGCCTTCCAGCCACGGGCCCGTGGTGGTCTGCTCGAGCGTGGCGCCACCGGAGGAAACGCCCGCCTCGGCCTCGTACTCGTCCCAGGGAACGGTGGCGCCGCGGGGGACGGGGGAGTCGCCAGGTTTGTCGTCAGGTTTGTCGCCGCAAGCAGCGAGCAGAAGGCACGCGCAGATAGACACGAGGATCGGACGAAGCATCGTTTGCTGGCTCCTCTTCGAGACGTGAAGCTTCGAACTATAGGAGGGATGGGGGGCCAGTGGTGGGTGGAGTGCTGGAGCAGAGAGGGAAGAGAGGGCTGCTGAGGGGATGCGCCAAGGGCCGCGCGTCAGGCCGGAGCAGAGGGCGTGCAACTCCGTGGGGCACACGTTGACCGAGGCCGCTCTCTTCAAGAGCGTTGACAAGGAATGCAGGCCGTCTCGCAAAGCGCTGGCATGGCGCACGGGGCTCGTTACTTCCAGTGGAGGCGGCGGGAATCGAACCCGCCGCTCCCATCCCCGCAACAGGGCCTCCAGCCGTCACCACTCGCTCTGGCCGACGTCGCCCGCGCTGCACTTGGACGGCGCCACCTTCAGCACGTCCGCGCCCGTACGCCCACGGATGCTGGTGACGTACATGTCCTCGATGAAGGCCGGCGGCGCGGAGAGGTGCCCGCGAACTGGGCCCTCATCAGGTAGCCCATCATGCGAGGGCTGTCGCTCCACCAAGCCGGCTCCTCGAAGAAGAACGTGGAGCGCTCGGGGCGAAGGTACCGCGGGGGCGCACGCTGCGCCTGACGCCTCACGGAGAGCCCGGCCTGGCCAGGGAGCTCGGCATCGGAGACAGTGGATAGACGATCTTCCCCTGCCTCAACACCAGGCGCACGTTGCCGAGCGCCTCGATGTCCCGGGACGGGTCTCCGTCGATGACCACCACATCCGCATCCAGTCCCGGAGCGAGCCGGCCGGTCCGCGCTTCCCGGCCGAACTGTTTCGCGGGGTTCGTCGTCAGGCTCGCCAGGATGTCGCGCAGCTCGAGCCCCGCCCCCCTCAGCAGTACGTACTCTCGCCGTGGATCGTCGTCGGTCATGTAGCCCACGTCCGTGCCGAAGAGGATGCGGCCTCCGAGCCGGGCGTGGTGGCGGACCTGCTCGGCCCCCACCTGGGTGAAGCGCTCGAGCACGGCGGGCGCCTCGTTGGCGCGCTTCAGCTCCCACTCGAACAGGGAGAGCGTCGGCACGAGCGCCACCTTCCGGCGCACCATGGCCTCGTGGAGAGCGTCCGGCAGCGGGCCGGCCATCGGCGCCGTGTGCACCACCACGTCCACGCCTCCCTCCACGGCCGCGCTCAGTCCCGCCGCGTTCGTCGGGTGCGCGAAGACGGGCTTGCCGTGCGCATGCGCTTCCTCGGTCACCGCCTGGACGATGGCGAGCGGCATCACCGGAAAGGGTTTGCGTTCCGTGAGGGAGCAGGTGAAGAGCTTGATGGCATCCGTGCCTCCCGCGAGCTGCTCCCTCACGAGCACCCTGGCCTGCTCCGGCGTCCGGAGCTCCGGCAGCTTCACCGGAACGTACCAAGGCGTGCCCTCCACCGTGACCAGTGGGGCTCCCGCGGTGATGATGCTGGGGCCGGCCAGCTCGCCGGCCTCGATGCGCCGCCTCAGGGCCAGCGTGGCCTCCGGGAACGAGCCGGTATCGACGACATGGACGAAGCCGTGGCGCAGCAGCATGTCCCGCAGGTGCTGCTCGAGCTCGGACGTGGGTAGGGCCGCCGCGTCCTGCCCCCACGGCTCGGTGAAGTGAACATGGCTGTTCCAGAATCCGGCCAACAGTGTCTGGCCCGAGGTGTCGAGGACGGTCGCCCCCGCTGGAATCTCCACCTCCGACCGGGGCCCCACCGCGGAGATCCGCCCCGAGGAGATCAGCACGACTCCTTCTGGGATGGGAGTTGCGTCCGGGGACGGGTAGACCGTGCCCCCAACGAGTGCCAGGGTGGGTAGTCCCGGGTCCGTGACCCTCCCAGAGCTGGCTGGCGTCCTGCACCCCAGGAGGCCCAACACTCCGGCGACGAACAACACCTTCCAATCCATGCGCTCTTTCCTTCCGAGGTCGATGCTCCCTCCTCCCTACGTCCACGGGAGCGGGTCATTTCCTCAGAGCGGCGGGTAACTTTTAGTGGAAGCGGCGGGAATCGAACCCGCCGCTTCGTACCGCTGTGTGGCTACTCGAAGAGAGACACCTCGCTGAGCTCGGAGATACGGGCGCTGGTTTCCGTCGCGATGGCGTGGATGCGCACGTGGCTCAGCGGGGTGGGGTTGTTCAGCTCGAGCTCGATGAAGAACTTGTCCTGCTTGTCCTTGAGGTTGGCCAATGGCATCCACGTGTTGCCATCGGTGCTTCCCTCGAACGTCAGCTCATTCACCGAGAAGGCCGTGCGGAAATTGCGCAGCAGCGCCTTGCGCAGCACCCTGGGCTGCGCCAGCTGGATGACCACATCGCGGGTGCCTTCCTGGAAGAAGACCGTGTCGGTGAGCTTGCCATCCGTCAACGGGCACGTCGTGGACGAGCCAGGGTAGGTGCAGCTGGCGCCCCGGCTGACCGGGACGAGCGCGCGCCGGGGCAGGTCCACCGCATCTCCCGCGTAGCGCAAGGTGAACTTCGTGCCGCCCGTCTCGACCGTGCGCACGGCGTAGAGGTCCGCCTCGAGGTCCGCCACGTCCTCCAGGTAGTGGTCGCTCACCTGCACTGGCGACTGCACCTGGCCGAACGACCAGATCCCTCCGGACGACTTGCTCCTCACCGACAGGGAATAGCCGGCACTGGCTCCATCGTGGGTGGCGGAGAGATCCTGGAAGCTCACGCCCACCCCCGTCGCGCCAGCGAGCGCCGTGGGCGCGCCGCTCCACTCCTGAAGCGTGGGCACCTGCACGTTCTCGGTCTGCACGATGAACTCGGCCTCCACCGTGCGCCCCTTCTCTCCCGCGGGGGAACGCAGGGAGAAGCAGCGCGCCAGGCTGCCATTCTGGGTGTCCGCTCCCAGCAGCTGCAGGCTGAAGTTCCCCTCCGCGTCGGTCTTCACCGACTTCCAGTTCACGCCGAAGATGTCGAAGGCACAGCTCGAGTTCCCGCTGCGATCGATCCTCAGCAGCGTGTTCGCCACCGGCTGCTTGTCCTGCCTGATCACCTTGCCCGTGAGCAGGACGTCCACCGCAGGGTCCAGCGTGCTCTCGGTGCAGCCCACACTGGTCACCGCCGCGGCGCACGCCACCTTCATCCATCGGTTCATCGTCATGTCGATCCCCCAGCTCCGGTGAAAGGGCCGGAGCAAGCTGCCCATTCTTTGTCGGGAGGCGGACTCATGGGATCCCACCAGCGGTGATGGCCAGTTCGCCCTCGGGTGCGTGTTTCCCTCCATCCCGGCTTTCGTTCCACCCTCATTTGATTTTTATGGACGTGGCTGATCTAGTCCGTCTCCTTTTCTCAAACGATGGGTGCCGTTGCCGCGATGAGACCGTTCGCGCTGTGTCTGGGGTTGCTCTCGCTCTCTCTCTCCGCCCTGGGCGCCGAGCGAGGTCCACTGCCCTGGGAGGGCACCGCCTTCGAGGCGTCTCCGGCCGTGATGTCCCGGGCCGCCGCCGCGTTGCCCGCGCCGGAGTCGCGCGAGGCCGACGTGGAGGTGTTGGTGGAGGAGGGGCGCTACGAGGAGATCGGCCCCAACCGCTGGCGCACCACCACGCACCGGGTCTTCCGCATCCTCAATGAGGCGGGTGTCCAGACCTGGGCGGAGACGCGCGCCGACTGGTCCCCGTGGCGCCAGTCCCGGCCGAAGATCCGCGCCCGCGTCATCTCTCCCCAGGGCCAGGAGCACTGGCTGGAGCCCCAGACGCTGCACGAGGCGACGGTGGAGGACTCGACGCCCAACCTCTACACCGATCAGCGGGTGCTGCGCGCGCCCCTGCCCGCGCTGCGCGTGGGCTCCGTCGTCGAGGAGGAGTCGGTGGTCGAGGACACCCAGCCGTTCTTCGACGCCGGCACCATCGAGCACTTCTACTTCGCCAACTCCGTCCCCGTGCGCAAGGTGCGCCTGCTCATCGACGCGGAGCCCTCCACCCAGTTGTCGCTCCGCGTCCGCGGGCTCCCGCTCGAGCCCGTGCCTCAACACCAGGGGGCCCGCAAGCGGCTCTTCTTCGAGGGCGGCCCCTACGCCCCGGTGACGCCGCTCGAGGCGAACGTCCCTCCCTCGGAGGCCTTCTACCCGCATGTGGCCTTCTCCACCGGCCGCTCCTGGAACGAGGTGGCCTCCACCTACCACCGCATCGTCGAGTCCAAGCTCGCGGGCCAGTCCCTGCAGACCCAGGCCCGCTCCCTCACCAAGGGCTCCAATCCGAAGGACCGTCGGGCCGTGGCGCAGCGCCTGCTGGAGTGGGTGCAGGGTTCGGTGCGCTACACGGGGCTCGAGTTCGGTGCCTCGGCCGTCGTTCCCACCAGCCCCCAGGACACGCTCGCGCGGCAGTTCGGCGACTGCAAGGACCTCTCCACCCTGATGGTGGGGCTGCTGCGCGCCTCGGGCCTCCCCGCCCACGTGGCGCTCGTCCGCTCGGGTCGTGAGGACGTGCCCGAGTTGCCCGGCATGGGCTTCTTCAACCACGCCATCGTCTATGTGCCCGGCTCGCCCGCGCTGTGGATCGATCCCACGGACCCCGCCGCCGAGGTGGGCGGGCCCGTGGCCGGGCTCGAGGGCCGTCATGCGCTGGTGGCCGCGCCGGACACGCAGGGCCTCACCCTCATCGACGAGGCGCCCCCGGCGGAGAACGCCGCCGTCTTCACCCGCAGCATCCTGCTCGCCGAGGAGGGGCCCGCGCGGGTGCTGGAGACGCGCGAGCTGCGCGGGGCGCTCGCCGGAGACTACCGGCGCCTGCTGCGCGGCATGCGCCCGGCCGACTTCCGCCGCAACATGGAGGCCCTGGCCGCCGCCCAGTACCGGGGCTCGCTGGCGGGGCTGAAGTACTCGCCGCTGGAGGAGCGCACCGGGCCCTTCCGGTTGGACCTGGATGTCTCCTCCGCGCGCTTCGCCACCACCGGCTGGCGCGAGGCCCGCGTTCCCCTGCGCATCGACTCGCCCCTGGCCTGGCTGCCGGAGGTGCTCGACGACGTGAGCGACCTGCTGCCCGACGAGCTGGGCCGCAAGCCCGTCTCCGCGGCGCGCCGCAAGTCGGACCTGGTGCTGCCCGTGGCCTACAAGGCCGAGGTGCGCTACCGCGTGCGGCCCCCTCCGGGCTTCTCCGTTCGCACCCTGCCTCGCGACGAGACGCTCCGCCTGGGGCCCGCGGTGCTGTCGCTGCGCTACTCGCGCGACGAGGAGGGGGGGCTCGCCGCCGACTTCTCCTTCGAGACCGTCAAGCGCCGCTACTCCGCCGACGAGGTCAACGCCTTCCGCGACGCCCTGGCGAAGCTCGCCCGGCGCGAGCCGCTGGTGGTGGAGCTGGAGGATCGCGGCCAGCGCCTCGTGGAGAACGGGCGGGTGCGCGACGGCCTCGACCTGTACGAGAAGCTGCTGTCGCGCGCTCCGGCCTCCGGGCTGGTGCGGGCCCGCTACGCCGGCTCGCTGCTGGGTCTGGGCTTCGGGGAGCAGGCGCGCGCCGAGGCCCGCCGCGCCGTGGAGCAGCGTCCCGACTCCCCCCTGGTCCACCATGTCCTCGCCTGGGTGCTGCAGCATGACCTCCAGGGCCGGCTGCGCCACGAGGGCGCCGACCTGGAGGGGGCCGTGGCCGCCTGCCGCAAGGCGCTCGACCTGGAGCCGGACAACGTGGCGGCGCGGGCGTTGCTCGCCGAGCTGCTCGAGTACAACCCGCGCGGCGAGCGCTTCGGGCAGGGCGCTCCGCTCGCCGATGCCCTCACGTCCTGGCGGAACCTGCGGGACTCGGTCGCGGACCGGGACGTGGAGGACCGCTACCTGCTGGCCCTCTTCCACTCGGGGGCCGCCCAGGAGGCGCTGGAGACGGCCCGGGCCGCCCGCTCCTCCACGCTGCGCGATCAGGTGCTGATCATGACGCTGGCCGAGCTGAAGGGCGCGCGCGAGGCCATCACCGAGGCGGAGCGCTCGCTGGATGGTCTGGAGGGACGCCGCGCGGCGCTGTCCATGGCCGGCGGCCACCTGCTCACCAAGCGCCGCTACCCCGAGGCCGCGCAGCTCTTCGAGGCGGCGCTCCGTGGGGCGTATGACCCGGATCTCGAGACCCGGCTGGAGCTGACGCGCAAGGTGCGTCGTACCGAGGAGTCCAAGGCGGACGAGGGACCCGAGGGCCTGGTGCGCCGCGTCGTGCTCGCGGCCTGGACGGAGCGCAGCGCGCAGGACTTCGAGAAGGCCGTCCGTCCGCTCCTCTCCAAGCGCGACCGGGCCGACAGCGAGCTGCGCCAGACGCTGCGGGCCCTGCATGCGCGGGCCGCCCGCTATGTGCGGCTGGCCAACCTGGACGCCGCTGGCGTGGCCGCCATGGCCGACCTCGCCGTGGCCGCGTTGGATCTCCAGGTCGATGGCAAGGAGAAGGTGGGCTACCGGGTGGGGTTGAGACTGCCGCTCGGAGGCATCCCCGCGGACACCTGGTTCGTGGTGCGCGAGGAGAAGGAATACCGGCTGCTCGCCACCTCCTCGGATCCGCGTCCGCTCGGCGCGGAGGCGCTGCGCTGGTTCGACGCCAACCACGCCACCGAGGGCGTCCTGTGGTTGCAGTGGGGCATGGAGTCCGCGCAGAACCTGCCCACCGAGGGCCTGGGGCCCCTGGGGAGCTTCTTCGCGACGCTGCGGGGCTTCTCCGGCATGGAGGCCGTGTCGGATCTGCGGCGCGCCGCCGCCTACCTCGGGGCCAGCACCGGAGAGCCGCGCGTCATCAAGACCCTGGAGGCCGACGCCCGGTACGCCACCGGAGAGCTGCGGCAGCGGCTGCATCTGGCGCTGGCCGTGGCCCACGAGGCGGCGGGCAACATCCCCACGGCCAACATCTGGTTGGACGAGGTGCGCCAGGAGGTGCCCGCCTCGCTGGAGGCCTTCCTGCTCAAGCGCTCCCTGCTGGCGGCCGAGGGCAAGTGGCAGGGAATGCGCGAGGTGGCCGAGAGCCGGCTCAACTTCCTGCACCAGGATCCGCAGGGACTGCGGGCGCTCCTCGATGCGGCCGTGCAGCTCGGGGACTGGAAGGCCGTGGACCAGACCGGGTTGCAGCTCATGAGGCTGGGCGCGGCCAGCGCGGAGACGTACCGCACGCTCGCCTGGGCGGAGCTGCTGCGGGGCCGCGCCTCGTCCGAGGCGGTGGACGAGGCGCAGCGGGCCGTGTCGCTGACCGAGCGCGAGGACCCCGAGTCGCTCGCCGTGCTCGCCGCGCTCCTGGTGGGGACGGGACGGTTGGAGGAGGCACGCAGGCTGGTGGACGAGGCGCTCGCCCAGGGTGGCTCGAACACGGTGGATGGGGGCGTCCTCTACGTCCGGGGCCGGCTCGCCGAGGCCTATGGGATGACCGATGCCGCGCGAGCCCTCTACCGCGCCGTCTCCGCTCCCGAGGAGGCCGATGCCCGCTCGTTCCAGAAGCTCGCCCAGGCACGGCTCTCGCGCGTCAAGGACGGCGGGGCGCCAGCCCGCCCGGCGAAGAAGACCCCGGCGAAGAAGACCGAGGCACGCAAGCCCAGCCGCCGTTCCCGGTAACGGAATGAGTCGAGGGGCCGGCCCGGGAGCTGCCGGACCGGCCCCTTCAACTCCTCGCCGAGGCTCTACCGCGCGGAGGACACGGTCGAGCTGGGGCTGGTGCCGCTGATGCAGCCACCCGCCACGGTGTCATTGCTGTCGTTGCCGTTGCTGACGTAGGCGGCCCCGCACCCCGGCCGGCCACAAGAGTCGGCGTAGACGTTCGGGTTGCCGCAACCGTCGCCATCCCTGTCCTCGTACCAGCGCGTCACCACCCAGGCACCGGAGTGCGAGTCGTTGCAGTCATCGGGTGCGGCGGCCAGGTACTTGCCCTTGACGAGGACCTTGCCACTCGCGTCCTTGAGGTCGCTGGGGTCCGTGCACCAGCGGAGCTGGAATCCGGTACCGGCGTGGCCATCCCGGTCCGCGTCTCCGTACCAGAGGCGCGCGCCACGAGGATCGTCCTCGATGGGCACGTCCACGTCGTTCTCATCACCGTCGCAGTCGTTGTCCACCTGGACGCCCGTCAGCTCACACAGCTCAATGGCCTCGGGGTGCACGTCCGGCTTGACGTCATCGCAGTCCCGATCCTTGTTGGAGTAGCCGGTGATGGCAGTGCAGCTCCGCACGGTGACGGACGTCTGACCGAACCCGTCACCGTCCGCGTCGCGGTACCAGGTGGGTGCATCCACGGCGTCGTCCACTCCACCCGAGCAGTTGTTGTCCACCTGCGTCTGGGTCGTGGGCTCGCAGACCTCGGATCGGCCCGGGCTGACGCTGGAACGGCTGTCGTCGCAGTCCATGTTGTTGGCGACGTACTCGCCCTCGGGCTTGCGGCACGACACCACGGAAGAGCTGACCTGGGCGCCGTAGCCGTCGTTGTCGGTGTCCGGGTACCAGGTCGTCGTGGGCAGGCCCTCGTCGATCTGCGCGTCGCAGTCGTTGTCCTTGCCATCGCACACCTCGGTGGCACCGGGCTTCGTGGCGGACGTGCCATCATCGCAGTCCGTCTTGCTGGTGACGTAACCGGCGGGCGCGGTGCAGGCCTGGATCTTCAGGTTGGGATCCGTCGTCCCCACCCCGTCCCTGTCGGCGTCCACGTAGAAGGTGAGCAGCACGCCCTCGTCGATCTGCGCGTCGCAGTCGTTGTCCTTGTTGTCGCACACCTCGGTGGCACCCGGCCGGATGGCGTTGCTGCTGTCGTTGCAGTCCGTGTTGTTGGCGACGTAGCCCGAGGCAGCGGTACAGCTCTGGCTGAAGAGGGCCGGGTTGCCGTACCCATCCCCGTCCGCGTCCCGGTAGAACGTGCCCTTCACGCCCTCGTCGGTGTCGAAGTTGCAGTTGTTGTCCAGCCCGTCGCACACCTCCGCCTTGCCAGGGTAGATCTGCGCCCCCTTGCCCGGTGCCGGAGTGTCGTTGCAGTCATCGCTGATGGCGGAGTAGCCCGTGGGCTGGGTGCAGGCCAGGGCGGTCTGGGTGGGCACTCCATGGCCATCCCCGTCGGCATCCCGGTAGAAGGTGGTCTGCACGCCCTCGTCCACCGTGCCATTGCAGTTGTTGTCCTTCAGGTCGCAGACCTCGGTCCTGGCCGGGTTGGTGATCGCATCGGCGTCATCGCAGTCCGTGTTGTTCCCCACGTGACCGGCGGGGGCGACGCAGGCGCGCTGGACGCTCGCGTTGCGACCGTAGCCATCCCCATCTCCGTCCGGATACCAGTCGAGCCAGAGCGACTCGTCCTCATCCACCACACCGTTGCAGTCGTTGTCCTTGCCGTCGCACACCTCGCTCGCGAACTGGTGGACGGACGGGTCGTTGTCCGTGGAGTAGTTCGCCGGGCCCTCCGCCGGGGGCTCGCACTCGAGGCCCGTGACGCTCGTTTCCTGGATCCACCCGGGACCGACGGGCGGCGCACAGCTCTGCTGGCCGGAGCTGAAGTAGATGTGGCTGTCGCCATCCGCGTCCAGGTACCAGGTCCTGGGATCCACCGGGTTGGCGCCCGGGTCATCGTCGGCCAGACCGTCGCAGTTGTTGTCCTGGCCGTCGCAGACCTCGGCCGCGCTCGGGTTGATGGCGATGTCCGAGTCCTTGCAGTCTCCGGGATTCAGCGCCCAACCACTGTTCGCGGCGGGCTCGCCACAACGCCGCTCGGCGCTGGCGGTCACTCCATAGCCATCCCTGTCCGTGTCCGGGTACCAGGTGCGAGCACCATGGCCGAGCACCAGGTACACCGCGCCAGCATTCGAGGAATAGCCAGGGGCTCCGATGGCGAAGTCCGCCGAGCCGTCGCCATCCACGTCTCCCAGACCCACGAGCGCGCTGCCCGTCTGGCTGGCGGCCGCGGCTCCAGCGTAGCGCGGGACGAGCGAGAGGGAGGCGTTGGTGGCGGAGAAGCGGGTCGACCCGCCGTACACTACGTACACGGCGCCGACGTTGGACGAATATCCGGGGGCGCCGATGACGAAGTCGCGGAACCCATCCCCGTTGATGTCACCGGGTCCCAGGAGCGCCGTGCCCGCCAGGTCGCTCGCGGCGCCCGTCCAGCGGGGCTGCGTGCCGAGCGCCACCGTTCCCGTGGCGCCTCCGTAGACCAGATAGACCTTTCCCGTGGCGGTGGAGGTGCCCGGCGCGCCGATGAGGATGTCCTCCTTGCCATCGTTGTCCAGGTCTCCCGCGCTGGCCACCGCGCTACCCGCGAGCTCGTTCGTGGCGGAGCCCGTGAGGACGATGTCCGCATCGGTGAGGCTCTTGGTTCCCGACAGCGGCCCGAAGAAGACGAAGACGGCGCCCGCGTCCGTGACGCTGGCGCTCACGTCATAGCGCGGTGCGCCCACCAGCAGGTCCCCCTTGCCATCGCCGTTCACGTCCGCCACGGCGATGGAGAAGCCCGCCTGGACGTTGGTCTGCGAGGTGCCGGTGGTGCCCACGATCTTGACGGGGGCGCTGCTGAGCGTGCCCGCCGCGGAAGGCGACACGGGTCCGGTGAACGCATAGACGGCACCGGTGTCCGTTGGGCTGGCGGTCTCGTTGAGGTAGGCGCTCACGATGAGATCCGCGCCACTGTCACCCGCGATGTCGCCCACGGCCACGGCCGCGCCCGCGAGATCTCCAGCGGCCACGCCCCGGAAGCGGGGGCTGGTGGTGCCCAGCACCTTGTCTCCGCCACCGAGCGACGAGCCATCCACCGGATAGGCCACGCCCTGGTTGGTGGTGCTGGCCGAGCTGGCGTAGTTCGGGGCGCCCAGGATCAGGTCGATGCCAGAGGAGCCGAGGAAATCACCCGCCGCCACGGCCTGGCCCTGGCGGTTGCCCGCGGCCTCGCCCTCGATGCGTGTGGCGTAGCCGCGGATGTCCACGGGGTTCGACAGGTTGAGCACGTACGTGTAGCCCTTGAGCGTCGTGCCCGTGCCGGGTGCTCCGATGAGGAGGTCGGTGATGCCATCACCGTTCACATCCCCCGCGCCCAGTGCCGCGCCCGCGCGCGTGCTGGCGAGACCCGTGAAACGGCGCTCCGCCTGGGCGGGCAGCGCCGTCGCCGAGCCCGCGGTCAGCTTGCACAACGGATCGCCCGGTAGGGCCTGTTCCTGCTTCTCGAACGTGGAGGAACTCTCCTCCTTTCGCGAGTCCTGCCCCTCGCATGCGGCGAGCGCCAGGCCCGATACGAGGACCATCAATCGAGTCTTCAAAAGCACACTCCTGTGTCAGGTCATGCCTTCCGTGAACTGGAAGACACTCCGAGTATCAGAGCGTGTTGGACATGGGGGCCTGTATTTTCCCAAGCGCTGAGAGCTTTCCCTGCCTCGCTGGATTTGCGGACTTCATGACGCACCCGCTGTCGGCTATCTCCCCAGCGGCTCGGATCGGGGGGCAGGGCGGCTTGCCGCAGTGCGGCATCCAGCTCAGCTTGCGAGGACTCTTGGGGGGAGGTCCTCGATGCAGCCGTACCGTCGTTTTCATTCCCAGTACCGTGAGCGGTTGGCACTCGCGGATGGGTCGTGGGCGGAGCTGCGGATGGTGCGGCCCGAGGACGCGGCGCTGCTGCGCGACGGCTTCGAGCGGCTCTCCCCGCGCTCGCGCTTCCAGCGCTTCATGTCGGCCAAGCCCCGGCTGTCGCAGGACGAGCTGCGCTACCTCACGAGCGTGGATGGGGAGCGGCACGTGGCCCTCGGGGCGGTGACGTGGAGTCCCGTCGGCCGCGAGGTGGGGATGGGCGTGGCCCGGTTCTTCCGGCTGGCGGAGGCCCCCGAGACCGCCGAGGTGGCCATCACCGTGGTGGATGATGCCCAGGGCAAGGGGCTCGGCCGCGTCCTGCTGGAGCGGCTGGTGGAGGCCGCGCGCGAGCGGGGGGTGGAGTGCTTCGAGTTCCGGGTGCTGGCGGGCAACCTGGCCATGTACCGGCTCGTCCAGGCGCTCGCGCCGTGTGAGCCCGAGCAGGACGATGACGCGCTCTGCTTCCGCGTGCCGCTGGCCGCTCCGGCGCGCGGGGGGAACGAGCTGCTGCGCACGTTGCTGGCACTCGCGGCCCAGGGGGCGCTCACGCTCATCGGGCCCACGTGCCGCAGGAGAATGCACCTCCACGCGCCGCCCCCCGTGGGCTACGGGGAGTCGGCCCGCTCCCCCTGAGGGCGAGCAGGCACCGTGTTCTCCTCACATACGCGTTACGCTGGGGTGAAGGTCTCCGCATGCCCTGGCTCACCCTCGTCCTCTCCCTCATGGTGCTCGTGCTGCTCCGGCAGCCGATCATCTCCGGGCTGTTCTCCCTGGCTGAGACGTGCAGCTTCGACTGGGGGGCCTACCGCGGCACGCTCCGGCTCATTCGGACCATCCGGCTGCTGGGGGCCAATGTGCCGATGCGACGGATGCTGCACCAGCTCTCGGTGCATGCCCACGAGGCGCTCGGAGACACCGCGCGGGCCGTCGAGGGCGCGCGGCTCCTCGCGAAGGAAGCCAGGGCGGTAGAGGATTGGGGGCTCGCCAACACCGCCATCAACACCTTCATCAACGCGGGCCTGTACCAGGAGGCCCTGGAGGTCGAGCGCGGTTGGGAGCCCCAGGAGGAGCCCGACGAGGAGTGGGGCCTGGTGCAGCTCAACCTGGCCGAGGCGCACTACAACCTGGGGGACTGGACGGCTGCTGGCGAGCGGCTCCGGGCCGTGGAGGAGGTGGCGGGCGGAGAGTCACTCCTGCGTCATGCGCTTCTGCTGCAACACGCATGGATTCAAGCGCATACCGGACGTGGCGAGGACGCGCTCGCCACCCTGGAGTCATTGAACCTCCAATGCCTGCCCCGCGTGTACTGGAGCGAGGCGGCCTTCACCCGTGCCTCGGTGCTGCTGGCACTGCGGCGGTTCGATGAGGCCGAAGCGCGGGCGCGGGAAGGGCTGTCACTCGCGCGCCGGGCCTCGAGCACCCGGAACGGGCTGTTCCTGCTCGGGCGGATCTCCCTGGAGGCGGGGCGCCTGGAGGAAGCCTCGCGTCACTTCGAGGCCGGTGTCGCCCATCCGTACCAGGGGCAGGGCGGTGGCGCGCTGCTGGAGTGGGGGGACTGCCTGGAGCGGCTCGGTCAGGCGGACCGGGCCCGAGCTGCGTGGCGGCTCGTGCTCGAGCGAGATCCCCAGAGCGCCGCGGCCCGGGAGGTGGCCTCGCGGCCTGGTATCGCGAGCGCCGAGGGCGAAATCGCCACGAGTTGACGAGCCTGGTGGTGCGGCTTGTCACGCTGTGGGTCATCTCGTGGCCGGCCACGTCCAGCGCCGTGTCGCTGTGCACCACGAAGTCGCCGCCCAGCACGCGCATGCCCTGGTCCCTCAGGGTCCCGTGGTAGGCGCCTGGAGTGGTTGGTAGCGCAATGCCAGACGCGCCGGGGTGCCCGTGTCGTCGTAGTACGAGAGCATCTGGAGCTTGAAGTAGTGCCCGGCGCTGCTCTGGACCACGTACAGCAGCTCGTCGCGGGTGACGAGCCGGTGCTTGACGAGATCGTAGGTGTACCAGCCGCCGTGGACGCCGTTGAACACCGGCTCGGAGGCGTCCTGCTGGTAGCCCTCGGCGGGGGCCGTGGTGAGCGCGTCCCAGCCCTGGCCCTCGAGCACCGCCACCCGCACCTTGCCGGTCGGGTTGCCACCCCCGCCGTTCATCGTGACGGTGTATCGCTGGAAGGCCAGGTCCCAGCCGTTGGTCTCGAGCGCCTCGTCGGTCTTCATCTCCCGGCCCTCGTCGATGTCGAAGTAGACCAGGGCCGACTTGTTGGTCGCGTCGATGAGGGCGTGGTTGCCCCCGTCCTCCCGCGGTGTCACCGTCACGAGCTGCCCGGAGGTGGCCTGGCCGTCGAACGGGTAGTCCTCGCGCAGGTCCGGGGCACAGCCCGCCATCCCGAGCCCCAGCAGCAGCAGCGTCCTTCGCATCGTCCGCATTTTCAGTACTCCCACTGGACTCCGCCCAGCACGCCGCGCGGAGGCCTCGGGTTGAACTGCTGGTCGCCCGCGTTGAGCAGGTTGTAGCCGTTGACGAAGACCTCGAACCCGCCCTTCAGCGCGTAGGAGACCTGGGCCTCCAGGTCGAAGTACGAGGGCGCCCACACGCTGCTGTCGTCGCCGTAACCGATGACGTTGGCCATGCCGCCCTCCGTGCCCAGGTAGTACGGCCGGCCGCTCACCCACGAGCCGCGCACGGTGGCCTCCAGGTTCAACGGGCGGTAGCGGGTGGAGAGCTGCGCGTTGACGCGGTGCCGGGCCCGGCCCTCCAACGGACGGTCTCGCGTGAGATCCTTCGCGTCGAGCAGCATGTATCCCAGGTCGAGGTACGTCGAGCGCACGGGCAGGCGGATGCGGCCGTTGAGCTCGACGCCCTGCGTGTACGCCCTGGCCACGTTCTCGTAGCTGAAGGTCACCGGGTTGTCCGGGTTGGGCGTGCCTCCAGCGGTGATGTTGATGAGGTTGGTGAGCCGGGTGTGGAAGCCGCTCGCGGAGAAGAGCCAGCCGTCGAGGGGCGGGCGCCAGTCCACGCCGACGTTCACCGCCGCCGAGCGCTCGGGCGACAGCTCGCGGTTGCCCGCGACGATGTAGCCCACCCCCTGGTTGGAGAAGCGCAGGTACAGCTCCTGGAAGGACGGCGGGCGGAACCCGAGTCCCACCGAGGCACGCACCGTCAGGGCCGGGCTCGGGTCCAGCTTGAGCGCCAGCCGGGGCGAGGGGGCTCCGCCGAACTGCGAGTCCAGGTCGAAGCGGAAGCCCGGTGCCACCTTCAGCCTGGGCCCCGCGGCGTCCGAGGACAGCGCCACGTCCCACTCGTCCTGCACGAAGGCTCCACCCCGGAGGCGGGCCACCGGGCTCTCCTCGAGCCGCGCCGAGGTGAGGCGCTCGCCGAGCAGCTCGACGCCCCCGGTCAGCGCGTGATTGCCGAGGCGGTGGTCCGCCTGGACGACGCCCTCGTAGAGCCGGGTGATGTTCTGCGAGTAGTCATCGAGCGCCCGCGAGCCGCGCTGGTCCTGGAGGAGCTGCTCGCGGAACAGGCCGAAGTGGCCCCGGACGAGCAGCGAGGTGTCCGAGGGAAGTTGCTTGCGGCCACCGAGCGAGACGTCGAACTGCTCCTGCCGCTGGCGGCGGTCGAGCACGGCGCCCGAGGGGTTGAGATCGACGGCGTTCTCGTCGCGGCGGTTGTACTGGCCGCGCAGCCACAGGCGGGAATCGTCATCCGGCGACCAGGCGAGGGCCAGGTCACCGTCGAATCGGCGCAGCCCCGCGCCGCTCGTCGCCGCGTCGGTGGGTTGCCAGTCGTAGGGGTCGCGGGTGCGGTAGCCACCGCCCACGCGCACCTCGAAGGGGCCCTGCTTCGTGCCCGCGTGCGCGCGGACATCGCCCTCCAGCAGCATGCCGAACGAGCCCCGGGCGCTCGCCTCCAGGGGTCGCTGCACCCGCCGGGTGATGAGGTTCACCACGCCGCCAATGGCATCCGCCCCGTAGAGCGCCGCCGCCGGTCCCTTGACGATCTCCACGCGCTCCACATCGCGCAGGCTGAAGCGCCCCAGGTCCAACGTGGTTCCCACCCGCCCGCTCACGCGCTCGCCATCCACGAGGATGAGCACGTACTCGGGATCCATCCCCTGCAAGCGCAGGCCCGTGCCCCGGAAGGTGTGCACGAGCTCGACGCCCGGGTGCTGTTGCAGGAGCTGGCCCAGGTCCCTCGCTCCGGTGGCTTCGATCTGCCCGCGCGTGATGACCTCGGTGGCCAAGACCACGTCCTCGAGCTTTCGCTCCGTGCGCGAGGCCGTGACGACCGTCTGCTTGCGCCGATCCGTCTCCTCGGGCTCGGGAGGAGCTGGTGGGGCAGGGGGAAGGGGAGCTGGCTCGGAAATGCCCGGCGTCTCGGCGGGGGCCGGGTTGCCGGGCTGCTGCGGGTCGAGCGGCTGACCCGCCAGGAGGGCCGCCGTCACCAGGGGGAGAATCACGAGGTGACTCTCCGCCGGATAACCTCAGGTCGTCAATGTGTCGGCCAGGGGCACCACCTCACGGGTTGATAGCGGGGTGCTCCGTCGGGGAAATTCTCGTGAAATGGCAGGGAAGCAACACGGGGCTCGGGCGGGTGTGCAGGCTGGACACGCCGTCCCCGATCGTCTGGTTCGCGTTGTTACCCCAGCTCAGCACCTCACCGTTCGCGCGTGTCGCCAGGGCGCTCTCGCTGCCGGCCACGAGGGTCACGATGTCCGTCAGGTGCGGGACCGGGGCGGGCGTGGCGGAAAGGTCGCCCGCCGTTGCATACCCCAGGGTGCCGGAGGTGTTGCCGCCCCAGCTCCAGACGCTTCCATCCCGACGCAGCGCGAGACCGTACAGGCCGCCGACCGAGATGGCGGACACCTCCGTCAGGCCCGGCACCGGCGATGGGGTGGGTTGGGTGTAGGACGGATTTCTCCCGAGCTGTCCGGAGGCGTTGCCGCCCCAGCCCCAGACGGTGCCGTCCTGGCGCAGCGCGAGGACGGAGAGAGAGGCCGCTGAGAGGGCCTCCACGTCCAACAGGCCCGGCACCCGTGCAGGGGTGAGCCGGGAGACGCGCGTCCCGTCTCCGAGCTGGCCGGCGGCGTTGTCGCCCCAGGCCCAGACGGTGCCGTCCTGGCGCAGCACGAGGGAGAATCCGGAGCCCGCGTCGAGTGCCACGACCTCCGACAGGCCCGGCACCTGCGCGGGGGTGAGCCGGGAAGTCGTCGTTCCGTCCCCGAGCTGTCCGGAGGCGTTGTTGCCCCAGGCCCAGACGGTGCCGTCCTGGCGCAGCGCCAGGAGGTGCCCGGAGGACCCCTCGAGGGCGACGATGCCCGACAGGTTCGGCACGGGCATGGGCGTGGACCGGGAGACGCGCGTCCCGTCTCCGAGCAGTCCGGAGGAGTTGTCGCCCCAGGCCCAGACGGTGCCATCCGCGCTCAGCGCGAAGGCCGAGAGGTTCTGGAGCTCGACGGCCACCGCGTCCGAGAAGCCCGGCACCTGACCCGGCTCGGCGCGAGTGATGCGCGTTCCATCGCCGAGCTGACCTGCGTCGTTGTTACCCCAGGCCCAGACGGTGCCATCCGCGCGGACCGCCAGGGCGCTGTAGTAGCTGATGGCCGCGTCCACCACGTTGCGCGGGTTCTTCAAACGCACGGGGGCGGGCCGGAAGTCCGAGCCGGTCCCCATCTGGCCGGAGTTGAAGCCCCAGGCCCAGAGGGTGCCATTCCTGTGCAGTGCCATCGAGTGCTGGGAGCTCGCCGCGAGCGCCACTACTCCCCTCAGGTTCGAGACCGGAGCCGACGTGAGCCGGTCCTGCAGGGTTCCATCGCCGAGCTGGCCGAGCCAGTTGCTGCCCCAGCCCCACACGGAGCCATCCCCGCGCACCGCCAGCGAGTGTTGGTCACCCGCGGCAAGGGAGACCGCCTTCGTCAGGCCCGGAACCGGCGCGGCCGTGGCGCGGCTCGCCCTCGTTCCATCGCCGAGCTGTCCCGCTCCGTTTCCGCCCCAGGCCCAGACGGAACCGTCCGCGCGCACCGCCAGCGAATGGGTGACGCCCGCGGCGAGGGCGACCACGCCCGTGAGTCCCGGTACGGGGGCGGCCGTTGGCCTGCTGGTGTACGTCCCGTCCCCGAGCTGGCCGGAGGAGTTGTCGCCCCAGACCCAGACGGTGCCATCCCGGCGCAGCGCCAAGCTGTGCTGGGCGCTCGTCGCGATGTCCACCACGTCCTTCAGTCCCAGCACCGGCACCGGCAGGTACCGATCGAGGCCCTCTCCATCACCGAGCTGGCCGTACCAGTTGGCACCCCAGGCCCAGACGGTGCCATCCCGGCGCAGAGCCAGTCCGTGATGGGCCCTGGCCGCGATGGCGATGACGTCGGTCAGGCCCGAGACCTGTACCGGGGTCAGGTGGCCTTCTTGTCCCCAGGGATCCTGGCCGCTTCCGAGCTGGCCGAGGTCGTTGCTACCCAATCCCCAGACGGTGCCATCCCGGCGCAGCGCCAGTGCGTGATTGTCGCCCAGCGCGACGGTCGTCACCTCCGACAGGCTCGGGACTCGCGCCGGCAGTTGCTGGTTCTTGAATCGGTCCCCCCGGATCTGCCCGATGGCCTCGATGCCCCAGGACCACACGTTGCCGTCCTCGTCCACCGCTATCGAGTGGCGCTCATTTGTCGCGAGCCTGCCCCGGGCGAACGAGTCCCACTCCCTCCTTGGATGGCTCTCGCCAGTGGCCGGGACGGCCCACAGCAGGGTGCCCAACAGCGGCACCAGCAGTGCCCTCCACGGATGATTCCTTCCTCTTCGCATCGATCCCTCTCTCGGTTGAGCTGTGCCGTCGGCCGCAGAGCAGGGATCGTGCCGTCTCGTGAACTCGCGCAAGTCCCCGAGATGTTGTGAGCCCGCTCTCGCCACACCTGGACGGGTGACGGTTTGCGCGCTCCGGCTGACGAATTCCGTCGCGAAGAAGCCCGGCGACCCTCACGGGGCCACCGGGCTTCTCGCTTCAACAGGGGAGGGGAGACAGGCCGATTACGCGGCCTTCGCCTGGCCCTTGCCGAACTTCAGCGCGTCCTTGCCCGCGTCCACCATGATGTGGTCCCCGGGTGCGTACTCGCCTCCCAGCACCTTCAGCGCCAGCGGATCCATCAGGTACTTCTGGATGGCACGCTTCAACGGCCTCGCCCCGTACGTCGGGTCGTAGCCACGCTCCGCCAGGAACGCCTCCGCCGCCTCCGTCAGCTCCAGCGTCAGCCGCTTGTCCGCCAGCAGCTTCTGCATCCTCGCCACCTGGATGTCCACGATGCTCTGGATGTCCTTCTTCCGCAGCGGCTCGAAGATGATGATCTCGTCCACCCGGTTGAGGAACTCCGGCCGGAAGTGCTGCCGCAGAATCCCCATCACGTCGTTGCGCGTCGCCTCGTCCAGCTCCTCCTTGCCCGCCATCCCCTCCTGCAGCGCCTGCGAGCCCACGTTGCTCGTCATGATGAGCACTGTGTTCTTGAAGTCCACGGTCCTCCCCTGGCTGTCCGTCAGCCGGCCCTCGTCCAGGATCTGCAGCAGCATGTTGAAGACGTCCGGGTGCGCCTTCTCGATCTCATCGAACAGGACCACCGTGTACGGCCGGCGCCGCACCGCCTCCGTCAGCTGGCCTCCCTCCTCGTAGCCGACGTAGCCCGGAGGCGCACCCACCAGCCGCGCCACGGAGTGCTTCTCCATGTACTCGGACATGTCGATGCGCACCATCGCGCTGTCGTCGTCGAAGAGGAACTCCGCCAACGCCTTGGCCGTCTCCGTCTTTCCCACGCCCGTGGGGCCCAGGAAGATGAACGAGCCGATGGGCCGGTTCGGATCCTGCAACCCGGAGCGCGCCCGGCGCACCGCGTTGCTCACCGCCTCGATGGCGCTGCGCTGTCCGATGACCCGCTTGGCCAGCCGGTCCTCCATGTTCACCAGCTTCTGGACCTCGCCCTCCATCAGCTTGGAGACGGGGATGCCCGTCCACTTGCCCACCACCGCCGCGATGTCCTCCGCGTCCACTTCCTCCTTGAGGAACTTGTGGCTCTTCTGCAGCTCGGCCAGCTTCGCGTTCTGCTGGGTGATCTCCTTCTCCAGGCCGGGGATGACGCCGTACTTGACCTCCGCGGCCTTGTTGAAGTCGCCCTGCCGCTCCGCCGTCGCCTGATCGTTCTTCGCCTTCTCGAGCTTCTCCTTCAGCGCGCCAATCTCACCGATGGCCTTCTTCTCCTGGTCCCAGTGAGCCTTGAGCGAGTTGAACTTCTCGTTGAGGTTGGCCAGCTCCTTCTCGATCTGCGCCAGCCGCTCCTTCGAGTGCGGATCCGTCTCCTTGCGCAGGCCCTCGCGCTCGATCTCCAGCTGGGTGATCTTCCGCCGCACGTCGTCGATCTCCGTGGGCATCGAGTCGATCTCGATGCGCAGGCGGCTGCACGCCTCGTCGACCAGGTCGATCGCCTTGTCCGGCAGGAAGCGGTCGGAGATGTAGCGGTTGGACAGGTTGGCCGCCGCCACCAGCGCCGAGTCCTGGATGCGCACGTGGTGGTGCACCTCGTAGCGCTCCTTGAGGCCACGCAGGATGCTGATGGTGTCGTGCACCGTGGGCTCGCCCACCATCACCGGCTGGAAGCGCCGCTCCAGCGCCGCGTCCTTCTCGATGTGCTTGCGGTACTCGTCCAGCGTCGTCGCGCCGATGCAGTGCAGCTCACCGCGCGCCAGCGCCGGCTTGAGCATGTTGCCCGCGTCCATCGCGCCCTCGGCCTTGCCCGCGCCCACCAGCGTGTGCAGCTCGTCGATGAAGAGGATGATCTCCCCCGCCGCGTCCGCCACCTCCTTGAGGACCGCCTTGAGGCGCTCCTCGAACTCGCCGCGGTACTTGGCGCCCGCCACCATCGCGCCCAGGTCCAACGTCACCAGGCGCTTGTTCTTCAGTCCCTCGGGCACGTCCCCGTCGATGATCCGCCGCGCCAGGCCCTCGACGATCGCCGTCTTGCCCACGCCCGGCTCACCGATGAGCACCGGGTTGTTCTTCGTGCGCCGGCTGAGCACCTGGATACAGCGGCGGATCTCCTCGTCCCGGCCGATCACCGGATCCAACTTCCCGGCCCGCGCCGCCTCCGTCAGATCGCGCCCGTACTTCTCCAGCGCCTGGTAGGTGGACTCGGCGTCCTGGCTCGTCACCCGCCCCGAGCCGCGCACCTCCTTGAGGCTGCTCAGCACGCGGTCGCGCGTCACGCCCGAGGACTTCATCACCTCGCCCACCGCCCCCTTGTCCTGCGTGAGGGCCAGCAGCAGGTGCTCGCTGGAGATGAAGTCGTCCTTGAGCGACTTGGCCTCGTCCTCGGCCTTGTCGAAGGTCTTCATCAGCCGCTGGCCGAGCATCGCGCCCTCGCCGCCCTGCATCCGCGGCAGCTTCTGGAGCGCCTCGCCCAACCGGCTGGCGAACAGCTTCACATCCACCCCCACCTTGCGCAGCAGCGGCTCGACGATGCCGTCCTTCTGTCCGAGCAGCGCCGTCGCGAGGTGCTCCGGCTCATAATTCGGATGATCGGCACGCCGGGCCAACGACTGCCCTTCCTGGATGGCTTCCTGGGCCTTCACCGTGTACTTGTCGAGTCGCATGACCTCAACGTAAGGGCCGGAGGACCCTTGGCAAGAACGGCCTGAACATCCACATTGCATTTGTTGCGTGAAGGTGAAAGTTTGAGCCTTTACGGACTTCCGGGCTCTCCGGGAGTTGCGTTTCTCCACGGAGCCCGGGTATATGCCGGCTCATTAGCGGGGGGAGTCCTCTGGAAGCGCACGGCGGTTATCTCATCCGAGTTGAATCCCTGGGGGGCCTGAGGCTCATGGAGCTGGCCCGGCAGGCGCTCGTCGAGGACGGCGCCGCGGCGGACTCCCTGCTGACGGTCTCCATCTATCGCCGGCGCAAGATCATCCGCCTGTCGCTGGATGGGGCCCACTCCGCCGGGCGCCGGGGCTCGCACTGGTACAGCGAGCATCAGGCGCTCGCCCGCCTGCTGTCCCAGGCGGTGGGTGTCACCGTGCACTCCTACGTCTATGACCCCCAGGAGTACGAGGAGGTCATGGCCTTTGGTAGGGGCCAGCACGTAGGGGGCGAGCGGCTCCTCTATGACGAGGTGGAGCTGCCCGAGTGCCTGGACGGGGAGTTCGACGACGAGGCCTTCGCGCGGATGCAGGCCCGTTGGCCGCTGGGCCACCTGGCGTGGGTGTACGGGGTGGAGCGGGACCTGCTGCTGGAGCTCCACCGCGTGCCGACGACCCGGCTGAAGCTCAACGGCACGGAGTCGGAGCCCCCCCTGGAGCACCTGCTCAGGGGCATCGCGGCGTAGGGCCCCGGGGGCTTCTCAGTCCTCTTCCTCGGCGAGGTGGCCGTCCTGGGCGCTGACGGCCTGACGGACGCGCTCGCTGCGGAAGTACTGGCCGAGCAGGGCGAAGGTGCCGGCGACGAAGGCCGTCTGCAGCACCGTGCTGCCCGACATGAGCAGGGGCACGGTGGCCTTCACCTGGGCGGCCATCTCGGGCTCCTTGAACTCGGGCAGGGTGCTCATGGCCTCGGCCATGGCGATGCCCATGCGCCTGGCCACCACCATCCACTGGGCGCCGTCGATGGTGCGCAGGAAGGCGGCGGCGATGGCGGCCCCTCCGAGCAGCCGGCGCATCCGCCCCAGGGGGAGCCCGTCGGGCCGGAGCAGCCGGCCGGCGGACACGAAGACCAGGGCGCACGCCACCGAGAGCGCCCCCAGCACGAGCGAGCGCGGCTCGCGCATGGGCTCGAGCGCGGCGAACTGGGCCTCGAAGGCGCGCTCGGTGACGGCCTTGTCGGCCATCAGGGTGATGCGCGGCTCGCTGGACTCCTTCAGCTCCGAGAGATGGCCCAGGCCCAGGGCCTCGCTGAGGGCGAACAGCCCGGTGAGGCTGGAGAGCACCAGACACACCGCCGCCGCGAAGCGGACGCCTCGCGGCAGGCGCTGAGAGGAGGAGGCCGGGGAATTCAACGCTTGTTCGCCTCCACGAAGCGGATGCGCAGATCGGCCAGGAGGTTGTCGAAGAGCTGCTTCTCCTCGGGCGTGAGGTTGCCGCGCGTCTTGTCGTGCAGCATCCCCAGCAAGTCCAGGCTCTGGCGAGCGAGCACCAGGTCCCGCTCGGCCTTGCCCGTCTCCGGATTGGGCGCCTCCCCCAGATGGATGAGGGCGCTGGAGGCCAGGCCGATGAGGAAGGTGCTGAAGGTAATGGGGGCCTCGGACGCGGTGGATCGCGCCTCGCCCTTCATCACGAACGTCTCTCCGCGCTTCTCCTCGCTCATGACGTTACTCGGCCGCCTCGTTGTCCTCGTCCTCGTCCTCGTCCTCGTCGCCCTCGTCTTCGTCCTCGAAGTCCTCGTCGTCCTCGAGCTCGTCGTGCATCACCGTCTCCACCGGCACGGACTTCTCGGCCGCGTCCGGCAGGGACTCGATGTGGCGCTGGTACGTCTTCTCGTCCACCACACCCGAGCGCAGGTAGCGTTCGACCGTGCGTTTGTCGAGGTACTTGGGGTCGGTCGGATTGGCCATGGTTCAACTCCTCGGAATCTCTTGGAAAAGGGCGCGCCACCTTATAGCAGGGCTACCCTCTGTCAACGCCGCTAAACCCCCACCCGTCTCCAGAGCCGATGAACGCCCCTGCCACACCGTCCCTTCCCCGAGGACCGTCCGTCCTCCGCGATCACACCGTCCGCCCCGGGCTCGCCTGGGTAGCGGCGGTGGTGCGCCTGCCCGCAGGAGGGGCGAGGGGGACTCCTCCGAGGGCAAGCCGCCTGTCCGCTGCTTTTGACAGGGGCTCGCGGGGGGCTAGCCTCCCGGGCGGAGACGCATGACGCACAAACCTCATGGCCAGGCCCCCCGCCGGCCGAACATCGGCATCACCCCCGACTACAGCGCCAATCGGCCCGACTCGCCCTTCCCGTACTACGAGCTGAAGGTGCCCTACGCCGACGCCGTGCTGCGCGCCGGGGGTCTGCCCTTCGTGCTGCCTTACTCGGACGACCTGGCGTGCGTGGACGCGTACCTGGATCGCATCTCCGGGCTCGTCGTCACCGGCGGCGCCTTCGACATCCCTCCCGAGGCCTATGGCGAGACGGCCCGTGAGGGCATGGGGCCACTGAAGGTCTCGCGAACGGCCTTCGAGACGGCCCTGATGCGCGGGGCCCTCAAGCGCAACATGCCCGTCCTGGGCATCTGCGGGGGCATGCAGCTGCTCAACGTGGTGCTGGGTGGAACGCTGCACCAGGACATCGGCCGGGAGGTTCAAGGCGCGCACGAGCACGAGCAGAAGCATGACCGGACGCAGCCTCAGCACCCGGTGGACGTGCGCGAAGGAACCTTGCTGGCCGAGGCCGTGGGCCGGGGTCAGTTGATGGTGAACTCGACGCACCACCAGGCCGCCCGGCGCACCGGGGAGCGGGTGGTGGTGAGCGCCGTGTCGCCGGATGGGGTGGTGGAGGCGATCGAGTGCGCCCAGTACGCCTTCGCCCTGGGCGTGCAGTGGCACCCGGAGCTGATGCTCAACACGGTGCCCGCCCACGTGGGTGTCTACCGGGCCCTCATCCAGAAGGCGCGCGAGCACCGGCGGTGAGCGGGCCTCCGCGCATCCTGCTCTGCGCCGGCCATGAGCCCACCGGCCGCGCGGGGTTGCTGGCGGATCTGTCCGCGGTTCGGGCGCTGGGCGGTGCTCCGGTGGCCGTCCCCTCGGCGCAGACGGCGCAGGGTAGGGGGACGTTCCTGTACCGGCCCACTCCGGCCCTCGTGCTGCGGGCCCAGGTGACCGCGGCCCTCGAGCTGGGACCGTTGCATGCCGTGAAGCTGGGGCAGGTGCCTGGACCCGCGTTGTTGGGGGCGCTTCGCGAGTCGCTCCTCGGCGTGGACGCGTGGTGGGTCGTGGACCCCGTCGTGCGGACGTCGAGAGGTGAGGTGCTCTCGAAGCTGACGCCTCGGCACTATCTGGCACTCGCGGGGCCGAAGGTGGTTTTGACTCCGAACCTCGACGAGGCCGCGTGGCTGCTCGGCGGGGGCGAGGTCCGCACCGTGGCCGAGGCCCTCGAGGCGGGCAGGGCCCTGATCGCGCACGGTTTTGGCGCGGTGTTGGTCAAGGGCGGGCATCGGGCCACGGGCGCGGTGGATGTGCTGTGTCTGCCTCGCCGGGACGTGGTGCTGGAAGGGGTGCGGCTCGCGCGCCCTCCAGAGCGCCGGGGCTCGGGGTGCCGGCTGGCCTCGGCCCTCGCCGTGGAACTGGGGCGGGGGAGGGGGCCTTTGAGTGCGGCTCGACGTGCCAAGTCCTATGTGACTCGGTATCTGCGGACCGGTCGGGACTGAGTTGGCAACACGGAGGGCTTATACCCTCACCCCGTCCCTCTCCCAGAGGGAGAGGGGTTGATGAACAGCGGGGGCTCTATTCGACTCGGGCCCGGCTCTCGAATCGCGTGTACTCCGCGAGGAAGATCAGATCGATCTCTCCGATCGGGCCGTTACGTTGCTTGGCCACGATGAGCTGCACCGGAATCGCCGAGCTCGTTCGCTGCTCTCCTCCGCCCCCCTCCGCGTCCGTCTGGTCCTCACGGTGGATGAACATCACCACGTCCGCGTCCTGCTCGATCGAACCCGACTCGCGCAGGTCCGAGAGCATCGGCTTGCCTCCCTTGCGCTCCTCCACCTTACGGCTCAGCTGCGAGAGCGCGATGATCGGCACCTCCAGCTCCTTCGCCAGCTGCTTGAGCGCACGGGAAATCTCCGCCACCTCCAGCTGACGGCTCTCCACCCGGCCCTTCTGATGCATCAGCTGGAGGTAGTCGATGATGATCAGCGACAGCCGTGGATCCCTCTGCTTGAGCCGCCGCGCCTTGGCGCGCAGATCGAACGGGGACAGGCCACCCGAGTCGTCGATGTAGATGGGCGCGTTGTAGAGCTTGCCCGCCATCTCCTGGAACTTCTCCTCGTCATGCGCCGTGAGCCGCCCACCACGCAGCTTCTTCATGTCCACGCGCGCGCACGACGCCAGCAGACGCATCAACAGCTGGTCCGAGGGCATTTCCAGGCTGAAGATGGCCACCGCCCTGGCGTCATCCGCCAGCGCCGCGTGCGTCGCCATGTTCATGGCGAAGGACGTCTTTCCGCAGCCAGGACGCGCCGCGAGGATGATCAGCTCGCCCGCATGCAGGCCCGTGAGCTGGTTGTCCAGGTCCACGTAGCCCGTGGACAGGCCCGTGATTCCCGTCGACGCCGCCTTCATCTTGTCGAGAAGGTCCAGCGTGTGCTCCATCAGGTCGCTGACGGGCCTCAGGTCTCCCTCGCGCTTCTTCTCCGCCAGGAGGAAGACCTTGCGCTCCGCCTCGTCCAGCAGCACCTCCAGCTCGCCCGTCTCCTGGCTCGCGAGATCTTGGATCTCCCTCCCCACTCCCGCCAGCCGCCGCCGGATCGCCTGGTCCTTCACGATCTTCGCGTACTGGATGACGTTGCCCGGGACCGGCACCACCTGGTCCAGGCTCATCAGGTACGCCGGGCCGCCCACCGCCGCCAGCTGCCCCAGTACCTTCAACTCCTCGGCCAACGTCAGGTGATCCACCTGCCGCGACGAGCCGTCCAGCTTGATCATCGCCGCGAAGATCTGCGCGTGCGCCGGACTGGCGAAGTCGTCCGTGCTCACCACCTCCGCCACGCTGGCGATGATCGTGTTGTCCGCGAGCACGGCTCCCAGCACCGCGCGCTCGGCGGCGAGATCCTCGTGGGACCGCCGCCCTCCTGTCCGAATGTCGAGGATGTTGTCCATGGATGTCCCGCCAGTCTACAGGCCTGTAGCTCAGGCTGGCAGCTGCGTCTGACACACACAGCCCCGCCTCCGGCTCTCTCCCGCAAATGCAAGGGCCGCCCGGGAGTTGATTCCCGGACGGCCCTGGTACTTCACGGTCTGTTCACGGTGACGGATACCCTCACCCCGACCCTCTCCCAGCGGGAGAGGGAGTGGGGGCTCAGGCCTCCGGCGCGACCTCGACCTTGATCTTCGCCACCACGTCGCGGTGCAGCCGCAGCTCCACCTCGTACTGACCCGTCGCCTTGATGGGCTCGGGCAGGTGGATGTGACGGCGATCCACCGTCTGACCCTGCGCGGCCAGCGCCTCGGCGATGTCCAGCGCCGTGACGGAACCGTACAGCTTGTCCTGCTCACCCACCTTGCGGCGGATGGTGGCCTTCACCGCGCCGATCTTCTTGGCCTGCTCCTCGGCCGCGCCCTTCAGCTTCGCGTTGCGCGCCGAGATGACCGCCCGCTCGTGCTCGAGCTGACGCACGTTCTGCTCGGTGGCCAGCACCGCCAGCTTGCGCGGCAGCAGGTAGTTGCGGCCGAAGCCGTCCTTCACCGTCACGAGCTCACCGGACTTGCCCAGGTTCGTGACGTCCTCACGAAGAATGACCTTCATGTTGATGTCTCCGTTGGTACGTGGGGCGGCCGGTCAGCCGACCATCGCGTTGTAGGGAAGCATCGCCAGACCGCGGGCGCGCTTGATGGCCGTGGCGATCTCGCGCTGGTGCTTGGCGCAGTTGCCGGAGATGCGGCGGGGGATGATCTTGCCGCGCTCGGTCACGAAGTACTTCAGGGTCGACTGATCCTTGAAGTCCACCTTCGCGTTCTTCTCCGCGCAGAAGCGGCAGACCTTCTTGCGGCCGAAGCCGCGTCCACCACGCTTCTCGTCATCACCACCGGCGCCGCCGCGACCGCCACCGTCCCGGTCGCCCCTGTCCCTGTCCCTGTCCCTGTCGCCGCCGCGGGGAGCGTTCCTGTCATTACCGATCATGAGTGTTCTCTCTTCTCTGGAATGGGTCCGTAGAAGACACCCGGGAAGGCTCAAGCCTCCTCGGTGGCCTCCTCATCAGCCGACTCGGGGATGTCCTCGGCCGCCACGCGCTCGACCGGCGCGGCACCCGGACGCGTCTCCTCGACGTCGCCAGCCAGCTTCACATCCTCGAGCACCGGACGGGTCTCGGGATCCACCTCGTCCGCCAGCTTCACGGACAGGAAGCGCGTCACCTCGTCGAAGTTGCGGAGGTTGCGCTCCACCTCGGCCACCAGCTTGGTGTGACCCAGGTAGCTGGCGTGCACGTAGATGGCGCGCGGCTGCTTGGCGATGGGGTACAGCGTCTTCTTCTTGCCCCACACCGTGAAGCGGAGGACCTTGCCACCCTCACGGCCCACGATGCCGCGAACGCGCTCCTTGAGCTTGTCCACGTTGTCGTCGGTGAGGTCCGGCTTGACCAGGAAGATGGTCTCGTACTCACGAAGCCGCTTGGCGGCCTGCGTCTCAGCCATGTTTCTCTCCCCTTGGGGTTGAGTGCCCCCCGGTTGCCCGTGGAGCGGGGAAACGGTTCGGACGGTCCAAGGGGGATCGTCCGCCGGGAACGGGAAAACCGCGCGCCCGTCGCCCTCGCGCTTCGTCCCGGATGCACGCACCCGGGATGATGGAAAAGAACACTTCCGCCCCCCCGTGACTTCCCGGAGGGCGGGGAAGGGGCCTTCTACGGGGGGGCCGCCCCCGAGTCAAGGCGCCCGCTTGTTGTACCGGTTCATCGCCGTCGCCAGCCCGTCGCGCACCCAGGTGTCGGCCGCGTCCGCCGCCTGGGCGATCAGATCGTCCAGCTGCCGGCGCTCGCCGTCATCGAAGTTGGACAGCACGTACCCGGCCACCCGGTCCTTGGCATTGGGGCCCTGCGGCTTGCCGATGCCGAAGCGCAGCCGGATGAAGCCGTCCGCCCCCAGGCTGGACACGCTGCTCTTCAGCCCGTTGTGGCCTCCGCTGCCCCCGCCCGCCTTCAGCTGCAGCCGCCCGAAGGGCAGATCCAACTCGTCGTGGATGACGAGGATGTCCTCCACCGCCACCTTGTAGAAGCGCGCCGCCTCGGCCAGCGAGCGGCCGGACAGGTTCATGTACGTCTGCGGCTCCAGGAAGAGGACCTTCTCGCCCCCCAGGGTGCCCTGGCCCACCCGGGCCTGGAACTTCTCCTGGTTGAGCTCGGCGCGCGCCCGCGACAGCAGCGCCTCCACCACCATGAATCCGATGTTGTGCCGGTGCCGCTCGTACTCGCGCCCGGGATTGCCCAGTCCACAAATGAGCTTCATGGCGACGCTCCTCCACAAAAGGGACGGGGCTGGCCCTTTTTCCGGACCAGCCCCGCGCGTACGGCAGGAAAGACGCGATTACTTCTTCGCGCCAGCCGCCGGCTTGGCCGCGGCACCGGCCGCCGGCTTGGCCGCCGCACCCGCCGCGGGCTTGGCCGCCGCCGCCGCCGGAGCAGCAGCCGCCGCCGCCGCCGGAGCCGCCTCGACCGCGCCCTCGGGCGCGCTGATGACGGCCAGCGTGTAGTTCACGTTCGACTTCACCGTGATGCCCTCGGGCAGCTTCACATCGTTGATGTGGAGCGCCTGGGCGATCTTCAGCGACGTCACGTCCACCTCGATCTTCTCGGGGATGGCGCGCGGCTTGGCCCAGACCTCGATCTCACGGCGGATCTGCGTGAGCAGACCACCCTCGGCCACGCCCTCGGCCCTGCCGCTGAGCACCACGGGCACGTTCACCTTCACCTGCTCGTCCTCGCGGACGGCGATGAAGTCCACGTGGAGGATCTCACGCGTGACCGGATCCTGCTGGTAGTCCTTGAAGAGGACCTGCTGCTCGGCACCCACGCCCTTGAGGGTGATGAGGGTGTTGAACTTGTGCGGGGTGTTGATGGCCTGACGCACGGACTTCGGGTCGACGGCGACGCTCAGCGGCTTCTCCAGGTGCTTGCCGTAGACGACGGCGGGCACCAGGCCCTGGGCGCGCAGACGGCGCGCGGCGCCCTTGCCAGCGCCCTCACGGGCCTTCACCTCGAGCGTGCTCTTGTCGATGGACATGGATCTTCCTCGGTGGGGACTGCGATGTGACCCGCCGGAGCCCTGGCGCCTCTGGCATCCCGCCCCCGTGGCGGGCCCCGAGACGGCGCCTTCCAGAAAGAGAGGGCCGGCGTGGTGTGGGGTGCGACATGCCAGCGCGGGCGGCCAGAGTCAAGCCACCCGGCGGGCGGGAATGCCCTTCTCCGCCTAGACGAAGAGGGAGCTGAGCGAGTCGGCGCGGTGGATGCGGGCGATGGCCTCACCGAAGAGACGCTCGGTGGTGAGCACGCGCATCTTGCCGCTCGCCTGGGCGGCGGGCGACAGGGGGACCGTGTCCGTGAAGACGACCTCCTCCAGCGTGGAGTCCTGGATGCGCTGGATGGCGGGCCCGGAGAGGATGGGGTGGACGGCGTAGGCCATCACCCGGCGCGCGCCCCGGTCCTTCAGGGCGGCGGCGGCCTGGGTGAGCGTGCCCGCGGTGTCCACCATGTCGTCCACCAGCACCGCGTCCTTGCCGTTCACGTCGCCGATGAGGTTCATCACCTCGGAGGCGTTGGGGCGCGGCCGGCGCTTGTCGATGATGGCCAGGCCGCAGTTGAGCCGCTTGGAGTAGGCGCGCGCCCGCTCCACGCCGCCCGCGTCCGGCGAGACGATGACCAGGTCCTGCGAGTCGGGGAACTTCTTGCGCAGATCGTCCAGGAAGACCGGCGAGGCGTAGAGGTGATCCGAGGGGATGTTGAAGAAGCCCTGGATCTGCCCGGCGTGCATGTCCATGGACACCACGCGCGTGGCGCCGGCCACCTCCAGCAGATCCGCGATCAGCTTGGCGGTGATGGGCGTGCGCGGGGCCACCTTCCGGTCCTGCCGGGCATACCCGTAGTAGGGGATGACGGCGTTGATGGAGCCGGCGCTCGCGCGCTTGAGCGCGTCGCACATGATGAGCAGCTCCATCAGGTGGTCGTTCGCCGGCGGGCAGGTGGACTGGACGATGAAGATGTCCAGGCCGCGGACGTTCTCACCGATCTCCACGTGGATTTCCCCGTCGGAGAAACGGCCCACCGACGCCTTCCCCAAGGGACGCTTGAGGTAGTCGCAGATGCGGTGGGCCAGACCCGGGTTGGAGCTCCCGGTGAACACCTTGAAGTCTCGCGGCTGCTGCATGGGCGCGCTACTAGCGCGCCCCGTGCCGGAAGGGAAGAGCCTTGAGCGCCAACGCTCGGGCCGTGCTCAGTCGTGCTCAGCCGCCTGGAAGACGGTTGCTCCCCCGGCGGCTGTCTGCAGGTGCCGCTCGTATTCTATGAGGATGGTCCGCTCCATCTGGTTGCGCGTGTCCGCGTTGAGCGGATGAGCGATGTCCTTGTACGTCCCGTCCTTCCGCCGCTTGGCCGGCATGGCGATGAAGAGTCCAGACGCTCCATGGATGACCTTCAAATCCCGGATCACGAAGCAGTGATCCAGGGTGATGGTCACGTAGGCCTTCAGCTTATCCTCTTCGACCGGGTACACCTTGACGTCGGTGATGTTCATGGTCCCCCCACAGACCCCTGAGGTACGAGCTGGGGGGGGAGCCTGAGTCAGACCGACCCGGAAAATCAAGCCTGTCGGGGCTTCTCGTGGCTCAACCGATGCCTCGCTGACAGAGATGGGCCAGGAAGGCGAGGTGGTACACATCGATGACGCAGTAGAGCGCCGCGCCCGCCTGGATGGCCCGCTGGCTGATCCTCAACGAGCGGTGCAGGCACAGCAGCGTCAGCCCCAGGCTGACGATCGTCACCTTGACGGCCATGAAGGCCAGGGGTGAGTGCTCATAGGCCACCCGCATCAGTGGGTTGAGCTCCTCGGCCACATCCAGCTGTAAAAAGGTGAGGGTGAAGAGCCCATCCAGCAGGTTGAGCACCAGCAGCAGCACCGCCGCCGGAGTGATGTGGAAGGAAGCCCCGTCGATCCCCGCCCCGTGTGTCGCCTGCGTCGCCGCCACCCGCACCTCCCCGTTGGTATCCGGGACAGGGGCTCTTCAAGATGCTTGCCAGCGCTGGAGTGGAACGGCCGTTCCCCGCGCGGGCCGGGCGCGGGATGGGTCCGGGGGTTTTGGAAAGTTGACGTGCCAGGGGGGGCATGTCAGAGGAGACCCGCGCTCCCGCACAGCCCCCGACGAGCCTTCGCGTGCAACAATTCCCCAAAGACATCGGGTGGATAGAGGTCATCTGCGGCTCGATGTTCTCCGGCAAGACCGAGGAGCTCATCCGGCGCATCAAGCGTGCGGTTTACGGCAAGCAGGACGTCCAGGTCTTCAAGCCGAAGTTGGACAATCGCTACGACGAGACGCAGGTGGTGAGCCACTCGCAGCTGAAATTGACGTCCATTCCGATCGAACGGGCTGAAGAAATTTTCCTCCACCTGCAGCCGCAGACCCAGGTGGTGGGCATCGACGAGGTGCAGTTCTTCGGCGCCGAGGTGGTGGCGGTCTGTGATGCACTGGCCAACAAGGGCCTGCGCGTCATCGCCGCGGGGCTGGACCAGGACTACCAGGGCCGTCCCTTCGAGCCGATGCCGCAACTGCTGGCGATCGCCGAGTATGTGACGAAGCAACTGGCCATCTGCGTGGTGTGTGGAAATCCGGCCAACCGCTCGCAGCGCCTGGTGGACAGGGGTGAGCGCGTGGTGGTGGGCGCCGCCGGGGCCTACGAGGCGCGCTGCCGCAAGTGCCACCAGCCCGAGCCCGCCGAGGCCACTCCGCCCCCCCAGACGATGAAGCTGTTCTGAGACCGAGGAGCCCCGGGCCATGCGCGACACCCTCTACGCCAACGTCCCCTTCCTGTTGAGCGAGATGCCCCACCGGTATGGACCCAACGTCCACCTGGTGGGCAATCCGTTCCTGCTCTCGCAACTGGCGAAGCTGTGCTCCAAGGGCACCGTGCAGCCGGAGATCAACCGGCTGGTGGCGCTGCTCTACACGGACCTGGTGAAGACGGTCATCAACGCGGAGTTCCCGCGCAAGATGGTGGCCCTGCCCACCCGGATGATCGATCACACGCCCCAGGGCATCTACCAGGGCGAGGTCATCGACCCGGCCGTGCGCGCGGTGACGGTGAACATCGCCCGCGCCGGCACGCTGCCCTCCCAGGTGACGTACGACCTGCTCAACACCACGGTGGATCCGGTGCTGGTGCGGCAGGATCACATCATCATGAGCCGGATGATCGACGCCAAGGAGACGGTGGTGGGGTCGAACATCGGCGGGGCCAAGATTGGCGGGGACATCGACGACGCGATCGTCCTGTTCCCCGACCCCATGGGCGCCACCGGCGGCAGCCTCAGCACCGCCGTGTCCATGTACAAGGAGAAGGTGCCCGGCACGCCCCGGCGCATCCTCAGCCTCAACCTGATCGTCACCCCCGAGTTCCTGCGGAGGATTTCCCGCGAGCACCCGGATGTGGTGGTGTACGCGCTGCGTCTGGACCGCGGGCTCTCTCCACCGGAGGTGTTCGGTACCATCCCCGGCGAGCTGTGGGAGAAGGAGCGCGGGCTGGATGACCGGCAGTACATCGTCCCCGGCGGCGGCGGCTTCGGGGAGATCATGAACAACGCGTACGTGTAGAGGTAGCACCGTGGCTTTCTACGAGCAGGACGTCGGCATCCACATCGATGAGCAGAAGCTGCAGGCCCGCGTGCGTGAGATGGGCGCGCAGATCACCCGCGACTACCAGGGCAAGGACCTGACGCTCATCTGCGTGCTGAAGGGTTCGGCGTACTTCGCCATGGACCTGTCGCGCGCCATCGATCTGCCGCTGACGATCGAGTTCCTCGGGGTGTCCTCGTACCAGGGCGGCACCGAGACGACGGGCGAGGTGCGCATCACCACCGACGTGAGCAAGCCCATGGCGGGCAAGCACCTGCTCGTCATCGAGGACATCATCGACACCGGGCTCACCATGAGCTTCCTGCTGGAGAACCTGCGCGCCCGCCACCCGGCGTCGCTCAAGGTGGCCACCCTGCTGGAGAAGCCCGCGCGCGCCCGCACCCAGGTGCCCATCGACTACAAGGGCTTCGTCATCGATGACGTCTTCGTGGTGGGCTACGGCCTCGACTACGCCGAGCGCTACCGCAACCTGCCCTTCATCGGCTTGATGAAGGGCAAGTAGGCCCGGAGTTCCTCGTACGCCTCAGCTCCGGGGGCGCGCGGAGGTCTTCTTCGCGGCGCTCTTCTTCTCCGCCGTCTTCTTCGCGGCGGTCTTCTGGGCGGCCGGCGCGGACTTCCGGGCCGGCGCGCTCTTGGCCTTGGCGGGAGCGGGCTTCGCCTTCTGGGCCTTCTCCGCCTTCGGCGCTCCCTCGTCACCGCCGATGAGCGCCGCGAGCTTCTTCGGGGCCACGGCGCGGTAGCTCTCGGCGATCCACTGGCGCAGCAGCTCGAGCGGGGGCGTGTCACGCGCGCCGAACAGGGCGGACACCCAGCCGCTCTTGCCGAGCCCGTACCCCGTCGGCGTCGCGAAGGGCATCATCAGCGCCGCGCTGTTCGATTGCGGCAGCTTGACGGACATGGACAGGCCCTCGCTCGTGAGCGTCAGGAAGACGAAGGCCTTGCCCTTCACCTTGAGCGTCCGGTGTCCCCAGGGGAAGTCCTCGGTGACCTCCGGGTAGCCGATGCCGGCCTCCCGCAGGGCCAGCTCGAACGGCTCGAGTCTCTTCATCTCGGGGGGGACCGGGGTCATCGTCATGCGGCGTCTCCTCGTGGGGGCCGCAGGTATACCGCACCGGGGAACGGATTCAGCGCGTCGTGCCCGTCCCCTCGGGGCGCGGCTGCGTCTCGCTGTCGGTGGTCCGTACCCCCTGCTGCCCCTGCTGCGGTGCCGCCGGCGCCGGCTGCGTCCCGGCCGCCTGGGGGGGCTCCGCCTGTTGTCCCTCGGGGGCCGGCGGGGGATTGGGCGTCTCGGGCAGGCTGCCATCCACGGCCCGCAGTGCCCTGTCCAGCGCCTGCGCCGCCGGGCCCACCGTGGTGAGCATCTGGTTGGCCCGCTGCGTGTTCCGGTTCCGGCTCTCCGCGGCCAGCTTCAGCTGCGCCAGCGCCTCCGCCACGTCCCGGCGCGCCTCCTCCAGCTTCTGCCTCGCCTGGAAGAAGGCCACGTCCGCCTTCATCGTCTCCAGCGTGTGGCGCTGCTCCTGCGTCAGCCCGCCGAGCAGGTCCGCGCGCCGCAGGTAGTACAGGCCCTTCTCCAGCAGGGCCGGGTCATCCGACTGCACCTTCGGCCGCGCCAGCCCCTCCAGCACCGGGAAGAGGGCCCGGTCCAGCTCGTCGCGCTCGGTGAACTTCTGCTCCAGCAGGGACGAGACGTCCCGGCCCTCGACGGCGATGGGGGCGTAGGTGTCCGCCAGGCGCGGATCCCCCGGCCGGTAGGGCACCGCCCCGGTGGGCAGCATCCGGCCCTTCATCACCACCACCTGCCCGTTCTCCAGGGTCAGGGTGAAGGTACGGGCGTTGAGCTGCGAGAGCAGGAAGGCCACCGCGCCGCCCAGCGCCAGGATGAGGAGGGTGACGAGCAGCCGGGTGAAGGCACTGGTGGCCCGGCGGCCGAAGCTCTGTCGTTGCTGCTGAGGGTTCATCATGGGATTCATGTCGCTCGCTCCCCAGACGTCCGGGCGGCGGGGCGATTTCCTGGCCCCAACGCTTTCCTTGGGACAACCGTCCCCAGGGCTATACTCGGACGACCGACCTCATGCATCCCACATTCCGCCGCCTGGGGACCAGCGAGCTGTTGCCCCGGTACATCTTCGCGGAGAGTCTCTTCGCGCGCCGCCGCGTGTTGGAGGTGGACGCCGTCGCGACCACCGGCGGTGAGAGCGCGCGCTTCCTCCTGGAGCGCGGCGCCCGCACCGTGGTGGCCTGCGACGCGGACCTCGCGGCGGTATCGGCGGCCCAGAAGGCCCATGGCGGCCCCTCGCTGCGCTACCGCGCCAACGTCTATGACGACCTCGAGCCCGGCAGCTTCGACCTGGTGTTCGTGGCGGACCTCGCCCCCTACGTGCGCGCCCCCGCGCTGCTCGCGGAGCTGGCGCGGCTGGTGAGCCGTCAGGGCTTCCTCATCGGAGGCCTGCGCAACACCGCGGGCCTCGCCCTCTGGCAGCTCATGGAGGTGGAGGAGGGCGTGCCCCCCACGTACGGGCAGCTGCTCGACGCGCTCTCGCCGCACTTCCCTCACGTGGAGGTAGCCACCCAGGCCCCGGTGCTGGGCTACCAGCTCGCCTTCGAGAAGGGGGACGGCCTCCAGGTGGACGGCACCCTCATCCGGGGTGGCGAGGCCGCCTACTTCGTGGTGATGGCCGGTCAGGATCCCGCCCGCGTCGTGGACCCCACCTGGGTGCAGCTGCCGCCCGAGCCGCTCGCCTTCACCCGCGGGAAGCTGGACGAGGTGGCGCTGCGCGGCAAGGGGTGGGAGGAGCGCGCCAACCGGCTCAAGGAGTCCCTCGGCCGGATGCGCGCGGAGCTCACTGACCGCGAGAACGAGCTGACCCAGCTCAAGCCGGCGTTGGAGATCGCCCGCGACGACGTGGCCCGGCTCACCGCGCAGCTGGAGCAGGCGCGCGGCACCCCCGAGTCCGCCCGCGAGCGCGACGAGCTGTCCTCGCGTCTGCGCCGCACCGAGCTGGAGCTGCAGGTGGCGCAAGAGCGCCTCGCGGACGCGGACCGGCGCCTCACCCAGCAGCGGCTGGAGCTGGAGTCCGCCGAGCGCTCCAGGAAGGAGGCCGATGTCCAGGTCCTGGGCGCCCAGGAGGCGCTGCGGCTGGAGCGCGCCCGGCGCGAGGAGCTGAACACCACGCTGGAGGAGTCGCGCGAGCGTCTCACCCAGGCGTACACCCACCAGCGCGAGCTGCAGGACGAGCTGGCGAGCCTGCGGGTGGAGCGCGAGAAGGATCGACTGTCGGCCGAGCGCGCCCGGGAGCAGACCGAGGAGCTGCGGCGGCAGGCCGAGGCGGCCCGTGAGCGCGAGCTGCGCATCGCCGAGCAGTACTCGACGGCGCTCGCGGCGGTGGAGCACCTCAAGGAGGACGTGGCCCGCGTCGAGGAGGCACGCAAGACGGCCGAGGCGCTGCTGCGCTCGCAGGACATGGACCTGGCGCGCATGACGCGCGAGGTGGAGGACAGCGCCCGGCGCGTGTCGTCCGCGGAGGCGGGCCGGAGGGAGGCGGAGCTGACCCTCACCGCGCGCGAGGCCGAGTGGCGCGGGCTGGACACGGAGCTCACGGCGGCGCGGGCCACGATGGAGCAGCTCACCGCCGAGGTGGAGGCCCGCACGCGCGCCGAGGCCAATGCCCGTGGGGTGGCGGCTCAGCTCGAGCAGACCCTGCACGAGCTCCAGGAGCGCCTGGAGGACAGCGATCGCGCCGTGGCGGAGCTGACGGCGGCGAACGAGGAGGAGCGCCGGCTCGCGGAGGAGCGGCTGGCCCAGGCGGTCGCCAGGGAGCGGGCGAGGACGGAGCGCGCCGAGGCCGAGGCCGCGCGCGAGCTGGCCGCCCGCGAGGCCCAGGAGCGCCGCGCCGAGGGACTCGAGAACCAGGTGCGCGTGGAGGTGGGCGCCCGCGAGGAGGCCGCGCGCGCTCTCGCCGAGCTCCAGGCCCAACGGCAGGCATGGGCCGATGAGCGTGGCACCCTGCGGCGGCGCGTGGTGGAGGTCGAGGCGACGCTCGTGGAGCTGGAGCGGGTGCGGGTCTCGGACGTGGAGGCGATCTCCCGGCTGGACGCGGCGCTGAAGGCCACGCAGGGCTCCATTACGGTGGAGCAGCAGGCGAGAGTGGAGGCCGACGAGGCTCGCGAGCAGGCGCGGGCGGAGCTCGAGGAGGAGCGCCAGCAGCGGGTCCTGGTGGAAGAGGCCCTGACGCGCGCCCAGGCCGAGCTCGAGGCGGAGCAGCGGCGGCTGGAGGAGTCCCGGGAGGCGAGCGCGAGGCTCCAGGCCGGGCTCGACTCGGAGCGGCAGCTGCGCATCCAGTCGAACGAGGAGGGCGCGCGGTTCCAGGAGGAGCTCGGGGAGGAGCGCCAGCAGCGGGCCCGGGTGGAAGAGGCCCTGACTCGCGTTCGGGCCTCGCTCGAGACCGAGCGCCAGCAGCGGGCCGGGCTCGAAGCCTCGCTGGCCGAGGTCCGCGCCGAACTCGACGCCACGCGGGAGGAGCACGGGCAGTCGGAGGAAGTCTCCGGGCGGGTGCGCGCGGAGCTCGAGGCCGAGCGGCAGCGGCGGACCGAGGTCGAGGAATCGCTCGAGGCCGTCCGTGCCGAGCTGGAGTCGGAGCGCGAGGGCCGGACGCGGACCGAGGAGTCGCTGGGGCTCACCCGGACGGAGCGCGACACCGAGCGGCGGGAGCGGGCCGAGGTGGAGGCCCTGCTGTCCCGCGTGCGCGCCGAGCTGGAATCGGAGCGCGAGGCCCGTACCGAGGGGGAGGTCGCGCTCGCGGAGCTGCGGCCGGTGCTGGCCCAGGTACGCGCCGAGGCGGAGTCCTGGAAGCAGGGGCGCGAGGAGGCGGAGAGCGCGCTCGCGGAGACCCGGCGCGAGCTGGAGTCCGGGAGCGCCGGACGCGAGGCGCTGGAGCGCGCCCTGGCCGATGCGCGCGCGGATCTGGAGTCCGCCCGGGCCGGCGCGGACGAGCGCGAGCGGGCCCGGATCGAGGAGCTGGAGACGGCCCGGCGCGAGGGGACGGAGCTGGGCACCGCCCTGGCGGAGCAGAAGCGGCTCGTCGAGGAGTTCCGGGCGAGCCTGGAGTGGGAGCGCGGTACGTCCAAGTCCCTCCAGGAGGAGATCGAGCGCCTGCGGTCCGAGCACGAGGCCTCGGCCCATCGTGCCTCCGGCCTGGACTCGCGGACCCGCGAGCTCGAGGAGAAGCTGGCGGAGGCCGAGGCCCGGCTCGTGGAGGCCCGGGCGCGCGAGGAGTCCATCACCGCGGAGCGCGATGCTCGCAAGCGCGACGCCGTGGAGGTCCGGGTGGAGTTGGAGGGACTCCGGGACGACCTCGCGAAGAAGGAGCAGGAGCTGCAGGCGCTGCGGGCCCAGGTGGCGCAGCTGGATGCCGCCCGCTACCAGGCGCAGCAGGCCTCGATGGCGCTCCAACAGGCGCACATGGGGCTGAGGGACAGGGACCAGCACATCGCGCACCTCCAGAAGGAGGTGTCCGAGGTCCGGGCCCAGCTCGGTGCGGATCACGAGCAGCTGGAGCTGCTCACCATGCAGCTCGAGTCGGCGCGGCGCATCGCGGGCAAGGCGCCCTCGCTGGAGGCGGCCCTTCAGGAGGAGCGCGCGGCGCTGGAGACCACCCGAGGCGAGCTGGGGACGATGGAGGCGGCCCTTCAGGAGGAGCGCGCGGCGCTGGAGACCGCCCGAGGCGAGCTGGGGACGACCCGAGGCGAGCTGGAGACCACCCGGAGCGCGCTGGAGAGCGCCCGGAGCGTGTTGGAGACCACCCGGGGCGAGCTGGAGAGCGCCCAGGGCGAGCTGGGGAAGGAGCGCGAGAAGGTCGAGGCCGCACGTACCGAGCTCGACGACGTGCGCTCGGAGCTGCTCCGGGCCCACGCGGCCTCCGCGGTGGAGCGGGATCGGGCCTCCGCGGTGGAGCGCTCGGCGAACGAGCTCGAGACCCGTCTGGCGGAAGCCACCGCGAGCCTGGAGGCCGCGAAGGAGCAACTGGTCGAGCTGGAAGCCGCCAGGGAGAAGCTGGTCGAGCTGGAAGCCGCCAGGGAGAAGCTGGTCGAGCTGGAAGCCGCCAAGGAGAAGCTGGCCGAGCTGGAGGCCCGCGTGAGCGAGGCCGAGCGGCAGACGCGGGAGCGCGAGGCGTCCGCGCAGTCGGTGCAGGAGCAGCTCGCGAAGCTGGAGGCGGAGAAGGCGGGGCTGGTGTCCGAGCGCGAGCGGCTCAGCTCGGAGCTCACGGTGGCGCGCGCGGCCCGCATCCGGCTGGAGGGCCGGATCACGGCGCTGGAGGCGGCCTCCGCGGAGGCGGTGAAGTTCCTCGACACCGAGCGCTCCGAGAAGGCGAAGCAGGCGCAGGCTGCCGAGGCACTCAACGCGCGCATCCAGGTGCTGGAGGCGGACAAGACCGCGCTGAAGGAGAAGATCCAGCAACTCCAGGCGCGCCAGCCGCCGTCGGACTCGGAGGCCGTGCTGGAGCTGTCCGCGGAAGTCGAACGGTTGCAGAGCGATATCGAGACGTTGCAGGCCACCCTGGGCGAGCGCGACGCGCAAATCGCGGAGCAGACGCGACTCCTGGAAGGCAAGGAATCCGAGCTGGCTGGCCTGCGGCGCATGTCCGCCAAGCTGGGTTCCAACTCGGTCCAGGACATCTACGCGCGAGCCAACGCGGAGCTGAACGCGGTGAAGAATGAGTTGCTTCGCCGCCCCAAGGCGGGCACACCCACCTCAGCGCCCCCGTCGCCCGAAGCGGCTCCCGCCCGGAAACCCGACGAGCAGGGCTGAAGCGGTCCCATGAGCACAACGGCAGAGTTCTTCTTCAAGTACCACGGCCTCGGCAACGACTTCATCGTGTTGGACCGCCGCAAGACCGGGGTGGACATCGACGCGGAGACCTCGCGGCTGTTGTGTGACCGGCGCCTGGGCATCGGCGCGGATGGTGTGCTGTCCCTGCTGCCCTCGGAGACGGGGTTCGCGCGGATGGTGGTGCACAACGCCGACGGCAGCATCGCGGAGATGTGCGGCAACGGCCTGCGCTGCGCGGTGAAGTTCCTGGTGGACCACTCCGGCGAGAAGCCCGATCGCATCGACGTGGAGACCGGGGCCGGGGTGCTCGTGTGCTCGCCCGGCTACGGCGCGGACGGCGTGGCGATGGTGGAGCTCTCCATGGGACCCGCGCGGCTCGTCGCACCCAACCTGCCCTCGGGAGTCACCGGCCAGCCGTTCCTCGACGCGCCCGTGCCCGGCCACTCGGGGCTGCGCGGCCACGCCGTCAGCATGGGCAATCCGCACCTCGTCCTGCTCGACCAGCCCCTGGAGGATGCCGGCCGTCTGGGCCCCGAGCTCGAGCGGCACCCCGGCTTCCCGGACCGGACCAACGTCGAGTTCGTCCGCGTGGAGGAGGACGGCCTGACGGTCGTGGTGTGGGAGCGGGGCTGCGGCCTCACGCAGGCCTGCGGCACGGGGGCCTGCGCGGCGGCCACGGCGGCGGTGCTCGCCCGGAAGCTCCCGGCGGATACCTGGTCGAGGGTCAGCCTGCCGGGCGGGGACCTGCACATCCGGGTGGCCTCGGACCTGTCGGACATCCGCCTCCGGGGGCCTGTCTCCTTCGTCTTCACGGGCGTTGTCCCGGATCTCCCGGGCCGGTAACCTCCGCTTTCCCTTTCCTACCCGTCGAGTCCTCCGCCGTGGCTGGCCCCATCCTCGTCGTCGATGACGACAACTTCTTCCGGCAGCTCGCTTCCGACATGCTCACCCGGAGGGGCTACCGCGTCGTCACCGTGGAGAGCGCCGCCCGGGCCCTGGAAGAGGTCGGGCGTACCTCCTTCGACCTGGTCATCACCGACGTGGTGATGCCCGAGATGGACGGCTTCGTGCTCACCACGAAGCTGCGCGAGCGAGACCCCGAGCAGGAGGTCATCCTCGTCAGCCAGCGCACGGACGTGAAGGGCTCGGCCATGGCCCTGAGCGCGGGGGTGGCCGACTGCCTCACCAAGCCCGTGGAGGAGGCGGACCTGCGACTGGCCGTCGAGCGGGCCATGGAGCGCGCCCAGCTGCGCCACGAGCGCACCCAGCTCCAGAACGAGAACCTGGAGTTCGCCCGCTACCAGAACCTCCACCAGCGCTGCCTGGAGTTCCTCTCGCAGCCGGACCTCGAGTGGCTCCAGGAGCGGGTGGCCGCCGAGCTCGCCTCCGTCTGTGATGCCCAGAGCGCCGCCCTGTGGATCGCCGATGACCGGGGGCACCTCGTCCTGCGCGCCTACCGGGGCCTGCTGGACAGACAGTTCCTCGCGGATCGCATGAGCCCGGATGGGCCGCTCGGCAACCGCCTGCGCGAGGCCCTGCCGTGGATCGCCCGAGACGAGCGCTCGCCAGTGCTCTACGTGCCCTTCGTCATCAGCGGGGAGATCATGGGCTTGGCACAGCTGTCGGACCCGCTCGCTGGGGACTTCCGCACCGAGCACGTGCGCTACGCGAAGATCCTGGGTGACTCGGCGGCGGTGGGCATCAAGAACGGTCGCCGGGTGCAGGCGCTGCAGCGGCTGGGCCTGAGGGACCGGGACACCGCCGCCTACAACCTCAGCTACTTCACGGACTACGCCTCCAAGGAGATCTACAAGGCGCGGCGCTACGGGCGGACGTTCTCGCTGCTGACGTTCTCCGTGGACAACCTGCCGCTGGTGCGGATGCGCCTGGGGATGGCGGACGCGAAGCTGGCGGTGCGCGGCATCATCAAGGCGTTCTCGCGAATCGTGCGGGACTCGGACGTCATCGCCAAGGCGAGCGACCAGGAATTCTACCTGCTGCTGCCGGAGACGGACTTCTTCGGCGCGATGATGTTCGTGCGCCGGGCGTTGGACGCGGTGCGCGCGGAGCCGGAGGCGCAGGAGGTGGAGGCGCGCCTGCCGCTGGCGCTGGTGGGCGGGGCGAGCACCTTCCCCAAGGACGGCGAGGACTTCGACGAGCTGGTGCACCGCTGCCGCCGCCGGATGGAGGAGCGCCGCTGTTCGCTGCAGCGCAAGCTGATGCTGGACACGCTGCCCTTCTGGGACGAGGTGGACCTGTTGCTCGGCAACGCCTCCAGCCCGAAGCTGCCGGTGGAGGAGAGCGCGGAGCCCTCGCGGCGCGGCAAGGTGTCGGACGTGCTCTTCGACGAGCTCCAGGCGGAGATCGCCCGCGAGCTGGTGCGCGACCCGAGCTCGCGCGGGCTGCTGTACGTGGGAGGCCCGGAGATCCGCGCGGATCTGCCCATCGCGCTGGGGTTGGAGTCGGCTCCGGCGGAGATATCCTCGCGGGTGTACCTGCTGGGACGGCGGGGAGATCTGGAGTCGCACCCGGCGCTCACGCCCGTCTTCCTGGAGGGAGACGAGCGCATGAGCCGGCACGAGTTCATCCTCTGGCTGTCGGAGAACGCGGCGTACGCGCTCATCCAGCGCCGGGGGCTCGGAGCCACGTGGGGGTTCCACTCGTCGGACACCTCGGTGGTGGACGGACTCATCACCCGCTTGCAGTCCGAGTACGACCTGCAGCCGTACTGACCCGGTAGGGAGCGACCATGGCCCAGGTTCGAAAGATCCTCATCGCCGATCCCGACCTCGAGTCGGTCCGCCCGTTGTCCCGGGCGCTGCGCACCAAGGGGTACCAGGTGCACTACGCGCCGGATGGCTCGAGGGCGCTGGAGGTGTCGGTGCTGCGGCACCCGGACCTCATCCTGTTCGACGAGGCGTGCCGGCTGCTGGACGCGCGCACCTTCATCAACATCCTGCGCACCAACCCGCGCACGGATGACATTCCCGTGGTGGTGTCCACCGGCCAGTTCGAGGCGGACCGGATGCGAGGCCTGCGCGATGGCTTCCTTCGCAAGCCCTTCAACATCGACGAGGTGCTCTCGCGCATCGAGCACGTCTTCCGCCGCAACGAGGCGGCGAAGGATCTCAAGAGCGAGGCGCAGGAGATCGAAGGCTCGCTGAGCCAGCTGAGCATTCCGGATCTGATGCAGATCCTCGGGATGAACAAGCGCAGCGGGAAGCTGACGCTGGAGCGGGGCAACGAGCGAGGGGAGATCGTCGTGGTGGAGGGCCGCCCGGCGAACGCGAGGGTGGGCCGGGCCGAGGGAGAGAAGGCGCTCTTCCGGCTGCTGGTGTGGTCGGAGGGGACGTTCACCTTCGCGCCGGGAGGAAACAGCGGGAAGGCGCGCATCCAGCGAGCGATGGACGACGCGCTGCTGGAGGCGATGCGGCAGGCGGACGAGGTGAACCGGCTGCTGCCGGGATTGCCGCCGCGCAACACGCGGCTGGTGCTCGCGCCGGAGGCGGACCTGACGAAGGATCAGCACCCGGTGACGGCGCAGGTGGTGGAGTTGCTGCGCCAGCCGAGGGCGCTGGGCGAGGTGTTGGACCTGGCGCCGGCCACGGACCTGGAAGTGGTGGGCGTGCTGCACACGCTGCTGCAGAAGGGCGTGGCCCGCATGGCCGAGGGCGAGCGGGACGAGGGGGGGCCGCTGATGGGCCCCGCCGAGCTGCACGCGCTGCGCGGACGCATCCTGCGGGGCAAGGGTCCCACGAAGGAGGCGACCGCGAAGGTCTTCGTCTGCGGGAGTGGCCCTTCGGTGGCGCGCCGGCTGTTGTCGCAGCTGCCGGACATCGCGGCGGTGGCGGCTGAGCCCACGGCGGTGAAGAGCGGCTTCGGCACGCTGGGGCGGTTGGACCTGAACGAGCTGCTACACCTGGACTTCTGCGTGCTGCCTCCGGCGGAGGCGGCGAGGCCGTTGTGGAGGCCCTTCAGCGCGGGAGGGGTAGGGGCGCTGCTGTTCGACACGTCGGAAGCGGCGGTGAAGCTGGCGTACTTCCTGGCGTGGGACATCCGGATGCCGGTGGTGGTGGTGGGCCACCCAGTGCCCGCGGAGCTCCAGGGGGCGCCGGCGGGAGCGGCGAGCGTGGGGGAGGATCTGACCGAGGCGGTGCGAAGCCTGCTCATCCTCGCGCTCAACCCGGCGCCGATGCTGCCCGGCGTGCCGCAGCAGGTGTCGCGCACCGTCTCCGCGTAGGTTCCCGGCGTGTGCCGGTGACAGTCGAAAGACGCCCTGGACGCCCGCCGGCGCGACGCTGGTAGGTCCCAGGCGCAAGGAATTGAAGGCTCTCAATGTCTGGCCATTGGAGCCCATTCCGCCGGGGCAGAAGCGCCAGGTCGTGGTGGAGGTGGAGGCGACGGAGAGCGAGGCGCGAGTAGAGAAGCGCTCCCGGCTACTCCTCCGCCCCGACGTCGAGGAGGTAGCTGAGCTTCACGAGGAACTCGCGGGTGAACACAGGCATCGGAGCGTGGCCGCCGTTGTACGGCTGCGCGACCCGGAAGTCGGTTCCCAGCAGGTTGTAGATGCCCGCTCCGATATCCAGCCCGCGCGTGCCCACGTTCTCGGCGCGCACGAAGAGGTTGAGGAGGAGCTGCGTCGGCATCTTCTGCACCGCGGAATCGCCCGTGTCGTCCGGCGCGTCGACGGCGTAGCGCTCGCCCACCAGGACGGCCGTGGGGCTGACCGAGAGCCACGGCAACACTTTCACGGTGCCCGTGAGCGCGGCCTTGTGCGTCGGCAGGCCCGTGAAGGCATTCGTGTGTCCGGGCACCAGGTAGTCCTCCACGTCATTGCGGCCGGACGGCGTGTAGAACGAGTAGCTGAGCGCCGCGCGGCCCCAGCTCCCGCGGATGCGGTAGTCCAGCTCGATGCCGCGGCTGCCCAGGCGCCCCAGGTTCCGGTACGCCTCCGAGTTCGACTCCGCGTCATACGAGTAGATGATGGGGTCCTGTATGCCCACGTCGAAGGCGTTCACGCTCACCGCGTGTCCCTCGCCGAGCCGCAGCGTCCCCTCCAGCTCGAAGACCGTGGTGCGCTCGGGCCGGACGTTGTCTCCCAGGCTGATGTTCTCCACCCCGGGCGCGCGGAACGCGCGGCTGAAGAGCGCCTTGCCGCTGAACGGTCCGAACGACCGCAGCAGCACCAGGCGTGGCACGAAGGAGTCCCCGAACGCGCTGTGCCGATCGTAGCGCGCGCCGGCCACCAGGGTCGCGATGGGGTTCTCGGAGTACGCCTCGATGAAGCCCGCCATGTTCGTGTAGGAGACCTGGTCGCCGGCTTCGCCGAAGGCGGTCTGCAGACCCAGGCCCTCGGGGCCCTTCAGCAGTCCGTGGTCGAAGGCCAGGTCCGCGCCTCCGGTGAGCTGGAGGTACTCCCAGGCCGCCCAGCGCGCGACCACCCGTCCCCGCAGGCGCCGCGCCTGCTTCTCGTAATAGAAGGGCGATTCGCGGTTGGTGTCGCGGTATGGCTCCTGCACGGTGAGGTTGATGCGGGGGATGATCTCCACCCGCTCGCTCGGCCGGAACCGGTCGCTGAGCTCGGCGTGGAACGACTCGAAGTCCGTGGCGGCCGGAGCTGGCAGCACCTCGTCGAAGGCGACGACGGCCGTGGTGGCGTAGCGCTGATACAGCATGCTCAGTTGCAGGTCCCGGTAGCCCACGCCCGCCTGTGCCGTCAGGGGGTTGATCTCCGACTTGCCTCCCATGGACACCGAGTTGCCGAAGAAGTCCTGGAAGACGCCATCGCTCCGCTGCCCCTGTCCCACCGAGGCCGAGGCGAAGACGCTCAGTCCCGGCGCGCTCTCGAACACCTTGCGCCCGGAGAGGCTCAGGCTCCGCCGTCCGTTGACGGTCGCGTACTCTCCGTAGGTACCCGTGATCATCAGGTCCGTGCTGCCCTGGATGCCCCGCGTGATGACGTTGATGACGGCGAGCTCGGCGTTGCCGCCGTAGATGACCGAGCCGGGCCCGCGCACCACCTCGATGCGCTCGATGAACTCAATGGGGAACTCGTGGCCGAGCTGGATCGTCGAGTAGAGCAGATCGTTCTGCTCCTTGCCGTCGATGAGCAGGAGCACCTTGCCCTCGTGGCCCCACAGTCCGCGGAAGCCGGGCCCGATGGCGCCCTGCACGTCCGCGCCGAAGAAGAAGCCCGGCACCAGCATCAGCACATCCATCAGGTCGCGCGCGCCGACGTTGCGGATCTCCTCGGCCGTCACGGCGGTGACGACCGCGGGTGAGTCGTGGAGTCGGGTGATGGCGAACGAGGCGACCTGGCTGTGGACCTCCGGGTCGTCTCCGATGGATTCGACCGTGCCCGCGGCCTCATGGGCTGGCGGCGCCTGCTGCTCCGCGGCGGGCGGCGGGGCCGTCTGTCCGAGACTGGGGCCAGCGCACAGGAGGAGGAGCAACAAACCAGAACGACCACCGTGCGACTTGATGCTGCCGCTGTACATACGGACTTCTCCCCATGGGGTGGCGCTGGCGTCCCGGAGGACGCCAGACGCGGATGGCGATGCGAAGGTGTTCGGGTCTCAGCGAACGCGGACGAGGCTGCGGCGGCCCGGCTCGACCTCGACGGTCATCCGCCGCTTCACCTGGCCGTTGACGCGGATCTCCACGCGGGCCGGGCCGGCGGGAAGCTCCCGGGCGGTGACGGGTGGGAATCCATAGGGCCGGTTGTTGATCCACACCTCGCCGTAGAGCGAGGGAGACGTGACGTCCAGGTCGCCCTTTCCCACGACCCCGGGGCTGCTCCCGGCCGCCGCCGGCTCGGTGCGTGGCTCGGGTGTCGGCGCGGCGGTGGTGGCCGCGGGGGTCACCTTGGCCGGAGCGGTCGCGACCGCGGGCACGGGGGTGGGCTCGGGTGCCGGCCGGGTGGGGGCCGACGGTGGAGCGCTCGGCGGGGCGAGCTCCGCCGAGAGATCCCGGTTGATCGACCGGACCGAGTCCTCCTCCACCTCCACCGTCTCCTCGAACAACCGTCGCTCTCCCTGCGCGAGCGCCACCCGGTGCGAGCCCGCGCGAACCGGCAGGCGCGCGGGCGTGAGGTCCATCGTCTTTCCATCCACCAGCACCACCAGGCCCGGGGGCGTCGACGTCACCAGCAGCAGCCCGTTGCGGGGAGTCTCGGGTGCCGGAGGCTCTTCCCTGGACTGCGTGCGCGAGGCCACCCGGACGGGCTTGGACTTCGATGCCGACCTGACCGGAGGCGTGGGCTCCTGCTGGGGCTTGGGCTGCTCTTCGCGCGCCCGGGCCTGCTCGCGGGTCCGGAGATCCTGCGCGATGCGCATCAGCTCCACGAGATCTCCCTTGTCCTTGCGCAGGCTCAGCGCCTCGGTGAACTCGGCCACGGCCTTGTCGTAGTCGCGGTCCTCCAGCGCGGCGAGGCCCGCGGCCCGCCGTGCGCGCGCGAGACCGGCGTTGGCTTCCTCGGTGGGGTCCACGGCCGGGGGAGGCGTCACCACGGGATTGGCGGGCGCCGGAGCCGTCTGGGTGGAGTCGGCGATGCGAGGAGGGGTTTCCACGGGGCCCGGAGTGCGCCGGCCGCGCAGCGTCACGTACGCCACGCCATTGAGCGCGACGGTTGCCAGCAGGATGACGGCGACCCAGGTTTTCTGTTTCATCAACGTCTCATTCCCTCTCCGCGGGGAAGCACCGTCGTGGCGCTTCGCTTCGCCGGAGGCCACTGCCGCCGCCACTCAGGCGACGAAGTACCAGAACAGCGCCGAGCCGATGGTCGCGACACCCGCGGCCATGGCGATCCCCCACGGAAATCCTTCCGCTCCTGCCTGTTCCGCCGCCGTGGCCCCCTCGATGCTCGTGGCCGGGGAGGTTCCCTCGTCCTCCAGGTCTCGTGGGGCCGGCGGCCTGGAACCCGGGCTTCCGCCCGACGTCCGGCCCGTGCCCGCCCCCGAGCTCAACCCATTGCTTCCGGGCAACGAGCCGATGATGGGGACGGCGGTCGAGTGGCGGCCCGCCTTGTCGGGCGGGAACAGCGTCGCCATCAACGCGGCGAGCTCGCGTCCTCCCGAGGTCCACTGCTGCGACGCGCGGAACTTCTCCAGGTCCTCGTGGACCTCGTGTGCGCTCTGGTACCGGGCCTGGGGCTCCTTCGCGAGCAATCGCAGGAGGATCCGCTCCAGGGCGGGAGGGAAGCCCGGGGTCACCTGGGAGGGGGGAGGCACCTCCGCGTGCGAGGTGGCGAGGATGGTCGCCTCGATGGTGTCGCGCTTGAACAGACGGCTCCCGGTCGCGGCCTCGTACAGGACGATGCCGAGCGAGAACAGATCCGAGCGGTGATCCAGCTCCCGGTTGGAGATCTGCTCCGGGGACATGTACGCGTACTTGCCCTTCACCACTCCGGCGACGGTGCGCTCGAGGTTGACGGTGCTCTTGACGATGCCGAAGTCCGCCAGCTTGATGATGCCGTCGCGTGACACCAGCACGTTGCCCGGCGTGATGTCGCGGTGTACCAGGCGCAGCGGCGTCCCATCCGGCAGGGTCTTCGAGTGGGCGTAGGCGAGCGCGCTCGAGATGGCGATGCCCACGTCCACGGCCACGCGCACGCCGAGCGTGAACGAGGCGTTCCACGCATGGCGCAGCACCCGATCCAGCGACGCGCCCTGGATCCACTCCATGGCGAGGTAGTACTGCCCGTCGATCTTCCCGAAGTCGAAGATCTGCACGATGTTCGGATGGGTCAGGAGCGCCGCGACCTTCGCCTCGTCGGCGAACATCCGGCTGAAGGCTTCCAGGCTCGCGTACTCGGGGAGGATTCGCTTGATGACGCACGACTTGGAGAAGCCGTCCGGTCCATCGATGGAGGCCAGGAAGATGTGCGCCATGCCCCCCGAAGCGAGCTGCTGGATGATGCGGTACTTCCCGAAGCGGCCTTCTTCTCCGGGCGCTGGTGACAACGCATTGACCCTGTCCACCACGTGCCTCGAAACCTGATGAGCTGGAAAGCCCGGTAAGATAATGGCGCTGTCTGACCTTCACAAGTTTGGGGGTGTTGGCTCGACAGGCTTCAGCGGCTTCGGCATCCATCATCCATTCTCGATTCATGAGAGATTTTTCTTGGAGGTTGAGAGCGGGCTGCTCTGTCTTCACGGTGTCGGCGCGGAGCTTCTAGAGCGGGGCCAGACTCCGCCCTTTCCGGTTTGCGCTACCTTCCCTTCTCCCCCCATGTCCCGTGCCTCCCGCCTGCTCGAGCTCATCCAGTTGCTGCGGCGCCACCGCGCGCCGATCACTGGCCCGGCGCTGGCCGAGAAGCTCGGCATTTCCATTCGCACCCTCTATCGCGACATCGCGACGCTGCAGGCGCAGGGCGCCGATATCCAGGGTGAACCGGGCCTCGGTTATGTGCTGCGCCCCGGTTTCACCCTGCCGCCACTGATGTTTTCGGCCGACGAGATCGAGGCATTGGTGCTCGGTTCGCGCTGGGTCGCGGTGCGGGGCGATGCGCGGCTCGGGGCCGCGGCGGGCAACGCCATGGCGAAAATCCGCGCCGTGCTGCCCGACGACCTCCGCGAGAGCGTCGATGCCGCCACCCTCACCGTGCCGATGTTCCGCGGCGAGCCGGTCGCCATCGATGCCTCGGTGATCCGCGTCGCGCTCCGCAAGGAGCAGAAGCTCCTCATCACCTATCGCGGCAATGACGGTGCCGGCACGACCCGCACCATCTGGCCACTGCTGATCGGCTTCTTCGACAAGGTGCTGGTGCTCGCCGCCTGGTGCGAGCTCAGGCAGGATTACCGCGCCTTCCGCGTCGACCGCATCCAGTCGGTCGAGCCGAAGGACGAGCGCTATCCGCGCCGCCGTGCCGTGCTGGTCAAGGAATGGCGGGCCAGGCAGAACATTCCCGCTACTGCCGGAAACTGACAGTCGCCAGGCGCAAACCATCCCCATCCACCCGATGGAGATGCAAATGCGTACTCTCAACTACCTGCTGCTGGCCGTCCGTGATCCGCTCGAGAGCGCGGAGCTCTATTCGAAGCTCCTCGGCCACGAGCCGGTCGAAAAGGCCAAGACCTTCGTTCTCTATGTGCTGCCGACCGGCCTGAAGATCGGCCTCTGGCTTGCCGACGAGGTGGAGCCGACACCGAAGCCCGCTGGCGGCATCGAGATTTCGTTCAGCGAAAAGAGCAAGGACGCCGTCCGCGCGACCTATGCCGAGTGGACCAGGCTCGGCCTCAAGGTGGTGCAGGAGCCCACCGACATGGATTTCGGCTTCACCTTCGTGGTCGAGGACCCGGACGGGCATCGCCTCCGCCCCTTCGTCCTCGCCGACAATCCGCGTTAGCTACGACGAGCGCCCAAGCTCGACATGGACACGCTGGGCGTGGGCGGGCGGCTGAGCGCGAAGCTCTTCATCGAGGAGGGCCACCAGGTGGAGTTCGGCACGCTCTCCGTGGACACCCTCCTGACCGATGACGAGACGTGGCGCGAGGTGAAGCCGGAAGCCATCGTCGGAGGCTTCGACGCGGTGCTTCAGTCCCACTTCCTCACCGAGGATGGGCAGCTCGTCCACAGCGAGGCCCTTCATCGCGAGCTGAAGGCGGGCCGCTCCGTCCTCCGATAGCCGGCGAGCGTCCGCGTCGGCTCCTACCGCCAGGAGCGGATTGCCGTGGCCCTCTCGTCCCTGGGGGTGTTGCTCGCCCAACCCCGCCGTCCCTCATGCGGGCGTTCATGTCGCCTCCCCCGACTTCGAGGCCACGGACTGTGAGCCCCGCGCCGCGCCGGTCGCTCCCCGGACGAGGATGCCGCGCCGACGTGTCATTGCCCAGCTTGAGTCGCGCCGTGGGGCCGTTCGCCCCGGCGTCTCAGGAGGGGGAAATCATGTCGGTCTGGTCTCGAAGACTCATGGCACTCGTGTGGGTGTTGGGCCTCACTCGCTGCGGAGGACCACTACCCGAATCACAACCACTTACATCCGATACGGAGGTCAGCGCCCCGGGCGGGCAAGCCGAGGGAGCGCTCGCGACGGAGGAAGCCTCGATGCGCTCCTCCTGCCCGCGCGCGCGGCTCGTCGAGGACATCAACGAGGGCCCGGAGCCCTCGAGCATCGCGAACGTCACGGACGTGAACGGGAAGCTCTTCTTCACGGCAGATGATGGTGAGCACGGTGTGGAGCTGTGGAAGAGCGATGGCACTCGCGGAGGGACGCGGCTCGTCAAGGACATCACACCGGGCCCGGCGGGCTCGGCCATCCGCGAGCTCACCGAGGTGAATGGCAAGCTCTTCTTCGCCGTGGGCCCCGAGCTGTGGAAGAGCGACGGGACGGAGCGGGGCACGGTGCGAGTGGCCAGCTTCCCCATGTCGGGGGGATTCATCGTCGCCCCGAGATCGCTGTTCGAGTACCGGGGCAAGCTCGTCTTCGAGGGGTTCGACCCGGAGCATGGCGGCGAGCTGTGGGTGAGCGACGGGACGACTCGCGGGACGCGGCTCCTGCTCGACTTCAATCCCGGCCCCAGATCCAGCGGCCCCAGTGACTTCGTCGAGCTGGACGGGGACCTCATCCTCGAGGTGTTCGACGCCGTCGAGGAGACGGTCAAGCTGATCAAGCTCGAGGACTGGAGGCGCGTCGTCGAGCTGGCGGACCTGGGCGACGAGTCCTCGGTCCAGCAGATGCTCGTCGTGGGACACCGGCTGTTCGTCTTCTACGAGGATGAGGGCGATCCGGTCGTGGCAGTGACCACCGGAAGGCCGGGAAGCTTCATGGATCTCGCCAGCTTCCGCTCGAGGAGTGTCCTCCAACTCGTCGCCCTCAAGGGCAAGGTGTACTTCCAGGTGGACTCGCAGCTCTGGGTGACCGACGGCACCGTGGCTGGCACCCGGATGGTGAAGGACATCTTCCCAGGCTCGGGAAGCGAGGCGGTGCTGCGGTTCCTCACGGTGTTGGGCGACCGCATCTATTTCAGCGCGGATGACGGAGTGGCCGGCCGTGAGCTCTGGGTGAGCGACGGCACCGAGGGCGGGACGCGGCTGTTCGCGGACATCAATCCGGGCTCCGCCAGCTCCTCGCCGACGGACCTGCTCTCCGTCCACAACAGCAAGCTGTTCTTCGCGGCGGATGATGGCGTGCACGGCCGGGAGCCCTGGAAGCTCCACCGCGGCGAGGATGCACCGGAGTTGCTGATGGACATCGCGCCCGGCGCGGCTTCGTCCTCGCCTCGTGGCTTCATCCGCTCCGACGATGAGATCTTCTTCGCGGCGGATGACGGCGTGAGCGGCGAGGAGCTGTGGGCCGCTCCCAAGGAGCACCGCGACTGCCACAGGTAGCGCGGGGCCTCACTCACGTTTCGCGCTTGCCGCCGGGGGCGGGACAGTCCCGCTCTCGGCGGCATTCCGCCCGCGGGCTCACGACCCTATGCTGTGGATGGCCTGACCCTCGACGAGGAGGACGTGTTGACAGCGACCGCGCCGGCGCGGACACCGATGGAACGTGAGATCCTCGCCCCGGTCGAGCTCTGCCTCCCGAACGGCCGGCTGAACCCGCTTGCCGTCGGCTGGAGCCGGCACCCGTGGCACGACACCGACCGGCTCGGCCGTGGTGTCTACGGCTGGGGGCGCAACAAGCGTTGGGAATACTGGGCAATCACCACGCCGACACACATCGTCGGCCTCACCGTGTCCGCCCTGGACTACGCCGCGCTGCACCAGGTGTGGGTGCTCGATCGCGCGACTCGACGCGAGGTGGATGCCGTCGCCATCGCGCCGCTCGGCATGAGCGTCACCCTGCCCGGCACGCTCCATCGCGGCCCGGTGCGGGCGCGCACCCGCTCGCTCAGCATCGATGTGGATGACCACGTTTCCGGCACCCGCATCCGAGCGGCCACGCCGCGCGTGCGCCTGGACGTGCTGGTGGATCGCCCGGCCGGTCACGAGGCGCTGGGCGTGGTGGTGCCCTGGACGAGCCGGCTATTTCAATACACGGTCAAGGATGTCGCGAGGCCCGCCTCCGGCACCCTCTGGGTCGATGGCGAGGAGTTCCCGCTCGCCGCCCGCGAGTGCTGGGCGGTGCTCGACCACGGACGTGGCCGCTGGCCGTACTCGATGCATTGGAATTGGGGTGCCGCCTCCGGCAGGGTCGGCGAGCACGTGATAGGCCTGCAACTGGGCGGCAAGTGGACGGTCGGCACGGGGTCGACCGAGAACGCGCTCGTGGTCGACGGTCGCATCCACAAGATCAGCGAGGAGCTCGACTGGCGGTACGACCGGAGCGACTGGCACGTGCCGTGGCGCATCCGCGGGGAGCGTGTCGAGGTGGACTTCACGCCATTCTTCACGCGCGAGGCTCGAACCCAGCTGGCCATCGTGGCGTCGGAGACGCACCAATGTTTCGGTCACTACACCGGCTGGGTGGCGGACGACACGGGACGGCAGGTGCGCGTCGACGGCCTGCTCGGCTGGGCCGAGGATGTGCGCAACCGGTGGTAGCGCACACTCGGGAGGCCAGGAGTCGTATTCCGATACATATCGGTCGACCAGGATAGCGGACCGCGAAAAACCAACCGGCGCGGCCGCCAGGAGTGGCGACCGCGCCGGCCGGAGACTTCCGTGCTGCTGGGGGATTAGTTGCCGGAGCTCACCTTGAAGGTGGTGCCGGAGTAGGCCGTGTAGCCCTTGATGAGGACGTAGTACGTGCCCTGCTTCGCCCCGTTGATGGTGCAGGTCTCCGCCGTGGTGGCGCCCGCGGAGCGGCAGTCGTAGCTGGTGGTGGTGGGGGCGCTTCCGAACTTCACGTACAGGTCGGCGTCACCCGTGCCGCCGGAGAGCTCGAACTTCATCGCGGTCGCGCCGCTCGGCGTGACGAAGGTGTAGTTCGTGTTGCTGCTCTTGGCGCCCGACAGGTTGTTCACGGTGGAGAGCACCGTCCAGGTCGGGGGCGCGCCCACGCCCACGGCGGTCCAGGCCTCGTTCACCGCGGCGGCGGCGGCCGAGCCGTAGAGGTCGGTGGCGGCCTGCGCGGTGGCACCGCGCGCCTCGGAGAAGGTGCTGCCCGGCGTGAGGTACACCGTGTTGGCGCGGTAGAAGATGGCCGCGCCCTTCTGGATGCTGGTGTAGGGGTTGGCGTCCAGCGCCGGCACCACGTTGGTTGTCTTGCCGCGCGGGTGGGTGCCGCCGGTGACCATCAGCTTGAAGGCCAGGTTGGCGATGCCCGAGTTCCAGTGCACGCCGCCGTTGTCCGAGGTGCCCGTGTAGCGCGTCGGGTAGTAGTCGTAGTCACCCGCCAGGGCCGGGTCGTTCATGTAGCGCAGGGCGTCGCCCGCGGTGGCCGGGGTCCAGCACTCCTCGCCCACCTTCCAGGTGTTGCCGCTGACGGCCCCATCCCGGTACGCCTCGATGGAGGCGCCGAAGATGTCGGACATGGCCTCGTTGAGGGCGCCCGACTCGTTCGCGTAGATGAGCTCCGAGGAGGTGTCGGTCACGGCGTGGGTCAGCTCGTGCGCCACGACGTCGAGCACCGTCAGCGGGGAGGACTGGACGCCATCGCCGTCGCCGTACACCATCTGCGTGCCGTCCCAGTACGCGTTCACGTAGTTGCGGCTGTAGTGGACGGACGAGCTGAGGGTGCCGCCGGCGCCGTCGTAGCTGTCACGGCCGAAGTTGCTGAAGTAGAAGTCGTACGTGAAGCCCGCGTTGTCGTGGGCCGCGTTCGCCACGGCGTCGGAGACCGGGGCCTGGCCCTCGGAGCGCAGCAGCGTGCCGGGGAGCGTGGTGCGGGTGGCGGCGGTGTACGTCTTGCGGTTGCGGCCCGTCTGGAGGTTGTCGAACTCCCGGACGACCTCGCCCGTCTCCGCGTCGATGAAGAGGTTGGGACGCGAGGGCTGGCCGTCGGCGGTGAGGGTCTCCAGCTGCACGTGGTAGGTCAGCCGGGCGCTGCCGTCCTCGGGGAGGATGACCAGGTCCGACTTCGGCGTGCCCACCAGGCCCACCGCGCCGCTCGCGCGGCCGAGGGCGATCCGTGTGGCCTCCTCCGCGCGGAGCTTGGGGGTGGTGCTCACGCGCAGGTTGCGCGCGAGGCGGTCGGTGATGGACTCGACGGAGCCGTCCGAGCCGAGGTGGAGGATGGCCTGGGCTCCGAAGACGGGCACGCCCTTGAACGTCTGCGTCACGCGCTCGTGCGACTGGCCGCGCTGGTCCTTCAGCATGCGCCTGGTGGACAGCTCTCCGGCGCCAACGAGGAAGTCCGGGCGCTGGGCCTTGAGCTGCTGCAGACCACGGCCTTCGGCCTTCACCGAGAGGTTGCTGTCCTGGGTGTCAACGGGGGACTGAGCGTCGGAGTCCACGGTCTCCACACCGCAGGCGCTGCCCAGGAGCATCAGGGGGACGAGGGGAACAATACGACGAAGGCGCATCGGTACTTCCTCCGGTTCCTCGGGTTCAGTGGAAGGCTGAACTCTCCAATTAGATTCCAAGAAAATGATATTTTCGTCAAGTCACAATTTTCCAGAATCGAAGAGGAGACCTGACTGAAATCAGGACGGCCACGAGCATGGGAGGTAGGGCGGGGTGGAGGACGAAATAAAAAGGGGAACCGCCCTTGAAGGGCGGTTCCCCGGGAGTCCCATCAGGGACTGGGAATCAGTAGCAGTACTTCGGCGGACACGGCGTGCAGTACGCCGAGGTGGGCTCGCCCGTGATGCCACCGCTCACGTTGCGCAGGGCACTCTCGTCGAGCTCGAGCAGCGCGGCCGGGTTGGAGGGCAGAGCGGCGCGCTCCTCGGCGGACAGGCTGTTGAAGTACTCGGCATCACGCCAGGCGCGGAGGATGTGCTCCTTGTTCGACATGCTCATGGGGGTACTCCTTCGTTGAGGGCTGGGGGTGGTTGCTTCCCGAAGACGCCAACCCTCGGCTTCGGGAATGCCCCGCGGGGGATGCGGGGACAGCTCAAGGACTCCGGCCCGCTCTGGCGGGGGCGAGCGCGAGCACCGAGGGCACGCGCTCCGGCGCGGCCAGCCGTGCCAGTCCGAAACCGATGCCCGCGAGCCCCACCAGCAGGCCGGGGGTCTCCTGGTTGCGCTGCAGCCCGAACAGGTATCCCTGCTCGTCCATGCCGCGCAGGATGCTCCGGGCCAGCCGGTATACCCGTCGCTCCAGCGACTCGTCCCGGAGGGTTCTGGCCGCCTCCAGCAGGAAGTCGAGGTTGCCCAGGTCTCCGTGGCACAGGCTGTGGTTCTGGCCGAAGCCCCGCTCGAGTGTCGTGGCGGTGGCCACCGCGAGCTCCTCGCGCACCTGGGCGTCGTCGAGCTGGGGCAGTCCCGCCAGCCGGGCGAGCCCGATGCCGGGTGCGCCATGGCACCACGCGGTCATGAAGTGGGTCCCGCCCCCGTGAGGGCCCGCCTCCTCCGCGGCACCCGCGCGCAGGTCCGGCCAGTTGCGCTCCGAGGCCGAGAACAATCCCCGCTCGAGCTCGAGGCCCTCGCACGCCATCCGGTGGAAGCGCTCGTCTCCCGTGGCCGCCGCGAGCCGGAGCAGCGCGAGGGCGATTCCCGCCGCGCCATGGGACATTCCGGCGAGGACGCGATGGCCCGCCAGGGGGACCACCCACCCCATGCCCCGTGTCTGACGTTGGGCGGAGTCGAGCAGGCGCTCACCACAGGCCCGCGCCGTTCGCCACAGCAGCTCCGAGGGCCGGTGTTCGGCGAGCACCAGCAGCGAGATGAGGCATCCCGCCGAGCCGATGCCAAGGTCCAGGATGTCGTCCACGGCGATCAGCGGGGGGAGCTTCTCCAGGTAGCGCTCGGCCTGCTCGAGCAGCCGCTCATCCCGCCACAGCACCCCGAGGTGGGTGAGGCCGTAGAGGACGCCGCCCCAGCCATTGAGGATGCCGAGCCCCCGCACCTGCGAGGCATCCTGCTCTATCTGCAGGGCCTGGGCGCGCAGGGCCAGGCGGGCGGTGCGGGTGAAGGACTCCTCGCCCGTGATGGCGCCCAGATGGCCGAGGGACAAGGCGATCCCCCCGAGCCCCTGGTAGAAGTCGGGGCCGGCCGGTGCGAGCCTCCAGCCGCCGGGATCCGCGTACTCGAGCGTCAGCCAGTGGGCCTCCTCCGGTCCGGAGAGAGACAGTCCGACGAGCCGCTCCCCGATGCGCCGGGCCGCCGCGAGCAACTCCTCGCGCCGCGCGGGGGCGTCGGACTCCTCGACGCGGTAGGAGGGCCGCTCGCCCCCGGGCTCCGCCAGACGGATGACGTCCAGCGTGCGGTGGAGGATCCACCGCTGGCGCTCGACATCCCAGGAGGACAGTCTCTCCAGCCGGCGCCGGACCCGCTGGAGGCCGGTGTTCTCGAAGAAGTCGTCGAGGCGCTGGCCCGAGCTGGTCCAGAGGTGACGCGAGCCGGCCCGGGTGGTGAACAGGGGAATGTCGCCCCGGTAGAGGTCCTCCAGCTCGAAGGGGACGAGCCGCTCCAGGAACGGGCGCTCGTCGACGCCCTTCCAGAGGTTGTCGAGGAAGCGCTGCCGCTCCAGGGCATCGCCGAGCGCATGGGGATGGAGGCCCTCGAGCAGCAGGGTGCCGTAGCCCGCCGTGTGGCGGAAGATGACGCGCACCGTGGCGTCCGAGAACGCGGCGAGCGGTCCATTCTCGGCCAGCAACGCCTCGCGCTGCTCCTGGAGCAGGCGGCACATGCGGGAGAAGCCCTCGGAGAGCTCCTCGGAGTAGTCGAGCAGGTGGACCTCCGCGTCCTCCAGCCGCGGACGGTTGTTGGAGCCGGAGATCTCCACCTGCCGGCGCTCGAAGCGCATGCGGTCCGTCCCACGCTCGACGGGCATGAGGAAGGCCTGGGGGGTGAGCTGCCCGGGACGCGAGCCGAGACCGCTGATGTCCACCCCGGGGCTGTCGCGGGTGCCCCAGGTGCGCTGGGGCAACAGGCCGCTCTTGAGCACCGATTCGCCGAGCGGCGCCCCCGGAAGATGCTCGACGTCACGCAGCGCGCTCCCGCGGACATTGGGGTGGAAGAGCGTCTCGAGGTCCACCAGGACGGGATGCTCCCCGGAGGCGATCAGGTTCTCGTGATGGAAGTCGGTGGCATCGAGGAGGTAGAGCAGGGCGGTGTAGCCGCCCTGGCGGAGGTAGAAACGGCGCACCTCCTCGCGCGAGGCGCAGGGGGCGGCGTTCACGAACTCCACCCAGCCATGGTCGCCGCGGTCGAGCACCTCGAGCGTGCGCAGGGGCGGGTCGAAGCCGCGGCCGTCGAGCCAGGAGAGCAGCCGCTGGAAGGCGGCCTCGGTGACCAGGGACCGGGGCTTGTAGACCAGCCGGAAGCCCGACGCGAAGCGCAGGAGGAAGACGCTGCGCCCGCCCCGGTGAGCGTCCGAGATACCGCCCTCGGCTTCGACGAGCCTGTCCATCCGCGCCGCGCCCGTGAAGTGGCCGCGGATGTCTCGCGCGTCGAGGGCCAGGTGGCGCAGCAGCTCCAGTCCGGCCCGCTCCCAGTTCGCGAGCTGCTCCACGAGCCGCCGCGCGAGGACGGGGTAGTGGCGCAGGATGGAGAGGGCGATCTCTGGGTGGCGCAGGCCGCGGACGAAGTCCTGGAAGCGCTGCTGGGGCGTGTCGCCCGCGAGCCGTCCCTCGAGGCCCGCCGCGTGGAGCTCCACGACGAGGACACGGCTCAGCAGGGTGCCCAGGGTCGCCGGGAGATGGCCGAGCAGGGTCTCGGCGGTGGTCCGGGCCTCGAAGGGCGCCTCGGGGAACGTGGCCTCGAGCTCCCGAATGCCCGCGAGGAGCCGTTCATGACTCCTGCGGACCAGGGGTTCGATGAGCACGAGGAAGGGGGAACGTTCTGGCTGCTGTTCCCGCTCGGGCCAGGCGAAGGGCTCGGCGATGGAGGCCGCGTAGGCCTGCTCTATCTCCTGGACCCAGGAGGGGGCGGAGCCCATGGCGCGCCGCAGGGCCTCGAGTGGCGTCCCGAGCACGGTGCGGAGTTCCTCCTCGGTGATTCCGCTCGCGGCGAGCCGACGCTCCCACAGCCCGTTCCGGCACAGGGGCTCCTGGTTGCGCCAGCGTTCGATACGCCGCCGGGCCAGCTCACCATCGATGGCCGCCGTCCCACCGTCGCGGCGCAGCGCCCGGATGCGTTCACCCAGCTCGGTACCGAGGAACCAGCGCGAGGCGTCGACCTGACTTCCCTCCACCTCGCTACCCATCTTGGAGTCGTTCACGGCGGAGGACACGCTGCTCCTGTGGGTATGTGATGGGTAGAGCGAAGTGAAAATTTGAGCCTTTCTCTATCGGCGAGTCAAGCCGATGAGAAGGCGTCACCGCGCGAAGCGGAAGCTCTCGTTCGTCGTCCAGCCGCATGGCCACTGGATCAGGAACGCGCCGTCGTCCATGGAGCCGCCCGCGATGTCCAGACATTGGGAGCTGTGCTTCGCCTGGATCGCGAAGTACCCGTTACCGTACGGGAGCAGGCGGAACCGCTGGTTGTCGTTGGCGTTGCAGGTGTACTGGACCACGTTCGTGTTGGCCGCCGTGGAAGAGCCGGGCACGTCCATGCACTTTCCGCTGTGGCGTGCGCGCACGGTGAAATACCCGTCTCCCGTCGACTCGAACATCCATCGCTCGTTGTCCACGCCCCAGTTCGAGAACTGGGTGAGCTTCACGCCATCGCTGGTGCTCGCCCCGGGGACGTCGATCACCTTTCCACTGTGCTGGACGTAGATGGCCGTATGGTCCGCGCCCGTCGGGTCGTTCTGGAAGGGGATGTTCTCACCGACGGAGGTCCGGCCGCAGCCGTCCTTGGCGCAGCCACGCATGGAACGCAGGTCACCCGTTTGTTCGATAGGGTGACCGATCCCATCGAAGCAACCCGAGCCCGTACAGTTCATCCACGCGGGCGAGCTGCCGCCGCGGGTGAGCGGCACGAGGTTGTTCCAGGTATCCATGTGGTAGTCATTGCCACCGGGATTGCGGAAGTCCTCGAAGTAGAGGCAGCCGCCCGAGCCTCCAGAGTCGTGGTAGGTGCCGTGGGCGTTCTTCCCGACGTAGCCGACCGGATGCGTGCCATCCGCGGTCTCGAACGAACCGGCTTCCCGGCTGTACCATCCGCCGTGCTGGTAGAAGGCGACCCGGCTCAATCGTCCATCGACGACCAGGACCGCCATCGACTCCCAGTCCGCGGCGTGCGAGCCCTCGTTGGCGAAGCACGTGCTCTGCCACGCATAGAAGTACCAGTAGCGGATGAGCACCGTGTTCGTCCCGACCTGGGTCGCGGTGTAGTAGGCCGGGACCCGGTTGTCGCGAATCGTCGAGTAGTCCTTGTTGCAGAGCGAAACGGGAGAGGCGCCCTGCGCGCGTTGCGTGAAGTACGTGGCCGCGTCGCTCGGGAAGCACTTGCTCTGCTCACCGGAGCCCGTGGTGGTCTCCTGGTCGAAGCGGAGGCGGGGGGCGTACTGCTTCGCCATCGCGCTCAGATCGAAGGAGGGCCCGCCGTTGTCCGCCTGACAGAGATAGAGCTGCTTGTTGTCGCAGTAGCGATCCCAGCAGCGGACGCCCGCGAGGTACATGGACTCCGGGGCCACGAACGTCCCGCCGCTCTCCTCCGAGACGGACTCCGTCCAGTAGCAGCTCGAGCGCACGCCGCCGTTGTCGAGCTGGGAGCACCGGAGGGAGATGCTGTCGCAGTAGTCGCCCGCGCAGCGGATGCCCGTCACGAAGCCGTTGTTGCCGCACACCTGCTCGTGCGTGCCCTCTTCGGAGAAGTAGTCCGTCCACCAGCTGTTCGTCTGCGTATGCCCGGACTCCACGCTGAGCAGGCTCACGTTGTCGCAGTAGCGGCCGCTGCAGCGCAGGCCGTGCGTCAGGAAGGCGGGGCCGCTCTCGATCGCGGGCGCGCCATCGGTGGTCCACGGCAACCAGTGAGGAGGATGGACCTCGGTATGGAAGTACGTGCTGCGCGCTTCGGCGGTGGGAGCGCCAGGCGCGGTGAACGCGAGCAGAGAGGCGCCGACAGCGATGGCAATGTTTTTGATCTTCATGGAGCGCGGGACCGGCCTGGCAGTCAGGAAAAAATGTTTAATTTGAATATACAGGATTCAAGGCGTCGGCGGCAGCTCTTTTCGAGAGGCAGGCCCACGGTCCGCAAGGGAGGGCTCCCGCCTTCGTGAGGAGGCCCTCCTCTTGGGCGGGCGATTCGCGCGAGGCGTCACTCCTTTCCGGGTTGTTGAGGTGAGAGGAAAAAAGGATTTCGGGAGATTCGTTCATGCGTGCGCCGGCAACCCTGGCACGTGACACTTTTCGCCTGCGTGCGCTCCTGGGTGATACCCGGCGGCTCGTCTGGGTGGTGGATGAGGCAGGAAGGATGCAGGAGCCTTCTCCTTCGTGGGCGGCCTTTACTGGCCAATCCTCCGAACGGATGCTGGGCCGGCACTGGTGGGATGCGGTCCATCCCGAGGACCAGGAGAACCTGGATCCGAACGGCTCCTCCCTCGCCAACGGTGAGGAGCTCGCCTGCCGCGTATGTCGGGCGGATGGGGGCTGGGGAGACGTGCTCGTGCGTGCGCTTCCGGTGAAGGACGACGCGGGGCGGCTCGTGGAATGGCTCTTCCTCGCGGAGGAGGTCACCGGACGAGCCAGCGACAGACAGGCGCGGCTCGAGGCCCTCCATCCCGAGGAGCTCCCGCGTACCGTAGAGGAAGAGCGCAACCTGCTGCTGGCGGAGCTCGAGTCCAAGGAGCGGCTGCTCTCGGCCATCCTCGCGCAGATGCCCTCGGGCTTCATGCTGGCGGGACCCGGCGGAGAGCTGAAGTACGCCAACGCCCAGGCGGAGAACATCTGGGGCCACCCGCTCATCCATGCGGAGGACGTCCAGGGCTACGCCGCCTATCGGCACTTCCGCCCGGATGGCACCGGGTACCCGCCCGAGGAGCTGCCGTTGGCGCGCAGTCTGCTGCACGGCGAGGTGGTGCGCGACGAGGTGTTGTGGCTGCGCGCGCGGGATGGCAGGGACGACCGTTTCGTCAGGGCAAACAGCGCCCCCATCCGGGACGAGCGCGGCCGGATGATCGCCGGGGTCGCTGTTTTCGACGACATCACCGAAGCGCGCCGGGCCGAGGAGCGTGCCGCGCGCTTGCAGTCGGTCACCTCGGCCCTCTCGCGGGCCCTCACCCCGGGCGACGTGGCCCGGATCGTCCTCACGGAGGCCCTGGGCGGCATGGGCGCGAACGCGGGCGCCGTCTACCGCCGGCTCGCGGACGAGACGCTCGAGAGCCTCTATGACGTGGGCTGCCCGGAGGAGCTGGCTCGCCCCGTGGCCGAGGCGGTTCGCGCGGGCAGGGAGCTGTGTCACCCGCTCGCGGTGCTGCCCATGTCGGTGGATGGGCAGTCCATCGGCGCGCTCGTGTTGTCCTTCCCTGGACCGCGCACCCGTGGCCCCGAGGAACTGCAGTTCATGAGGATGCTCGCCCAGCAGTGTGGGCTGGCCCTGGAGCGCGCGCGCCTGTACGAGGTGGCCGAGGCGGAGCGCCAGCGCGCGGAGCAGGCCAGCCGCCTGAAAGATGACTTCCTGTGCGTGCTGTCCCATGAGCTGCGCACGCCGCTGACCGCCATCCTCGGCTGGACACAGATTCTCCGCACGCGCGAGCTGACGCCCGAGAAGCGCGTGCGTGCCCTGGAGACTGTCGAGCGCAATGCACGAGCGCAGACCCAGCTCATCGAGGACCTGCTGGACGTCAACCGCATCGTGAGCGGCAAGCTACGGTTGGACCTGCGTCCCACCCATCCCGTGAAGCTCATCGAGAGCGCGCTGGACGTGGTGCGCCCGGCCGCCGAGGCCAAGGGCATCCACCTCCAGACGCGATTGGATATCCACACGGGTCCGTTGTTGGGCGACCCGGATCGGCTGCAGCAGGTCGTGTGGAACCTGCTGTCCAACGCGGTGAAGTTCACCCCCCAGGGAGGATGCGTGACGGTGTCTCTCTCCCGGAGCTCGTCGCACGTGGAGCTCCAGGTGTGTGACACCGGTGATGGAATTCCCCCGAGCTTCCTGAAGCACCTCTTCGAGAGGTTCCGCCAGGCGGATGCCTCCTCCACGCGGCGCTACGGGGGGTTGGGACTGGGTCTATCCATCGTGCGCCACCTGGTGGAACTGCACGGCGGCACGGTCGAGGCCCACAGCGAGGGAAAGGGCAGGGGAGCCTCCTTCACCGTCCGGTTGCCGTTGGTGGCACCGCGTCCGAGCACGGCCGAGCCGGCGCGCGCGCCTCCCCCGAGCCCGCCCTGGCTTTCCACCGAAGCCCCCCAGGAACTCAGTGGACGTCACATCCTGGTGGTCGACGACGAGGCGGACTCGCGCGAGCTGATCGCCGCCCTGCTGCGGGAGGCGAAGGCCCGGGTCTCCACGGCGGCCAGCGCGGCCCAGGCGCTCGAGCTCCTGAGCCGGGAGCCGCCGGAGCTGATCATCTCCGACATCGGCATGCCGGAAATGGACGGCCATGCGTTCATCCGGGAGGTGCGTGGCAGAGTCCCCGCGCGGGGCGGGCAGGTGCCGTCCGTGGCGATCACCGCGTACACCCGCCGGGAGGACCGGGACGCGGCACTGCTGGCGGGCTTCGACTCGCACGTGTCCAAGCCGCTCGAGGCGTCGGAGCTGCTGCGGGTGGCGGCTTCGCTCCTGGCACACGCCTGCAGTACCGGGCCGGACGAGGCCTGTTCATGAGCGCTCCAAGCATCCGCGTCAGGGTGGAAAATTCGTGAACTCATGAATAGCATGTATTTCCCTTGAAGGCCTGACCTGATCGACGCAGGATGCAGGCCATGAAATCGACGCTCGATGATGGACGTGCAAGCCATCGGCTGGGCCGCCTGGCGCTGGCTCCGCTGCTCCTGACCACCACGCTTCACTGCGGCGGCGCGGACGCGTCGCATGCGAACGCTTCCGGCACCGGTGGCGCGGGCGGAGGCTCCGAATGGGTGGGGGGCGCGCTCGCGGAGCCGGAGTGCTCGCCCGGCACCTCCGGCAATCCCATCGTGGCCGGCTGGTACGCCGATCCAGACATGAAGTTCTACAACGGCGTGTACTGGGTCTACCCGACGTACTCCGCTCCCTATGACTCGCAGACCTATCTGGACGCCTTCTCGTCCACCGATCTCATCCACTGGACGAAGCACTCCAGGGTGCTGGACAAGGTGAACGTGTCCTGGGCCACGCGGGCGATCTGGGCGCCGTCGCCCATCTTCCGCAACAACACCTACTACCTCTACTTCGGGGCCAACGACATCCAGAGCGACGGACAGCTGGGCGGCATCGGTGTCGCGAAGTCCAACAACCCCGGTGGGCCCTACGTCGACGCGCTCGGCCACCCGCTGATCAGCAAGTTCGTCAACGGGGCGCAGCCGATCGATCAGAACATCTTCATCGACGATGACGGCCAAGCCTACCTCTATTATGGCGGCTGGGGTCACTGCAACGTCGTCAAGATCAACAATGACATGATCAGCCTGGACAGCTCGTCCTTCAAGGAGATCACTCCGTCGGGCTACGTCGAGGGCGCGCTGATGTTCAAGCGCAACGGGAAGTATTACCTGATGTGGTCCGAGGGGGGATGGACGGGGCCGGACTACCGCGTGTCATATGCCATGGCCAGCTCGCCGCTGGGGCCCTTTCCCAAGGTGGGGACGATCCTCAGCCAGGACGCGGCCATCGCCACCGGCTCGGGTCACAACACGGTGATCAACGTCCCCGGGACGGACAACTGGTACATCTTCTATCACCGCCGTCCGCTCGGAGAGACGGACGGGAATCACCGCGTGCTCGCCTACGATCGCATGTATTTCAACAGCGACGGGACGATCAAGCCGGTGGAGATGACCAGCCAGGACAACTTCTGCGATGGCAACGCGCTGGGCTGGACCACCTACGGCGCGACGTGGACCGTGTCCAACGGCCGGTATGTCACTCAACAGGCACCCGACGCCAAGGCCCTGTTGAACACAAACTTCGCCGCGCTGTCCTATGAGGCAGACATCACGCCGGGCGCCTCCGGGGACGCTGGGTTGATCTTCCGGGTGAGCAACCCGGGCGCCGGGCTCGACGCTTACAAGGGTTACTACGCTGGCATCGCCGCGGGTAGCGACAGGGTGGTGCTGGGCAAGGCGGGCGGAGGTACCTGGACCCAGCTCGCGAGCGCCGCCGTGACGATCGATCCGAACGTCACCTACCACCTCGCGGTCGTGGCCAACGGCGATCGCATCTCGGTCTATCTGAACCGTTCGACGGTCCCCAGCGTCACGGCCATCGACTCCACGTATACCTCGGGGGCGCTCGGACTCCGGGCCCATGACAGCGCGGCCGCGTTCGACAACGTGAAAGCATCGAAGCCGCCCGGAGCCATCTTCTACGCGGATGGTGGGTACGGCGGTCTTGGGATCTCGCTGAACGCCGGGAGCTACACGCTCGCGCAGCTCAACGCGGCGGGCATCCCCAACGACTGGATGAGCTCGCTCAGGGTCCCCGCCGGTTGGACGGTGCAGGTCTACCAGAACGGCGATTTCACCGGGACGATGTGGAAGTTCACGGCGGATACGCCGCTGATCCCCCAGGATGCCAACGATAAGATGTCGTCGGTGAAGATCTTCGCGCCGTAGTCCTGGCTCAGCTCCTCGGGAAGCGCACGTGGAGCGAGCTGGGCCCGCGATCCTGGAAGTTGGAGCCCTGGTAGTTGTAGGGCCTGCCGGCGAGCTCCCAGCGTGGAAGCGTGAGCAGGGAGCGCAAGGCCTCCTCGACCTCGATACGGACGAGGGAGGCCCCCGGGCAGTAGTGAGCACCGACCCCGAAGGTCATATGCCGGTTGGGCGCCCGGGTGATGTCGAAGCGATCCGGGTCGGGGAACACCTCGGGGTCGCGGTTGGCCGCGGCGGTCATCGCGTGGACGAACCGCCCCTTGGGAATGCGCGTGCCGCCGAGCTCCGTGTCCTCCACGCACAGCCGGTTGATGGACAGGATGGCCGGCTCATGGCGCAGGCTCTCCTCGATGGCGCCCCGGAGGAGTCCCGGGTCCGCCCTCAGCTCGCGCAGCTGCTCGGGGTGATTCAGGAGCGCGAGGACCGTGTTGGTGAGCTGGTTCGTCGACGTGACGAAGCCCGCGCCGATCATCTGGAAGGACTGGATGACGGCCTCGCCCGCGAGCTGGGGGTTGCCCTGCTCCCCCGCGATGAACTGGCTGATGAGATCCTCCCCGGGCGCCGCACGGCGCTTCTCGACGAGGTCCCTGAGGTAGGCCACCATGTCATTGGAGGTCCGCCGTATGGAGCTCCTCACCTCGTCCGTGCCGACCGCCACTCCCGCGGGCTTGAGCAGGTCCTTGGACCATCTCATGAACCGTGGCCGATCCGCCTCGGGGAGCGCGAACAGCTCGGCGATGGCATTGATGGCGATGGGCTCCGCGAAGTCCGCGACGACGTCCATCTCCCCCTGGCGCAGTCCCTTCTCCAGGGTCCCCTTCACGAGCGACGCGAGTCGGGGCCGGAAGCGCTCGAGCGCCGCGGGCGTGAAGCCCTTCATGATGAGCTGACGCAGCAGCGTGTGGCGGGGCGGATCCTGGAAGAAGACGAGCCGTGACCAGTGCGCGAGCATCTCCTTCGATGCCGCATCCTCTCCCAGCAGCCCGAGGCCCCCCAGCAGCTCGTTCGCGCGTCGTGAGGAGAAGTGCGGGCTCTTGGCGAGCGACTCGATATCCGTGCCGCGCGTGAGGATGAAGCACTGGAAGGGCTCGAAGAAATAGACGGGAGCCTGGGTGCGCAACCGCTCGAAAGTGGGGAAGGGGTTGGCGAAGAAGCTCTCGCTCACCAGATCGATACCGGCGCCCGCGCTCATCGTTTCTCCAGTGCTGCGTGGCAAGACGGGCCGGGAAACTAGCGTGGTGGCGGCCCATCCGCACTCCCCGGCTTCGGGGTGACGGACCACATTCCGCTGTTTCCTCTCCGTATGGGTGCATGGCTCGCTCCGTGCATTTGGATGCGCACACGCCTCCTGGGGGATGCTGGGGGGGTCAGGAGCAGACCACTCGCGTGCCATCCCCCATGTCACATCCATCCAAGTCCCGATCCACCATCTCGCGCCCGACGCTCATCCGCATGGCGGTGCGCATCGGAGTGGTCATCGCCCTGACCACCCTCGTCAGCTACCTCCACATCCTCCGCACCATCCGCACCGAGAGCCTGGAGCACCTCGCGCGGCATGTCGAGGAGCGCAGCCAACGGGAGCAGGCCATCTTCGTCATCGCGGAGGACTCCCACGCCCTCATCAAGCAAGCCTTCGAGGAACGGCTCCGGGCCGGAAGCCAGGAGGATCCCACCTTCCGCTTCGACACCCTGTTGGAGCTTCGGCCCGACGGGACGATTCGCAACCGGCCTCAGGGCTTCGATGGGACACGGATGCCGGGCGTCTGGGTCGCTCCGGGCGTGAATGCCGATACCGGGTTCCGCCGCAGGCTCCTGGCCGCGTATGACGTGATCGCTCAATACGGGCCCGCCTACCGCACCCGCCACATCAACACCTTCATCTTCCTGACGGAGGGGGTGAACGTGCTCTACTGGCCGGAGGTCCCCAACTGGACCCAGGACGTCGCGCCCGACTATCCGCTGCTCTCCTTCGAGTACTCCACCATCAGTCGGCCCCAGGAGAACCCCCAGCGGCGGATGGCCTGGACCCGCAGCTATAAGGATGACACCTCCGGGAAATGGCTGGTCTCGGCCGTCACTCCGGTGGACCAGGACGGCCAGCACATCGCGACGCTCGGCAACGACGTGCTCGTCGATGATCTGCTGTCGCGCACCCTCGTCGACCGCCTGCCCGGCGCGTACAACATCATCTTCCGCGATGATGGCCAGCTCATCGCCCACCCCGAGATAAAACTGGATGGAGGAACGGTCGGCTACGACATCCTGGCCGACAGACCACCGGAGGGCTCGCGAACAGGGCTCCCCACCGCGGAGCAGCAGGCCCATCTGCGGAGCATCTTCGAGGCGGTGAAGGGCCGCGCGTCCGGGCAGACCGTGGTGGAACTGTCCGAGTATGGCGAGTACATCGCCGTGGCGCGGATGCAGGGCCCGGGCTGGAACTTCGTCACGGTGCTGCCCGAGCACGTGGTGTCCTCGAAAGCCATCGAGGCCGCGCGCTACGTGCTGGTGTTCGGCCTCGTGTCGCTGCTCCTGGAGCTGCTCATCATGTATTGGGTGCTCAGGGACCAGATCTCCCGCCCGCTCCGGTCCTTCACCCAGGCCACGGCACAGGTGGCGGCCGGCGACTTCGGGGTCTCCCTGGAGACCTCACGCGAGGACGAGCTGGGACAGCTGGCCCGGTCCTTCGAGCTGATGGCCGGGGCGGTCCGGCAGCGCGAGGAGGCCCTGAGGCAGGCCAACGAGGGCCTGGAGCAGCGCGTCGAGGAGCGTACCCGGGAGCTGAAGGACGTCCACCAACAGCTCATGCGGACGGCACGGCAGGCGGGCATGGCGGAGATCGCCACCAACGTGCTGCACAACGTGGGCAATGTCCTCAACAGCGTCTACACCTCGGCCCAGCTCACCCGGGAGCGCATGAGCAAGATGAAGCTCGAGCAGGTGGGCCGGGTGGCTCACATGCTCCAGGAGCGCGAGGGCGAGCTCGCGACCTTCCTGACCCAGGACGATCGCGGGCGGCACCTCATCCCCTTCCTGGACAGGTTGGGGCAGAACCTGTTGGACGATCGTGGGGAAATCCTCGAGCTGATCGACGACATCGGCCGATACACCGAGCACATCGGCGACATCGTCAAGGTGCAACAGAACCACGCCCGGATGCCACGGCTCCAGGAGCCGGTCAGCCTGGCGGAGTTGGTGGAGGACGCACTGCGCTTCACCTCGTCCGACTTCGCCCGCAATCAGGTGAAGGTGGAGCGGCAAATGGCCCCGTTGGCCCCCGTGCTCACCGACAAGCACAAGGTGCTGATGATCCTCGTCAACCTGTTCAGCAACGCCAGATACGCCATGGATGGAGTGCCGCCGGAGGAGCGGCGGCTGACCGTGAAGCTGGAGCCCTCCGCCTCCGACCGCGTCCGCATCGAGGTGCGAGACAACGGCGTGGGAATCGCACCGGAGCTGTTCACGCGCATCTTCCAGTACGGCTTCACCACGCGCCAGGAGGGCCATGGCTTTGGCCTGCACTCCAGCGCGCTGGCGGCCCAGGAGCTGGGCGGCTCGCTGACGGTCCACAGCGAGGGAGTGGGGCAGGGGGCCACCTTCGTGCTGGAGCTGCCCCTGCTCTCCCCCGGGGGACCTCGAGGTGCGTAGCTTGGATTGCACGCGAGTTGGACGCCCGGTAGAACCCGGGGATGGGTGAAAACAGGGCTCGTCACACAGGTGGTTGTCTTTGCGGCGCGGTGCGGTACGAAGCCGAGGGTGACCCGTTGTTCGCTGGCTATTGCTACTGCGCCGATTGCCGCAAGGCCTCCGGTTCGGGGTTCATCCCCTTCATAGGGTTCGCGAGCACCGCGGTTCGCTTCAGCGGCGAGACACGGCAGTTTCGGTCCAAGTCATTCAGGGGCGGTGAGGCCGTGCGCAATTTCTGTCCCGTCTGCGGCGGGCTCGTGTTCGGGGGAGAGGTTGGCAAGGACGAGTCCCACACGATCTACGCGGGTTCCCTGGACGATCCGTCATCCTTTCATCCGAAGATGGCGATCTTCACACGCGACCGTCCGGCCTGGGCGCTGCTGCCGCCGGACTTCACGGCCTTCGACACCATGCCGGAGTGAGTCGGCTGTTCGAGGCTCTGGTCAAGGGTTATTCCAGGATTGCATGGAAGTCGCATCCGTGCGATGGGCGCCCCCACCAACGTTAGGAGGCGTGATGTCGAGATGGATGCCCTGGCTGACTCCTTGGATTGCCGTTCTCATGTACGGGTGCATGCCCCTGGAGGTGGATGACTCCCAGGAGCCGGGTGCTCAAGAGCGAGCCCTGGCCGGCATGGAGGTCATCGACTTCTCCTCCGCGAGCACGCTGGCGAACACGGATGCCTCCGGCAAGACCGGAGGCATGACCGTGCTCAAGGCGAACAGCACGCGGTGCACCGTCGGCGTGTATGCCGATTGCTACGCGGACTACATCGAGTTCAGCTCCTCCTATACGGGCTATCTGTCCTTCAAGCTCTCGAGCCTCACCCAGGGCGCGCCGACGCCCTCGCAAATCACCAACCTCCAACTGCTGACGAAGTACCAGGGGCCCGCGGCCGCCACGTCCTATTACAAATGGCAGCTCTACCGGTTCACGACCGCCAGCTGGGTGGACATCACCACCTCGCAGGGGCGCGGGGACTGGGTGTGGACCGCGGCCCTGACGCTCAATCTCCCGAGCACCGAGGTGGCTTCTCGCTTCGTCTCGAGCGATGGCGAGATTCGCGCGCGCCTCATCAAGGGCGCGGGGACGGATACCGCGCAGCTCGACAGCCTCCGCCTCCAGGTGTCGTGGGACAGTGGCTCGACGTGCACCCCCGAGACGGACGCGGCCTTCTGCGCGCGGCTGGGCGGCACCTGTGGCCAGCTGAGTGGCACTGACAACTGCGGCCAGGCGCGCACGGTCTCCAGCTGTGGCGTCTGCCAGAGCCCGGCGACGTGTGGGGGCGGCGGCACCCCGAACGTCTGTGGCCAGGGCTCGACCTGCACCCGCGCGAGCTTCCCCAAGGGAACCACCTGGATGTGGGACCTGGAGAACAGCACCATTCCCACCAACCTCAACGCCCAGGTCTATGTCGTCGACCTCTTCGGCACCTCCAGCGCGAAGATCCAGGAGTACAAGAATGCTGGCAAGAAGGTGGTCTGCTACTTCAGTGCCGGCACGTACGAGAACTGGCGAGGCGATGCCAACCAGTTCCCGCAGGACACCTATTGCAGCCCTGGCGAGAACTGCGCCCAATCCATCCACATCCTGGGGGACTGGTGCGAGAGCGGTGGGGACTGCGAGTGGTGGCTGGACCACCGCAAGCCGGCGGTGCGGACCGTGATGGAGGCCCGCATGCAGCTGGCGCGTGACAAGGGCTGCGATGCGGTCGAGCCGGACAACGTCGACGGCTACGCGCACGATTCGAGCATCTCCTGCACCGATCAGGCCTGCTGGGGCCTCACGGCGTCCGACCAGCTCACCTACAACCGCTGGCTGGCCGATACCGCCCATGCCAAGTGTCTGGGCATCGCGCTCAAGAACAACATCGATCAGGTGGCCCAGCTCGCCGCGTCCTTCGACTTCGCCATCAACGAGGAATGCCAGAAGTACAACGAGTGTGGGGACTACAAGACCTACTTCACGAGCCAGAACAAGGCTGTCTTCAACGCGGAATACATGAAGGACGCGGGCGGCGAGTCCACGAGCTGGACGTCGTGCACGGGAACGCAAGCGACCTGCGCCTGTGGCGAGAGCGGATTCGCCCAGGGAGATATGCGGACCCTGGTCTTCACGACCTCGTCCGTTCGCTACAACAACATCAGCATCACCTGCTGGTAGCGGGACGGCGTGGGAAGCAACGGGCCCGCTCCTGGGGGGAGCGGGCCCACCTTCACTCGTCACCGCGGTGCTGGCCGCCGTGTCAGTACAGCTCGGCGTTGGCGAGGTAGCCGCCGTCCTGATTCTCGCCGCCTACCACCAGCACCTTGCCCGAGGGCAGAATCGTGGCCGTATGGCCACGGCGGAGCTGTGCCAGCGAGCCGGTGGCGGTCGAGGTGCCCGTGACGGGGTTGTACAGCTCTGCGCTGGAGAAGGTGACGCTGGTGTTCCTCCCGCCCGCGATGAGCACCATGCCACCGGGCAGCAGCGTCGCCGAGTGGGCGTAGCGGGCCGTCGTCAGCGGGCCGGTGGTGGACCAGGCGCCGGTGGCCGGGTCACGCAGCTGGGCAGTGGTGAGGATGATGCTGCCGTTGCTGCCGCCCGTGACGAGCACCTTGCCATCCTGCAGCAAGGTCGCCGTGTGGATGTAGCGGGCCGCGGTGGCCGTGGACGTCCAGGTGCCGGTGGCGGGGTTGTACAGCTCGGCGGTGGTGTTGGCGGTGGTGCCATTGGTTCCCCCCGTGACGAGCACCTTGCCATCCGGGAGCAAGGTCGCTGAGTGGTAGTAGCGGGCCGCCGCCAGCGAGCCGGTGGCGGACCAGGTGCCGGTGGCCGGGTTGTACAGCTGGGCACTGTTGAGCGCTCCGCTGGCGCCACTTCCGCCCACGATCAGAACCCTGCCATCGAGCAGCAGGGTGGCCGTGTGGAGGTAGCGGGGCAGGGAGAAGGAGCCGGTGGCGGACCACGCGCCGTTGGCCGGGTCATACACCTGGGCGGTGGCGAGCCGGCCCGAGGCGGTCGCATAGCCACCCGCGATGAGCACCTTGCCATTGGTCAGTTGCGTCGCCGTATGGGAGTAGCGCGCGCCCGTGAAGGAGCCGGTCATGGACCAGCTGCCCGTGGCCGGGTCGTACAGCTCGGCGCTGGTGAGGAAGGCTCCGCCAGTGCCCTGTCCACCCGCCACGAGCACCTTGCCATTGTTCAGCGGCGTGGCGGTATGGCCGCGACGGGCCTGGACCATCGAGCCCGTGGTGGCCCAGGTGCCAACGCCCTTGCCATACAGCTCGGCGCTGATGAGAGGGTCCGGGGAATTCTCTCCGCCCACGACGAGCACCCGGCCATCGGGCAGCAACGTGGCCGAGTGGGCGTAGCGTCCCTGGGAGAGCGAGGCGGTCTCGCTCCAGGTGCCGGTGGCCGGGTCGTACAGCTCGGTGCTGGTGAGGAAGGCTCCGCCGGCGCCCTGGCCGCCCGCGACGAGCACCTTGCCATCGGGCAGCAGCGTGGCCGTGTGGCTGTCGCGGACCTGGTCCAGCGAGCCGGTGGTGGACCAGAAGCCCGTGGCCGGATCGTACAGCTCGGCGGTGGCGATGGAGCTGTTGGAAGCGTCATACCCGCCCGTCACGAGCACCTTGCCCGAGGACAGCACCGTCGCCGTGTGATGGTGGCGGGCCTGGGCCAGAGCGCCGGTGGCGGTCCATGCACCCGTGGCCGGGTCATACAGCTCGGCGGTGGCGAGCGTGCTGCTGGAGCTGCCTCCCACCACGAGCACCTTGCCATTGTTCAACAGCGTCGCCGTGTGGCCAACGCGCGCGAAATTGAGCGAGCCCGTCGCGGCCCAGGTGCCAGTGGTGGGAGTGTACAGCTCGGCGCTGGCGAGGGAGCCACTGGGGCCCGTTCCGCCCGACACGAGCACCTTGCCATTGGGGAGCAGCGTCGCGAGATGATCGTGGCGCGCCTGGGTGAGCGAACCCGTGGCCGCCCACGTGTCGGTGGAAGGCGTGTACAGCTCGGCGCTGGCGAGGGAGCCGCTGGGGCCCGTTCCACCCGACACGAGCACCTTGCCATTGGGGAGCATCGTCGACGTGTGACGGGTGCGAGCCTGCGCGAGCGCGCCCGTCGCGGACCAGGTGCCGGTGGCCGGGTCATACGTCTCGGTGAAGGTCATGGCTCCGCTGGTGCCAGCCCCGCCCGTCACGAGCACCTTGCCCGAGGGCATCAACGTCGCCGCATGGCCACTCCTGGCCTTGGAGAGATGTGCCGCCCCATTCCACAACCCGTCACCGCAGTGGCTCCCGGAGACGGCCTGCCAACCTGTCGCGGTGCACTGGTAGACGGACTGGTCCGTGCCGCACATCGTGGAGCCGCACGTCGTGCGAGCCGGGTCGATCGCCACGCCGCCCAGGGCAATTCCTCCCGCGCACTGGCAGCTCGTGTTGCCACACTGCCCACCGAGCGATTTCCAGTTGCGCAGGGTGGGATCGCACTCGTAGTTCTGCAGGTCCGCCCCACACACGTGTGCGTAGGGGTAGCGCTCGTCCTTGGTGACGGAGCTCCCATCCCACCAGACGCCCAGCGGACAGGACCAGCTCTCCATCACGCTGTCGGCCTGCGGCGCCAGCCGCCAGACCTCGCCATACCAGCTCGCCTCGCCATTGCCGGCGGCATTCACCCAGAAGATGTTCCGGTTGGGGCCGGTGAACACGGGGCCGCCCGCGTCACCTCCACAGCTCGCGCCAGTGAAGGGGGACACGCTGTCGCGGACGTTCTCCCAGATCATGCTGTCGATCGAGATGGAGACAGACCCCTTCTTCAAGTCCGAGGCCTTGATGGCGCAGTTGGCACTGTCTCGCGCTCCATGGCCGATGTCGGTGGCGGTGGTGCCCAGGGCGGGCATGGAGCCGATATGGAAGTTCATCGGTGACGCCAGCTGGGAGGGAACGGCCCGCGTCAGCTGGGCGATGGCGACGTCGTTCTTGAAGTTCGTGGCGTAGTTGTCGGCATCCGAGGCGACGAACGAGTGGACGCGCTTGACCTGGAAGTATTGCGCCGTGGTGCCGCACGTCGCGCCATAGGTGTTGATCTTGAAGGTGTAGGGGGTCGAGCCGTCCTCATCCGTCGCGTAGTCGATGCATCCCGCGGTGGAGAGGATCATGTCCGGCGCGACGAGCACGGCGGTACATTTCTGGTAGCCATTGGTGAGGATCCCCACCTCGGGGTAGTCACAGGTGATGTTGGCTCCGAGCAGCGCATCGCTCGTGGACGCGAGCTCCTCGGCCTCGGGGGACTCGAGGGGGTCGCTCGAGGCCCCACAGGCCCATCCAAACAGGGCCGTGAGGCAGAGCAGTGGAAGGAATCGGATTCTCATGTGTGGCTCCCAGCAGAGGCAGAAACGGATTGGGCCTACTCATCAACACGTTTAGTCCATTTGAAGTGCACTTTTCCAATGGGGTCGTGCGGCGAGGGCCGATGCCTGGTCTTTGTTGTGCCTGTTTCTTGGAAAGTAAGAGATTTTCTGGAGAGGCAATCTTCATTGGGGGTCCGCTCTCCGCCTCGATATGCAGGCCTCGCCCTCGATGAAAAAGCACTCCGTCACCGTTGCCTCCGTCCGAGAACTCGACCGCGAATTTCAGCTGAAGGAGCGCTTCGACCTGAAAAAGCACTCGAGAGGACGGGTGGCTGTCCTTCGCGGCTCCATCGCGCTCGACCACCTTCCGCTCGACTTCCGACAGCTCGATCGGTTCCTGGGTATTCCGCGCCGTGACAAAGGCGGGAACACCCCGGACGCGCTGAGCGGGCTGATCATCGACGGCGACGTGAAGGTGAAGGGCGCGGTCGTGAATGCCGAGATGGACTTCGGCCCCTTCCTGCTCGTGCGAGGCGACCTCCATGCGCGTGACGTCGCCTGCGGCGGCAGCGAGGTGCGGGTGGAAGGCGCGCTGACGCTGTCGGGCGCGTTGTTCGGCTTCTACAACCACGGGTCCATCGTCGTGGAAGGGCCGACGCGGGCGGCATGCGTCCTGACGGAGGAGCACGCGATTCGCCTCCAGGGAGGGCTCGTCTCGCCCGTCGTCCCCGGGGGAAAATTCCTCGAGGTGTCCGGCAAGGCCGTGCCCGAGGATCCGCTGGCGCTCCGGCTGCTTGCCCCGGAGCTGTTCAACTGGTCCTCATGGGTTGGCCTCGGGCCCGCTGGCCAGAAAGCGTCGAAAGCCGAAGGTGAATCAGAGCTCGCCTTCATCAAGCTCGAGCGGGAGCTCATTCTCGATGCCATTGCCGAGGGCCGCGCGCTGGTGCGGGGAAAGCGGGCGTTCAAGGCACCTCCGCCAAAGACGCGGACGCCCATCGACCACTGGCGTGCGAACGTGCACTTCCTCGACGGCGTCTGCGTGCGAGCCGACCTCGCGGGCTTCGCCGTGTGCCACACCTCGCGGTGGCGCGACGCGGAGTTCGGTCGCCTCTACGGTTGCTCGACCACGCAGGGGTGGGGGGCGACGTCGATGCCAGGCGGGGCTCCGATTTCCCTGTGCTACTTCATCGACGCCGACAAACAGCGCTCGTGGCGTGTTCTGCTCAACGACGGTGTCGTCGTCGTGGTCAGCGGCGGAGCGCTCTCCCGGATCGATGTGCTCAACGCTCCCGCGCCCCTGCACCGCATCCGCTCGGTGGCGGATGGCCTCGTCGTGTGTGGCGATGACCTCGTCGTCTATGCCTCGTCGGGCAAGACCTGGAACCGCCTGGAGGCGGGGCTGCCACAGGGGACCACGGGAGCTTTCAGGGACATCGCCGGCCACTCCCTCCGCGACCTGACCGCCGTGGGAACCGGCGGGTTGGTGATGCACTTCGATGGCGAGTCGTGGCACTCCCTGAAGGCCCCGACCCAGGTCGAGCTGCACGCGGTGGCGACCACGAAGGAGGGGATTGCCGTCGTCGGGGACCAGGGGACGCTCCTCGTTCGCGGAGCGGAAGGCCGCTGGAAGACATTCCAGACCGGAGACAAGGCACCGCTGGTCGGCGTCGCGGTGCTCGGTGACCGCCTCTTCGTTGCTTCCCGGCTCGACATCCTCGAGCTCGAGGGCGACACGTTGAAGCCTGTCGAGACCGGACTGACGCCTTCTTTTGGCGGTGGCCGGCTGCACGCGTGTGACGGCGTGATGTGGTGCATCGGGTTGACCGACCTCGCCCGCTTCGACGGCTCGACCTGGGAACGAATCACCTGCCCCGATCAACACATCACACAGAATCAGAAACCCACCACCGCGCAGCCTCCGCCGGGGGCGATCCACCTGGAAGGGCTGGTCTGACCTGTCTTGAAGCAGGGCGTGGAGCCCGTGCCGGCGTGTCCCATCGGAGAGGAGACCGTCTACTGGGAGGAGTACGGGGCCTGCGGCGGGTGCACTGTGTCGGGGGAGCCGGGGTCCCGCGTTCGCCGGTTCGCGGCCTGCTCCGGAAACATCCAGGGAACGAAGGCGAACATTGGCAACTCCTGCCAGACGCCGTGTGAGCTGCTCTAGTCTCGGAGCAGCTCCGTGAGTTTCCGGAGGGGCTCATCCCTCCGGACTGTCGTTGCGCCTGCTGCTGCCACGCGCCGCGAGCACCATCGTGACGCGCGTGCCCGCCTCAGCGGATTGAAGCTCCAGCAGGACAGGTGGCGGCGGCGAAGTCCGCGTCGTAGGTCCCGAAGCAGGTGTACCCGCCGGGGGTGTTCTCCTCCTGCAAGGCGCGGCCGTCGAGCCGGGTGTGGCCGATGCGCACGTCGAAATTCCTCGCGCGCCAGACGCTCGCGAACTGCCCGATGAGGACAGAGTTCTCCACGGTGATGGAGTGGCTCGCGGTGTCACTCGCGGTCGCGGAGGTGGAAATCCCCTGGGTGGAGGCCGCATTGGCACCTTGCAGGTGGCTGTTGCGCACGCTCCCGTTTCCTCCGCTGACGAGCAGCCCGATGGCCAGGTCTCCACCGTTGCCCGAGGCCTGCACGTTGACGAGTGACACGGTGTGATTGCCATCCCTGCTGGCGATGCCCCAGTTCCGGGTGCCACCGGTGGCACTGGCGTTCACGTCGTGCAACTCGACGTTCCCTCCAGCCAGGCTGATGCCGTGGTTGTCGGAGCCGTTGCGTCCCTCGAAAGAGGACCTCATGAGCTTGACGGTGCAGGACACGCAACGGAACCCGGCGACGGTGGCGCTGGGGGCTGATGCGGAAGCACGTACGTTCTCGAAGGTCCCCCGCCCTTCATTGAGGAAGACGGCATACGTGCGCGTGGTCCCGTTCGAGGCCCTGGCTTCGATATCGTGGAAGGCGAAGTCCACATTCTCGCTGTAGACGGCAATGGACAGCGCACCGCCACCGGTGTTCTCCACGGAGAGCGAGCTCAGCGCGGCGCCCGATGCCCCCACCACGGTTCCCACATCCGGGACGCTGGAGGAGCGCAGAAGGGTGAAGCCTCTGCCGGACCCCTCCAGGTGGATGTTCGGCTTGAGCATGAGGGGAGAGGCCCCGAGGTCATACAGGCCCGGCTCGACCTTGACCCGCCACGACTGGCCATCCGTGATGCCCGCGATGGCGGTGCGCAGCGCATTTCCACTCTCCAGGGCCGTTCCCGCGGGGCTGACCACCTTCGTGCGCACATACGTCACGCCCGGTGGCCCCGCGGGCCCGGTATCGCCCTTGTCGCCCTTGTCCCCCATCGGGCCCCGCTCCCCCGTCGCCCCGGGCTGACCTGCTGCCCCTTCAGGACCCGCGGGTCCCTGGGGTCCAGGCTGGCTGCTGCATCCAGCGAGAAAGACGCACATGACGGCACGAAACACAGAGGCTCTTGGATTCATCGAGGATTCCCGCGAGAAGAGCCCCATGCATAGCTGAAGCGATACGTTCGTAGGAAGGCACCCAGGGACTGATCCCGCAGCCACCGCCTGAATTCTAGCCGTGAAATCCATGGAAAAGCCGTCACCAGTGGATTATCACGTCGAGCCGCTCGGGCTCGACCGAGCCATGGACAGACGCGGGATGCGTGGAGGCGCCAGTGGCTTTGAATGTCAAGAGGAAGATGGGAAGCCGGAGGTGGCTGTGGATGGGAGTAGGGGGCTTGTTGTTGGGAGCCCTCGCCTGTGCGCCCGAGGGCGGCCCGGCCTCCGCCCCTGACGCGGACCCATCCCTGGACGTGCGGGAGCGTCAGCTTCCGTTGCGGCTCAACGCGCAAGGAATCACGGCGGGCAGCTACACCCAGGTCTACGTCGCGACGAACGCGAACGACGGAAATCCATCCACCTATTGGGAGGGGGCCGCCAACGCCTATCCCAATTGGATCCGGGTCGATCTGGGCAGCGCGAACAGCGTCAATCAGCTGGTCCTCAAGCTTCCGACGACCTGGGGGGCCCGGACGCAGACCTTCTCCGTTCTCAAGAGCACCGACGACGTCACCTATACCCAGGTGCTCGCCCCCGCCACCTACACGTTCAGCCCGAGTGCCAACACCGTTACCGTGAACTTCACGGCGACCAGCGCGCGGTACGTGAAGCTGAACTTCACGGCCAACTCGGGCGCCACGGGCGGCCAGCTCTCCGAATTCGAGGTGTATGGCCCTGGCTCCACCACCTCCCGTTCCGCGCTCACCCAGCTGGCGGCCTCGAGCCATGACAGCCAGTCAGGCATCCAACTGGAGTCGTCCAGCGAAGGCGGACAGAACGTCGCCTTCATCGACGATGGCGACTACATCGCGTTCAACAACCTGGACTTCGGTGGCGGCGCGACGAGCTTCGAGGCCAGGGTCGCCAGCGCTGGGGCCGGGGGCAACATCGAGGTGCGGCTCGACAGCCTGACGGGGACGCTCGCGGGGACCTGTGCGGTCCCGAATACGGGGGGTTGGCAGACCTGGATCACACGGACCTGCACCGTCAGCAGCGTGAGTGGCGTGCACACCCTGTATCTGAAGTTCACCGGGACCGGGACGGGAGGGCTCTTCAACCTGAACTGGTTCAAGTTCTCGGCGGCGACGGCCAGCGGCGGAGACGTCGTCGGCAAGCTGTTCGCGGGGTATCAGGGCTGGTTCAACGCGGCCGGCGATGGCTCTCCGAACAACGGCTGGGTGCACTGGTCGAAGAACAGCAGCGCGCCGACCGCCAACTCCAATGTCAACTTCGAGCTCTACCCGGACCTGCGCGAGTACACCAAACTGTACCCGACCAACCTGGCGAACCTGGGCAATGGACAGCCCGCCCGGCTCTTCTCGTCCTATGATCCGGAGACCGTCAACAAGCACTTCGAGTGGATGCAGACCTACAACATCGACGGGGCCGCCCTGCAGCGGTTCGGCGCCGACGAGAGCGACACCCCGAACGGCTGGAAGACCAACCGGGACAGCGTCGCGGTGAAGGTGAAGAACGCGGCGGAGGCCTACGGCCGGAAGTTCTATGTCATGTATGACATCACCGGAATGAACGCCAGCAATTGGGCGAACGCGGTCAAGCATGACTGGACGGCCCAGGTGGTCAATACCTTGCACCTGACTTCCTCCTCCGCCTACGCCCGGCAGAACGGGAAGATCGTCGTCTGCATCTGGGGAATCGGCTTCACGGATCGGCCCGGAACGGCCGCCGAGGCCGCGGAGCTCATCAGCTGGTTCAAGGGCCAGGGTGCCTATGTCATCGGCGGCGTCCCCACCTACTGGCGGACGGGCGTGAACGACTCGAAGGCGGGATTCGAGAATGTCTACAAGTCCCTGGACATGCTCTCGCCGTGGTTCGTCGGCCGCTTCGGTGGACTCGACGGCGCGGACCACTACATGACGAACCAGTGGCAGCCGGACCTGGCCTACACGCAGCAGTATGGAATCGCCTACCAGCCCGTCATCTGGCCGGGCTTCTCCTGGGCCAATCTGGCCAACGGGCCTCGCAACCAGATCCCCAGGCTCCACGGCGACTTCATGTGGCGGCAGGCCTATGACCTCAAGAGCCTGGGCAGCTCGACCGCCTACGTGGCCATGTTCGACGAGTACGATGAGGGCACGGCCATCGCCAAGGGCGCCGAGAACAGCTCGATGCTTCCCACCAATCAGTACTTCCTGAGCCTGGACGCGGATGGCGTCGCCGTGTCCTCGGACTTCTATCTACGGCTGGTGGGCGACATCAACCGGCTGTTCAAGGGACAGATCCCGCTGACCCCCAGCCACCCCACGAGTCACCAGTAGTCGCTGGGAGGCCATGGGAGTCCCCGTGGCCTCCCCGTCTCAGAGGTCGCCCTCGAGCGCGTCACGCACGCCCGGAAGCTGGGCGAGCAGCTCCAACTCGGCGGCCTTGAGGTGGGACACGCGGCGCCCGGAGATCCGCTCGAAGTGAAGCTCGATGCGGTGCTGGCCCTCGGCGTCCACTTCGCGGAAGAGCCGGGCGCGCCGGCCCTCCTTCACGCAGGCGAGGATGTCCTTATGGATGCTGTTCAGCCGGCGATACACCTTCAGCGCCATCCGACCCTCGGGGGTGTCGAACGTGTGGAAGTGCCGGTTGCGCGAGAGGGGTCTCGCCGGATCATGGAGCCTCTCCACGAGGCGCCGAACGAATGGGTCCATCGACGCCGCAGGATAACATCCGGTACCCTCCATCTCAGCGATGCAATTCAAACTTCCTCGCCCGCTCTGGGCCCTGGCTCTCCTGCTCCCGCTCGCCTGCAAGGATCCGGACACCCTGTCCGTCCAGACCCAGGCCCAACGTTTCCAGGCCAAGCTGGAGGAGGGGCGCAATCAGTTGGCCAATGGGCAACCCGAGCAGGCCGCGAAGGCCTTCAGCGAGGCCTCGGGTCTTCAGCCCGACAGCGCCGAGGCCCTGCTCCTGCTCGCCGAGGCCCGGCGCCGGGAGGGCAACTCCCAGGCGTCCATCCTGGCGCTCAAGCAGGCCATGTCCCTCAACCCCGCCGAGGCGCCCGTCATCAAGCGGCGGATCGCCGAGAGCCACGAGCGGGATGGACGCCTCTCCGAGGCCATCGCCGTCCTGCTGGAGCTGCGGGACGCGGACGAGCTCGGGGACGTGGACATCCTCAAGCTGGCCCACCTGCAGACACTGGAGGGCCAGCACCAGGAGGCCTTCCAGACGCTGGAGCGCATCCAGCGCGAGCGCCCCGATGACGTGGACGCCAAGGTGGTGGAGGCGGAGATCCTCCTGGCCAAGGGCGACGAGGTGCTCGCCACGAAGTTGATGGACCGGCTCCTGGAGGAGCAGCCGGGGCTCACGGCGGCGCGGGTGCTTCGTGCGCGCTACTTCCTCCAGAGCGGCTACGCGGAGTACGCCGAGCAGGACCTGGCCCAGGTGCAGGGCGAGGATGCTACTCAGCCCGAGTTCGTCGCGCTGAAGGCGCGGGTGCTCTCCTCGCTGGGCCGCCATGCGGACGCGGATGTGGTGCTCACGGGCGCGGTGGCCCGGTATCCGCAGAACGCGGATCTGCTCGCGCGGCTGGCCGAGACGAAGCTGCTCCAGGGTCAGCAAACCGAGGCCCTGTCGCTGGTGGAGCGGGCGCTGAAGGTACAGCCGGACACCGCCCGCGCCTTCTATGTCCGCGCCCGGGCGCGGGAGTCCCAGGGGGACGTGCGGCAGGCGAAGGAGAACTACGGCTATGCCCTTGATGCCAACCCCCGCTTCGCCCCGGCGCTGTCGCGGATGTGGCGCCTGCACCAGCAGGACGGGGAGCAGGACCGGGCCCTGATCGCCGTGGAGCGGCTCGTCGACCTGGGTGAGGCCTCGCTGGAGGAGAAGGTGGCGCTCGCCGACCTGTACGCGAAGACGCGGACGAAGCTCGACCGGGGCCTGAAGCTCATCGGCGAGGCGCTGAAGCAGGACCCGGCCAATCCCGAGTTCCTGGACATCCAGAAGGAGCTGAAGAAGGCGCTGCCCAGAAAGAAGGCGTCCGGCCCCGTCATCATCCGGGGCTCGCGCCGGTAGGCGGGCTCAGGCCGCGGTCAGCACCACCACGTGGCCGGTGACGGGCTGGCCCGCCTGTCTGCGCAGGGTGGCCTCCTGCTCGAGCACCGGGCGCAGGCCCGCGCCCCGGGCGCAGCCTCGGAGATAGTCGAGGTGGTGGACGTAGCGCGCGCTCGGCTGGAGCCGGTATCCCGGCTCGGTGCCCTTCTCCACGGTGAACGCGAACAGACCTCGGGGGGCGAGCCTCGGGACGACCTGCTCGAAGAGCCGCTCCAGCGCGCCGAAGTAGACCAGCACGTCCACGGCGACGATGAGATCATGCCGCGCCGTGGCGGAGGCAAGCTCCGCGGTGATCTCCCCGGCCCGCAGTGTGTCGTACACCCCGCGATCGCGTGCCTTGTCCAGCATGCCCGTCGACAGGTCGATGCCCTCCAGCCGGCGAGCCAGGGGCCGCAGGAGCGGACCGGCCAGTCCCGTGCCACAGCCCAGGTCGAGCACGTCGAGGTCTCGCCGTCCCTCGAGCGCCACCCGGACCGCGTCCATGAGCCGTTCGGGTGCGCGGTAGGCGAGGAAGCCCCGCAGGCTGTCATCGAAGCTCGGAGCGTAGACGTCGAACAGCGCGGCGACGTGCGCGTCCGCCATGCGCTCCGGCGGTGGCGCCCCGGTCTCGGCAGCCTCCAGGTAGGTGATGACGTCCTCCCGCGCCGCCTCGGGGACACGCAGGTCGCGACAGCGCAGCTCGTGCAGGTGGCGGCGGAGCAGGGGAATCTCCTCGGCGCGCCCGGTCTCGCCCAGGATGGAGATCAGCGTCTTCAGCGAGTCCTTGTCCTCGGGCTGTTGGTCGAGCTGCTCGCGCAGCGCCGCCTCCGCCGCCAGCGGCTCCCGCCAGGACCACAGCACCTGGGCCCCGTAGGAGGGTGGCACGTGCTCGGCCCCCTCGAATCCACAGGCCTCCAGCCGTGCACGCCAATCGATGGGGGAGGGCTTCATGCGTCCCCTCAGCGTACACCCCGCGCGAGCCACGAGGCCATTGACGTCACGCTCGCTCTCTTGGGAGCGTGACGGGCATGAGCGACATCGTGCGAGCCCGCAGGTATGCCTTGGTGACGGGAGCCTCTAGTGGCATCGGCCGGGAGCTGGCGATGATCCTGGCGCGGGAGGGCTACGCGCTGGTGCTGGTGGCCCGGCGCACGGAGCCCATGCACGCGCTCGCGCAGCAGCTCGAGAAGGCCCATGGGGTGCCCTCGGTGGTGGTGGGCGCGGATCTCGGCTCGCCCGAGGGCGTGCGGACGGTGATGCGCGAGGTGTCGACGCGTCAGCTCGACCTCGAGGTGCTGGTGAACAACGCCGGCTTCGGGCTGGCGGGTGGCTTCGAGGTCCTGCCGGCCGAGCAGCAGCTGGGGATGATCGACCTCAACATCCGGGCGCTCACCGCGCTCACCCGGGAGGTGCTCCCGGGGATGCTGGCGAGGCGGCGCGGGTACGTGCTCAACGTGTCCTCGTCGGCGGCCTTCCAGCCCGGCCCGCTCATGTCCGTGTACTACGCGAGCAAGGCGTACGTGCAGTCCTTCTCCAACGCGCTCCACGAGGAGATGCGGGGCCGAGGGGTGACGGTGACGGCGCTGTGCCCCGGCTACACCGAGACGGAGTTCGCCGCGCGGGCGGCGGAGCACCAGCGTCCCCGGCTCTTCAGCGGACCGCTGGGCAGCCTCGATGCCCGCCAGGTCGCCGAGCTGGGCTATCGCGCGATGGTGCGGGGTCGGGCGGTGGTGGTGCCCGGGTTCACCAACCGCCTGGGGGCGTGGCTCATGCCCTTCACCCCACTGGCGGTGAAGCTGCGCATCACCCGCTACCTGAACGCGAGCGGAGCCTGAACTTCCACCGGGAGATCAGGTAAGAACACCCGGCATGAAGAAGCGCTACCGCTGCATCACCTGCTCGTACATCTACGACCCCGCCCTGGGTGATCCCGACTCCGGCATCGCGCCGGGCACCGCCTTCGAGGACATTCCGGACTCCTGGTACTGCCCCGACTGTGGAGCGACCAAGGCCGACTTCGAGCTTTTCGAGGAGTAGGGCGTCAGGCCTTGCGGCGCAGCACGTAGACGACGTGCTGCGAGCCGGGCTCGATGGGCTGTAGCTCGCCGCCCGTGAGTGGCGCGCCGACCAGCTCCATCATCGCGTCCATGGTGCCGTTCATGAAGTACGGGTCGATGCCGGACTGAGGCCCGAGGGCGGCATGGAACTCAGGGAGGACCTCGAAGGTCACCTCGAGGTCGCCGAGGGCCAGGAAGCGGGTCCGGGCCGTCAGGAAGTTGGTTCCCGACTGGAGCCCGCGAGGGATGCGCGTCAGCGAGCGTTGCCAGCCGAGCATCCGCAGCATCGAGTACACGGCCCGGCCCATGGTGGTGTGTCCGTAGCCGTCCACCTGCCGGCGGCCGAGCTGATAGCGGGCCTGTTCGCTGGGGATGTCCGGGTAGAGGAGCTCGGCGCAGACCCGGATGGCCGCGAACCAGGTGGGGACGGAGTAGGCGACCAGCAGTGGCTGGTCCAGGTCGATGCCGATGGCCTTGAGCCGCCTGCGGGCGTCCGGGTCGAGCCGCTCCTTGATGGTGTGCTTGAAGAGGGCCTCCACCACCTGACTGAAGATGACGGGTTCCTTCCGGGTCGCGAGCGCGGGCATCATCGGGGTATCCGAGGAACGAGAGAGGTCTGCTGCTCGGGTCCGAGTCGTCATCCAGGGGTCCATCGAAGGGGGGCGCCTGGGGCATCTACCACCAGGGTACCCCGCCCGGCGAGGGGGAACCCGCTGGAGCCAGGCCCGCTGACCGGCTCAGCGGCGTGTCCCACTCCAGGAGGGCAGTCCCTCGGCGGTGTCAACCACCTTCTCCAGGGCCTTGATGCCCCGGCGCTGGCCCACGGCCACCAGGGTGAGGTTCTCCCGGGCGAAGTAGCGCCGCGCCACCTCGCGCACGTGGGCCGGCGTGGCCTCGTCCACCAGGTCCGCGCGCCGGCCGAAGGACTCGGGCCGCCGGAACAGCTCCGTCCCGCCGAACCACCCGGCCAGCTCGCCCGGTGAGTCCTGCGCGAACTCCAGCAGCATCCGGTGCCGCCGCTTGGCCCGCGCCAGCTCCTCGTCGCCCACCAGCGTGGTGCACAGCTCGCCCAGCACCCGGAACATCTCCGCCACCACCAGCGACGCCCGCTCCGGCGCGCTCGCGGCTTCGATCTCGAAGATGCCCGTGTCGTGGAAGGCCTCCAGCGACGCATGCACCGAGTACGCGAGCCCCCGCTTCTCCACGATCTCGAAGGGCAGCCGCGACGACAGTCCGTCATCGAGGAAGCGCCGCAGCAGTTGCAGGGCGGGCCAGTCCTCGTGGTGCTCGGGGACGGTGCGGAAGCTGAGGCGGAACTCCGTCTGGGCCTCGTCGTGGGTGACCACGTGCAGGTTGGGACCCGCGGGCGTGGGCGGTGGCGGCAGGTCGTCGCTGGCGGGGCCCTCGGGCAGGCGCGTGAAGTGGCGCTCCACCAGGGCGAGCACCTCCTCGCGCTTCACCCGGCCCGCCGCCGTCACCACCATGTTGCCGGTGACGTAGTGGCGCGCGAAGTGCTCGCGCACCTGCTCGTGCGTGAGCTTGGACACCGACTCACGTGTCCCGGCGATCTTGAAGGCCAGCGGGTGGTGGGGGAAGAGCACCCGCTTGGACAGGTTGTCGATGTCGATGTCCCGGCCCTTCTCGTCCACCTCGTCGAGCATCTCCTCGAGGATGATGTTGCGCTCCACCTCCATGTCGGTGAGCTTGGGGCGGGTGAGCATGTCCCCGAGGATGGCCAGCCCCACGTCCAGGTGCGCCGGGTGCAGGGGCGTGTAGTAGTAGCCGTGGTCCCTCGTGGTGACGCCGTTGAGGTTGCCGCCCACCTCCTCCACGGCCGAGTTCATCCGGAGGGTGTCCGGCCAGCCCTCGCTGCCGCGGAAGAAGAGGTGCTCCAGGAAGTGGCTGACGCCGTTGTTGGCGGCCGTCTCGTGACGGCTGCCGGTGCGCACGTACACCGCGAGCAGGGCGGTGTGCAGGTGCGGGGTCTCGATGGTGACGACGCGCAGGCCGTTGGGCAGCACGTCTCGGTGGTAGGCGAAGCTCATGCGCGTGGAAGCTTGACGGAGAAGGTGGTGCCCCGGCCGGCCTCGCTCTGGCAATCCAGGGAGCCGCCGTGGGTCTTGAGGATCTGCTGACAGACGGCGAGGCCCAGTCCCGTGCCGTCCTCCTTGGTGGAGAAGAAGGGGTCGAAGATGCGCGAGCGGATGGCCTCGGTCATGCCGCGCCCGGTGTCCTGGAGGGCCACCTCCACCTCGTGCTCGTGGGCGCGGGTGGCGATGGTGAGCCGGCCACCGTCCGGCATGGCCTCGCGGGCGTTGCGCAGGAGGTTGAGGAACACCTGGCGCAGCTGGCCCTCGTCGGCCAGGGCGCGGGGGATGTCCGGGGTGAAGTCCCGCACCACCTCCACGCCGGCGCGCTCCAGCTCCTCGCGGGAGAAGTCCAGCACGCTGGCCAGCACCTCGGTGACGGTGGTGGGCTCGAGGCTCGGCCGGGGCGGGCGCGCCATGCGCAGGTACTGCTCCGTCACCTCGGTGAGCCGGTCCACCTCGCGGGTGACGGCGGCGAGCAGCTCGCGCGTCTCGCGGGCATCCTCCGGGGACTCGAAGGCGGCGCGCTCGAAGGCGTCCTGCATCAGCTCCACGTTGAGGCCAATGGAGGACAGGGGGTTGCGCACCTCGTGCGCCACCTGCGCGGAGATGCGGCCCACGGCGGCCAGCTGCTCGGCGCGCATGAGGGCCTCGGCCTGGGCCTTCAGCTGCGCCTCGCGGGCCTGGAGCGAGCGGGCCATGGCATCGAACTCGCGGGCCAGCACCGCCACCTCGTCCTCGCCCCGCACGCCCAGCTGCGCGCTGTAGTCGCCTTTGCCGATGCGTGACACGCCCTCGATGAGGTTGCGCACCGGGCGCAGCGTGCGCGCGGACCAGGCGGTGGCGCCCAGGCCCACGCCGATGGCCAGCACGGACAGGGTGATGATGGCCAGGCCCGTGCGCCGCTCGCGCTCCTCGGCCCCGTCCACGCGCTCGCGGATGCGGTTGCTGAGGGCGGCGCGCAGGAAGCGGATGTCGCTGCCGATGGAGGTCTGTTGCTGGCGCAGCTCGGCGGTGACGCGCGCCACCTCTTCCGGCGCGGGAGTCTCCCGGGTGAGCGCCGTGAAGACGGCCTCCGCCGCCTTCCCGTAGGACTGGTAGCGGTTGGCGAGCTGGCCGAAGTGCGACTCGAGATCCTGGATGAAGCGCACCTCTCCCGGGGGCGCCAGGGTGCGCACCTCGCGGGCCCGGGCCTGGGCCGCCTCCAGCCGCTGGGCCATGAGGGAGGGGAAGTACAGCCGGGAGAGCCGGATGAGGGCCCGCCGCGTCTCCACGCTGCCCTCCTCGAGCATCCGCTCCGTGTCCTTCTCCTGGTTGGTGTGGAAGGACTCGAGCGCGGCCGCGTCCTGCGACAGCTGCAGGTAGCCCTGGCTCACCAGGCGGATCTCCAGTCGGTTGCGGTGCAGCTCGGCCACGCTGAACAGGGACACCGCTCCGAAGGTGACCAGCACCACCGCGTAACCGAGGAAGATGCGGGTGGCGAGGGAGAGCTTCATCGAGGGACAGGGCCGCGTTGACCACGGCTCCAGGGCATCGCTACGCTCGGGACGCTCCGAGCGCAAGCCATCTTTGCCTGCGCCGGGGCCGGATACCGCAAAAGGGGAACGCCATGGGGCGGAGTATCAACGGGTGGACCTCGCCTGGGTGGCGGGGTTTGGGACAGGGCAGGGCCCGGTCGCCAGGTTGGAAGGCCTGGGTGGCGGCGTTGGGCCTCGTGGCCGCCTGCGGACCGCGGGAGGCGCTGTACGAGGCGAAGATCCTCAGCAACGCTTGTTCTGGCACGCCCGCGCTGGAGGGGGTCCACTACCTGCGCTTCCGCGTCACCGGCGCGGGGATGGAGCCCGTGGAGCGCTACGTCCCCGTGGAGCGGGGCGCGACGGAGTTGCCGGCCGTGCCCGCGGGCACGGGTCGGGTGCTGGAGGTGCGTGGCTACACGAACCTGCCCGGCGAGGGCGGTCGCGTGGTGGCCCTGGGACGCTCGCGTCCCTTCGACGTGCCGGAGTCGGCCGAGGCCCAGCGCCCGTCGATCGGCGTCGCGCTGCGCCGGGTGGACACGTATGTGTGGCCGGCCAGGGCTCGCGGTGGGTGCGCCTCGCTCGAGGAGCCTCGCGCGGGGCACACCGCGACGGTGTTGGAGGACGGCCGGGTGCTGCTGGCCGGGGGAATGCGGGCCGAGGTGGGGCAGCCAAGCTCCACGCTGTCCTCGGCGGAGCTCTTCGACCCGGTGACGGGCATGCTCGAGATGGCGCCAGAGCTGGGCACGGGGGAGGGGAGTGACTTCCAATCCTCGCCGCGTGCCTTCCACACCGCGACACGGCTCCCGGGCGGCAGGGTGCTGCTGGCGGGTGGTGCGGTGGAGTCGGTGGAGGGCACGATGCCCCTGCGGAGCGCCCTGGTGCTGGACGTGGCGGGGCGGACGTACACGGCGGTGGAGCTGAAGCGCGCGCGCAGCCACCACGCGGCGGCGGCGGACTCGGGCGGGCGCGTGCTGCTCGTCGGTGGCATGGACTCCGCGGGCTCGGTGGTTCCAGATGCCGAGGGCTTCGACCCCGCGACGGGCCAGGTGTTCTCCGTCAGCACGCCTGTGCCTCGGGTGGGCATGGGGGTGATGCCGGTACGGGACGGACGGAGCATCGCCGTGGTGGGCGGCTCGGACGGGACGATGCTGCGCCCGGAGGTGCTGTTCTTCTCGTACGAGGGCGGCTCCTTCGTGCCCTCGGGCGAGACCGGACGGCTGCGGGAGCCCCGCCGCGACGCCGCGCTCGTTCCGTTCGCCGGGTCGGAGCGGTTGCTCTACGTGGGCGGGCATGCCTCGGCGGATGGCGCGGAGAACGGGCGGATCCTGGCCTCCTCGGAGCTCGTCTCCCCGAGCGACGTGACGGCCGGGCCGCAGGTGTTCGCCAGGAGCGCCATCTGCGCGGTGGCGCTGCCTGACGGGCGGGTGATGACCATCGGCGGGCGGCGGTCCACTCCGAACGGCATCGTGAGCGACTCGCACGTGGAGATGCTCGTCCCTGGCAAGAACGGCGCCGCCCCGGGGTTGCTCGGACTGAAGCCGTTGGAGCGGCAGCGGCACTACCACTCGTGCTCGGTGCTGGAGGACGGCTCGGTGCTCATCGCGGGAGGGCTGGACGACAGCGGCAACGGGTGGACGACTCTGGGTGACCTGGTCATCTACACGCCGGTTCCGCTGGACTGATCCTGGAGGCGATGGGGCCCGGTTGGAACCCGAGGCCCCAGATACCCTCACCCCGACCCTCTCCCGGAGGGAGAGGGAGGGGATGGGGGATGGGGGAGGGGGGAGGGGGATTGTGTTACGCGGTGGGGGCCGTGGGCTTCTCTTCCGGGTTCTCGCCCGCCGCGGGCTGCTCGCTGCCAGCGGCCCCGCTCTGCTCGGACGCCGTGGCCACGGCCTGCTGCTGCGCGGTCTCGGCCGCGGCTCGCGCCTGCGCGGCCTCCTCCACCTTCCGATCGCTCGCCGCCATCTCGTCCGGCGTCAGCTCCGTGCGCTCGGCCAGCATGCCCGTCTTCTTCTCCAGATCCTTGATCGCCCGGCGCAGCAGATCCCTCTCCAGCAGCGTCCGGTTCAGTCGCTTCTCCAGCGCCTTGTACTTGTCCTTCACCAGCTCCAGCTCGCTCTTGCTGGCGGAGAAGATTCGCTGCTGCGAGTCGGCCCGGCCCCTCACGCGCTTGAGCTCGCGCTCCAGGTCCGCCGCACGGCTCCGCTCCTTGTTCGCCGTCGCCTCCAGCCGCTCCATCTTCTCGCGGTCGGCGTCGTTCAGTTCACGGTAGCGCCGCGCGCCCTTCTCGGCCGCGGGCTCGGCCGGGGCCACCGTGGCGGCGGGCGCCACCGTCGTGGTCGCGGTCACCACCAGCTCACTCGTCGGGGCCGACAGCTGCTGCTGCGCGGCCGGCGTGGCCGTCACGGCGGCCACCGGCGCGGGGGCGGGAGCGGCGGCGCGGCGGCCTCCCCGGCCCATCTCCATCTCCGACTTCAGCCGGGCGATCTCCGCCTCGGCTTGGGCCAGCTCTCCCCGGACCACCTCGAGCTGCGTGGAGGCGTTGCGCTCCACCTCGGCGCGCGCCTTGGTCAGGTCCTTCTCGCCCTTCTCCGACTCCTTCTGCTCGTAGATCTTCCGCTTGGCCTGCTTGAGCTGCTCCTTCACCTCCTGGAGCTGGGTGCGCTGCTCATCCAGCTCCTTGCGCTTGCGGTCCAGCTCGGACTCCAGGCGGGACGTACGGGCCTTGGTGTCGGCATCCAGCTCGGCCCGCCCGTGGGACGTGGGGAGCGCGGCGGCCTGCTTCGGGCCGAAGAAGATGTAGCCGAGCGCCGCGAGGAAGCCCAGCGAGACGACGATGAGGAGTGCTACCAGCACGAGGGTGACCTCCAGGGATGATGCAAAAAGCGGCGCAGCCTAACGTCAGGGGACAGGACGTCAATAGGTCTCGTTGCCCGCTCTCCAGCCCTTGGACCGAGCCCTTCCCCGTCCCTTCCCCCCATTTGGGAGACGTGGTTCACCTCTCAACGTAAGGGTCTGGATGCCAGGATGCTCGGAGGGCCCGGGTGTCGGTGAGCAGGGCAGGGGGGCTTTCTCCGGACCCGGGAAACACGTAATGGTGGACGGCTCGTTCGTACCGTCTGGAGGAACCCCCGCGTCATGGCTCACCTGGAGCTCATTCCCAAGGAGAACGTCTCCAGCTTCCGCAAGCTCGCCATCGGAAGCTGGAAGACCGCGTATGACCCGACCGTGTACGGGACGATGACGCTTCGGATGGACAAGGCCCTGGCCTACATCGAGGCCTTCCGTCAGAAGACGGGCATCCGCCTCACCGTCACGCACCTGCTGGCCAAGGCCATGGCCGAGGCCCTGCGCCGCTGCCCGGACGCCAACGCCATCCTGCGCTTCAACAAGATCTACCTGCGCAAGCGCGTCACCGTCTCCACCCTGGTCGTGCAGACCGATGGCGGCAAGGTGGACCTGACCTCGGCGAAGATCGACGACGCCGAGCAGAAGACCCTCCGGGAGATCTCCGCCGAGCTCGAGGCGGCCGTTCAGAAGGTCCGTCAGCGCAGGGACGAGGCGCTGGAGAAGAGCAAGGGGACCATCCAGAAGCTCCCCTACATGTTCCTCAACTTCTTCACCTGGTTGATCTCCTTCCTCATGTACACGCTGAACCTGGACATGACCTGGGCGGGCATGCCCCGGGACGCGTTCGGCTCGGCCATCATCACCAACGTGGGCTCGCTGGGGCTGGACACGGCGTACGTGCCGCTGGTGCCCTACACGCGTGTGCCCATCTTCATCGCCCCGGGCGCCATCAAGGACGCCGCGGTGGTGGAGAACGGCAAGGTGGTGCCGGGGAAGATCATGAACGTGAACGCCTCGTTCGATCACCGCTTCATCGACGGCTTCCACGCCGGCATCCTGGCCACCACGCTGCGCGAGATGTTGGAGAACCCCTTCGAGCACTTCGACAAGCTCGACGACGTGGCCCCCGTACTGCCGGCGGCCGAGGCCAAGGCCGCGGTGTAGGAGCCCCACCCGCTGGGGGCGGGGCTCCTATCGGCCCGGAGCCCTACGCCCAGGCGCTACGCCAGGCGCGGGAGCCCGAGCGGGCCCCCATCTCGCGCAGGCGGCGCACTCGCTCCGGGATGGGCGGGTGCGTGGAGAACAGGCGCATGATCGCCCCGCCGGACAGCGGGTTGACGATGAAGAGGTGCGAGGTGGCCGGCGCCCGGTCATAGGGCATCAGCTCCGCGCCCCGCTCCAGCTTCAGCAGCGCGTCCGCCAGGGCATTCGGGTCTCCACACAGCTGGGCGCCCGTGGCATCCGCGCCGTACTCGCGCGAGCGGCTCACCGCGAGCTGTAGCAGCGTGGCGGCGATGGGCGCCACCAGCAGCACGCCCAGGTTGCCGAGCGTGTGGCCGAGCCCGTCCTCGTCGTCATCGCGGCTGAGCATGGAACCGCCGAACCAGAAGAGCATCTGCGCCGCGTAGCTGATGACGCCCGCCAGCGTGGCCGCCACCGTGCCGATGAGCGTGTCGCGGTTCTTCACGTGTCCCAGCTCGTGCGCCAGCACCCCCTCCAGCTCCCGCTGATCCAGGATGTCCATGATGCCGGCCGTCACCGCCACCGCGGCGTGCTCCGGGTTGCGGCCCGTGGCGAACGCGTTGGGCGTCCGGGTGGGCAGCAGGTACAGCTTCGGCTTGGGCATGCCCGCGCGCGCCGCCAGCCGCTCCACCATCTGGTGCAGCCACGGCGCCTCGGCGTACTCCAGCGGCTGGGCCCCGTGCATGGCCAGGGCGATCCGGTCGCTGAACCAGTACGAGGCGAAGTTCATCACGATGACGAAGAAGCCCGCGACGACGAGCCCTCGCGGGCCGCCCAGGCGCTCGCCCACCAACAGCAGGAGCGCGGTGAGCCCGGCCAGCAGCACCGTCGTCTTCAGCGCGTTGCTCAGCCGGTGGCCCCAGCCGCTCCCGCGCGGACCCGGACTCTCCCGGGTCGTCGACGATCCATACATCCCGCCAGCACTCATGACGTGTCCTTGCCTTTCCCTTCCCTCTCTCGGGGTCTCAGGAAAACGTAAGCAGGCGACGGGGCGCGTCAAACGCCAGGGGACCCCCGTCCGGTCTCCTCCTTGTTCACCCGGACTCCCCGTATGAGCCGTTGAACAGGCGTGGCTTGCGCCTGCCTGGGCCACTTGCTAGGGAACCACGGATAACGGACACTCTCGACATCATTGGAATTTTTTAGAACACATGCCATCCAAAGGTCAGGCGGGACTCAGGGGTGAGGAGGCGACGGCGAAGCGCAAGGATGCCCACCTGGATCTATGCGCCACTGGGGATGTCGAGCCGCAAGGGAACAGCACGTTGCTGGAGGACGTGCGGCTGGTGCACTGCGCGATGCCGGAGATGGCCGTGGACGAGGTGGACCTCACCACGGAGTTCCTCGGCAAGCGGCTGCGCTACCCGCTGCTCATCACCGGCATGACGGGAGGCACCGAGCGGGCCGGGGTGGTGAACCGGGACCTGGCGACGCTGGCCGAGCGCCACGGGCTGGCCTTTGGCGTGGGCAGTCAGCGGGCCATGGCGGAGAACCCGCAGCTCACGGAGACCTTCCAGGTGCGCCAGGTGGCGCCCACGGTGCCGCTGCTGGGCAACATCGGCCTGTACCAGGCGGTGGGCATGGGCGTGGACGGCGTGAGGCGGTTGGTGGAGGACATCGGCGCGGACGGCATCGCGCTGCACCTCAACGCGGGCCAGGAGCTCACCCAGCCCGAGGGCGATCGCGACTTCCGCGGTGGCTACAAGGTGGTGGAGGGGCTGGTGCGTGCCTTCGGCTCGCGCCTGCTGGTCAAGGAGACGGGGTGCGGCATTGGCCCCGAGGTGGCGCGCCGGCTGGTGGAGCTGGGCGTGCGCAACCTGGACGTGTCGGGGCTGGGCGGCACCTCGTGGGTGCGGGTGGAGCAGCTGCGCGCCTCGGGCGTGCAGGCCCAGGTGGGCGCCGAGTTCTCCAGCTGGGGCATCCCCACCGCGGCGGCCATCGCCTCCGTGCGGCGGGCCGTGGGCCCGGACGTCCGGCTGGTGGCCTCGGGTGGACTGCGCACGGGACTGGACGCGGCGAAGGTGATCGCCCTGGGCGCGGACCTGGCGGGCACGGCGCTGCCGCTCTTCCGGGCCCAGCAGGAAGGCGGACTGGAAGGGGCCGAGCAGGCGCTCGCCGTCATCCTCTCCGGTCTGCGTCAGGCGCTCGTGCTCACCGGCAGCAGGAGCTGCGGTGAACTGCGTCAGAAACCCCGGGTCATCATGGGCCAGTTGAAGGATTGGCTCGCGGCACTGTAGGGATTATTCCCGCGGCTGGAGGCTCCCACCGCGGTGGAGAGGATAATGTCCGAAACGTTGACGTCCCGGTTGTCTGGTTTCCACAAGCTGTCGATGGTCGCTCGGCACGAGAAGCTCGCCGAGATGTTGCAGCTGGACGAGATGGACCTGGCCCAGCTCCAGGGCATCAGCGCGCTGCAGCCCGGCCTGGCCAACCAGATGATCGAGAACGCCGTGGGCACGTTCTCCCTGCCGCTCGGGCTGGGACTGAACATGCAGGTCAACGGCCGTGACTACCTGGTCCCCATGGCGGTGGAGGAGCCGTCCGTGGTGGCCGCGGTGTCCTTCGCCTCGAAGATCGTCCGCGAGTCGGGCGGCTTCAGCGCCGAGGCGGATGACCCCATCATGATCGGCCAGGTGCAGCTCACCCGGTATGGGGACCCCACCGAGGCCACGAAGAAGATCCTCGCGGCGAAGGAGGCCCTGCTGGCGCTGGCCAACAGCTTCCACCCGTCGATGGTGAAGCGCGGCGGTGGTTGCAAGGACATCGAGGTGCGCGTGCTGCCGGCCCCCGAGGGCCCGCGCGGCGAGCCGCTGCTCGTCGTCCACCTGATCATCGACACGCAGGAGGCGATGGGGGCCAACCTCATCAACACCATGGCCGAGGGCGTGGCGCCGCTCATCGAGCAGCTCACGGGCGGCAAGGTGTTCCTGCGCATCCTCTCCAACCTGGCCGACCGGCGGCTGGCGCGTGCCACGTGCCGCATTCCGGTGGAGGCGCTGGCGGACTTCGACATGCCGGGCCACCTCATCGCCGAGGGCATCTACCAGGCGAGCCGCTTCGCCCTGGCCGACCCGTACCGGGCGGCCACGCACAACAAGGGCGTCATGAACGGCATCGACTCGGTGGCCATCGCCACGGGTCAGGACTGGCGCGCCATCGAGGCGGGCGCGCATGCCTTCGCCGCCCGGGACGGGCAGTACCGGCCGCTGTCGACGTGGCACGTGGATGACGGGCACCTGGTGGGCCGCATCGAGCTGCCCATGTCGCTGGGCACGGTGGGTGGCCCCATCAAGGTGCACCCGGGCGTGCAGGTGGCCATGAAGCTGCTGCGCGTGGAGTCGGCGCGTGAGATGTCCATGGTGTTCGCGGCGGTGGGGCTGGCGCAGAACTTCGCGGCGGTGCGCGCGCTGGGCTCCATCGGCATCCAGAAGGGCCACATGGCGCTGCACGCGCGGTGCGTGGCGGTGACGGCGGGCGCGCGGGGTGACTGGGTGGAGAAGATCGCGGACCTGCTGGTGACGGCGGGCCACGTGAAGGTGGAGAAGGCGCGGGAGATCATCGCCGCGCTGTCGGAAGAGGATTTCCGCGCCGCCACGGGCACCGAGGGCTGAACCACTCCCTCTCCGAGCAGGAGAGGGCCAGGGTGAGGGAGGGGCATGTCCGGGTGTTCGAACCCGTGTAGGCCCCCTCTCCCTCTGGGAGAGGGCTGGGGTGAGGGTCTCCCTCCCGCCAGCCCATGACAGGACATCATGGATACGAACGACACTCTGGTGGGCTTCGGCGCGGGCAAGGTCATCCTTCTGGGTGAGCACAGCGTGGTGTACGGCTACCCGGCGCTGGCGGGTCCGCTGTCGCGCGGTGTGACGGCTCGCGGCGAGCCCTCGAACAAGTGCCAGCTGGTGATCCCCGACGCGCTGATGCCGGAGCAGCGCAAGGTGCTGAAGGCGGCCTTCGCGCGGGCGACGGCGGCGTGCGGTGAGCCCGGGGTGAAGGTGTCGTTCGAGACGGATCTGCCGCTGTCCATGGGGCTGGGCAGCTCGGGAGCGCTGTCGGTGGCGTGCACGCGGGTGCTGCTGCAGGCCGCGGGGCGCAAGACGACGGCGTCCGAGGTGGCGGCCGTGGCCTGGGAGATGGAGCAGGAGTTCCACGGCACGCCGTCGGGGGTGGACCACACGACGAGCGCCATGGAGCAGCTCATCCTCTACCGCCGCAAGCCGGGCGCGGAGCAGGGCCGGGCGAAGGTGGTGGAGAGCCCCCGGCCGCTGAAGCTGGTGGTGGTGATGGCGGGCGCGCGCAGCCCGACGAAGCAGACGGTGGGCGCGCTGCGCGAGCGCCAGAAGCGCTGGTCCGAGCGCTACCAGCGCATCTTCCGGGAGATCGGCCTGCTGGCCTCCGAGGGCGCCGAGGCGGTGGAGGAGGGCGATCTGGAGGCGCTGGGGGACGTGATGAACGTCAACCACGGCCTGCTCGCGGCGCTGGGCCTGTCCTCGCCGGGGCTGGACGACATGGTGCACCGGCTGCGCAACATGGGCGCGCTGGGCGCCAAGCTGACGGGAGCCGGGGGCGATGGCGGTGCCGTCATCGGCCTGTTCAACGACACGGAGCCGGTGGTGCACGAGCTCACGCGGCAGGGCATCCGGTGCTTCGACAGCCAGCTGGCGGGTCCGCGCGCCGAGGGCGCGAGGGGGGCGGCATGAAGTCCACCGCGCTGGCGCACCCGAACCTCGCGCTGGTGAAGTACTGGGGGAAGCGGGATGACGCGCTCATCCTCCCCCACCAGTCGAGCCTGTCGATGACGCTGTCGCCGCTGTCGGTGCGGACGACGGTGGCCTTCGGGGTGGGCTCGGCCGACGAGGTGGAGCTCAACGGCTACGTGGCCAAGGGCAGCGAGCGCGACCGCGTGTTGCGCGTGCTGGACGCGGTGCGGGCCGAGGCGAAGGACGCGAAGCTGGGCCCGGCGAGGATGGTGTCGCGCGGGGACTTCCCAGCGGCGGCGGGCCTGGCGAGCAGCGCGGCGGGCTTCGCGGCGCTGGCGGTGGCGGCGCGCGCGGCGGCGGGGCTTCCGGCGGACCCCAGGGCGGCCAGCATCCTGTCCCGGCTGGGCAGTGGCTCGGCGTGCCGCAGCGTGCAGGGCGGCTTCTGCGAGTGGATGCGCGGCGAGCGCCCGGACGGCACGGACAGCTACGCGGTGCAGCGCTTCGACGAGAAGCACTGGCCGGAGCTGCGCATGGTGGTGGCCATCGTCAACCGCGACGAGAAGGAAGTGAAGTCGCGCGACGGCATGAAGAACGCGGTGGAGACCAGCCCGTACTACTCGGCGTGGGTGAAGGACGCCGAGGCCGAGGTGGTGCGTGCTCGCGAGCTCATCGCCCGGAAGGACCTGCAGGCGCTGGGCGAGCTGTGCGAGCGCAACGCGTGGCGGATGCATGCCACGTCGCTCGCGGCGGATCCGCCGCTCTGCTACCTGCTGCCGAAGACGCTGGAACTCATCCACTCGCTGCGCGAGCAGCGCAAGAAGGGCGTGCCGGTGTGGTTCACGCTGGACGCGGGGCCGAACCCCTGCATCCTGACGGACGCGGCCAACGAGGTGGCGGCGGAGGCGGTGGCCAGGGCGTGCGGAGCCATCGAGGTGGTGCGGTGCGTGCCGGGCGGTGACGCGAAGCTGCAGACGGAGCACCTCTTCTGATGGAGCGCGCGCTCTCGGCCCCGGGGAAGCTGTTCGTGTCCGGCGAGTACGCCGTGCTGTGGGGCGGCGTGTCGCGCGTGGCGGCGGTGGGTCCGCGGACGTCGGCGCTGGTGCGTCGGCGCTCGGACAGCCAGGTGCACGTGTGCGTCGAGGAGGGGACGTTGTCGGGGCGGACGACGCCTCGGGGCGTGAAGTGGGAGCGCGAGGTACCCCCGGGTTTCTCCTTCGTGGCGCGCACGCTGGACGAGGCGCTGCGGCTGTACGGGCGCGAGTCCGTGGGCTTCGACCTGGCGGTGTCCCCATCCGCGGTGGGGCCCAATGGGAAGAAGCTGGGCATGGGCGGCAGCGCGTGCGCCACGGTGCTGGCGGCGGACGCGGTGCGCTTCGTGCTGGAGGAGAAGTTCGACGCGCTGAAGGTGGCGCTCGTCTCCCACGCGGCGGCTCAGGGCGGGAAGGGCAGTGGCGGTGACGTGGCCGCGAGCTACGCGGGCGGCGTGGCGCGCTACCGGCGCTACGAGGTGTCCGGCCTCATCGAGGCGTCGAGCGCCGGTGGCTACCGCGCGGCGCTGGACTCGGCCCCGCAGGTGGACGTGTGGCGGCTGCCGACTCCCAGGCTGAGCCTGGGGTATGCCTTCACCGGGGAGAGCGCCTCGACGCGGGTGCTCATCTCCCAGGTGGAGGCGAAGATGGGCGAGGCGGGGCGCCGGGCCTTCGTGGAGCGCTCGGACGCGCTGGGGCATGAGATCGAAGTGGGGCTCGGGGGCGGGGACTTCCGCGCCTTCTCCGAGGCCGTGCGCGAGCAGCACGCGCTCCTCCAGGAACTGGGCCCGCTGGAGACAGAGCCGATGCGCCGGGTGCTGGGCATGGCCTCGGCGTACGGGTGCGTGGGCAAGCAGTCCGGCGCCGGAGGCGGGGATGGGTGCATCCTGTTCGCACCGGACGCGGAGAAGCGCGCCGCGCTGCTCGAGGGCATCCGCTCGCGGGGTTTCCACACATTAGAGCTCGAGGTGGAGCCGGGCGTTCGCGGCGAGGCTCAGCCCGACGCGCGGCTGCGCTCGTGGCTCGACGCCTGGAAGTGAGCCATCTCATGAGGAAGGTGCCGCTGGCGGTCGTGTTGCTCGCTGCTCTCCTGTTGCTCCCGGGAGTCGCGTGGGCGGCTTCATCCGAGCCCCGTGTTCCCTCGAAGGAGGAGCGGGCCCGCTATCCGTGGCTCTCCGCGGAGCGCCCCATCCGCTCGCTCGGCGAGGCGATTCCTCCTCCGTCCGGCTACTCGAGGGTGGCGGTCGAGGAGGGCTCCTTCGGGGCGTGGCTGCGCGGCCTGCCGTTGCGTCCGGAGGGGACTCCGGTGCGGGACTTCCGGGGGCAGGAGCTTCGCGCGGGGGATGATGCCTTCGTCGCCGCGGTGGCCGAGCTGGACGTGGGCTCGGCCAACCTCCAGCAATGCGCGGACTCCATCATCCGCCTCCATGCCGAGTGGCAGTGGTCGCGCGGACAGAAGGAGCGTATCGCCTATCGATTCACCAGCGGGCACCTGGCGGCCTGGCCTCGTTACTCGGCCGGAGAGCGCACCCGCGTGTCAGGCTCCAAGGTGACGTGGGTGAAGAGTGGGGCGGTGGATGGCTCGCGCGCCTCGTTCCGCGCGTACCTGGACCTGGTCTTCACCTACGCGGGCACGTTGTCCCTGGCCACCGAGAAGCAGCGGCCCGGGCGCGAGGACGTGCGGCCGGGGGACTTCTTCGTGCTGGGTGGCAGCCCGGGGCACGCCGTGCTGGTGCTGGATGTGGCGCGCAATGCCGCGGGTGAGCGGGTGGCGTTGCTCGGCCAGGGGTTCATTCCGGCGCAGGATTTCCATGTCCTCTCGCCGGGCCAGAAAGGTCCCTGGTTCTCCCTGGAGGCCGACACGGTGGCCACGCCGTTCTGGCAGCCGTTCCCGTGGTCCTCGCTGCGCAGGTTCTAGAGACCCTCACCCCGTCCCTCTCCCAGAGGGAGAGGGGAGGGGGCTCGGTTACGGCTCCACTGAGCGCCAAGGGTTCCGTTCACCACTCGAGGCAGATCTTGCCGAAGTGGCGACCCGACTCCTGACGGCGGAAGGCGTCGGCGATGCCTTCGAGCGGGAAGCTCGAGTCGATCACCGGCTTGATGCCGTTCGCCTCGATGGCGCGGATCATCGCGAGCTGATGCTCGCGCGAGCCAACGGTCAGTCCGCTGATCCGCACGTTGCCCGACATGATGGCGGCCGTCGGCACCTCGCCGGCAAAGCCCGCCAACACGCCGATGAGCCCGATGTGGCCCCGCAGGCGGCAGGCCGCGATCGACTGCGTGAGCGTACCGGCGCCGCCAATCTCGACGACATGGTCGACTCCGCGCCCGCCGGTCAGCCGCTTCGCGGTGGCACCCCAGGCTTCGTCTCGTTTGTAGTTGATGACATGGTCCGCACCCAGTGCGGTCAGTCTCTCGAGCTTCTCGTCGGAGGACGAGGTGGCGATGACGCGCGCGCCAGCGGCCTTGGCGAACTGCAGCGCGAAGATCGACACGCCGCCCGTGCCTTGGACGAGCACTGTCTCACCGGGCATGAGCGTTGCTTCCACGAACAGTGCGCGCCAGGCGGTGAGCGCGGCGCAGGTGAGCGTCGCGGCCTCGGCGTGGCTGTATCCGGCTGGCGCGCGGGTGAAGGCGGTCGCGGGCGCCACCACCTCCTCGCGCGCATAGCCGTCGTCCGCGTCGCCAGGCACCGAGGACAGACTTTCGAGCGTCGGCTCACCGCCCAGCCAGCGCGGGAAGAAGGTGCTGACGACGCGGTCACCGGGCGCGAACCCGGTGACCCCCTCTCCCACCTCGACCACCTCGCCGGCACCGTCTGACATCGGAATGCGGCCATCGGGCGTCGGGCCCCTGCCAGTCACGACGAAGTAGTCGTGGTAGTTGAGTGAGCTGGCGTGCAGCCGCACCCTGATCTCACCTTGGCCAACTGGCGGTATCTCCGCCGTCCCGAGCTCCAGCCGCTCGAGCCCGCCGGGTTTCCTCAGCCTGATCGCACGCATCCTGTCCTCCCTGTTCCATTCCCTCTCGGGTATCAAGACTTCAGGAAGGTATTGTTCTCGCCGAACCGCTGATGGTGCCAGTAGGGGTAGGCGGGGGGCGTGGTGCTCGCCGCGTCGAGCTTCGCCACCTGCTTCGGGGTGAGGTTCCAGCCGATCGCGCCCAGGTTCTGGCGCAGTTGCTCCTCGGTGCGTGCGCCGATGATGACGTTGGCGACCGTCGGCCGCTGCAGCAGCCAGTTGATGGCCACCTGCGGCACCGTCTTGCCGGTCTCCGCCGCCACCTCGTCGAGCGCATCCACGACCCGGTAGAGGTACTCCTCGGGGATCTGGGGGCCGCCCGCGGCCGTCTGGGAGTTCTGGAGCCGGGTGCCCTCGGGCAGGGGCTGGCCGCGGCGGATCCTGCCCGTCAACCGGCCCCAACCCAGCGGGCTCCAGGCGACCGCGCTGACCTTCTGGTCGAGCCCCAGAGGCATCAGCTCCCACTCGTAGTCGCGCCCGACGAGCGAGTAGTACGCCTGGTGGGCCACGTAGCGCGCGAGGTTGTAGCGCTCCGACACGGCCAGCGACTTCATGAGGTGCCAGCCCGGGAAGTTCGAGCAGCCGATGTAGCGGATCTTCCCGGCGCGCACGAGGTCATCGAGCGTGTTGAGTGTCTCCTCGACGGGGGTGATGGGGTCGAAGCCGTGGAGCTGGAAGAGGTCGATGTAGTCGGTGCCCAGGCGGCGCAGGCTCCCCTCGACCGCGCGGATCAGGTGGTAGCGCGACGAGCCCGCGTCGTTGGGTCCGGAGCCCGCGCGGAGGGTGGCCTTGGTGGAGATGATCACCCGCTCACGGCGGCCCTTGATGGCGTGGCCGAGGATCTCCTCGGCCATTCCGCCCGAGTACACGTCGGCCGAGTCGAACATGTTCAGCCCGGAGTCGAGTGAGATGTCGACGAGCCGGGTGGCCTCCTTCGCGTCGCTGCTGCCAAAGCCCTTGAAGAACTCGTTGCTGCCTCCGAACGTCCCCGTGCCGAGACAGAGGACGGGAACCTTGAAGCCCGAAGCGCCGAGTTGTCTGAATTCCATGGAGTCGACCTGCTTGTTGGAGGCCCGCATTCGTGCGGAGCGGCCCCCAAGCTACCCAAGCGAACGGGGAAGACTCCAGGGCACGGCGGTGTACTCGCCGCCTGGTGGCCCCAGGCCAGGGCATGCTACGGCCCCCAGTAGAAGCCGGTGCCGTCCTCGGCCACGCTCCAGAGCTCGTCCGATGACAGCGCCTCGAGGCTCGTGAAGCCCTGCGTGCCGAAGCGGAAGTCCACCCACTGCCTCCCGTCGAAGCGGACGATGTCATCCGTGTTCAGGAGTCCGATGACGGAGTTCCTCCCGAAGGACACTACGTCGAGGATGTCCGGGGAGACGCCGCCGTCCACGTAGATGGGGTACTGGGGCTTCGTGGTCCACGTGCCCGCCTCGCGTTCCAGCAGCAGCCCCTGGTCTCCCGAGGCATAGGCGAGGCCCGGGCTCACCACGTGCACGGACTGGAGGGCGTACTGCCCCTCGGCGGACGGCGGCAGCGGCTCCCTCAGCCACGTGCCACCATCCGGGTTGGCGTGGTAGGCGACCGGCACCGTGCCCTCGGCCGTCCCCACGGCGATGAGCGTCCGCGGGTCGAGCCCATGGATGGAGCGCAGGTCCGCGTCCACGTGCGCCACACGCACCGGGTCCGCCGGGTAGTCCCACCGGAGGATGTCCCCGGACCTGCTCACCGCGTAGAGCGTCGTGCCCCCGTCTCCCTCGAACCCCACGATGTCCTGGATGGCCGCGCCGCCCCCGTCGAAGGACGTCAGCGTGCAGGGCTGCCCGACGGTGGTCGTTCGCGTGGCGAGCCGACCCAGCGAGGAGCCCATGAAGACGCGCCCGTCGTTCGGCCGCGCCCAGGCGGTGGACCACGCCCCCTCGCAGTCGGTGAACTGCCGCACGTCGAAGCCACCGTCGGCCTCGCGGCTGGCGTAGGCGAGCACACCATTGCTATCGCTCACGAACCAGGCCCGGCCGCGCGCGTGAGGGGCCACGTCCCGGAAGACCACTCCGCTGATGGGCGGTGTCGTCCTCCACTCGACGCCCACGCAGACGGGCTCCGGGTCCACGCGGGTGTCGCAGTCGTTGTCGAGGAAGTCGCAGCGCTCCTCCAGGCCGGGTGCGATGGAGGCGGAGCGGTCGTCGCAGTCCGTGCCCCTGGAGGCGGCGCTCACGTAGCCGTCCCCATCCTCGTCGCGCGCGCTCAGGCCCAGGGAGACGTCCGCGGTCCCCTTGTCGGGAACTTCCACCCGTGCCGTCGCGGTGGCCACCTCCGGTCCGGCGCACGAGCTCTCGCGTGCGAAGGCCGTCACCACCACGGTGTGGCTCCAATCGACCCTGCGGATGAAGCCCACCTCGCGGGTGCCCTTCCCCTCCAACACTGGAGGCTCCACCGGGAGCTCCAGCGTCTTCGAGGACGCCTCCGCGTCCGCGAGCCGCAGCGTGACGCAGCCCGGACGGAAGCCGTCGTAGGACAGCCGCACGCGGACCTGGCAGGGGTGGTCCGCATCGCAGCCGCTCGGGCGCTCGGCCTCGAGCTCGTCGATGTCCGGCACGGTGCAGGTGATGCAGAGCAACCCGAGTCCCACGGCCACGACGCGCTTCATGGCGACACCTCCGCCTGTGGCGACGGCGTCCTGTCCGCGAGGAACCAGGTGATGGCCGCCCCCGCGGCGGCGGTGACAGCCGCGCCCAGGAGGACATTGGCCGCGAGCGCCTGCCCTCGCGCGCTGTCCAGGTGCGCCTGCCGGTCGCTGTAGAAAGCGGCCTCGCGCGCGTCGCTCACGTTGCCGCGTGATTTCAGGCCGAAGTAGCCGCCCACGCCGCCGAGCACCGCGCCCGCCCCCAGCAGCGCCAGTGGGAGCACCGGCGTGGAGCGCGAGGTGCGCACCTCCGCTTCCGCCCCGGTGGATGGGACGAGCGCGGGAGCTGGCGTCTGCGCGAGCTTCGCGTCCGGCACCGCGCGCGGCGCGTCCGACGGTGGGCGCGGTTTACGTGCCAGCTCGCGCTGGACTTCACGGCGCACGTTCTCGAAGTCACGCGCCACCTTGGGGGATACCTTCACCGGGAGGCTCGCATCGGGCCGCAGCGTAAGGCCAGCGCGGAAGGCGGCCAGGGACTCCTGGCGCCGCCTCAGGTCTCCAAGCACGAGGCCCCGGTAGATGGCCACCCGGGCCCGCTCTCCATCGTCGCGCGCGAGGATGCTGGCGCTTTCGAGCACACCGAGCGCGCGCTCATAGTCGAGGTCCTCATAGGCACGCGCCGCGGCCTCCATGCGGCCCTCGAAGTCCGACGCAGTGGAGGCCGACGGCTGGCTCCATGCTGGCGACGCCAGCATCAGCACGAGGCCGAGCACGATTCGCAGATTCATGGGCGCGCAAGATACCAATCCGGCTCTGGGCCGCGAGACGTTCCGACACTCCCGTCCCACGGCGTAGCACGGACCCATCCTGGGTAAACTTGTAAATCCGGAAGAATGTCCAGACAGACCTTTCGAGACACCCATCCGTTCTCAAGCTCCTATTCTCTGTCCCAGGGAATTTCATGCTCGAACACGTCGTCCCGCGCGTCCTCCTCGCGCTCGCCACCGTTGGCCTCGTCCTTCCCCTGACCCTCCAGCAGCAGCAGCCGGTACTGGCTGCCCGGGCGGACACGGCTTCACTCGGCGGGCCCGACCGCTCTCTGACCTTCATCAGCACCGACAAGCCCCTCTACCGGCCCGGTGAGCAGGTGCTGGCGCGAGGCCTCATGCTCAAGGCCCGCGGCCATACCCCCCTGGCGAACGCGGAGGAGGCCACCGTGGAGATCCGGGGTCCCAAGGGAGACGTCGTCACCTCCACGAGGGTGGTGAGCCAGAACTCGGTCTGGGGCTACTCGTGGACCATCCCGGAGGACATGGCCGGGGGCGAGTACACGCTCCGCCTCACCTCCGCCCATCCCTGGAAGGGTCATGCCCCCGCCGAGCGCAAATTCGACGTGCGTGCCTACCGCGCTCCCCGGCTCAAGTCGCAGATCGAGTTCCTCCGCGATGGTTACGGACCGGGGGACACGGTCACCGCCACGCTCGACGTGAAGCGTGCCGAGGGCGGCGTTCCCTCGGGCGCCCGGGTCACCGCCACCGCTCTCGTGGATGGCGTCACCGCGGCGCAGGTGACGGGCGTGGTCGACGCGCGAGGGTTGTGCACCGTCAGCTTCAAGCTGCCCACTCGGATCGAGCGGGGCGAGGGCTCTCTCGCCTTCGCCATCGAGGACGGTGGGGTGGTCGAGACGGCGGCCAAGACGATCCCCATCCTGCTGCAGACCCTCGATCTCACCCTGTATCCGGAGGGCGGCGACCTGGTGGCGGGACTGCCCTCGCGCGTCTATTTCCAGGCGCTGACGCCCGCGCAGAAGCCCGCGGACCTGTCCGGCGCGGTGATCGATCTGGCCACGGGCCAGGTGGTGGCGCCGGTGCGCTCGGAGCACGAGGGCCGGGGCCGCTTCGAGCTGACCCCGAAGGCCGGTGTGAAGTACGCGCTGCGCATCGACGAGCCCTCGGGCATCCGCAAGCCCTTCCCACTGCCCGAGGTGAAGGCCCGGGGCGCCGTGCTCCGCGCGAGCGAGGACGTCATCCCCGCCGGACAGCCCGTGGTGCTCACCGTGGGGCTGTCGGGGGTGAAGCAGGCGAAGCTGACCCTGAGCCAGCGCGAGGTGGAGCTCAGCTCGTCGCTGGTGGACCCGAACGAGAAGGTCATCCTCGACCCGAAGGACGCGGATGGAGTGCTCATCGCCACCGTGTGGGACGCCGACGGCCGTCCGCTCGCGGAGCGGCTGGTGTTCCGCCAGCCCGCGAAGGCGCTGTCCATCGAGCTGAAGGCGAACAAGCCGCGCTATGTGCCGGGCGACCAGGTGGCGCTCACCGCCCGGACGACGCGCGGAGGCAAGCCGGTCTCGGCGCTGGTGATGCTCACCGTGACGGACGACGCGGTGCTGGAGCTCATCGAGAAGCGGGATCAGGCGCCCCAGTTGCCGGTGATGGTGCTGCTCGAGCCCGAGGTGAAGGAGCTGGCCGACGCCCAGGTCTATTTCGACGAGAAGAACCCCAAGGCGAAGCTGGCGGTGGACCTGTTGCTGGGCACTCAGGGCTGGCGGCGGTTCGCGCTGGCGGACGCCGAACAGTTCGTGGCCCAGCATGGCGATCCGGCCCGGCGCGCGCTCGCCGTGGGGTTCCAGTTCCCGGTCGATCGGTTCGAAGGGGTCCCCGCCTCCGCGGGGGCGCAGCTGCCCCCCATGCCCGCCCCGGCGCCTCCGGGGGCGCTGGTTCCCCAGGCCGCGCATGCCCCCCAGGGCGTGCCGGTCCCCCAGGTCGCGCCGCCCGCCGCTCCCCCAGTCCCATCCGCCAAGAAGCCCGTGGTGCCCAGGGGCATGGCGGAGGCGGAGCCCAGGGCCAGGAAGGCGGCCCCACGGCAACCGGACATCGCCGCGGAGATGCCAGCAGCGGACAAGATGATGGCGGGGCTGGAGGTGGAGCCCGTGGTCTATTTCCGCGAGTACGCCCACACGGTGCGGCCCGGGCGCAAGCCGGGGGACCGCGTGGACTTCACGGAGACGCTCTTCTGGAACGCGGGCGTGCGCACCGACCCGAAGACGGGGGAGGTCCGCGTCTCGTTTGGCCTGAACGACTCGGTCACCAGCTTCAAGGCGTTCGCGGGGGCCGTGGGGGATGACGGCGCGCTCGGCTCGGCGGTGGCCACGCTCGAGTCGGTGCAGCCCTTCTATGTCGAGCCCAAGTTGCCGCTCGAGGTGACGTCCGGGGATGTGATCCAACTGCCGCTGGCGCTGGTGAATGGCACGTCCACCACGCTCCAGGGAGCGGCGGTGAAGGTCGGCCTGCGCGGTGACGTGAAGGCGTCCTCCCTCAGCGGGATGAACCTGGCCGCGAACGAGCGGGCCCGGCGCATCCTGGAGTTGAAGGTCGGTTCCCAGTCCAGACCCGTGGACGTGACGCTCACGGCGACCGCGGGCAGCTACGTGGACACGGTGAAGCGGACGCTGAGCGTCAAGCCCAATGGCTTCCCCGTCCGCGCCTCGTTCGGCGGGCTGCTGTCGGCACGGCAGCCGGTGGTGCACCCGGTGACGCTGCCCGCCAACCATGTGCGCGGCAGCGTGAAGACCTCCATCGCGGTGTACCCCTCGCCCCTGGCCAACATGACCGAGTCGCTGGCCCGGCTCATCCAGGAGCCCTCCGGCTGCTTCGAGCAGACGAGCTCGACCACCTATCCGATGACGATGGCGCAGCAGTACTTCCAGACGCATAGCGGGGTGAGCCCCGAGCTGGTGGCGTCGGCGCGCGAGAAGCTGGAGACGGGCTACAAGCGGCTGGTGGGCTTCGAGTGCTCGGAGAAGGGCTACGAGTGGTTCGGTGAGAATCCGGGCCACGAGGCCCTCACGGCGTTCGGGTTGATGCACTTCAGCGACATGAAGCAGGTGCGGGACGTGGACGCCGCCATGCTCGAGCGCACGCGGGCCTGGCTGTTCAAGCAGCGCGATGGCAAGGGAGGCTTCGAGCGGAAGCGGCGCGCGCTTCACACCTGGATCGAGGACTCCGACACGTCCAATGCCTACATCCTCTGGGCCCTGCTGGAGAGCGCCGACAAGCCGGCGGAGCAGGCCCGTGAGCTGTCCAAGGAGGTGGGCGCGCTGAAGGCGGCTGCCCTCAAGAGCCAGAACAGCTACGTGCTCGCGCTCGCCGCGAACGTGATGGCGCTCGCGGGGGAGGGGGGCGAGGCCCGCAAGCTCATGGAGCGGCTCGCCGCGAAGCAGGGGAAGACAGGGGTGGTGGAGGGGGGCACGCAGTCGATCGTCGGCAGCTCGGGCGAGACGCTCCAGATCGAGACCACCGCGCTGGCGGTGCTGGCCTGGCTGAGGGAGCCCTCCCACCTGGTGAACGTGGAGCGCTCGATGCGGTTCCTGGCGGACTCGTGCGAGGGAGGCCGCTACGGCTCGACCCAGAGCACGGTGCTCGCGCTGCGAGCCATCGTCGCCTATGACCAGGCGCGCTCGACGAAGCGGGCTCCAGGCTCGGTCCGCGTCTACGTCGACGGCCGGCCCGTGGGCGGCGCCGTGAAGTTCGATGGCAGGGCGCAGGAGGCGCTCAAGCTGCCGGACGTGTCCGAGCTGCTCACCGCGGGCGAGCGGAAGATCGAGCTGCGGATGGAAGGCGGCTCGGAGCTGCCCTACTCGATCGAGGTCACCTACAACGCCCTCGTGCCGGCCAGCTCGCCAGACACCCGGGTGGACCTGGAAGTGGCGCTGGCGAAGACGGCCCTGACCGAGGGCGAGCCGACCGAGGCGCGCGTCTGGGTGACGAACCGGAGCGACCAGAAGCTGTCCACCACGGTGGCGATCTTCGGTGTGCCGGGCGGTCTCGAGGTCCGGCATGACCAGCTCAAGGAGCTGGTGAAGAAGCACACGGTGGATGCCTACGAGGTGATCGGCCGCGACGTCGTCCTCTACTGGCGGGGCATGGAGCCGCGGAAGAAGCTGGAGGTGCCCTTGTCGCTGATCGCGGCGGTGCCGGGCACCTACACGGGTCCGGCCAGCCGCGCGTACCTGTACTACGCGGACGATCACAAGGTCTGGCGCGACGGCCTCGCGGTGTCCATCGCTCCGAAGCAGTGACAGCTAAATGTTGCGGGATCGACAGAATCACGCGTGCTAGCTTGCACGGTCATGCGTACTTCCCTCCGACTGTCTTCTCTCCTCCTCGCCGCCTCCCTCGCTGCCGGCTGCCTCGGCTCCGAGACGGAAACGGACACCCTCCAGACCACCGAGCAACAGGCCACGGATCCCGCGTTCCGCGTCTACAACATCGTCGAGGCCGTGCTCCCGGCCGCCAACTACGACGGCGTCGCTGGCAACGAGTGCGTCGCCCTCCTGAACCCCGAGCACCGCCTCCGCAAGATCATCCTCGTCGAGACCGCGGGCGCCGGCGGCTCCTGCGCGCTCAACGCCTACACCGCTGGCACCGCCCTCAGCTTCACCTGGGGCGACACCTCCGTCTACCAGGGCTCGTCCGGCATCACCGCCATCCGCGCCGCGCTCTCCGACAATGACGGCGCCGTTCACCGTCTCGTCGGCTCGATCACCTCCGAGGCCGCCGCCCTCGCCAACCTGCATTCCTTCTTCACGCTGAGCGACGCCCAGCAGGCCAGCCAGCTCGCCACCTTCACCGCCATCCAGGTCCACTCCATCTACGACTTCGAGGGCCAGGAAGAAGTGTTCGCCGAGGCCGCCTACCAGGCCGTCCGCGTCACCCAGCCCTGCGAGAACCCCGGCTCGCCCCACCTCGACGCCCGCGTCCACAACGGCTTCGTCTACGGCTACACCGCCAGCAACACCGGCAGCTGCCACAGCGGCTGGTTCTCCAGGTTCCACACCTACAACCGCAACTGGCGCCTCGTCGCCAGGTATGACTACTCGGAGTAGTCCGAGCTCGTCGGGGGCTCGGCGGTACCTCTCCTTCGAGCCCCTCGTCAGAACTCGATGACGATGCTGACCCGACCAGGCAGGTCCTGCTTCTGCTCGGGCTTCAGCCGGTAGCCCGGGCTGGAGAGGACGCCCAGGACGCAGTCGCGTTGCTTCCCGCTCAGCTCGCCGCCCGTTCCCACGGGCTCGAGCGCATGGTCGGAGACGGAGCCGCTCGCGGCGTTCACCGCGGCCGTCCAGCGCAGGGCCCCGGGTCGCTCGGTCCCACTGAAGCACTGGGCCAGGCGCGGGCTGCGCGCCGCGACCTGAATGCGGAAGTCGTCCAGCCAGCTCGGCGAGGTCTGCGCCTCGTTCTGGTAGCTCCCCCGCCGCTGGCGCTCCATCCGATCGCTGAATGCCTTCGGCTTGCTCGCGGGTGGCGCGGGCTTCTTCGGCTTCACCTCCGGCGCGGGTTCCACCACCGGCTCCGGTGGCGGCGCGGGCGGCGACGGCGCGCACTCACAGCGCACCAACATCGCCAGGAGCAGCAGCGCGGCGATCGTCACCACTCGACGAATACGTCTCCGCCTCTTCTCGCGTCGAACGGCTGGGATCTGCTCCACCCGCTCGCGTGTCGCCCGCCTCATGAGCTCCGCCGAGCGGCGCAGCTCCTTCTTGCGCCGGCGCAACTCGCGCCGAAGCTCCCTGGGGGTCATTCGGTGAGCCTCCACCCGAAAATGAGTGCGCCCTTCGAGTCCCGCCACTCCACCGGCTCGAGCACGATCGGCGTGAAGACGGAGGGCGCCTCGGGCTCGGGCGGCCTGAAGGGCCATGGCAGCGGATCGGCTGGCGCGAGGCGGATGCTCCCGGCGAAGGTCGAGCGCGTGGGTGACAGCGCCCGCGCGTTCCCGCTCACCGAGTCATCGAGGTGGCTCAGGCCGTCGAGGATCGACTGGGTCCGATCCATGAGCTCGCCGGCCGTCCGGCTCTGCGACTTCGCCGTCGTGGATTCGACGGTCAGGGGCCGGAGCACGTCGAGCACGTGCTTGAGCGTCGGAACGTTGGCCCGGCGGACGTCCGCGTCTTCCGCTTCGATGTTCTCGAGGAGCTGTCGCACGAACCTCAACACCGACGAGGGCTCCTCGGGGAGCGCGTTGCGCAGCCGCGTCGCCATCTCTCCCGGCTTGCCCCGCGACAGCGGCCGGAGCCGCTCGATCGTCATGTCGAAGGCGCCACCGCGCCGGGCCGTCTGGATGATCCGCTCGAAGGAACGATCGTCTGCGCGCAGCGCCGCGCGCCAGACCAGATCCTCGATGACCTGGTTGTATTCCTGCCGCGGAACCAGCGCCTTCAGCGTGGCGACGACCTCGTCGTTGGTCTCGTAGCGGGAGAGCACGTACGACAGCCACCTCCGTGCGAGCCCCAGGGTGACGGCCGCCTCGCGCGAGGTCTCGGCCTGCTGCATGGCGTACGCGAAGGATCGCAGCGACTCCTGCAGATCTCCCACCTCCAGGAAGCCCACGCCCCGGTGCAGCGCGACGACTGAGCGCTCGCGGAACCCGGTGCTCTCATCGAGCTCGAGGAGGCGCTTGCCTCGTTCGCCCGAGGTCAGCGCGCCGCGCAGCTCCGTCGAGTCGCTCGCTCCCACGAAACCGATCCAGGCCTCGAGCTCCTTCCCGTCCTTGCGGTGGATCAGCTCGTCGATGATCCCGAACATGAGCTCCTGGAGCGCGTCCGGATCCTTCGACAGCGGTTGTGCCCGGGCGAACAGGAACAGCCGCCGCTCCCGGTTCAGCGCCAGCCACTCCCGTGGGGTCCAGGTCAGGCTTCGTCGAAGGAACGCCGCCTGCGGCGAGTTCTCGGGGAAGGTCTCCAGCTTGCTCCGGAGCTCCGCCGCACCGGCCGCGGAGACGCCGGCCACCCGGGCCTGCTGCGCGATACTCCGAGCGTCGCGACGCGCCTTGCGCGCCTTCAGGTCCGCGAGCACCAGGTCGAGATCGAAGATGCGCGCCTCCACCACCGACAGGTTCCGGACCTTCTCCCGCACCAGGGTGGCGCGCGACTCCACCAGCAGCTCACGCAGGAGCCCGCCCGCGTTCAGTCGATCCTCGAGGTCGAGGAACGGGGTCCGTCCGGACCGCAGCGCCATGGTGGCCGGCAGCAGACAGCTGGTCCGGAAGAAGGTCACGGAACGCAGCTCCTCCGCCGAGAGCACGTCCTGCAGCGAGATGAACCGCTGCTGGCGCCCGACCTCGAAGACGTCCCACGGCGCGGGCATCGAGGGCGTCGGGCCTTTGCTGAGCCCGTGGACGACCATGTTGTGCAGCCCCAGCGGCCAGAGGCCCGCGCCCTCTCGCTCGTCATCCTCGAACCCGTCCTGGCACAGCCCGAGGCTCCCGAGCGCTGCCCACACCACGGAGCGGAATTCAGGATCATCTCGTGGGCGCTCGCCCTGCTGGAGAAGGCTGTTGCGAAGCAGCCACAGCTTGAGCACGTCCTCCGGACGATGGTCCCGGAGCGCGAGGCGCGCGTTGTAGAAGACCACGGTCTGTCTGGACTCCGTCGCCTCCGCGGCCGCGGCGCTCGACAACAGGCCAGCGATGATGGCGACGACCCAGCGCATCAGAGTGTCCAGCCCAGAGCGAGCGAGAGCTCCCACCAGAACCCCAGGCCTGATCCGGTGACGCCGCCCAACAGCGGCACGGCCAACATCGCCCGCGGCGAAAGGAAACCTCCGGACCCGAAGTACACGTCCACGGAGAGCCCCGCGAGGAGGCCATACCGGGCAGGGTCGACCTGCATGCCGCCCGGCCGCGAGGACTCGAGCTGCCCCAGCTCGTGGTCGGTGAGGCGCGGCGCGAGGAGCGAGGTGGCGACCTGCTGGAACTTCATGCCGCCCATCGACCCCGGGTAGAAGAGGTAGCGGAAGCCGGCGTTGGCCGAGAGCACCAGCTCGGTCGCGGGGAAGAAGCCGGGCAGCGTGGTCACCACGCCCTCCGCCAACGGGTGCCCGACGTTGATGTCGAGCTCGAAGCGGCTGGGGCGGCCGTATTGGCGGTACGGCGTGAGCGCCAGCTTCTCGGTGCTGTCGGTTCCCCACGTGAACGCGCGGGTAATGGCCACCTCTCCCATGAAGCTGCCGAACGGCTTGCGCGCCATGAGCCCAAGGCGGGTGCTGCCGAAGTTGTTCCGCTCGAGGAGGTCGCTGCCGATCAGCCCGAACCCGAGGGTGGACTTCCGCCAGTCGAAACGCACCGACTTCGAGGCCGCGCCGATCATCCGCTCGGTGAGCGCGTCGATCGGCGTGCGGAAGCCCTCCAGCGTGTCGTCGACCTTCTCGGGGTCGGAGGGGGAGGGGTCCGGGGCTTGCGCTTCCGCGGCCTGCGCGGCGCGCGGCAACGACAGGAGGACGAAGAGGACGAGGAGGCTACGGATCATTCGGGAAGCCTCCGTCACCCGGCCGCGGGAACATCGGGCGATAGCACTGCATGCGGTAGGCGTCCCGGAAAAGCGCCTGGACGTTGTAGGTGGCGCTCGTATCGAACGTCGGGTGATCGCAGAAGCGCGTGCATTGCGCCAGGATGTCGCCCACGGGGAACTCGCCCGTCGTCCACGTCTCGCTGGCCCAGGTCTCCTCGCGGGAGCTGACGATTCCGAACGGCACGGTGAACGAGTAGGCCGTCGCGGCTCCGGCGAGATAGCTCTCGTATTTCGCCTTCAACAGGAACGGGAAGTCCCAGAACAGCCCGAGCGCATACGCGGGCTGCGGGGCCGACTGGTGCAGCTCGGGAAGCAGCCCGAGCCCTACCGGCTCCGGCGTGATCGGGGTGCGGAACACGATCTTCCCCTTGTCCGCGTCCGGGCAATAGGAGAACGCATCGCCCGGCTCCGCCGTGATGAGCTCGTTGTTGTAGAAGGTCGCGGTCCCGAACTCTCCCATCGGTATGTTGTCGGAGAGCGGCGTGTGCTCGGGCGCCCGGAACGACATCGAGGTCATCCTCCCCGCCTGGGCCTCCGAGTACTTCCCGATGAACCGGAGGTACTGCGCACGGGTCGTCAGGATCGGAATCTGATTGAAGCGGAACGGCCCGAGCTGGAGGTCGGGGATCTCCGACACCGCGGGGCAATTGCTCGACGCTTCCGCTGGGACCTCGTCGAGGTCGTCGACCGGGTGGTTGGGTGGACACCACAACACCAGTCGCCGGAGTTCCGGGCGATTGGTGTTGTGCACCACGCTGTCGTAGACGAAGGCACCGGTGACTCGCGGCGAGCTCTTGTCCCGCTCGAAGGGCAGCACTTTCTGGAGCGCCTCCTCGAGCACGGTGGCCAGCCGGCCCGTCGTGTCGTCGTGATGGAGACCCAGCACGAGGACCATGTCCCGCCCCTGCATCCGCACCTGATCGATCCGCGTGCGGAACTGGGCTGCGAGCACGTCGGCGAACCCGCGAGCGTTCCAGTCGTCGATGCAGATCTCCGGAGCATCCTCGAGGAAGAGGCGCTGCTCCTGCATCTTGTAATGCGGCGAGGAGATCGTCCGTCGGCATGGGCTCAACATGAGCTTGATCGGGGTGTTCTCGGTGATCGGGCTGCGCAGGACCGGGAAGGCCGGGCGGACCAGCGGGTTCTTTCGCGCCAGCGCCACCGCCTCGAAGGTGCCCCCCTGTGCATCGGTGACGGTCGAGCGCGCACAGACGACCGGGGACTCGGACGCCGACAGCGGAAGCGTGCCCACGTCGAACACGGCCCGATCGGTGGTCTCCACCGGTCCGAAGTCCAGCGGCGGCAGCGCTCCCGGACAGCCCGGAACCGAACCGTAGCCGTACGGGTTCTGGCCGAAGTTCGCGGCGATGGCGCCGTGCCGCCGGTCGGAGATGGAGAAGTGGCGCCGCAGCCCGTACTTCTGCACGTCGTGGTTGCGCAGTGTCGGGAACTGGTGCCGGGCGCGCCATTGCACGTGCGTGTTGGTCTCGTCGAACACGCCGTACACCAGCAGGCTCCGGTTCGTGTGCGCCGGCCCCCTGCCGATGACGTTGATGACCACGCGCGCGTTCAGCGCCATCTCGCCGTCACGGTGGTAGCGCAGCCGCAACCTCACGGCGCGCGGCGGCTCGCCAAGCGCCAGGCTGGTGCTGCCGCACACGCTCTTGGGGCCGCAGTCGACCGGAACGTGGGTGTGAACCGTGCTGAGCTGTGACAGAGGCGTCCAGGGCAGCTCGAAGTGATCGGTGCGGACCGTGAGCTCGATCTGGCTCTCGGGCCCCAGCCCCTGCTCGGCGTTGGCCTGGTAGAAGACGAAGAGCGTGTCCTCCTCCTCGAACCAGGCCACGTCCGCGAGCGAGAAGCCCGCGTTGATGTCGACGATCGGCACCTTCTCGCAGGCGGCGACCGCGATGGCGATGACCCCGATGATCAGCAGGCGCGCGCGGCCCATCCCGTCCACCCCTCCTAGGAGATGATCTCCGCGAAGGAGACCTTCCCTCGCGCGACCTGCTTCTTCACGGCCGAGATCAACTCGTTCTGGCCGCGCCGCGCGGCCCTGAGCTGCTCCTCGCGCGAGACGAACGACATGTTGGCGCGGATGGCGCTCTGCATCGCCGGCGCGAGCCGCGCGATGAAGCTCTCCTGCCACGCGGGCTGTTGCACCGAGGACCAGCCGGCGAGCCCCCGGACGTCGACGTCGAGCAGCAGGTCCCTCTGGAGCTCGTCGGGCAGCTTGAGCAGCATGTCGCCGTAGAGGATGTCCTGGTACCAGAGCGGCAGCGTCCCGCCGGAGCGCCCCAGCGCCCGCGCGAACAGCGAACCGCGCTCGGAGGATTCGATCAGCGGCAACAGCACCGAGAGCGCACCGGCGGCGTCGAACTGGCGACCCCGGTCCAGGATGCCCTGGGCCGGAGGCGCCGGGGGAAGCGGCTTCCCCGCGCGCGCGGCGTCGAGCACCTCGAACAGGTGGACCGTCTCCTCCTTCGAGATGCGGTTGGACGCGAGCAGCTCGTTGGCGATCCGCACCCGCAGCTCGGGCGACATGATCCGCGCCACGTCCTGCTGGCAGTCGGTGGGCACGTGCCCGAACAGCAGCGCCCCATGACGTGGCGACAGGCTGTCGATCAGGTTCGCCACGCCGTTGGAGCCGAACTCCTCGCGGAGGCTGCGGTACACCTCGGCGTCCGCCTGGGCCATCAGCGTGGAGGAGATGGCGTGCTGGTTCAGCAATCGGAAGAACTCCGCGTCCGAGAGCAGCGCCTTCTCGTCCACCGTCTTCAAATACCCGGCGAACTCCACCTTGCGCACGGCGAGCTCACCGTCCGAGGTGAAGGCCAGGGACAGCCGATCGCCGAAGACGAAGATGGCCTTGGCCAGCAGCTCGAACTCGCCGGCCTTCAGCCAGTCGCGCAGCAGCTCCACCACCACGCTCTCGCCCTTGGCCAGCTCGGCCTGGGCGATCCGGTCGTTCCACAGCTGCTGCTGGGCCGTGACGAACGCGGTCTCCGCGTCTTCTTTGGAAGGCGCCGGGTCCGCCCCGTCTGGAGATGGCTCCTCGGCGTTCGGGGGTGTCTCGGCCTCCGCCGGCTTGTCGAGCGAACCCGCCGCGAGCTGCGCCGCCAGCGCCTTCTCCTCGAGCGTCTCTCGCCCAAGGCGACGCAGGGCCCAGATGACGGTCAGCGTCGCCATCGTCAACATGACCAACGCGATCATCCACGAGAAGTGCGGAAGCAGGCTGACCCAGAGCTCGCGCAGCGCGACGCCGGCTTCCCACGTCGGCGGCGCCGGCGGCTCCACCGGCTTCTCCTCGACCACCGGCGCCGGAGGCTTCGGGGGCTCGGGCGGAGGCGGAGACTCGCGCAGTCCCGGAGAGATCGGCTGGAGGATCTGCCGACCGACCTTCACCTTGAGCCAACCCTTCGACAGCCGCTGCTCGAGGCGCCGGACCAGGGCCTGGACGTCCTGGGTGGGGACCGATTTCTCGTGGGTGAACTCGCACTGCGCCTGCGTCAGGTACTCCTGCGGCGGCACGCTGCCGGGGCCTTCGGTCTGGCCGAGCCCGGGCAGCGAGCTGGTGCGCGGCATGTCGACGGTGACGTGGTCGCGGTAGACACAGCCCTTGGAGAAGCAGCGCTCGGGGGCGCAGTCCTGTGCCAGCGCGAGATCGAACTGACTCTCGAGCGTGCGCAGCTCCAGGAGGACGGGCGAGGGGACATGGCTCTGCGGCACCGGCGCCGGCGCGTCAGGGAGGCTGGTACCAGCCGGGGGTTGGGTCTGGGCCGACGCCACGGTGCTCAACGCGACCCAGGCGACGAGGACGGCGAAACGTCTCATCAGTAGATCCTCACGACGACACGGCGGTGCCGGGCCAGGCGCTCGTCTTCGCTCAGGCCCTTCAGCAGTTGTTCGGGGAGCGGCTTCGTCTCGGCGTAGCCCTCGACGCGGATGCGCGAGCGGTCGAGCCCGACCTCCTCCAGCCGCTGCCGCACCACGATGGCGCGCGCGCTGGAGAGCTCCCAGTTGCTCGCGAACACTCCACCGCTCACGATCGGTGTCGAGTCGGTGTGCCCCTCGACCGCGAAGTTGTACTTCGAGGAGTACGGCACGAGCTCCTTCAGCATCGACGCCACGGTCTCCTCGAACTCCGGCCGGATCTTAGCCTTCCCCGAGTCGAACACGAGCCCGGAGTTGAGGGACACCTCCAGCCCCGCATCGGTCACCGTGGTGGTCACGAGATTCTGCAGGTTCTTGGCGGCGATCTGCGCCTCGAGCTCCTTGCGGATCGACTCCAGGCTCGCCGGGCTCTGCTTGCCGGAGATGCTCTGGGCGATCTGCTGCATCTTCAGCTTGCTGAAGTTCGCCGCGGTCAGCAGCACCACGAAGAACAGCAGCAGGTTGGTGATCAGATCGGCATAGCTGAGTAGCCAGCTCTCCTCATGCCCTGCTTTCCGTCTTTGCATGGCTCACCATCACCGCTCGCCGCGGGAGACGATCTCGTTGACGCTCTTCTCGCACCGCTCGAGCAACCCCAGGCGGTCGTCGAGCAGCCCGTTGAGGTAGTGCCCGATCGGCCCGGCCACGCCAGCGCCGAACGCCACGCCGTACAGGGTCGCGAGCAGTGCCAGCGACATCGCCGCGCCGATGTTGAGGTTCTCCGAGCTCATGTTGCGGAAGAGCTGGATCATGCCGGTGATGGTGCCGACCATGCCGAACGCCGGCCCCAGCTTGGAGAGCATCTCCCAGTTGTGGATCGCCGGCTGCCACCGGCTGATCTCCTCGTGCCGCAGCTCGGTGAAGGTCTTGTTGCTGGAGGCTTCGGTCGCCCGGTTGAGAATCAACTCCAGCATCTGCTTCACCGCGGGGAAGCGGCTGTTCGCGGCCAGATCGACCGCCTGGCTGCGCTTGCCGTCGCGCCACAGCGCGGACAGCTGATCGCGCTCGGCCTCCATGGCCCGGGTGGTCCGGCCGAACAGCGCCAGTCCGGGGAGCAGCTCACGCAGGCACAGGATGGTGCGCCACGCGGTGGTGTGGCTGGAGCTCACCAGCACCGCCGAGCACGACCCGACCAGCACCATCACGAGCGCGTGGGCGTCGAACGCGGAGATGACCGCGTCACTGCGATCCTTGAACCCGTACCAGATGATGAAGCCCAACAACACGAACCCGATGATCTGCACGACGTGCTTCTCCTGTCACTGCTGGCGCTGGAGCTCTTCGAGCTTCTTGCGGACGCCCGGCTCACTCTCGATGGCTTCGACCTGCTCGTAGATTTGGATGGCCTTCTCGCGCTCCCCCATCATCAGGAGCAGCGACCCCTTGGCCCGCAGGAACTCGGGGTGCGACTTGTAGCGTGCCAACACGGTCTCACACCACTCGAGAGCCAGGTGGTAGTTGCCCTCGCGGGTGGCCTGCTCCATCAAGGTGCGCGCGCGGGTGATGCTCACCTCCGGCGCCTCTTCGTCGATGCGCAGGCCGCGCGCCCGGTAGGCCTCGATGAGCGCCTTGTCCGCCGCGGAGGGCGGCGGTGGCACCAGCCGGCTGGCGGGGATGGTCTTCACGTCGCCGTTGCCCGCGCCGTGCTCGATGACGATGCGCTGACCCGTGGCCAGCATGGGCACGTCGACCTCGGTCATCAGGTTGCCGTCGTTCCAGCGGACCTTCATCACCGTGGTCGAGCCGAATCCGAAGGGCCGCACCAGTGTCCCTTCCTCCTTGAGCGCCTCGGGCTTCTTCGGCGCCGGCTCGACCAGGTAATAGGTGTAGTTCCGCGTCGCGCAAGCGGAGGCCAGGAGCGGCAGCAGGATGAGCAGGACTCGGTTCATGGCAGGAAGGGCAGGGCGGTGATGTTCATCAGGGAGATCCCGAAGCCGATTCTCCCATTGGTGGACGCGGTGAACGTGACGCCGTAGTTCGAGCTGGCGATCGGCAGGCGCACCACGAAGACGGCGGTCAGCAGCGGGTCGATGATCTCGGTCGTCTGGCCGCCGATGCCGCTGGCGATGGCCGTGGGCACGCTCAGCAGGACCTTGGCGCCGACCATGATGTTCAGCGCGTTGGGGATGACGCGGTAGTAGGCGCCGCCCACGCCAATCAGCGGGTCGTAGGCGGAGAGGGACAAGCCGGCGAGGTTCGCGTTGGTGTCGCCCCACTGCTCCGCGAAATCCAGGGAGATGTGCTGGCCGGGGTACATCGTCACGTCGAGGAACGTGTGGGTGAGGCTGTCTCCCCGCGCGCGCCGCTCCAGCTCCTCGGTGAGGGTGAAGTTGCGGCGGGTGCGGGCCAGCTCGGTGAGCCCCGGGTCGAAGTTCTGCACGAACACGATGCGGCTGTTGTGCAGATTGATGATGCGCAACGAAACGCCCTCCAGCGTCTCGTCGAGCCAGATCGCCACCCGGGCCGGCGGGGCCTTTCCACGTGCGTTCTCGTCCAGCCGGATGATCTCCTCTGTTCCCAGCGTGGTCGTGAACTGCTCGAGCCGGCCCTCCTCCACGAACAGGCGCGACGCCATGCACGCCTCGCAGGAACGGAGCGCGGCGGAGCCGAACACGCGAACCAGGGTCTGCAACGCGGCGGTCGGGTACCAGGCTCTCGACTCCTCGAAAGCCGGCGAGACGCTCACCACGATGGCGGGAGTCACGTCCTTCAACGCGATCCCGCCCTGCTCCAGGCGCAGGGTGAGGGTCTCCTCCACCCGGGCGAGCGCCTCGCGCGAGGTGTCACGCTGGGCGAGGGCCACGGTCGGCAGCAACACGGCGAGGAGTGCGAGGCGCGTCAGAAGCAAAACGTCACCTCCGCGCCCACCGTGTGGAACTTCAGGATGTCGAGCAGGTTCAGGTGGGCACCGACCGAGGGCGCATTGTCGAGCGCCGGCGCGGACTCGAGGAACACCGAAGCCCCGATGCGATTCCCGACGCGCAGCTCGAGCCCGATCGGAAACGCGGCGAAGGTGGCGTGGGGCTGGACGAGCAGCTGCGGGATGTTGGAGAGGACATCCTCCAGGTTCAGCACCTGGTTCTGGAACACCCGCGCGCCCTGCCCGTGGATGGAGATCACGGAGCCGCCCACGAAGACGTAGAGATCCGGCCGGGTGAGCGATGCGACCGAGCCGGTGAGCAGGCGGGAGATGCGCGCCTGCGCCATGAAGCCCGTGTGCAGTTGGGGCATCCAGGTGACGCCCGCCGAGATGGTGCCGGTCCAGGCCCGTGCCTGGGTGAGCGCCATCTCGGTCCCGACCTGTAGCCAGATGAAGGGCATCGCCGCGACCGCGGTTCCGTTGGATGGCGGGCCGTAGCTCCGCACCGCGATGCGCATCGGCACGGTGAACACGCCGCGGCCCTGGAGGGCGTCGAGGTACTCCTTGCGCGCCTCGGTCGCGCTCTTGAGCTGGTCCCCCGAGCGCAGCAGCGCTGGCGACGACGTGGAGGTCGTGAGGGTCCGCGCGTGGATGATCGGCAGCGCAGGCTCTAGCGAGGTGATGCGGGCGCGCAGCACCAGCGCGCTGCCTTCCGCCTCGAAGTCGAGGAAGATCGCATGGCGCGCACCGGAGAGCGCGCCCGCGGCGGCCAGCGCTTCCGGCTGGTCCACGCCGCGGGAGACGATCGTCCCCTTCGCGCCCGAGTGCACCATCACCGCGGTGCACTGCGGGCAGTGCGCCAGGGTCAGCCGGGTGCGCGGGTTCTTCACCACCAGGTTGGCGAAGTGGTTCTCGATCAGGGCCGCCAGTCCACTGCCGAATCCCACCGGCACGGTGACGTCGGCGAGCACCACCGGCGTCTCCAGCTCGAAGACCGGCTGCTGCGTCCAGCCGTAGACGAGCTCGTCGAGCAGGTCGTACGCCTGAAGCTGGATCTGCCCCGCCACCTCCGCGCGGAGCTTCTCCATCTGCGCCCGCTGCGCCTCGGCGACCTCCGGGGCCACCGCCGCCCACGACGACGAGGAGACCAGCGCGAGCGCGAGTGCGAGAAGCGCCGGCCTCATCGCAGCCATCTCCACTCTCCATTCAGACACAGTCCGGCGTGGAGCTGCGTCTCCCGTTCGTCGATCAGCATGATCCCCAGGAACGCGTCGTTCTCGCCGAGCGCGCGTTGAGCGAAGTAGCGCTTGCACGCCAGCGGATAGGCATCCTTCGGCGCCATCCGGCCGAGCACCGCGATGTCGCCCGCGGCGAGGACCGGAACCTTGTCGGAGACCCTGCGTCCCTGCTCGGCGAGCTCGGTGCGCGCCGCCACCGAGATCTTCGCCGCCACCTCGGGCTGGGGATAGAAGGCGTCGACGTGCCAGTTGAGCTCGCCCGGCCCCAGCGCGCTGGCGACCTCGGCGATCTCTCCCACCGACTCGCGCAGCGAAGCGAGGATGACTTCGTCGCGCTCCGGCCGCTCTCCATCGCGCATGATGCGCCGGGTGCAGATGAGCGCCTCGGACTCCTGGTTCGCCATGCGCGCGAGCGGCGCGGGGATTTCACCCGGGTGGAGCTCATGCGCCCGCTGCTGGCTCACGCGCGAGCAGTCGAGATTGCGCGCCTCTGACTTGTCGTGCCAGATGCCGGGCGCGGGGTCGTACGGGCGCCCCGAGGACACCGAGAGTTGCACCAGGAGGAAGACCAGCAGGGTTTCCATTATGGCTCCGTGCCCGTCTGGCGCTGTTCGCCCCCGCCCTGAGAACGGGGCTCGAACGAGCGCAGCACTTCGGAGCGGACCCGCGCGTTGAAGGCGAGCTGGCTCAGCTGTGCATAGAAGTCGCGCGAGAAGTCCCGCGCCGGCGCCTCGCCCGTGAGCTCCTCCTCCGGTGGGCGCACGAGGGCGTCGAGCACCCAGTTCACGCCCCAGATTCCGGCGCCGAAGTACTCGATGAAGCGCGCCTTCAGGCTGTCGGATGCGAGCAGGAACCCGCTCGCGTCGCGAATGGTCACGTCCTGCGCGACACTGTACTCCGTGAAGGCCGGCACGATCGTGAATGAGAGGGCCGTGAGGGCCCACAGCGGGCCGCTGCTCTCCTTGTGGAGGAGCCGCGACGACAGATCGACGACCAGGTCGGGCTGGGTGCCCTCTTCGAGGCTCCGCGACGATCTGCCATTGCGTGGCACGTCGGTTTCGACCTTCGCGCCCTGGTTTCGGAACAGCGCGCCGACCCTGCGGCAGAGCAGCTCGGCGTCGCTCGCCTTGAGGTAGTCCCCCGGGACGCAGCGCACGAGCAGGCGCATGCCCTCGAAGTTCGCGAGCCGCGGATCGACGATCGCCGGGCGCTGCAATGAGCTGAGCGGCTGGTACACGGTGACGCAGCCGGAGAGCAGCGCGCCCAACAGCAGCACCCGGCCCGCGTTACTCGCCGTGCACCTGGATTTCACAGCACGACTCGTCATGGGGTCGGCGACCTCGTGCAACTGTTGGGCCGACGCCTTTCAAAGGGAGAACGAGGCGAGCTGTGCGATCCAGGACCAGCGATCCGCGACACGGATGTCGCATTTGCGTTCATTGTCGGGCGCGACCATATCAGAATCCTGAACCCGGCGTGTTCCCCCCTCCTCACCGCTCCCCCCTCCTCTCCCACGGTGGCGAGCCCGCGTACCGCTCCGCGAGGAAGGAGACGAAGGCCCGCACCTTTGACGGCACCAGCCGCCCCGGCGGATGCACCGCGAAAATGCCGGTGTCAGGCACGGACCACCCCTCCAGCACCCGCACGAGCCGCCCGGCGCGCAGGTCCTCCGCGATGAGGAACGTGGCCAGCACGGAGACACCACAACCCGCCACTGCCGCCTGCCGCAACGCCTCGGCGTTGTCCGCGACGAGCGCCGGGCGGCCTCGTGCGGTCACCTGCTCTTCCCCCCTCTGAAGGTTCCACGACTGACCGTCCGACAGCAGGCTGAAGTAGAGACACGCGTGGTGCGCGAGGTCCTCCGGCTTGGCCAGCGGCCGCCGGCCCCGGAGGTAGGAGGGGGCCGCGACGATGAGGCGGTGGTTCGTCGCGAGCCGGCGCACCACGAGGCTGGAGTTGGTGAGCGCGCCGATGCGGATGGCCACGTCGAACCGCTCCTGCACGAGGTCCACGTAGCGGTCCATGAACGAGAACTCCAGCCCGATGCGCGGGTAGCGGCGCAGGAAGTCCGGCAGCAGCGGCGCCACCTGGAGTTGGCCGAACAGGTTGGGCACGGCCACCCGCAACCGCCCCCGGGGCTCCCCCGCCAGGCCCGAGACGAGCGCCTCCGCGTCCTCCACGCGGGTGAGCACATCGGTGCACCGCTCCAGGTACAGCGTCCCGGCTTCCGTCAGCGACACGTGACGCGTGGTGCGCCGCAGGAGCGCGGTGCCCAGCGCGTCCTCCAGCCGGGCGATGCGCCGGCTCAGGGAGGAGGCGCTGATGCCCAGCTCGCGCGCCGCGTCCACGAAGCTCAGCGCCCGCGCCACCGCCGTGAAGCTGAGCATGTCCTCCAGCCGGTCCCTCAGTGCCACGCGCTCCATGCCCTGCTCCTCCGCATTGTTGCGTGCGGTGCAAGAGTCTAGTGCGGCGCCCCGCGATGATGGGACGAAAGCCCTGGGCTACTTGTGCACCACACGCATCGGAGAGCGCGAGGGCCATCCAGGCCGCGCGCGCTTCCGGGCTCCCGCGGAGTGCAGGCACATGGCGGACACAACGGGGTCGAAGTCGTTCCAGGAGAAGGTGGTCCTCGTCACGGGGGCCGGAAGCGGAATCGGGCAGGCCGCGGCGGTGGCCTTCGCTCGCGAGGGCGCCACGGTGGTCCTCGCGGGCCGGCGGCGCGCGGAGCTGGACGCGGTGGCGGCGGAAGTCGAGGCGGCCGGAGGACGGGCACTCGCCCTCCCCACGGACGTGGCGAAGGTGGACGAGGTGGAGCGGCTCGTCCGCACGACGCTCGAGCGGTTCGACCGGCTGGACGCCGCCTTCAACAACGCGGGCGTGGAGGGCACCTTCGCCCCCATCCATGAATTGAAGGCCGAGGACTTCGACCACACCTTCGACATCAACGTGCGCGGCGTGTGGCTGTGCATGAAGTACGAGGTGGACGCCATGCTGCGCTCCGGGCGCGGCGGGGCCATCGTCAACAACTCCTCGTGGCTGGCACATGGCGCGCTGCCGGGCACCTCCCTCTACGCCGCCAGCAAGGCAGCGCTGGACGGGATGATTCGCGCGGTGGCGCTGGAGGGCATGGAGCGCGGTGTACGCGTGAACAACGTCAACCCCGGCATCATCGACACGCCCATGCTCCGCCGCCTCTCCACGGAGGAGACGCGGCGTCCCTTCATCACCCACACGCCCGCGCGCCGGCTCGGCAGCCCGGAGGAGGTAGCGGACGTGGTCCTCTGGCTGTGCTCCGACGGTGCCCGCTTCGTCACGGGGCAGAACGTCCTGGTCGATGGCGGCTACACCATTGCCGGCCACCGCCCCTGGGCGGGCACGGAGGCGCGATGAGTGGCCTGCACATCCTGGGAGCTCTCACCACCGCGCTGCTCATGGCCACGTCCCCCGTCACGGTGGGCGCCGCCCTGCGCGAGCGGCTGCCGCTGCCCGAGGGCCTCACATATCCCAACGGCATTACCCACGCCGAGGACGGGACGCTCTTCGTCGGCTCGGTGTCGAACGGGCGCATCCTGCGCAGGGCCCCGGGTGGCGAATGGACGGTGCTGTTCCCCGGCTCCGAGGAGATCTTCGCCGTGACGAGCCTGCGGCTCGATGCGCCGCGCGGCCTGCTGTGGGGCACCTCGCCCGACGCCATGGGACTGCTGCGTCCGGATGGCACCCTGGGGAAGCGTGCGCCCCGGCTCTTCGCGGTGGATGCGCGCACGGGCGAGGTCCGGCGCATCCTCCCCGTGCCGGAGGGAGGCTTGGGCAACGACATCACCGTCACTCCCGATGGCGGCCTGTACGTGACGGATAGCACGCGGGCCTCCGTCCTCTACCTGCGTCCCGGGGGGGAGCGGCTGGAGACGTACGTGTCCGATACCCGCTTCGCGTCCAAGGCGGCGGGACTGTCTGGCATTGGCCCCGCGGGCATCGCGCTGGCGCCAGATGGGCGGACGCTCGCCGTCAACACGTTTGGGCCGGGCCGGCTCTTCCTCGTGCGCCCGGGAACGGCGGGAGCGACACCCACCGTGAGCGAGGTGGAGTTGCCGCGCCGTCTGGAGAATCCGGATGGAATGCGCTTCGCACCCGATGGCCGGCTGCTCGTGCTGGAGGGTGCGGCGAACAGTGGCGATGGGCGCGTGGTCCGCATCGACGTGCTTGGAAGGGCCTCCGGTCCGAGACCCATCGAGGTGCTGGCCTCCAGCATGGAGTCTCCCGTCAACCTCACGGTGGAATCGAATGGCCGCATCTGGGTGACCGAGGCCCGGCTGCGCGACAGGTTGCTGAAGGGCGCGGCGGCGAAGGTGCCGGATGCGTTCTGGGTGACGAAGCTGGTGCTCGGGGATTGAGCGAGGGGCCGCGACTCCGCCAGACTCCTCTCACGGCCGGTTGCTCGAGCGTGGAGTTCCCGCGGCGGTTCTGGCTGGAGGACACCCTCTGCTCATGGAACGATGGCGAGGCGCCCGAGCGCCGCTGATCCACGCCAGAGCAAGAGGAGCCGCACATGGCTGAAAGAAAGGTCTGTCTCGTCACCGGTGCCTCGTCCGGCATCGGGCTGGCCGCCGCGTTGGAGCTGGTGCGCGCCGGCCACACGGTGTACGGCGCCGCGCGGCGCGTGGAGCGGATGGACGCTCTTCGCGCGGCGGGCGGCCACCCGCTCGCCCTGGACGTCTCGCACGATGCGGACGTGGAGCGCGTGGTGCGCACCCTCCTCGACGCGCAGGGGCGGATCGACGTCCTCGTGAACAACGCGGGGGTCGGGCTGCACGGCTCGATCGAGGACACGCCGCTCGAGAAGGCGCGCCACCTGTTCGAGGTCAACCTCTTCGGCGCGGCCCGGTTGGTCCAGCTCGTCCTGCCGGCGATGCGCAAGCAGGGGTCGGGCACCATCGTCAACGTCTCGTCGATCGGCGGCGAGATCGCCCTCCCTCTGGGCGCCTGGTACTACGCATCGAAACACGCACTGGAGGCGTTCTCCGACTCACTCCGCCAGGAGGTCGGGAGGTTCGGCGTTCGCGTGGTGTTGATCCAGCCGGGCATCATCAAGACGGAGTTCGAGAAGGGCACCGCCCAGGAGCTGCGCGACGTCTCGGGGCACGGCGCCTACGCGAACATGGCGGAGGCGATGGCGAAGAAGGCCGACCAGGCGTTCAGCAGCGGCGAGAGCAAGGCGTCGGATCCATCGGTGGTCGCTGAAGCGATCCGGGAGGCGATCGACTCGCCGTCGCCGAAGGCCCGCTACGTCGTGGGCTACCTCGGCAGGATGCTGCTGATGATGAACCGCGTCCTCCCGGATCGGGCGTGGGACCGGATGGTGACGGCACGGCTCCACTGAGCGCCAAGGGGCCGATATCGAACCTGGCGATACGCCACCTCTCGCCGGAGCACCCCGGCGAGAGGCGGCCGGTCACGAGCCTCACTCGGTCAGGCAGACCCACTTGTTGGAGGGGATGTTCTGGCAGAAGCACTCGCCAAAGGTGCCATTGGCCCACTGGCAGCCCAACTCCGCGTCCGGACGACAGACGCGGCCCTGGAGATACTCACAGCTCTGGATGAGCGCGGCGGAGTCCTGACCGAGCTCCGAGCCTTCCTCCGTCACCTCCGTTCCACCACAGCCCATCCCGAAGACAGAAACGACGGCGACCATCGCGAGCCCACGAAGAAACATGGTGACACTCCTTTTCGCTGGTGAGGTGCTGATGCAACAGCCTACGGAAGCGCTGGCCAAGGCTTCCCTGAAAGTCGTGATTCAACCGCAAAGCTCCGCGCGCAGCGGTCTCAGCGTTCGAGATTGCGGAACGGATTGTTGAACGGCTCCGCGCCCTTCGCGGAGGCATGACGGAAGCCTCGGCGTTCGCGTCTTCCAGGTCATCGCGTGTCACCAGATTGAAAAGGAAACGAAGCCCGTTGCAAAGTAAGTGAGATTAACTTACTTTGGATTCCGGCGCAGGTCCACACCTTTCTGAGGTGCAGTCGATGAGCCAGCAGAACGCCGTGAGCCCCCTCTCGCGATCCCACGGGCCCCCAGTCCGACTTCCCACCCGATTTTCTGCATCATTTCCCTCCTCATCGGATCAGTCCATTCGCGAGGAGCTGCTTACGCCGGGGATGACATGGACGAGCTGACACGCAAAGGACTGAGGCGGATTGCCAGGGAGCTGGTGCCCATCAACGACTGGCGGGTTCACAAGCGGCTGAACCTGTACATCGACATCGGACCGCACTGTAACGCGGACTGCGGGTTTTGCGTCGCCAAGACCCGGGACCAGAAGCACCGCATCCGGAACCTCTCCCGGATGCTGGAGAGTTCCGCCGCCATCCGCGAGTATTGCTACAGCGTGGAGTTCGTGGGCGGCGAACCCCTGGTGTACATCAACAACGGCCTGAAAGAGCTGTTCGAGGTGTTTCGGGCCAACCGCAAGAAGATCATCACCACCAACGGACTGCGCCAACCGTTTCTGGCAAGCCTGGACTTCCTGGGCGAGTTCGAGCATGTGAACATCAGCCGCCATGCCGTTGACGATGCGCACAACGAGCAGATCTTTCGCACCGGCAAGCTGCTCACCCTGGCCGACATCGGGGCGCTGCCCCCGTCCCTGAAGCAGAAGATCCGGATGAACACCACTTGTCATGCGGACAAGGGCATCCACCAGTGGTCGTCCATGTGGGAGTTCATCCAGGCGTTCAACGACCAGGGCATTCATCAGTTCATGTTCGCGAACCTGAACAAGCTCCCCCAGGGGCAGTACCAGGAGGAGATGGAGGCATTCACCACGGCCCACCGGCTCGATGATGGCTTCTTCGATGACGTCGAGCACAACCTGTGCCGCCAGGGGTACCACAAGGTCCGCGAGATGACTGGCTTCGGGTATGTTGTCCGGATTCTCCAGAACGGATCGACGTCCGTGGTGCTCAAGGAAAATGACGACACCGCCATCCGGGATGTCTTGGATTCGGTCTATCAGCACAACCGCATGGTGCTGGATCTGATCTTGACCCCTTCAGGCAAGGTGTACACCGACTGGTTCTTGACCAACGAACTGCCCATCACCCCGGGGCCGCAGCAGAGCGGCACCGCCGCATCCATCGAATCATGACACCCAGGAGAGCCATGCCCGGCATCGAGATCCGCACGTCCCCGACCCACGCCATGCGCGAGCGCCAGGAGGCCATCGAGGCCGCGATCCTGCATCCGCGGGCCGCGCGGTCGGTCGAGTCGCGGGGGAGGGATGAGAGCGAGCCCGCGTGTCCGGTGCGTACGGAGTTCCAGCGCGACCGGGACCGGGTGCTGCACAGCAAGGCCTTCCGCCGGCTCAAGCACAAGACCCAGGTCTTCATCGCCCCCGAGGGCGACCACTACCGCACGCGGCTCACCCACACGCTGGAAGTCGCGCAGATCTCCCGCACCGTGGCCCGCGCGCTGGGGCTGAACGAGGACCTGGTGGAGGCGATCGGGCTCGGGCACGACCTTGGCCACACGCCTTTCGGGGATGCGGGCGAGCACGTGCTCGACGAGCTGTGTCAGCCCGGCGGCTTCCGGCACAACGAGCAGAGCTTGCGCGTCGCGCAGACGCTCGAGCTCATGAACCTCACCTGGGAAGTGCGTGACGGCATCTTCCACCACACGAGCAGCGGCACGCCGACGACGCTCGAGGGGCAGATCGTGAAGATCTGCGACAGCGTCGCGTACCTCAACCACGACCTCGAAGACGCCGTGCGGGCGGGCATCCTGCGCGAGGACGAGCTGCCGCCCTTCATCCCCCGGGTCTTCGGCCCGGAGAAGGGAGACCGAATCGCCACGATCATCCGTGACCTGGTCACGACCAGCTCGGCGGATTACGAGTTCATCCGCATGAGCGAGGCGCTCCACGAGCCCTTCCTCGAGCTGCGAGCCTTCGTGGTCAAGCGCGTCTACACGGGCTCGCGGGCCAGGGTCGAGGAGGACAAGGCGATGGAGGTTGTCGCCCGCCTCTATCGTCACTTCTGCCAGGACCGTGCGGGCCTGGAGGCGGGCCTCGGACGCGCCATCCCAGCCGAAGAGACACCCAGGGCCGCCGCCGACTACATCTCGGGGATGACGGACCGCTCCGCGATGGCCCTCTACCAGCGCCTGTTCCTGCCCACTTTCTAGGGGGCGTCATCGTGGACGGCCCGATTCACCCACAGCACAGTGCCCTGGTGATCGTCGATCTGCAGAACGACTTCTGCCACCCGGAGGGCGACAGCGTTCGGCGGCACGGTGTACCCGTGGGAATGGAAGCGACCGCTCATGCGGTCCAGTGCCTGGTTGAGGCCTGCCGCAAGGCAGCGGTACCGGTCCTGTGGGTCGTGACCGAGCATGGACCTTGGACGGACTCCCTTGCCTGGCGCTCGCGCAGCAAGGGGAAGGCGCCGAACTGTCATGCGGGCACCTGGGGAGCGGAGCTGTACGCAGTCACACCAGCCCCCGAGGATCGCTTCGTGACCAAGCATCGGTACAGCGCCTTCTACCAGACGAGCCTGGAGCTGATCCTCCGGGCTCAGGGGGTTCAGACCCTCCTGGTGGGGGGCGTGCTCACCCATGTCTGTGTCGAGACGACGGTTCGGGATGGGTACATGCGTGATTTCGACATGGTCACCGTCCCTGAGCTCTGCGCCTCCACCGACCCGGAAGCCCACGCCATGAGTCTGCGGAACATGGGGCGCTACTTCGGCCGGGTGCGGGTGTTGGCCGACGTGCTCGCCGACCTCGAAGCGTAGGCGGGCGGGTGCGGGCAGGAGGACCTGAGCCTGCCCCGATCCCTCAAGAACGCGAGCGTCTCTTCATCGCGCGGGATCTGGCGCTCCGCGTGCCAGCGCAAGGAAGGAGGGAGCCCCCGCCAGGAACCAGCTGGCGATGAGCGCGTCGAAGATGAGGCAGCCGTACGACGACGTCGGCATGAAGGGCCAGATCGGATTGCCCCACAGGTGGTGCGCCACATCCCAGCAGGAATGCAGGAGCCAGGCGATCCCGATGAAGCGGTACGAGCGCAGCCCGAGATAAGCCACCGGAAGGGCGAGCACGGGGAAGAGCAGCTCCCAGGGGCCGAACCCGCCGCTCAGATAGACGCCCGTCGCGCCGGCTGCGAGGAAGGCGTTGATGCGCTGGCGAGCGGGCTCTCGTACCTGCGACATGATCAGTACGAAGATGACGGCTCCGATGGCCGGGCCGACGGAATCCATCACGTGCAGAGGTGTGTCGTGCATGAGCGTCCTTTCAGTTGGCCCCACGCTACGAGTTGGAGCGGATTCGACCAGTGGCTGAAAAGACATTGTTCGCAGGATTCGCGCCACGCCGCTCACGCCTCGGGCACGCTCCCCGGACCGGGTCGGTCGCGGATGCGACGACGAAGTCCAGGAAGGCGCGCACCTTGGCGGGAGGAAGGCGCCGCGATGGAGAGAAGACGTGGAGAGGAGGGCGTCAGACTCAACGGCTCCTTCCTGGGATGCGAAGGAGGCAGAGGCCCCGCTCGTCACCTTGATTTGGTCTTCAAGACGAGACGCGAGGGCGACATGCCCTGGTTGCGGTATGGAGGCGGCCGCGAGGGTCACCCGCTGGCGGGGATGTAGCGGAGCGGCAGTGCGACAGGGCCGCGCGTCGTGAGCGCGCACTGATAGGAAATCTCCCCCGCGGTTCGTTCAACCCGCTGGAATCGCGCGACCACCGTCTCCAGAACGATCCGCACCTCCATCCGAGCGAGCAACGCGCCCAGGCAGAAATGGGCGCCCTGTCCGAACGCGAGACCGCCCTGGGAGCCCCGGTGCAGGTCGAATCGATCCGGATCCGGGAACTTCTGCTCGTCTCGATTGGCGGAGGAGATCAGCGGGAACACCATCGCCCCTCGCGGCACGGTCACTCCCGAGAGGATGATGTCGCTGGCCGCGATCCGGGGGACGCCCGGAGCCACGCCGTCGTAGCGGAGCATCTCCTCGATGAACAACGGAATCAGGGAGGGCTCCGCGCGCAAGCGCGCCATCATCTCGGGATGGTTGGCCAGGAAGAGGAGCGAGTTGCCAAGGAGATTCGTGGTGGACTCCAGGCCGGCGACCAGGAGCAGGATGAGGAAGTCCTTGATCTCCACATCCGTCAACCGCTGTCCCTCCACCTCCGCGCGCAGGAGCTCGCTCACCGTGTCGTCCGCGGGCTCGCGGCGCCGCTCTTCGATCACCTGCCCCACGTACCCGGTCAACTTCGCGATGGTGCCGCGGATGCGTTCGGCGGCTTCGGGAGACGCGGGGGTGGGCGTGATCGCGACGATATCGTCGGACCATTGCTTGAAATAGGGGAGGAGCTGGTGATCGAGCCCGAGGATCTCGCTGATGACATACGCGGGCACGGGCAACGCCATCGTCTTGACGAAGTCAGCGCCGTCCACGAGACCGCTCGAGAGCTTCTCGGCGGTGGCCCGTACGCGTGACTCCAGCCGGGCAATGGTGGCGGGCCCGAACGCGCGCAACACCAGGGAGCGCAGCCGCGTATGCTGCGGCGGGTCCCGGGTAATCATTGAGTTGGCCATGGGATTGTATCCCACCCAGGCCGGCTGCCACGCCACCGTGAAGCCCGACGACGAGAACAGGGCGGAGTTCTTGAGCACGAAGAGCACGTCCTCGTAGCGAGACACGGCCCACATGCCATGCGGCTCCACCTGACACACCGGGCTCAGGCGCCGCAGCTCCGCGTAGTAGGGATAGGGATTCGCGAGAACTTCTGGCGCCATCAGGTTGATAGGATTCGTCATCGTCCTCTCCTTGTCTGGGTCCACGCCTTCATGCGTCTTTTTTGCGCCTGTTGGCCCCACCGCGCCTCGAGGACCAGTACTGGAGCACCTGGGATTGCCCCCGGCAAGTGCGAGCCTGGTCCCGGTGCAAGGGCCAGGACAGACCGCGGGGTGTCGAGGCTTACGCCACCACGGAGCCAACAGGCCCAATGCCTAGCGCGACCTCGAGCCACCCCGTTCGGTGGCTGGCGCCGAGCCCGTGCCGCTTCACCCCGTGGAGGCGCTCACGGCCCGACGGCGAAGACCAGGTCGTCGCGATCGTTGTACGCGCCGGAGGTACACGGCCCCGAGCCGTTGCCGTAGCGGAACTGCCCGCGAATCGCTTGCAGCGAACCGGCGGGAAGCGTGTAGTTCGCCGTCAGCCTGTTCACGCCGCTCCCGGTCGGCGTCAGCGTCGTCAACGGCACCCAGGTCGGATTCCTCGCGTCAGCCGCGTAGTACAGGTCGAGCTTGTTCCAGGTGTATGTCGACCGGGCCCAGACGGTGGCCTCGATGGTGACGACGCCGCCCGCGCGGAAGTTCGTCCCGTCCTGGGTGAAGACGCGAATCCGGTCGAGCGATTCGTCGGAGTGGAAGACGCCACTGGTCCCGTCGGCGCAGGTACCGCCAAGCGTGTTGGGCTCATTCGGCTCGTACCCCCAACGACCGGAGAAGAACGACTGCGAGTCACAACTGGCCCCCACCGAGGCGCAGCTCACGGTCCGCAGCGTGGCATCGTAGCCCACGCCCGTGTACACCGTGCGGGTCGCGCTGTTGGCGCTGTTTCCCGCGCTGTCCACCGCCTGGGCCATCAACGACTGAGGGCCCGCCGTCAGCCCGGCCGTATTCCAGGAGACGGCGAAGGGCGCGGTGGTATCGGTCCCGATGAGCGTGCCGTTCGCGTAGAACGAGACGCCTGCGACGGCCGTGTTGTCCGTCGCATTGGCGGACACCGTCACCGTCCCGCTCACCGTGCTACCGATGGCGGGGGCGGTCATGCTCACGGTCGGCAGGGTGCGATCCACGGTGAAGCTCACGCTCGCCGTCGCGACGTTCCCCACGGCGTCGTACGCCCGCGCCGTGAGCGTGACGGGACCCGAGATCGTGCTCATCGTGTACGCGTACGGGGCTTCCGTGTCGGTGGACATCACCAGCGAGCCCCGGAGGAATTCCACTCGCGTCACGCCCTGGTTGTCACTCGCCGTGGCGGTGGCCGTCACGGTGCCTCCGACGACCGCGCCGGAGGTCGGAGCCGTGAACGCCACCGTGGGCGGTATGGAATCGGGGGGCGGGGGAGACACCGCGAACACCAGGTCGTCATGGTCGTCGTAGACGCCGGTGGTGCACGCCAACTCCGACCCGCCCCGCCGGAAGGCGCCGCGGATGGCCTGGAGGCTGCCCGCCGGCAGCGTGAAGGTCGTGGAGAGGTCCCTCCCGCCCGACTTCGCGGGAGTCAGCGGGAGGGAGGCCACCAGTTGCCAGGATGGCGCGTTGGCGTCGGCCGTGTGGAAGATGTCGAGCACGTCCGTGGAGGCCCCGTTGGACGAACCCACCACCGCGGCCTGGATGATCACCTTCTGCCCGACCTGCATGACGCCGCCATTGGAGGAGCGCACGCGCAGCGCCTGCAGGGACTCGTCGTTGCCGTAGCCGCCGCTGATGCCGTCAGCGCATGAGCCTTTGATCGTGTTGGGGCTCGCCCGCTCGGGTCCCACCGCGGAGCCGCGTCCGCGGAGCAGGGACGCGGAGTCACACTCCACCTGGGGGGTCGCGCACTTCGGCACGCCGAGCGTGCCGTCGAACTTCGCGAGCTCCGAGGGCGTGTGGCGGTAGCGCTCCGTGGTCGCCAACGGAGCCGGAGTGCCGGTCCAGCTCGTGCTGCTCGTCTGGACCCACTGGGTGTAGCTGCCGCCCACGAGCAGCACGCTCCCATCCTGCAGCACGGCGACCCCCGGGGACTTCCGCTCGCCCGAGGTGTGGCCCACGATGCTCCACACATCCCCCGAGAAGCGCTCGACGCTGCTCGACTCCCCTCCGAAGACCAGGGTGCTGCCATCGCCCATGAGCACCGCGGCCTGGTCGAACCGCTGCTCGAGCGGCGCGGGCGCGGTCGACCAGGAGTTCGAGCTCGGGTCGTAGACTTCGTTTCCAATCGACTCCCCGGTGAGCAACAAGACCCGGCCGTCCGCCAGGCGCGTCGCCTGATGCGTCGATTTGTCCGAGCTCGCGGGCTGTGTCTCCGTGAACACGCCGGTGGCGGGATTGAAGATCTCCGCGCGGTGCGAGCTCGTATACAGGTAGGTGCCGCCGGTGATGAGGACGCGGCCGTCATCGAGCAGCGTGGCCCGGTGCGCACAGCGCGGAAGCGCCATGGAGCCCGTGGTGCTCCAGGTGTTGGTGGCGGGGTCGAAGAGCTGCGCCGCCGCCGTGTAGGGGCTTGGACAGCCGCCGGTCACGAGCACGCGCCCATCCCGCAGGCGCGTCGCCGTATGCTTCCAGACCGCGTTGGCCATCGACGACAGGACGCTCCAGGTTCCCGTGGCGGGATCGTACCGCTCGGCGCTCGAGAGCGTGGCCGTGTTGCCGATGCCTCCCGTCACCAGCACGGTTCCGTCATTCAGCAGCACCGCGGTGTGCGCGGAACGCGCCGTGTTCAAGGAGCCGGTGGGGCTCCAGAGGCCCGTGGCGGGGTCATAGAGCTCGCAGCTGGCGAGCTTGTTGCCCGAGGTTGCGTTGCCTCCCACCGCGAGCACCTTTCCATTGGCCAGCACGGTGACCGTGTGAGCGGACCTGGCGTTCGCGAGAGACGCCGTGCTCACGACCAGCGGCGCTTGCGCGACCCGCGGGGTCTGCTCGTCCAGTTCCTCGGGGTCGAGGCAACCCGTGACGAGGCTCAACACCATGACCCTCAGCAGTACCGCGCTCAGTGGGGTGGCTCCGCGCATGCTTTCTCCCGGAGTGGGCGCGCATGGGAGCGCGCTCGGAATTGGGAGAGTTACCTTGCTGACGGTTTTGCAGGAATGCAATAAAAAGTCGATAAAGCTGAAATCCTGGCCATTCCCTCCGCCGCGAGAACGTCACCCCGTTTTCCCTACCTCCCCGAGGCTATTGCGAATTACCGCTTTCTGAAGCATATTCACCGCCATGAAGCCCCGCTCAGAGCCGCGAAGCAAGCCTCATCCCCTCCGGGAGCGGATGAAGGAGGAGGCCCGGGTGGCCATCCTCGAGGCGGCGGAACAGGTGATCGCCGAGCAGGGCCTCTCCGCCACGCGGATGGAGGACATCGCCACGCGGGTGGGCGTCTCGGTCGGCTCGCTCTACAACTACTTCGAGGATCGGCAGCGGCTGCTCCAGGCGCTGCTCGACGCGCAGGTTCAGCAGCTGATGGCGGTGCTGGACGCGGAGTTGGAGCGCAGCCGGGGCGCCCCCTACCGCATGCGCCTGCATGGTCTGCTGCGCGCCATCCTGGAGCACACCCAGAAGCACTTCCGCTTCCTCTCCCTGCTGCTGGAGGAACGGGTGATGCGCGTGGCCGCCTCGAGCGAGGAGCTGGAGCGTCATCAGCGGCTCTCGAACACGCTGGCCGAGCGGATCGGCTCGCTCAACCCCGAGGGCCTCGCGCAAGGGGTGCTGCGGCCCGAGGACGCGCCGCACTACCCCATGCTGCTGCTGGGCATGCTGCAGAGCACCCTGCTGCGGCAATTCCTCGAGCGCCAGCCCTCGCCCGTCGACGAGCAGATCGCGCTGCTGCTGCGCTGCTTCCTGGAAGGTGCCAGCCCTCGCCCCGGGTGAGCCTCCGTCGTCTCCCCACAACAACGAACACCCTCACTGCTCCAGCCCAGAGGATAGCCACTCATGGAACTGTTGAACCGCTTCGACTTCTTCAACCCAGAGGTGATGCGCAACCCCTATCCCTACTTCGCGGAGATGCGCGAGAAGGCGCCCCTGCACTACGACGCGAAGATGCAGGCCCACGTCCTCACCCGCCATGAAGACGTGTCGTACGTCTTGAAGAATCCCGCCCTGTTCTCCTCGTCGATGATCCGCATCGCCGGCAGGCTCCAGAATGAGCGCAGCAAGGACCTGGCGCTGGGCGATGTGGATAGCCTGCTCACCTCGGATCCGCCCGTGCACACGCGCCTGCGCGGCAAGCTCAACCGCTCCTTCACCCCCAAGCAGATCAATGCCCTGGAGCCGCGCGTGCGCGAGCTGTCGCGCGCGCTCGTCGCGGAGATGACGGCCAGCCCCGAGTTCGAGTTCATGAGCGGCCTGGCCTCACCCCTGCCCGTCACCATCATCGCGGAGATGCTGGGCGTGGACATCTCGCGCCGCCGCGACTTCAAGCGCTGGAGCGATTCGATCGCCAACTCCGGCAACGCCACCCTCCAGTCGGGCAAGACGCCCGAGGACGTGGTGCGCAACGCCAAGGAGATGCTCGCGTACATGACGGAGGTGGCCCAGGCGCGCCGCCGCGAGCCCCGGGGCGACCTCATCTCCCTGCTCGTGCAGGAGAGCGAGGGCCAGGAGGCCCTGACGCCCGAGGAGGTCAACTCCTTCGCCATCCTGCTGCTGCTGGCGGGCAATGAGACCACCACCAACCTGCTGGGCAACGCGCTCACCGCCCTCATCCGCCACCCGGAGGAGTATGAGTGGCTGCGGCGCGACCCCTCGCTCGCCGCCTGCGCCGCCGTGGCCGAGGAGACGCTGCGCTACGACTCGCCCGTGGTGACGGTCGTGCGCCGCACCACCCAGGAGGTGGAACTGAGCGGGGGCAAGGTGCCCGCGGACACCACGCTGTTCGCCGTGGTGTCGGCCGCCAACCGTGATCCGCGCAGGTTCCCCAACCCGGACCGCTTCGATCCGCGGCGCGACACCGTCGGCCTGATGTCCTTCGGGCACGGCATCCACTTCTGCCTCGGTGCTCCGCTCGCGCGCCTGGAGGCTCCCGTGGCCCTGCAGGAGCTGATGGCGCGCACCCCCCGTCTGGGCTTCTCGCCGCGCCAGCCCGAGCACATCGACTACGGCGCCTCGTTCGCCCTGCGTGGTCCCCGCGCCCTCTGGCTCCAGAAGACCTGAGCGCGGTCCCCTCCCGCGGCGGGTTCGTTTCCACCCTCGGGCCTGCTCGCATCCCCAGTGGGCGGGCGTCTCTCCGCATCCAACCGCGAGCGGACACCCCATTTAGGTTTGAAGCAGTCATGACCACGGCGCTGAAAGCAAGGTGGCCTCCGCCTCTCTGGCGGCCCGTGGTCGTCTACGCCGTGGTCGCCGCGCTGTGGATCATGCTCTCCGACGTGCTCGCCGCGGTGGGGGTGCGGAGCGTCAGCCACTTCATCCTGGTGGAGATCCTCAAGGGCTGGCTGTTCGTCGCCGCCACCTCGGTCCTGCTGTATGCGCTCATCCGGCGGGATACGTCGGCCCTGCGCCGCTCCGAGGCCCTCCACCGGGCCAGCCTGGAGAGCATGGCGGATGCACTCTTCCTGGTCGACGCCCAGGGACGGATCGTGGAGGCGAATCAGGCCACGCTGAAGTTGATGGGACTGCGGGCGGACGGACTTCCCACGGACATCTGCCAGTTATTGTCGATGCTCTACGTCCGCCGTCCGGACGGGAGCCCGTTGGCCTGCTCCGAGGCACCCAGCCGCAGGGCCTTGAGGGGCGAGACGGTGCGCGAGGAGGAGCTCCTGCTCCAGCGCCCGAACGGAGAGCAGCTCCACATCAGCGTGACCGCCTCCCCGGTCATCACGGGAGCGGGGCGGTCGCCGGATCTGGCGGTGGTGGTGGTGCGTGACGTGACCGAGCTCAAGCGCCTGGAGCGGATGCGGGACGAGTTCCTCTCCACCGCCGCCCACGAGCTGCGCACACCCATCACCACCATCAAGGGGTATGCCCAGCTGCTGGATCGCTGGATGCCGGGAGGGCATGAGCCCCGGGAGGGCAAGGCCTTCCAGATCCTCAACCGCCAGAGTGATCGGCTCACCCAGCTGGTGCAGGAGCTGCTCGAGGTCTCCCGGCTCCAGCTGGGCCGGCTCGCGCTGCGGCGCCATCGCTTCGAGCTGGGCACGCTGGTGAAGGACGTGTTCGAGCGGATGCGCGGTGTCTCCTCCGAGCACCACTTCGTGTTCCACCAGGACGGCGCCGTGTTCGTGGACGCGGACCCGGACCGGATCGAGCAGGTGCTGGTGAACCTGTTCGACAACGCCATCAAGTATTCGCCCGGAGGAGGAGATATCGAGGTCTCGGTCGGGGTCCAGGACGCCATGGCGGTGGTGTCGGTCCGGGACCACGGGATGGGCATTCCCCGGGAGCGTCAGGGCCAGCTCTTCGAGCGCTTCTATCGCGCCCATGAGGGGCTCGCGTCCGACCGGGGGGGCATGGGCGTCGGGCTGCACCTGAGCGAGCAGATCGTCCAGAAGCACGGCGGCCGCATCTGGTTCGAGAGCGAGGAGGGAAGGGGCTCGACGTTCTCGTTCGGCCTGGCCCTGGCTCAGGTCGAGCAGGAGGCGAGGCCCTGAGACCCGGACGGCTCAGAACATGTGCCCGAAGTTCAGGTACACGCGGCTGCGCCCCGTCTCCGGCGACATGGCCCAGTCGAAGCGCACCACGGCCGCGCGCCGCGCCACTCGCACACCGGCGCCCACGCCCGGGTGCCACTTCCACCACGGGCCATCCACCACGTCCGGGTGCCACACGCGTCCCAGGTCCACGAAGGCCACGCCGCCCACCGTCACCGGCGCCTTGAACAGCCGGAAGTCGAAGGCCCGCACGCGCAGCTCCGTGTTCGAGAACGCCTTGATGTTGCCCGCGAACCGGTTGCGCTCGATGCCGCGCACGCTGCTCATTCCACCGATGCCCTCGGAGGTGCTCACGCCGCCCGTGTTCACCCACTCGAAGAAGGGCACCTCGCCGAAGAGCATGTCCAGCGTCAGCCGCTGCGCCAGGATGAAGCGCGGGCCCAGCCGCCAGAAGCGCCGCTCGCTCAGCGTCACGCCCGCGTACTGGTACCGGCTCCACGTGGCGCTCCCCGACACGCGCAGGGACAGCTCCTCCACGCCGCCTCGCGTCGGGTCCGACTCGTTGTCTCGCGTGTCCCAGAGCACGCCCGCCGAGAGCTGCCCCGTGGGCCCGCCCTCGATGCCCACCGGCTTCTGCTCGTTCAGCAGCGAGGTGTCGAACGTGTCCACCTCCGTGTACCGCCACGAGTAGCCCACGTAGGACTGGAAGGGGTGGTTCTCTCCCCAGGGCCGGCCCCGCAGGCGCAGCCACGCCCCGGGCGAGCCCTTCCGGTAGTTGAAGCGCTCCTGGTTCTCGTCGCCCTTGAAGTCCTGCGCGGACACGTTGCCCGCCCCGTAGAAGGGGCTGCGCAGCTCGCGCCGGTACTCCAGGCGCAGCTCCAGCCGCATGGGCCCGATGAGCTGGGGCCCGTCGTAGCGCAGGTAGTGGTTCTGCTGCCCGCGGCTGGTGAACATCGCCTGGATGGCGATGCCGTGCTGGTACGGGCTGTGCCCCGGCGCGTACAGGTACGCCCCGGCCACGCCCCCATAGGTGAAGCCCAGGTCCGAGTTGAAGCTCACCAGGGGCAACGCGATGGCGTCGATCCCCTTTTCCTTCTTCTGTGGCAGCTCCTCCGCGGGGGCGGCGGCCGTGGCGGTGGCGAGAGTCGTCAACAGCAGCGCGGTCGTCAGCATCACGCTACAAGGTGACACGTCGCCAAGGGGCGGGACCATCTTGACGTCAGGGACCCATGCTCGGCTGGCCGCTCTCCAGCGGACCCACTCGCATCGCACGGCTGGCGGCTTTCCGAGTGCGCATCTTCCCGACCACGGACAGGGGGAGGGGAGACGAGACGTGCGAGACGTGAACGACATCATCAGCCCGCAGTTGCAGTCCTGGGCCCGCGAGTACGTGCGGCGCGTGGGGGCGAAGGTTCCCCCTGTGCCGGCTCCTCGCCGGCGCAAGCTGCTCGTCGTCCATCTGGACGGGGTGCCCAAGGCCCATCTCGACGAGGCCGTCCGCACCGGAGGGATGCCGTTCCTCTCGAAGCTCGTCCGCTCGGGGGCCTACTCCCTGGACGAGGCGTTCTGGGGCTCGCCTGCCTCCACGCCCTTCTTCCAGGCGGGCTTCCTCTATGGCCTGCGCCATCCCAACCTGCCGGCCTACAGCTGGTTCGATCGGGAGCTCGGCCGCAAGGTGCAGATGAACACGCCGCGCGACGCGCTCGCCATCGAGGAGCGGCTGGGCCGCCGCGAGGGCTCCAGCCTGCTGGCCGATGGTGGCCACACGTACTTCTCGCTCTTCCAGGCCCAGGCCAACAACCGGCTCTGCATGAGCACGCTGGCCAACTTCAAGGTGATGGCGCGCGGCTTCAAGCACGAGATGGAAGGCGTGCTCGTGGCGCGTACGCAGACGCCGCTCTCGTACCTGCGGGGGCTGGGCAAGGACGCGTGGCGGGCCTTCACCGAGGTGTACCGCTGGAGCCGCGCGCTCCGGGACTGGCGCCACGAGGGCGGCTTCCTCATCAGCCGCGTCTTCCTCCAGCGGCTCGGGTGGAGCTTCGCGCATACCAAGGCCCTGGTGGACATGGTGCGCGGCGTGCCCGCCGTGTACCTCGTCTACGGCAACTATGACGAGGTGGCCCACCGCCGCGGTCCTCAGTCGGAGCAGGCGCTCGGGGAGCTGCGGCGCGTGGATGCCTACCTCGCCGAGCTCTACGCCGTGGCCCGGACGGTGGATCCCGGCTACGACCTCGTCTTCCTCACGGACCACGGCCACGTGGACAGCCTCCCGCTGGAGCAGCGCACGCGCCAGCGCCTCGAGGCGCTCCTCCTCCAGGGCGAGGCCCCGCCGCTCTCCGAGGACGTGGCGCGGGGACTGCTCGATGGCCGTCCGCACCCGGTGGAGTCGGAGCCCTGGGCCACGGAGGAGCCGGTGGTCATCGAGTCCGGCAACTTCTCCCACGTCTACCTGACGCGAGGGCTCCAGCCGCTCGAGGCCGCGCAGCTGGTGGCGCGCCACCCGGAGGTGCTCGCGAGGGCCACGCGCCACCCGGACATCGGCATCGTGGCGATGCGGCGGGGTGACTCGGCGGTGGCCGTCATCCATGGCGGGGTGTATGGGCCGGACGACATCGACGGCGCGCCCCTGTCGACGGAGTTCTCGCGCCGCGCGGTAGCGGACTACCTGCGCGAGCTGCCGCACATGTCCACGGCGGGAGACCTGGTGCTCTTCGGCCAGGCGGTGCGGAGGGGCGGCACGGTGGGCTTCGCCTGGGAGTTCGGCTCGCACGGCGGCCTCACCCGCACGGAGACGTCCAGCGTCATCTGCTGGCCGAGCGATCTCCCGGTGGATCTGTCCGGGTTGAGCCACTGCACGCAGCTCCATGAGCGGTTGTCGGAGGTGTACCGCGACGGCGCCCGGCCGGCGGTGTACCCGGACACGAGGTTCGCGGAGGCAACATGAAGGGGCCAGCGGGCCGGACGTACCTCAAGGCACTCGCCGTGCTGGTGGGGGTGGTGCTGTCCGCCATCCTCATCTCCACCGCCTTCTTCCGGTGGAACCTGGGCGGCCCGGGGCCGTTGCTCATCCCGCGCTTCTCGCTGGGGAAGTTCGTGCACGATCTGCCCGGGCACCTGCGCTGGCTCATCCCCTTCATGCTGCTGTCAGCGTCGATCATCCCGTTCCGCGCCATGCAGTGGCAGAAGACGCTGAGCAAGCCGGTGCCCATCCGCGAGCGCTACCACCTGGTGGCCATTGGCGCCTTCACCCACAACGCGCTGCCCGGGAAGCTGGGGGACTTCATCCGCTCCTTCCTGCTGTCGCGCACCGAGCGGATTCCCTTCCTGCAGGCGCTGGGCTCGGTGGCGGTGTGCAAGCTGCTGGAGTTCGCCGCGCTGATGGGGCTGGTGGCCCTGTCCTTCGTCGGCCCCTTTGGCGAGACGATGGCCCAGTTCTCCGGGGCGATGAGGGCGGCGGTGGGGGTGTGCGTGGGGTTGGTGGTGCTGGTGGTGCTGCTGGCCCACTACGCGCTGCCGCTCGCCCGGCTGCTGGAGCGCAAGAAGAAGCTGCCGCGGTTGCAGCACCTGCTGGGGCACGTGTCCGAGGGCCTGGGCACCGCGCGCAGCTTCCGGGGCATGGCGATGGCGCTCCTGTTCTCCATCCCCCCGGTGCTGGCGCCCGCCCTGGGCTATGGGCTGGGCCTGCACGCCCTGGGCATCCACGGGGGCGTCTTCGCGGGCACCGTCATCCTGGGGGCCATCGCCCTGGGCCAGTCATTCCCCGGGGTGCCCGCGGGCATGGGCATCTACTACTTCGTCACCAGCTGGGCGGCGCGGAACCTGGGCGCCTCGGCCGAGGACGCGGCGGCCTTCGCCACGCTCACCCACCTGGGTACCGTGCTGAGCCAGGTGGGGGTGGGGGCCCTCTCGGTGCGCATCCGCGGCATCCGGCTGAAGGACCTCCGCAAGGGAGGCAGCCTGGCGCGCGAGGCGGCGAACCACGTGGCCCACGAGGCCGTGGAGCCCGTCCACGTGCCGAGCTGACGCGGAAAAAGAAAAAGGCCCCGACTTTTCAGTCGGGGCCTTCTTCAGTGCCCAGGAGAGGACTCGAACCTCCATGCCCTTGCAGGCGCTAGACCCTGAATCTAGTGTGTCTACCAATTCCACCACCTGGGCAGGCGGTGCGTCTCGGCGGTGCGTTGCGTCGACGGGTGCGGTGTATAGATGCCTGAACCGTCCCCGTCAAGCAGTTGTTTCAACCTCACTTCTTCAACGGCCATTTCCCCTCGGACTCGAGCCGGCGCCGGACGGCGGGGTTCTCGTCCATGAAGGCCGTGAGGGACTCCTCGGTAATCTCCACGAGGATGTCCTCATTCCCCAGCTCGGTCTGGCAGGACAGGCGGGAGTACGGGCGCACGTCGAAGCCCATGTCCAACCGGTCCATCTCCTGGTCCGTCTGTTCGGAGAGGGACTCCAGGCCCTTGCGGACCCAGATGTGGCAGGTGGAGCAGGCGCAGACCCCGCCGCAGGAGTGACCCACCTGGGCGCCGGCCTTCTCGGCGGCGTCCAGCAGGGTGGTCCCCGTCGACACCTCCACGGTGACGTCGTCCAGGGGGCTCTTGAAATGGACCTTGGGCACGTCAGAACTCCTCGACCGAATGGCCCGCGACGACCTTCGTCAGGGCCTGGTTCATCACCCGCTCGACGAAGGGCTTGCACACCTCGTCCAGGGCATGGATGGACTCCTTGAGGGCGTGGTGGTCGTTCCCCTTCGCCACCTCGCGCACCTTCGCCATGGCCGCCTCGATGGTGGCTCGCTCCCCGCCGGCCAGCAGCTCGGAGTGCTCCCCCAGCTGACGCTCGGCCTCGGAGAGGACGCGCTCGGCCTCCACCCGCTGCTCGCGCAGCTGGCGCACCTGCACGTCGTCCTCGGCGTGGTCGATGGAGTCGAGCAGCATCTGCTCGATCTCCTCGTCCGTGAGGCCGTGGCTGGGCTTCACGGTGATGGACTGGGTGGTGCCGGTGCTCTGCTCCTTGGCCGTGACGGCGAGGATGCCGTCCGCGTCCACCTGGAAGCGCACCTCCACGCGCGCCATGCCCGCGGGTAGGGGCGGAATCCCACTCAGGGTGAAACGCGAGAGGCTCCGGCAATCCTCCACCAGCTCGCGCTCGCCCTGGAGCACGTGGACGTCCAGGCCCGTCTGCCCGTCCTTGAAGGTGGTGAAGACCTGGGCGGCGGCGATGGGGATGGTGGAGTTGCGCGGAATCAGCTTCTCCACCAGGCCGCCCATCGTCTCCAGGCCGAGCGACAGGGGGATGACGTCCAGCAGGAGCACCTCGTCCTGCCGGTCCACGTTGGTGAGCAGGTCCGCCTGCACGGCCGCGCCCAGGGCGACCACCTGGTCGGGGTCGATGTCGCTGAGGGGCTCGCGGCCGAACTGCTCGGCCACGAAGCGGCGCACCGCGGGCACCCGGGTGGCGCCGCCCACGAGGATGACGCCGTCCAGCTCCGAGGCCGTCACCCCCGCGTCCTTGAGGGCCCGGCGGCACACCACACCCGTCTTCTGGATGAGCGGGCGGATCCACTCCTCGAAGTCCGGGCGCCGCAGCGTCTGCCGGTGCGCGCCCACCGTGAGCTCTACCTCGGGCGCGTCGGTGAGGGCCTCCTTGGCCTTGCGCGAGGCGGCGAGCACCTCGGCCACGAGCGAGGGGGCAGGGGAGGACTGACCCAGGGCCTCCAGCACGCGCTGGGCGATGGCCCGGTCGAAGTCGTCGCCGCCCAGGGCCGAGTCGCCGCCGGTGGACTTCACCTCGAAGACGCCGTCCACCAGCTTGAGGATGGAGACGTCGAAGGTGCCGCCGCCGAGGTCATAGACGGCATAGGTGCCCTGGCTGCCCTTGTCGAGGCCGTAGGCGAGCGCCGCGGCGGTGGGCTCGTTGAGCAGGCGCAGCACCTCGAGGCCCGCGAGCCGGCCCGCGTCCTTGGTGGCCTGGCGCTGGGCGTCGTCGAAGTAGGCGGGCACGGTGATGACGGCCTGCTCCACCTTGCCGGCGAAGTGCGACTCGGCGCGGCGCTTGAGGGCGCGGAGGATTTCGCCGGACACCTCGATGGGCGTCACCGGCTGGCCACCGGCCACCTCGAAGCGCACCACCTTGCCGCCGCTGGCGAACTTGTAGGCCCCCAGCTTGCGCGTCTCCGCGTCCTCCGGGCTGCGGCCCATGAAGCGCTTCACGGAGATGATGGTGTCCGTGGGGTGCTCGGCCGCGAGCTGCTTCGCCCGCGAGCCCACCACCACGCCTCCATCCTTCCCGTAGTGCACCACCGAGGGCAGGAGGTTCGAGTCCCCCTCGTCCGCCGCCAGGCAGCGGGGCTTGCCCTGGATGACGCTCGCCACCAGCGAGTTCGTCGTCCCCAGGTCGATCCCCACCGCGTGCCCCTTGGGCTTCAGCGGGTCATGAATCTGCAGGTAGCCGTTCTTGCTCACGCCAGCATCTCCTCCTCGAAGGCTTCCACCTGCTCGAGGAAGCGCGTGAAGTACCGCACCCGTCCCAGCGCGTGCGATGCCTTTTTCACCGATGACTCGACCGGAGGCCCCTGCTCCAGGGTGCGCAGCGTGTCCACGGCCTCCTGGAGGGCGGCCTTCCGCCGGCCCTCCACGTCCGTGGCCATCTTCCGGGCCTTCTCCAAATCCTTGGCCTCCATGGCCTCGTCGAGCGCCTCGCGCAGCTCCATCACCTCCTCGAGGAACTCGAGGGGCATCTCCTTCTGCGCTCCGGCGTCCTCCCGCTCCAGGTCCACCCCGTGCACCTTCAGCAGGTAGAAGGCCCGCTTCGTGGCGTCCTTGAGCGTCTTGTAGGCCTCGTTGAGCGCCGTCGTCTGCTCCAGCGACAGTCGGCGCTCTCGCGCCTCCGCCTGGGCGAACCGGTCCGGGTGCAGTTGGAGGGAGAGCTCGCGGTACTGCTTCTCCAGCGCCGGCACGTCCACGTCGTACGCCCGGGGTAGACCGAAGACGTCGAAGTGCGTGGCCCCCGGCGGCCGCGCGGCGATCTTTCCGCAAGCCGGGCAGAACGGACGTCCCGCCGTGTCCTTTTCACAGTTCCAGCACTTCACCAGCGCTTCCCCTTTCCGGGGCAAAACGAAAGGGCCCGGCTTTCCGCGGCCGAGCCCCCAGATGACTCTCGAAGACCCTCACCCCAGCCCTCTCCCAGAGGGAGAGGGGGCTTGCTCGGGTCGCTACACGGAGAAGCTCTCGCCGCAGCCGCATGAGCCCTTCACGTTCGGGTTGTTCAGCTTGAACCCCGAGGCCATCAGCGTCGACTCGTACACGATCTCCGTGCCGAGCAGATACAGGTAGCTCTTCGGATCCACGAACACCCTCACCCCGTCCCGCTCGAAGATCTTGTCCTTCTCGCGCGGCTTCTCCGCCCACTCCATCACGTACGCCAGCCCCGAGCACCCTCCGCCTCGCACCGCGAGGCGCAGCCCGGCTTCGGGCGTCTGCCGCTCGGCCAGCAGCTTCTTGAGCTGCTCCACCGCGCTGTCGTGCAGCGTGATGCCTCGCGCCGGCTTCGCGGCCGGGGCGGCGGCAGGCGTCGTCTGCGTCTGGCTCGTCTGTTGGGTCGCCTGCTCGTTCATCACGTGCCTCCTTGCTTCGGGGCCCTGCCCTACGCCTTCTGCTGCCGCGCCTCGCGCTTCTTCTTGAAGTCCTCGATGGCCGCCTTGATGGCGTCCTCGGCCAGCACCGAGCAGTGGATCTTCACCGGCGGCAGCGCCAGCTCGCGCGCCACGTCCTTGTTGGAGATGGTCATCGCCTGGTCCACCGTCTTGCCCTTCACCCACTCGGTCACCAGCGAGCTGGACGCGATGGCCGAGCCACACCCGAACGTCTTGAACTTGGCGTCCTCGATGATGCCGTCGTCGCTGATCTTCAGCTGCAGGCGCATCACGTCGCCGCACGCGGGGGCCCCGACCAGACCGGTGCCCACGTTGGGGTCCGCCTTGTCGAGCGTGCCGACGTTCCGGGGGTTCTCGTAGTGCTCAATGACCTTGTCGCTGTAAGCCATGGGGGTTCCCTTCTGAAGCCTTGTCACCGGGTCCGTTGCCCGGCAACCGTGCCGGGGTCGGGAGCCCGCCTGCCCTCCAGCCAGGGGAGGGCGCGGGACGGAGCTAGTGTGCCGTCCACTCGATGCTCTTGAGGTCGATGCCTTCCTTCGCCATCTCGTATAGCGGGCTCATCTCGCGCAGGCGGTTCACCTTGTCCACCATGAGCTTGATGACGTAGTCGACCTCTTCCTCGGTATTGAAGCGGCCGAGGCCGAAACGGATGGAGCTGTGCGCCAGCTCCTCGTCCACGCCGCAGGCCCGCAGCACGTACGAGGGCTCAAGCGAGGCCGACGTGCACGCGGAGCCTGAGGACACCGCCACGTCCTTGATGGCCATCATCAGCGCCTCGCCCTCGACGTAGGCGAAGGAGATGTTGAGGCTGCCCGGCAGGCGGTGCTCCAGCGAGCCGTTCACCGTCACCATGTCGAGCTGGTCCATGATGCCCTTGCGCAGCCGCTCGCGCAGGCGGAAGAGGCGCGCGGACTCGTCGGCCATCTCCTGGCGGGCGATCTCCGCCGCCTTGCCGAAGCCCACGATGGCGCTCACGTTCAGCGTGCCCGAGCGCATGCCGCGCTCATGGCCACCGCCGTCGATGATGGGGGCGATGCGCACGCGCGGCTTGCGGCGCACGTACAGCGCGCCCACTCCCTTGGGGCCGTACATCTTGTGCGCGGAGATGGACGCCAGGTCGACGTTCATCTCCTCCACGTGGAACGGCACCTTGCCGATGCCCTGCACCGCGTCGCAGTGGAAGAGGATTCCCTTCTGGCGGCACAGCTTGCCGATCTCCGCCACCGGCTGCACGGTGCCGATCTCGTTGTTGGCGAACATGATCGACACCAGGATGGTCTTGTCGGTCATGGCCGCCTCGAGCTTCTTCAGGTCGATCCGGCCATCCTTCTCCACGTCCAGGTAGGTGACGCGCGCGCCACCGGTGGGCAGCTCGGCCCACTGGCGGTACACGGGGTCATTGTCCAGGTCGTGCTTGATGGACAGCTCCGCGAGGTTGTCGCGCGACACGGGCGTGCCGGTGAGCTGGGACAGCCGCATCTGCCTGAGCTCGTCCAGGCGCTCCTGACGCACGCGCTCCAGCCGCTTGCAGGTGTCGAGCACCGCCTTGTGCTCGGTCTTCAGGGTGATGATGTGGTCACCCTTGTCCTTGTAGAACTCGACCACGCCCTTGATGGCGAGGTTGTCGGACTCGGTGGCGCCCGAGGTGAAGACGATCTCCTTGTCGGACGCACCGATGAGGGCCGCCACCTGCTTGCGCGCCTGCTCCACCGCCGCCTCGGCCTTCCAACCGAACGCGTGGTTGCGCGACGCGGCATTGCCGAAGTCCTCCTGGAGGTACGGCAGCATCGCCTCCAGCACCCGCGGGTCCAGCGGGGTGGTGGCGTGGTTGTCCATGTAGATCGGCAGCTTCAGCATCTCGGTAGACCTTCCGGGCGACTGTCCGGCCCCTCGCCGGGGGGTGGGGAGTAAACCCGCGACGTTGCTAGGTGCTCCTACATGGACACACCTAATGTGGACTGGACCGGTCAATTATAAAATCGGGACCCCTCTGGTCAAGCTGACATAAGGAGCGCCGGCCCCGAGTCTTTCAACCGCGAATCGGACCGATTCAGTCCTCTATCACGGAGTGGACCGGAGCGGAGCGATCCACTTCGGGGCACCCGCGCCAGACTGGTGCACCCCGTGCGGCCAAGTGCGCGATTTCAGGGCAGCGGGGCGTTGGCCGACAGGCTGCAATTCCGGGAGACCGCGACTTCCGGAGGGATGCACCGATGGGCACGAACGAGAAGCGGGCGATGAAGTTGAACGCGGTGGGGGCCATGGAGCTGTCGGTGGGAGGGCGGTCGGAGCTGACGCGGAGCGGGGGGGGCGAGCCGCCGCACGGTGGGGGGGAGGACCCGCGCCGGTACCAGGACGGGTGGAGGGCGGGGAAGCCGGCGGAGGATCCGGAGAAGATGAAGAAGTGGGGGCTGGTGACGGCCAAGCCGAGCGAGTTCCTCATCCACATGCGCCGGGGCCGGGTGCGCGAGGTGAGCGGGCAGGGCGCCTCGTGCTTCAAGCTGCCGGGCGACGCGGTGGCGATCGTCCCGACGAGCGTGCAGCGGCTGCAGTTCACCGCGGACCAGGTGACGAGCGAGAAGGTGGGCGTGCAGGTGACGGGCCTGGCGGTGTACCGGATCGTCGACCCGCTGGTGGCCTTCCGGATGCTCAACTTCTCCTTCCCGGAGCGGGCGCAGCAGAAGCTGGCGGAGCTGCTACGCGAGATGTTCGTGGGCGCGGTGCGGCGGCTGGTGGCGAACCTGTCGGTGGAGGAGTGCCTCTCCAAGCGCAAGGAGGGCATCGCCGCGGAGCTGATGCGGGAGATTGCCCCGGTGGTGTCGGGGAAGGGGAGACTGGAGGACCGGAGCGACACGGGGTGGGGCGTGGTCCTGGACACGATTGAGATCCAGGACGTGCGGGTGCTGTCGGAGACGGTGTTCGCGAACATGCAGGCGCGCTTCCGGCAGGAGCAGGAGCGGGTGGCGCGCGAGGCGGAGCTGGCCAAGGAGCGCTTCATCCGGAGGGAGGAGGCGGAGGCGGAGCGGCAGATCGCGCTGACGCGGCTGACGACGGAGGAGGAGGTCCGGCACAAGCGGCAGGAGGCGGAGGAGCAGGCGAAGCTGGAGGCGCTGGCGGTCGAGTCCCGGGTGGAGGAGGCGCGGGTCGCGAAGGAGCGGAGCACGCGGCAGGCGCAGGTGGGGCTGGAGCGGGAGACGGCGCTGGCGAAGCTGAACGCCGAGCTGGAGGTGAGGGAGCAGAAGGCGAAGGCGGAGGAGGCGCAGAAGCTGGCGCAGCTGGAGGCCGAGCGGAGGATGTCGGAGGCGAAGCTGGCGCAGGAGCGGGCGCTGGCGGCGTCGCGGTCCCAGGCGGAGCTGGAGCGGCTGAAGCTGGAGCAGCAGGCGCAGGCGGCGAAGCTGACGAACGAGCGGGCGCTGGCGGCGGCGAAGGCGCAGGCGGAGCTGGAGCGGCTGAAGCTGGAGCAGGAGCAGGATGCGGCGAGGCTGACGCACGAGCGGCAGATGGCGGCGGTGAGGGCGGAGGCGGAGCTGGAGAAGCTGCACCAGGAGCAGCAGGCGCAGACGGCGCGGCACACATCGATGATGGCGGTGCTGCAGCAGGAGTCGGAGCGGGCGAGGGCGCAGGCGAAGGTGGCGGAGGCGCGGTGCGCGATCGCCGAGGCGGAGCTGGCGATGGCGGAGATGGAGGCGCGCAAGGCCCGCATCACGCAGGACCCTGAGCTGGCGAAGGTGCGCGCGCTCAAGGAGATCGAGAACACGCTGTCGCCGGAGGCGATCCAGCTGGTGCTGGCGCAGCAGCTGCCGCAGGTGGCGGCGGCGTTCCAGCAGAAGATGGGCGAGGTGCACGTGACGGCGGTGGATGGAGCCAACCCGTTCGGCTACATCGCGGCGGCGGTGGAGGGCGTCATGGGCCTGGCGAGGTCCGCGGGCCTGCAGGTGCCCACGCCGCCGAAGAAGGATCAGCCGGTGTGAAGGCTCAGGAGCGGTGGCGCTCGGCGACGCGGTAGAGCTGGGTGAGGGAGCGGTCCAGCAGCGACTGGCACGAGCGCATGTATCGGTGGGCCCGGACATAGGGAAACCAGACGCGAGGGCCGACGCGCACCTGCATCTCCCCGAGCCTCTTGCGCGGTATCCATTGTCCGCCGAGGTTGCGCACCAGCACCTCCCCCAGGTACGCGGCCACGGCGGGCACCGCGTGCTCGTCGATGCGCTCGCGCTCGAAAATCATCGGGAATCGGTCGCGCAAGAAGTGGGCGTCGACATCCGTGAGCGACTCGGGGGTCTCCTTGAAGACGGAGGGCACCTTGGAATGCAGGAGCGCTACGAGGCCCTCTGCGAGGTGGCCGTAGTATTGGCACACGCGCTCCGGGTTCTCCACGTCCGGGGGCAGGGCGGACTCGACGGGCATCCACTCGTCGGCCTCTGGCGGCTGGTACGTATTGAGTTCGGCGATCTTGCGCTGGCGCTCGTGAAAGGCGACGTCGTCCACCACGCGGGAGAGGAGTGGCGCCACGTCCGGGTGGAAGCGGGGCTCAACGGGGGCGAGTGTGGCGCTGCGCTCGCGCAGGGTGCGCAGCAGGGCGTCGAAGTCGAGGTCCGGCCGGAGGTGGGCGTGAGCACGGGCCTGGGCCAGGCGCGCCTCGTCGCTGGCGAAGTCCGCGGCGGTGGGCCAGAGCACCAGGAGGACGGCGCCGTTGGGAAGGGCCTCTACCCGGTGGGCGGGGGTAGACAGCACGCGCTCGCGGCCGATGGTTTCCACCAGCTTGGAGCTGAAGACGTTGAGCCAGCACACCTCGTAGACCTTGTCGAAGCCGTCCCTGTGCCAGATCTCCTTGGGGCGGCCAAAGCTGGGGAAGTCCGCCAATTGCTTGTCAGCGCTGCTGTGGGCCGAGGCATGGGTGACCGGGTAGTGAGAGGCCCACGCACGAACCATGTCCACGAAATCGCGGCAGCGCTTCTCCTTCGAGAAGAGGGAGAGCCGTTGGATGGAAAGCCCGACGTACAGTTCGATGGGGAGCGGCGGGAACCAGAGACTGAGCATCATGTCCAACGCCGGGAACTTCGTGCGATAGAGCCCGATGGACGTGCTGTTTTCATCGCGCTGCTCCGCCAGTGCTTTCCAGGTGGAGGCGCGTGAGTATTTGCGATGCCGCTTGCCCTTGACGACGTCCGGCATCCATTCGCCTGCGTACTCCTCAAGTGCCTGGAGGAATGGCTCCAGCTCGCGCTCGACAGCGGCCTCATGATCGAAGGAACTCTCGAAGGTGAGTCGGAGGTGATCCTCCATATCCAGGCCGCGAACCCCCAGCACTTTCATTGCGACAACACCTCCACTCCCTTGACTTTCTCCTCGGCTTTACGCACGGCGGCATTCCAACTATCTGCCCTCATGGGCTTGAGTGTGCCGCCTTCGTAGATGAGGCGGACCCTCTGGACCTGCACGCGGAACCTGATGGATTTTCGGAGGATGTTCAGCGTCTCGCCGTAATACCGCAGGGCCTCGCTCGCGTCCGCCACCATCTGCGCGGCCACGGCGTTTTCCTCCAGCAACGCGAGGTTGCGGCTCTTGAAGCTGAAGGTCTCCACGCGAGGAGACTGGCCGGCGGGCGGCTCTGCCTCGATGACGAGCACATCCGCGTAGCGCACCCCATCCATACCCTGCTTCGACACGCCCACGTTCGTCTCGATGCGCGGACTGTTGAAGTCCTGGAGGTAGCGGCGCATGGACCGGGGCAATGCCGCGTCCTCGCGCAGCACGGACACCATGACACGCTCGAACGCGAGCCCCCGGGCGAACTGCCCCCGCATCTTCTCGTATCCCTTCCACGCCAGGGGCGGTTTGACCGCCTTGCCCTGCTTGAGCTCCACGAGGCGGTTTTTCCAGTAGGCGACGTACTCGCGCCAGAGTGCATCTACCTGGGTTCCCAGCGGCGGGGCGTCCACCAAGGGGCGTTGCTTCTCCAGCACCGCCACGTCCCCGGACAGGCGCGGGCCTGTGGAGTCGAACTCAGCCCACGCCAGTTTGGCTTCCACCACCTCCCGGCCGTGGACCGCCACCTCGTCCACCAGAGAGGCCACACCGCCGAGGCCCTCGCCAATGCCCGCTCTCGCCGGAGTGGGGCCCGCGCGCTGGGGCCTGGCTTCCGACAACCACACTTGTGCCTTGGCCACGTCGCCCCGGGCCTCGTAGAGGGCAATGGCGGCGGATTCTCCCCCCTCGTGGACGAACAGGGCCGCCTCCCGCCGGGCCTGGATGTAGCGGGCCAGTTCGCGCAGCCCTTCCCCTCCCAGCCGCTCCCACAGCCGCTCCACCACCTCGGCAAGTCCTTGGAATCCCAGCTCCGGCACCTGCAACCGCCCAGGCTTGAGCCGCCCGGTGCCCATGGTGCCCCTGGCCTCGGCGAGGTGACGCACGCCCTTGCCCCCGGCGTACAAGCCCACCAGCACCGCCGCGGCCGACAGCTCTCGAGTGGCCTGCTCGTAGTGGCCCTGCGACAGCGAGTACACCCCGTGGCATGTGCCGGCCACCAGGTTGTAGAAGCCCACCGGTACCCCGAACGTCAACGCGTCGAAGCTCCTGAGTGTCACGCTTCCCGGTGAGAGTGCCTGCTGCATCTCCGCCCGCTCCACCTCGTCGAGCGCCTCCTGGAAGGGCGGTGGTAGCTGCCCGCGCTGCGCGGAGTACTTCAGGGCCACCGCGCCCTGGCGCAGCTCGCTGGTGGACAGGGCTTCCGTGGCGGCACTGGCCAGACCCCGAGCCATGTCCCCGAGGTGCTCGGGACGGTCGGGGTAGTCCGACAGGTCGAGTCCTCGCTGGCGCAGCGCCTCGCGGACGGCGCCCATGCGTCCCAGTGTCTCCCCCAGTTGCTTGTCCCGAGCGAGCAGCCCGAGTAGCTCTTTCACTTCGTCTCCAAACGCCGAGTGGAGGACGAAGAGGGCGAAAGGCTCGGCGCGAGCGGTGCCGTACTCCCGGGTGGCGGTGACGAGAAAGGTGGCGCGCTTGCGGTTGAGGACTCTGGTGCCCGCGCGCAGCGGCCCCAGGGAGCCGAGCCGGACGGCGGACCAGTCGTCCAACTCCTCCACCAGCCGGTCCATGTCCACCCCGTGCTGCAACTCGATGAATTGCGCGGGGGAGGTGCAGGCCAGGAAGGGGGCGAGTACCTGCTGACTGGAGGAAAGGTGGGGCCAGCCCGGGGGGCGCGCCGCTTCTTCCAGGCAACCCGTCTCCCGTCCGGTGTCCGCTGTCCGATCGGGGAATCCACCTGCGCTTCCTTCGGCTCTGGCCAGCACGGGCGGGAACTCCGGCCCTTGGGGCTCGGAGTCATCGCGGAGCGAGGAGGCGCGTGAGTGCAGGCCAAAGCCACTCACGAGGTTCCCTCGTGGATGGCCTGTGGCACACCCTTCCAGCAGCACCACGAGCACCAGGTGCAGCAGGACCGGGCCGAGGGGCCGCGCCACCCGGGAACTCAGCCGCGCCTCCGCCGGAGGCGGACCAACGACACGGGTGGACATGTCGCACCTCTCCACTTTCCAACTCGAGCTTGGATTTGATCTGGATGGGTTTCGTGAATTCTCTTTCTTACGACTTCCAGCGCCGCTGGCCTCGATGCTTCACGGATGGATGGACTGGGGTGCTCGTTTCTCGTGCGAGCGTGCCGAGACCGGCACGTAGCACTTTTCTACACCTCGGCCCGCGTGCGGCGCACGTTCCGGAATGTCGGACCCCCAAGGAGACGGAAACGAAGTTCCCCATCGAGCGCGGGTCGATCGGCTTTCAATGCCGTTGGCTCTCTTGGTAGGAGGCTCTCCTCGTGATGTCCCTGGATGCCGAGCCCATCTTCCCGCACGAGCTGCGTGACGCCTGGCCCGCCCTCTCGCGTGATGAGCGCGTGGAGAGCTTCAAGCTGGTGCCGCACGCCACGGCGGATGATTTCTTCCTCTCTCTGTCGGCGCAGGAGCAGGCGGAGCTCATCCTCCTGCTGGCTCCGGGCGAGCGGCGGACATGGATGCGGCTGCTGGCTCCGGACGACGCGGTGGACGTGGTGCAATCCGTCGCGCCACAGAATCGTGACGCGCTGATGTCCGAGCTGGACGAGACCACCCGCCGCGAGGTGCTCGCCCTGCTGGCCTATGCCGAGGACGACGCGGGCGGGCTGATGAATCCCCGCTTCGTGCGCGTGCGGCCGGAGATGACCAGCGACGAGGCCATCAGCTACCTGCGCAAGCAGACGCGCGAGAAGGTGGAGACGGTCTACTACGCCTATGTACTGGACGCGCAGCAGCACCTGCTGGGCGTGGTGTCCCTGCGCCAGCTCTTCCAGGCCGCTCCGGACAAGCGCGTCGCCGACGTGATGAGCCGCGACCTCATCACCGTCTCCGAGGACACCGACCAGGAGGCGGTGAGCCGGCTCTTCTCCGAGCACGGCCTGATGGCCATTCCGGTGGTCGATGCCGAGAAGCGCATGAAGGGCATCGTCACCGTGGACGACATCGTCCAGGTGGTCCAGGAGGAGGCCACCGAGGACATCCAGAAGGTGGGCGGCATGGAGGCCCTCGACGCTCCCTACTTCGAGGTGGGCTTCCTCGCCATGCTCAAGAAGCGCGCCGGCTGGCTGCTCGTGCTCTTCCTGGGCGAGATGCTCACCGCCACCGCCATGGGTCACTTCGAGGAGGAGATCTCCCGGGCCGTGGTGCTCGCGCTCTTCGTGCCGCTCATCATCAGCTCGGGCGGCAACTCGGGCAGTCAGGCCACCACGCTCATCATCCGCTCGCTGGCGCTCTCGGAGGTGCGGCTGCGCGACTGGTGGCGCGTGATGCACCGCGAGGTCCTGGCGGGGCTGGCGCTGGGCGCCATCCTGGGCACGGTGGGCATCCTGCGCATCCTCATCTGGCAGAGCGTCTTCCATACCTACGGGGAGCACGCCGTCCTGATCGCACTGACGGTGGGCGTATCCCTGCTGGGCGTGGTCACCTGGGGCACCCTCTCGGGCTCCATGCTGCCCTTCCTCCTGCGGCGGCTCGGATTCGACCCGGCGAGCGCCTCCGCCCCCTTCGTGGCCACGCTGGTGGACGTGTCCGGGCTCGTCATCTACTTCTCCGCCGCCGCCGTCCTCCTGCGCGGAACGTTGCTGTAGTGTGCGAGACATGGTGCGAGGCCACTGGACACCGCTTCACCGCGCGCTCGGGCTCCTGGTGCTGGGCCTGTACCTGCTCTGGCCCACTGCCGTGCGGGCCTGCTCGTGTGGGCTTCCCACCCTGGAGGAGGCGCGTGAGAAGGCGGACCTCGTCTTCGCCGGACGGGTGGTGGACCCGGGATACGAGCTCGCCAACGGGTTGCTCGTCGGGAAGGTCCGGTTCGAGGTTCTCGCCCTCTACAAGGGATCCGTGGGCAAGACGGTTCGTGTGGACCTGTATTCGTGGGGGTTCTGCGGCTTTCACCTGCTGCCTGTCGGAGAGGAGCTCCTCATGTTCGCGATCAACGACGAGGACTGGCTCCCAGGCCCCAACTACACCCTCGATCTCTGCTCGCGCACCAACACCCTGAAGGACGCGGCGGAGGATGTGCGGGCGTTGGGTGTTCCGCTTCCGCTCGCCAGGAGAGAGGCTTCCGGGCCCGTGCTCGTCACCCTGGTGTCCCTTGGGGTGCTCGCTTGCGCGGGAGTGGCGTGGCAGCTCCGGCGCTGGAGGCGTGGCGATCCGTCCGCGCCTTGAGCGACTCACCCGGCCCGGCGCAGGGCCGGGCGGCCCGCATGCACCTGTTCGCGAACCGCGGCGAGCAAGAGGTCCGAGCGCAATGGGCCGGACAGGAACGCCTGTGCTCCCAGCGCACTCGCCCGCTCCTCGTCACGCGCCCGGCCCGCGAGCAGCAGCCGGGCCTGAATCCCACGCCGCTTCACGCTCTCCACGGATTGCAGCGGCGCCAGGACGACAGCGCTCCCACTCGCTGCCCGCACGTCCTCGGTGCGTGCCACCCGCGCCCGCACGCCCTCGTCCTCCAGCAACTTCAACAGCCCCTGGGTTGCCTTGACTCCCCAGCCGTAGACCCAGACCTCCGGCTCGGGCTCCGCGATGGGCTTCCGTGTGTCCTCCACCCTGGGCATCGCTGGCTCGGTGAGCCGAGCGTGCTTCGGGAGCTCCTCCGTCAGTGGCAGCATCACCGGCAGGCCGCTCCGCTCGACCGTGGAGGCCGGGACGGCACCCTGCAGGAGCTGCCCCAGCATCAGGCACTCGGCGCGATCCGTCACCAGCGGCAGGTGCTCATCCGCCTCGGGGAGGGGAATCGGCTCCACCGGACGCCGCGCGTCGAGGAGGTGAGGGTAGTAGAGCCGCTCGATGGCCTGGGAGATGGCGGCATCGGTCGCCAGCAACGTCACCACCCGCGCCTTGCCGGTCACCCGGGCCACTTCATCCAGGGCGGTCGGATCCGCTGGCGCCGACGTGGCCACCACCAGCACGGAGTCTCGCGGTCCCTCCTGCCGGAGAGGGATGACACGACAGGCTTCCGCCACTCGCGCGGGCAGCACTTCCACCAACTGCGAGTCCAGCGGCTCCGCGTCCAGGTCCAGTGTCGGGAGCTGTACCTGGCTGGCCAGGAGCTCGAGCACCTGCTGTGCGGTGCAGAAACCCATGTCCACCACCACCTGTCCCAACGGCACGCCCCACTTGTTGTGGAAGCCCAGGGCCGCACGCAGTTGCAGCTCGTCCACGAGCCCGTTCTCCCGAAGTAGATCTCCCAGCCGTTTCTTCCGCATCGTCGCGCCCTCGGGTTGTCCTCGTTCAACCCCTTTGCGTCCGGCGTGCCATGCCAGGAGCGTCACCCCGCGGCTGGGAACCTCCCTGTTTCCAGGTGCTTGCATCCTCCTCGCGCATGCCTGAACGGTGACACCGGTCACCAGCTGGTGACTGTCGTCATCACCCGCCGAGCCGGAAGACCCTGACCTTCAATGCATGGCGGCGAGGAGCCTCGTTCCGAGCACGAGGGCCGCGGCGTCCTCCACCAGCCCGGCCGCCACGTTGGGGAGGCCCAGCCGGCGCGTCGCGAGCTGCCTCAGCTTGTAGAAGGCGAAGGCCGAGGCCACGGCCGCAGCCGCGCCGAGCAGGGCGCGGCCCGCGGACGGGCGCCGGTGCGGCGAGGCCACGGCGGCACCGGTCAGGGCGCCGGAGAGGGCTCGCGCCACCAGGGCGGGCGGAGAGATGCGTGAGGGGATCCACGAGGTCTTGTCGGCGGTCAGCTCGCCGAGGGCCAGCACCCCCAGCACACGCGAGATCCGCCGCGAGGCGAGCACATGGGCACGTCCCTCGGGCGCCTCGACGGGCTCCCGCGAGAGCTGGTGGCTCAGGAGGGCGGGGGCACTGAAGGTCCTCATCCCGGCCAGTACCCCGAAGCCCACGGAGAGCAACAGCCGATCCCTCCTCACGCGCTCCACTTCCCGCTCCACTCCGCCAAGGCGGCGGCCCATTCCCCGCTGAGAATAGAATTGCACCGGCTTCAACCCGATCTTCAGATCCGCCAGGTGCGGCTCCAAGCGGGGCGGCCCTCCGCCCTCGTCGCGCCGTTCCAGGCGGCCGGAACGCAGCAGCTCTCGCAGCCGCGCGTGGGCCAGGTGGTGCCAGGCGCGTTGGTAGCGCCGCCCCATCAGCGCGAAGCCCAGCTGGCTCCACCAGTTGGGGAAATGGCCCTCTCTCCAGGAGGCCTTGATGTGGAAGCGCAGCTCCCCGCTGCCGTGGTCCTTGCTGAGGAGGAACCACTCCCGTCCGGCCTCGATGTGCCCCCACAGGGTGTCGAAGCGGAAGCCGAACACGGTCCGCTCGCCCTCGTCGCCCGAGCGGACCGCACCGATCCGCACCGGGCAGAGGTAGTGGAGTCCCAGGGACTTCAGCTCGAGCAGCACCGGGCGCCCCTGGAGGGGCGTGGCGGCGTCGAAGTATCCGTGCACGACGCGAGGATCGGAGAAGCCCAGCTCGATGACGGCGTGCTTCAGCCGGGCGAAGGCGTCGTCTCCGGAGGGTGGGCCTGGTCGCTCATGGGCGAGGACGGCCTGGGACTCCACCTGGCTCCAGCCGTTCTCGAGTGTCATCTCCTCCTCGGCCATCTCGAAGTTGAGGGGGAGGGTGGAAGCCCGCGAGAGCCGCGCAGACACCTCGTCCACCGACCAGCTCCGCAGCCAGCGCCACTCGACATCCGTCATGTTCAGTCTCCGCGCGCCAGGAAGGTGGGGCCCCGGGCGTCATCCGCGCTCTCGTGCGCCTCTTCCATCACGGTGGTCTCCGCGTGGATGAAGCCGATGACACCCTCGCCCACGGTGAGCGCGACGGTGTTCACGAAGTCGGTCCAGGTGTTGGTCTGCATGGCCTCGCCGCCCGTGCGGAACCCCAGGTACATCACCCGCGAGCCGGAGCGCGCCCGGCTGCGGATGTGGAAGATGACGTCGCCAGGCTCGTTGCGGTAGGCGCCGAAGGTGATGCGTCCCGCCTCGGGGTGCCCCGGCAGGGTGGCCATGGTGAGGCTCTGGCGATCCCGATGGATGATGCGCACGTGGAAGGTCCCCGCTCCCCGGATGCGCACCCGCAGCTCGTCGCCCGGCTCGAGCGGTGTGCTCCGCTCATCCTCCCGGTCGAAGATGACCAGCTCCTCCGGCGCGAACTCCGCGAACCGGGAGGCCACCAGCTCCATCAACTCCGACGGCGAGCAGCCACAGTTCTCGATGACCGCCCAGTAGTCGCGTTGCAGCAGCGGGCCGGCACCCTCCTCGGCGGAGAGCAATCCTTTCAGCAAGGCCTCGCCTGCCTCCATGCCCATCTCCCCCATCTCGCCGCCTCCACCGGACGCCTTAAATATGGTGCACGGCGCAATGGTGGGCACACGGGTGGAGGAGGGTGAAATGCAACAGGACATCAATCCGGCGAGTGAGAGGTCGAAGCGGGACTACCGGGCCGCGACGGTGATGCGGGCCGAGCATGAGGAGGGCTCGTTCACCCGGCTGCTGGAACAGCAGACAGCCAAGATTCCCTCGGACGTCTTCCTCTTCGCCAGCCTGTGCGCGATGGCCTTCTCGCTGGGCGCGGAGCTGGCGCAGCGGACCCGGGCCAGCCGCTTCGTGGGCATGTGGGTGGGGCCGCTGCTCATCATGGGCGTGTACAACAAGATGGTGAAGACGTTCGGGGCGCGCTGAGCTCCGGCGTCAGCCGCTGACGGATTCGAGATGCGGGAGCGCATGCGGGGGTTGGCTGCCTGGTCTGGTAGCATGCCCCGCCATGACAATTCCGGTTCGCCGTCTACTCCCTCTGTGTCTCCTCCTCGTCGTCGCCACCTCCCGGTGCTCGTGTCTCACCGCGACGAGCTCGACTGGCACGTGCGAGGGAAGCATCGGAGGCGTGGATGTCACCGGTGAGCTGGACCCGGAGAGCGAACACCACACGGTGTATCCGCCCAACGGTGGCAGCTCGCAGACCGTGCTCACCCTGAGCTGTGCCAAGGGCAAGCTCAAGGTGAATGGCACCTTGTCGCGCGTCAGCGTGCTGCCCTGGGACCCCGCCAAGCTGCCGCCGGAGGGCGGCTCGCAGGCGTGTCCGGGCACGAGCGACGGCGGCTCCCCGGACGCGGGGACCTCGGATGGGGGCACCTCGGATGCGGGGACGGGCGGTTGCTCGCCCGACGCGGGCTCTTCGTCCAATCGCGGGCCGGTGCATCGCTGGGAGGTGCTCTCGTCGGATGTGCACCCCAAGCTCGTCGCGGGTCTCATCGATGCCATCCTGAAGCTCGATGAGAGCATCGACGGCACGGTGACGATGGAGTTCGAGGATGGTTCCAAGGTGACCATCCGCTTCAACGTGTACCACGAGGACAGCCTCGACGTCGGCGAGCCTCCCTCCTCGGGCGGTGGTGGCGGTTCGGACTTCGACTGAGCGCGGCTGGACGCGTGAAGTCCCTGCTCCAACGGTTGCGTGAGCCGGTGGACGCGGCCTTCCTGGCCGCGTTCCGCATGGCCGTGGGCGCGGTGCTCGTATGCGCCATCGCGCGCTACTTCCTCCACGGGTGGATCCGCGCCTATTACGTCGCTCCTCGCGTGTACTTCCCGTTCTACGGGTTCGAGTGGCTCCGGCCGCTCCCTCCCGCTGGCATGTACGCGCTCTTCGCGCTGCTGGGCGTGCTCGCCTTCGGGCTGATGGTGGGCGCGTGGCCTCGCGCGTGCGCCGCCCTCTTCGGGGGGCTCTTCGCCTACGTGCAGCTCCTCGACCGCACGCACTACCTCAACCACTACTACCTGGTCTGCATGGTGTGCGGCCTGCTGGCCCTCATGCCGCTCTCCGGTGTGGCGTCCCTCGATGCGCGCAGGCGTCCCGCGCTCGCCCATGACACCGTCCCGGCCTGGACGCTGTACACACTCCGGGCCCAATTGCTCGTCGTGTACCTGTTCTCGGGGCTCGCCAAGGTGCAGCCGGACTGGCTCGTCCGCAATCAGCCGATGCGCCTGTGGCTTGGAACGAGCGCGGGAGCACGGGCCCTCGAGATCCTCGTTCCCCTGGATGTGCTCGCTGCGCTGAGCAGCTGGGGCGGCGCCTTCGTGGTGCTGTGCTGCCCGCCGCTGATGCTCGTGCGCCGGCTCCGGCCGTATGCCTATGCGGGGCTCGTGGGCTTCCACGTGATGTCGGGCAGCCTCCTGACCATCGGTGTCTTCCCCTGGCTCATGGTGCTCGCGCTGCTCGTCTTCTTCGAGCCCGACTGGCCCCGGCGCTGGCTGCGGTGGCGCGCGGCGAGCCCCTCCAGCCCGGCTCCGCCCGCGACGGCGCGCTGGGTGCTGCCCTTGCTGGCGGTGCACTTCCTCGTGCAGCTCGCCCTTCCGCTCCGGCACTGGCTCTACCCGGGCGACGTGCTGTGGAACGAGGAGGGCTTCCGGTTCAGCTGGCACCTGAAGATCATGGAGAAGCAGGGCCAGGCACGCTTCTACGCCACGGACCCGAGGACGGGCGTGCGGTGGGAACTGCGCGGGGACGACCTGCTCTCCGACAAGCAGGCCGGGCGGATGATGACGCAGCCCGACCTCATCCTCGCCTTCGCGCATGTCCTCGCCGAGCGCACGGGCCTGCCCGGCGTCCAGGTGCGCGCGGATGTGCGGGTGTCACTCAATGGGCGGCCTCCGCGCCCGCTCATCGACCCGCGGGTGGACCTGGCCGCCGAGTCGGACGGCTTCCTTCCCAAGCGGTGGATCCTCCCCATGGAGGAGTCTCCGTGAGGGGGGAGGCGCTTCTTCGGCCCACCGCGGATATGCTCCCCCCTTCAGCCCGAGAGAAGAGCTCGAGACGATGCCCATGCTCCGCTACGCCGTGACCCTCTTTCTCAGCGCCTTCCTCCTCTTCGGCGTGCAGCCGCTGGCGGGGAAGTACTCGCTGCCCTGGTTTGGCGGCACGCCAGCGGTGTGGACGACGTGCATGCTCTTCTTCCAGGCGATGCTCCTGGGGGGGTATGCCTACTCGTACGCCAGTGTCCGCTGGCTGTCCCCGAAGCGGCAGGCGCGGGTGCACCTGGCGCTGCTGGGGCTGACGGTGGTGGTGCTGCTCGGACGCGCGCTGCTGGTGGGCTCGCCCGTGGCGCCCGGGCCCGAGTGGCGCCCGGCGGCGGACGGCATCTCCACCACGCGGCTGCTGGCCATGCTCGCGGCCACGCTGGGGTTGCCCTTCTTCACGCTGTCCACCTCCGCGCCTCTGTTGCAGAGCTGGTTCAGCCTCATGCGGCCGGGTGCCTCGCCCTACCGGCTCTATGCCCTCTCCAATACCGCCTCGTTGCTGTCCCTGCTGGCCTACCCGGTGCTCGTCGAGCCCTGGCTGGGCCGAGGGGTGCAGGCCTGGGTGTGGGGGGCGGGCTTCCTCCTCTTCGCCGCCGGCAGCGCGGCGTGCGCCCTGGGCGTGCTGCGTCACGAGGCGGCGCCAGCGCGGGTGGGCCCGGTGGAGGAGGGGAAGGCGGAGTCTCCGGGCGTGGCGCGCACCCTGGGCTGGCTGGGATTGAGTGCGTGTGCCTCGGTGCTGCTGCTGGCCACGACGAACCAGCTCTCGCAGGACGTGTCGGCCGGGCCCTTCGTCTGGGTGCTGCCGCTGGCCCTGTATCTCGTCACCTTCATCATCGCCTTCGAGCGCGAGGCCCTCTACTCGCGCCCCCTCACCGCGCTGCTGCTGTTGCTGGCGGTGGGCGGGGTGACGCGCATCACCTACGAGGGCGCGCACGTGCCCCTGTTCGTGCAACTGCTCGTCCACTCCACGGCGCTCTTCTCCGGGGCCCTGCTGTGCCACGGGGAGCTGTACCGGCTGCGGCCCGCGCCGCGTCACCTCGGCGCCTTCTACCTCTGGGTGTCCGCGGGCGGCGTGCTCGGCGCGGCCCTCGTCCACCTGGTGGCCCCGCGCGTCTTCAGCCTCTATCTGGAGTACCCCCTCACCCTGGGCCTCTGCTGCTTCATGGCGGCGCTCATCCTCCTGCGGCGCGCCCCGGACGAGACGATCGTCCGGGCCTCGCTCCGGTATGTGCCGGCCCTGTTGCTCCTGCTCGTGGCCGGCGGTCTCGGCATGGCGGTGTCGGACGAGCGCCGCGTGGTCGAGTCGTGGCGCGGCTTCTTCGGCGTGGTGCAGGTGACGGAGCCGCTGAGCCGGGAGGACGAGGAGCATGCGTTCGTGCTGCGGCACGGAGACATCGTCCACGGCTTCCAGTACACGCGGCCGGAGCGGCGCATGCGGCCCACGGCCTATTACACGCCCGAGAGCGGGCTGGGGCTGGCCCTCACCGAGCAGCGGCGGCTCAAGGAGGCGGCAGGGCTGCCAGCCTCGCTGCGCGTAGGGGTGCTGGGGTTGGGCGTGGGGACGACGGCCGCGCTGGGGCGCTCCGGGGACACGCTGCGCTTCTATGAGATCGACCCGCAGATCATCTCCCTGGCGCGGGGCCTGGGCGGCTACTTCTCCTATCTGAGCGACACTCCGGCCCGGGTCGAAGTGGTGGAGGGGGACGCGCGCATCCTGCTCGAGCAGGAGCTGGCGCGCGGCCAGCCGCAGGGCTTCGACGTGCTCGCGGTGGATGTCTTCAGCTCGGACTCCATCCCGGTGCACCTGCTCACCGAGGAGGCGGTGGACGTCTACCGGCGGCACCTGGCGCCCGGGGGGGTGCTGGCGTTGCACATCAGCAACGTGCACCTGGACCTGCTACCCGTCGCCGTGGCGCACGCGTGGTTCTCCGGCCTGCATGCCACGCTGGTGGCGACGGAGACGAACGGGGACGCGCGCGGCAGCTCCTGGGTGCTGATGGACAAGGAGGGGCGCTTCACCCGGGGGGACACCTTCTCGCGCGAGGGCGAGCGGGTGCGGCGGCTGGCCTACTCCGAGGCCCCGAGCAAGCGGTGGACGGACGAGCGCAGCAGCCTGCTGCCATTCCTCAGGGCGCTCGGAGTGGACCGGGGGGGCCTCGTCGAGGATCCCGCCGAGGAGCCCGCTCCCGTGGCGGCTCCCGCCGGGCCCTGAGGAGCCGGCACCCGCCCCCTGGGCCGTTCCTCGTCCGAGGCCCGGCCCCGCCTGCCTGCCCTGGGTTCCCGAGGGCCTCGCCGGGATGCAGTGGGGCGCCCGGGTCCGACTGGGGGGCATGGTGTGGGGCTTGTGTGGGAACGCCGGTTCCCAAACTCGAGCCCTCAGGCCGTTCACTGCCCGTCATCTGGCCCGGTACGCGGTTTGCTCCCGTGCCTCGCGGCAAGGGGGCACAAGACGGTGATTCGTAGACTGCTTGGGGCGTGTGGTGTGGCGGCGTTGGTGGCAGGGGCATGGGCGTGCGGTGACTCGACGGAGGCGCCGACGCGTCCGGCGCAGGAGGATGTGCCGGCGCCCATTGACGGCACGCCTCCCGATTCGGGCTCGTCGACTCCGCCCAAGGATGGTGGAGACGTCACGCCACCGCCCGATGCGGGAGGCCCACCGCCTCCTCCCGATGGGGGCACTCCGCCGGATGGCGGCTCCGGTCCCGTGCAGTCGGTCCCGGACCCGTGGCCCCGGGAGGCCTCGGTCAACTTCACCCAGCGCTTCGGCGTGGGCCGGCCTCGCGACGTGGCCGTGGATGAGGGCTTCAACATCTGGCTGCTCAACGGCAACCAGATTGGCGTGCTGCGTCCCGGAGACAGCCAGCCCATCTGGGTGACGAACCTCGGTCAGGCCGGCAGGGGCTTCTCCTCCAGGGTCATCTGCGGCGGCAGCGCCGGCCGCGCCTACGTGGGCTACTACGCCGACGAGCTCGATGATCCCCATCGCCTGTCCTACGAGGATCCCTCCTACGGCGAGGGGGATGTGGACGTGGTGAAGCTCACTCCGGATGGCAACATCGTCATGGAGGAGCACCTCTTCCGTTCGTTCCGGCGGGACAAGGAGAAGAACGACGGGAGCCTCACCTGGAACCCGCCGACCAACGTCGGCCTGCGCAACTCGAACAACTGGACGTACGACGAGGATCGCGCGGTGCTCAGCTGCGTGAGGGTGATGCGCGGCCGGGACAAGGGCGAGGTGTACGTCGGCACCAACCACGGCGTGTCGCGCATCAAGGGGCTCTACTACAACAGCCACCGCCACCCGGTGTGGTGGGAGGGCACCACCCAGCGCGCCGGTTACACCTATGGTCTGGGCATCTCCCAGAGCGGTGACGTGCTCATCGCCAACGAGTGGACCTTCGGCATCGTCACGCCCAACGCGGACCTCGGCGTCTGGGATTGGATGAGCCCCAAGGAGCTCAACCCGATGAAGGTGGAGTCCTCGTACCTCCCCGAGGTCAACTCCCTGGAGACGTTCGACAGCTGGCGCGCCTTCGAGCAGACGAAGGATGGCAGCTACTACCTGGGCAGCAAGGATTACGGCCTGTGGGAGATGTCCATCATCTCGCGCGGCAATCCCTTCCAGAAGGGCAAGAAGATCGCGGGCCTGCCCACCGACGCCATCCAGTCGCTTGCGGCCACGGATGATGGCTCGCTCTTCATCGGCACCGAGAACGCCGGCCTGTGGCGGCTGGACGCGAACAAGAACCTCACGCGCGTGACGGACGTGCCGGGCGGGGATGTGCGCCGGCTCATCTATGACCCCAATGGCACCCCGGCGATGCTCTACGTCCTCACCAACGCGGGGCTCACCGTCCTCCGGGGTTACTGAGTGAGGGACGCGGGGGGCGACGTCTCCTGGCGTCGCCTCCGAGCGCGCGGGGCGGTTCTCCGTTAGGGTTCGAGGTGTGAAGAGAACCTCGTACCGGAAGCTGGGGCTGCTCAGCGCGCTGTACTTCGTTCAGGGGCTGCCCTACGGCTTCCAGACCACCGCGCTGGCCGTGTACCTGCGCACCCAGGGCGTGTCGCTGATGGTCATCAGCAGCATCGGGCTCCTGTCGCTCCCGTGGATGGGCAAGGCGCTGTGGGCTCCCCTGGTGGACCGCTATGGCTCGGAGCGCATCGGCCGGCGCAAGTCGTGGATATTGCCCATGCAGGCCGGGATGGCGGCCGCCTGCGCGGCGGCGGCGTTCGTCCCGGTGCCGGGCGCGCTGACGGTGCTGCTGGGGCTCGTCTTCCTGATGAACCTCTTCGCCGCCACGCAGGACATCGCGGTGGATGGGTTCGCGGTGGACCTGCTGGAGCCGCACGAGCTGGGGTGGGGCAACACGGCCCAGGTGGTGGGCTACAAGGCGGGGATGCTCACCGGAGGCGGGCTGCTCGTCTGGATGAGCGAGCTCATCGGCTGGCGGGGCCTCTTCCTGGCGATGTCGCTCCTGTCGCTGCTGGTGCTGGCGGTGGCGGCCGTGGCGCGCGAGCCCCGGCGCTCCGAGGAAGGCACGGCCGGCGAGCGGCTCTCCTGGCACGACGTGAAGGAGCGGCTCCTCGCCGCGCTGCGCCTGCCCGGCACGGGGTGGATGCTGCTCTTCATCGGCACCTACAAGCTGGGCGAGACGATGGTGGACGTGCTCTTCAAGCCCTTCCTCGTCGACATGCACTTCACGCCCGCGCAGATCGGCCAGTGGGTGGGGACGTGGGGCCTGGTGGCCTCGCTGCTCGGCTCCTTCGCGGGAGGGTGGCTCGCCACCCGGATGCCGTTGCTGGGGGCGCTCGCCCTCGCCTCGTTCCTGCGCGTGTTCCCCCTGGGCGGCGAGTGGTGGCTGGCGGTCCATGGGCCCACGCCGCCGGGCGTCATCGCCGTCACCGTGGCGGAGCACTTCTTCGGGGGGGTGCTCACCACGGCGCTGTTCGCGTTCATGATGTCGCGGGTGGACCGGCGCATCGGGGCCACGCACTACACGCTGCTGGCCAGCGTGGAGGTGATGGGCAAGGCGCCAGGAGGGCCCCTCGCGGGCCTGCTGGCCACCCGGGCGGGTTGGAGCTACTCGGACGTGTTCCTGCTGGGCACGGTGCTCTCGGTGGCCTTCCTGGCGCTCCTGCTGCCCCTGCGGCAGAGGACGTCACACTCCCAGTCCGTCTCACCCCAGGTATAGGGGGGGAGGGGTGGGCGAGGGCTGGCATGCCAGGCGGGACTTCGTTACCTGCTCGCGTCCTGGGGCGACCTCCGGTGTCACGGCCGGACGTTGGCGCGTATAAAGGGGACCCCGGAGGGCAAGAGGAGCGACATGGACGCGAAGAAGAGGGTCGGAGTCATCGCGGCGGTATTCGGGCTGGCCGTGGCGGTCGTGCCCTGGCTCCTGCCGACGGGTCCCAGCACGGGGCTGGACGCGGCGCGTTTCCTGGAGGCCGGGAGCTTCGCGCTCGGCGCGGCCGTGGTGTTCGCCGGTGGACTGCTCACCGCGATGACGCCCTGTGTCTACCCGCTCATCCCCATCACCGTGTCCGTCTTCGGGGCCCGCAAGGCCGAGGGGCGTGGCAAGGCGCTCGTGCTGACCAGCTCGTACATCGTCGGCATGGGCGTGGTGTTCAGCGGGCTGGGCGTGCTGGCGGCGAAGACGGGGCAGGCCTTCGGGTCGATGCTCGGCAGTCCCGTGGTGGTGACGGGCCTGGCGGTGTTCCTCCTGCTGCTGGCCACCTCCATGTTCGGCGCCTTCGAGCTGGCGCTCCCCCAGGGACTGCAGCAGCGGCTCAACTCGGTGGGAGGCTCGGGCATCACGGGCGCCTTCCTCATGGGCAGCGTGTCCGGCTTCCTCGCGGCGCCGTGCACCGGGCCAGTGCTCACGGGCCTGCTGGCCTTCGTGGCGAAGTCGCAGAGCACGGTGCTCGGCGCGGCGCTGCTCTTCGTCTACGCGCTCGGCATCGGCGTGCCCTTCTTCCTCATCGGCGTCTTCACCGTGCGCCTGCCTCGGGGCGGCGTGTGGATGGAGTGGGTGAAGAGCGTGCTGGGCATCGTGCTGGTGGCGCTCGCCATCTCCTACCTGAAGGACGGTTTCCCGGCGCTGGGCGGGGCGGTGAAGGGCCTCTCCGAGCAGCTCGGCCGTCACCCCGGGACGGCCATCGCCTCGGTGCTGGCGGTGCTGGGCGTGCTGCTGGGGGCCATCCACCTGTCCTTCAAGGAGGGGGCGCGGGACTTCGCCCTCAAGGGGGTCGGCGTGGCGCTGGTGGTGGCGGCCCTGGTGCTGCGCGGCGGCGCCATGGACTCGAAGTCGGCGGGGATGCTCTGGGTGTCGCTCGGCTGGGTGGAGCCGCCCAAGGCGCCCACCTTCGCGTGGCACTCGGTGCTGCCCGCCAAGGGCAGTGGCTTCTCGTCCGAGTCCTTCGAGCAGGTGCTGGCCCGCGCGAAGAGCGAGGGCCGGCCGGTGATGATCGACTTCTTCGCGGAGTGGTGCGCGGCCTGCAAGGAGCTGGACCGGGAGACGTACCCGGCCCTCGAGGTCATCGAGGAGTCGGGCCGCTTCATCAACGTGAAGGTGGACGCCACCCAGAGCGATGACGCGCTGGACGCGCTGATGGAGCGCTTCGGGGTGGAGGGGCTGCCCACGGTGGCCTTCATCTCGTCCAACGGGGAGCTGCTGCGCGACCCGAGGGTGACGGGCTTCCTGGATCCGCGCTCCTTCGTCGTGCAGATGAAGAAGGTCGACTAGCGGTGGTGGTGCCCCGCCCATGAGCGACCTCGAACCCCTCCAACTCCACACGACTCCCCGGTCGGGAGAGACGCTTCGGGGTGAGTTGGTCCTCCAGGCGGGAACCGCCGGGCTGGAGCGGGTCACCCGCGTGGAGATCCGCGTCCGGGGGATGCTGGAGTACGACGATGAGGGGCCGCGCCGTGAGGAGCTCCCTGGCTCGGAGTTCATCAGGGACCGGCCGCTCCGGGGAGAGCTGCGAATCCCCTTCGACCTGAACCTGCCGCGGGATGTACCTCCAAGCTACCAGGGCAAGGACGTGCGGATCTCCTGGGAGCTGAGGGCCTCCCTGCATGGGATTACTGGCACGGAGTTGATGCGGTGGAGCCGGCCCCTCCAACTCGCGCCGGGCCGGACGACGCGTCAACCGCAGTGGATCACCCCGCGCGCACCTCGCGGCTCCTCCATGGTGGCCGCCAGCACCTGGGGATGCCTGCTCGTCCCCGTGCTGTTCTGCATCTGTCCGGGCGTGAGCGGGTTGTTCGGTCTGGGCTCGGGGCTCTCGTCTGGCGAACGGGCGGTGGGAATCATCTTCTGCCTCGTCCTGATCGCCGCGGGCGTGGGCCTCAACTTCCTGTTCTTCGGCAAGGCGCGGACGGTGTCGAAGTTCAAGGCGGCCTCCCTGATTCCCCTGGCCGAGAGCTTCCCGCTCGGCGCGACCGCGCGGCTGCGGGTCTTCCTGGAGCTCACGAAGACCTTCACCGTGCGCGGGGGCCGGATCGAGCTCTTCGCCCACGAAGAGGTCCGGAAGGTTCGTTCCATGGGGCCGGTGCCCGTTCAGCTGCCGGCGCAGCTCACCCGGGGGTGGCACCAGTTCGACGTGGAGCTCCCCATCCCCCGGGACATCCCCCCCACCTTCAGGACGCACCTGACGGCCCTTTGCACGTTGACCCTTCAGTTCGAGGGATACGAGGACATGCAGCTGAATGCCTCGGTCAAGATCGCGCCGGAGGAACTGGACGCGGCGGGGTGAGCGGCTACGCGTCGCGGTGGACGGTGTCGGGCGAGAAGGCGGGCAGGCAGATGGCGATGTACTCGGCGCCGTCGGCCTCGGGGGTGCTGTAGCGGACCCACTCGCCGGGCTCGGTCACCACGGCCTGGCCCGCGCGCACGTCCAGGTGGCCGCCCTTGTGCTCCACGCGCAGCACACCCTTGATGACCACGGTGATTTCACGGAACTCGGGCGTCTGTCCGGGCTCCAGCCACCCGCCGGGGCTGCGCATGTGGGCGACGCTGAGCTCGGAGTGCTTCGTGTTCACCCGTCCCACGTACTCGTCGATGAGCTTGGGCTTGTTGCCCGCGGCGGTGACGCGCGTGGGGGCGGGGATGAGGGTCGGCATGTCTCTCTCCGGGAAGGGTTGGGGGCGCGAAGCTATCAGCGCCCGGGCCTTCCCGGTGGGAAGTCCGGCGGGGGTGTCGAGTGCCACCCGCCGGGAGCCGGTCAGGGCCGCTACGGGGTGTCGCGGGCCACCGCCATGCCCGACGCGCCCGCGCCCCCGAGGTAATCGAGCGCCCGCTCCAGCACCTCGTCCTTGCCGGCCTTGATGCTGGTGAGGGTCGGCCTCGCGAAGACCTGGGGCCGCAGACCCACCCGCTGCAACTGGCGTCCATCCAGGTGCCGCACGTCGTGGCCGGTGAAGGTCATCGTGACGCCGCCGGGGAGCACCAGGTCCGTGAGCTCCCCGTTCGTGCCCGCGCTGGGGCTGCCGATCATCGTGGTGCCATTGGCCGCCTCGAGGAGCAGGCCCAGGTGCTCGGCCTCGCCGCTCGTCCGCTCGTCCACGAGCATCACCGTCTTGCCGCGGTACACGGGCACGCGAGCCCTGGGCAGCTCCTGGAGGAACTTGTAGCGGCCAGCGGTCTCGTCCGCCGAGACGAGGTTGCGCTCGAACACCGCTCCGTAGCGCGCCTTGCGCGTGTTGAGGTACGGCACGACGCTCGAGGCCGCCCCGTTCGGAGCGCCGCGCATGTCGAGCACGAGGGCCCGGGTGTTCTTCACCTTGTCGAAGAGGGTCGCCACCTGCGAGGCCTGCAGGCGCGTCATGTCCACGTAGGCGATGTCCCCCAGCAGCCGATAGGGCTCGCCCTTCCGGGGCTTCTGGAGCGACTTCAGGCTCCGGGTGAAGCGCACCTGCTTGACCTGTCCGCTGGAGTCGCGCACGCCCACCGTGGCCTGGGAGCCCTCGGGGCCCGCCAGCGCCCGCTCCAGCAGGCGGTGCCGCAGGTGCGCGGGGCTCGAGGCCGTCACATAGGGCTCCAGCGCCTTGATGCGTTCCGCGAGGGGCTTGCCGTCGAGCGTCTCGATGACCTGGCCCCGCATGATTCCCGGGGCGGCCTCCGCGTCCCACACCTCCATCACCACGGGCTGGCCGTTGAGCTCCATCAGCTCGAAGGGCGCGCGCGTGCCGGAGATGCCCCGCTTGTCCAGCTCCGGGTGGCCGCGCAGGGTGGTGTGCCCGTCCTGGACGAGCCTGCTCAGCTCCGCCACCGCGAGCGCGTACTCCGCCGCGCCGTTGGCCTTCTCGAACCGGGGCAGGAACGTGGTCAGCGCCTCGTCCCAGTCCCGGTCCAGCAGGTGCTTGTACGGGTAGAAGAAGTGGATGACGTTCCAGGCGCGGAAGAGCGCGAGCAGGCGGTATTCGCGGCTGGGGTGGAGCATGTCCTCGTACTGCCGGTCCGCCTGCCACCGGGCCGGGGGCAGCAGCTCCAGGTCGCGCGCCTTGCCCTTCTTCGCCGGCTTCTTCGCCAGCTCGAGCGCCTTCTGGAGGGTCTCGTCCTTGTCGGAGCGGGCGCGCTTGGGCAGCACGGCGTCCGCGCGCATGGGGATGCCGAGCTCGCTGAGCCGCACGGACGCCGTCAGTCCGGCGCCCAGCTCCACCTGCGTCTTCTCCACCACCGCGCCGTCGTCCAGGCGGCCCTCGGTGACGATCTGCGCCAGCCCCAGGGCCTTCATGGTGAGGGCGCGGGGATCCAGGTTCGACTGGTCATCCAGCAGGAAGATGACGGGGCGCGCCTTGCCATCGCCCCTGGGGGACACGCGCTCGCCCGCGGTGGAGAGGAACGAGGTGGTGTAGCCGCTGGTGGACCGGGTCTGCGCGCGGTAGCCCGAGTGGAACACCGAGCGCTGTCCGGGGACCTCGAGCTCCTGGCTCAGCAGGAAGGGCAGCAGGTCGCCGAGCGCCTGGGACATGGCCCCCTGGGCGTCGGGCATCAGCCCGCGGGCGCGCAGATCGACGATGACGGCCTTGGCCTTGGAGATGTCCGGGCGCAGCTCCTGGATGTTGCGGCCCCGGCTGGCGCGCAGGTCCAGGACGAGCACGTCCTTGGCCTCCCAGCTGCGCAGCTCGCGGACCGGAGCGGTCGGGCCCTTCACGCCCTCCTGCTGCTCGTCGGGGCGGAGGATGCGCGTGGCGGGGTCGCGCAGCTCCTCCAACAGGTCCTGCACGGCCGCGGCGTAGGCCGCGCGATCCTTCGCGGCCTCCACCTTGGGGATGGCGGCCACCAGGGCCGCGTCCCAGTCGATGTCCTTGTAGGCGAGGTATGGGTGACGGTATCGCACCTGGCCCCACAGGCGGCCCAGGTGGGCGAGCCGCTCCTCACGGGAGGGGAGGGGCTCGGCGGGGGGAGGGGCCGCCACCGCGGTGGTGGCGGCCATGAGGCCGAGAGCCAGGATGAGCGTCGACAATGAGGTGCGCATGGGCCTCGTTCGTGGGGGACGTGAGGTCTGGGGCCGGACGGTATCTCAACGAGATACCGCCGGCATACTGGGTGCGAGTGCGGAGTACCTGCCTGGATGCTCAACCCTTGACGGCGCCAGCGGTGAGGCCGGAGACGATGCGCCGCTGGAAGATGAGCACCAGGACGATGAGTGGAACCGTCACGATGACGGAGGCGGCCATGATGAGGCCCCAGGGTAGCTCGTACTGGCTGGCCCCGCTCATCAGGGCGATGGCCACGGGCACGGTCCGGGCCTCCTGCGACAGGGTGAAGGTGAGGGCGAAGAGGAACTCGTTCCACGCGGCGATGAAGGCCAGCAGGCCCGTCGTCACCAGCGCCGGTTTGAGCAGCGGCAGGAAGACGTGCATGCAGATGACCCAGGGCGAGGCCCCGTCCATCACCGCCGCCTCCTCCAGCTCCTTGGGCAGCTCGCGCATGAAGGTCGTCAACACCCAGACGGTGAAGGGCAGGGTGAAGAGCAGGTAGGAGAGCGTGAGCGCGGGCAGGGTGTTGTACAGGCCCAGCCAGCGCACGAGCTCGAACATGCCGGAGAGCACGGCGATCTGCGGGAACATGGAGACGGCGAGGATCATCAGCATCAACGGGGTGCGCCCGAAGAAGCGGATGCGCCCCAGGGCGAACGCCGCGGTGACCGCCAGGAAGAGCGAGATGAGCACCACCGTGGAGGCCACCACCACCGAGTTGAACAGGTTCCTGCCGAAGGGCTGCTCGGTGAAGACGAGGACGTAGTTCTGCCAGGCGGGGTTGCGGGGCCACGCCTCCACCTCGAAGAGGGCGCTGCCCTGCTTCAGCGAGGACACCACCGCCCAGTAGAAGGGGAAGAGCGTGTAGAGGGTGATGACCACCACGAGCAGCCCGAAGGTGGCCCGGCCCAGCCAGCGAAGTGCCTTTCTCATGCCGCCTCCTCCACCGCCGACCGTCCCAGGACGAGGTAGACCGCGGTGAACATCGCGATGACCGCGAACAGCATCGAGGCCGCCGCGGCGCCCAATCCCAACTCCTGGAACTCGAACATCTGCTGGCGCGCGTAGACGGCCATGGACATGGACTCACTGCTGTTGGTGGTGAGCACGTAGAACAGATCGAACACCCGCATGGCGTCCAGCACGCGGAAGATGATGGCCACCAGCATGGGCCCGCGGATGAGCGGCAGGGTGACCTTGAAGAAGACGCGGATGGGGCCCGCCCCGTCCAGCTTCGCGGCCTCGTAGAGCTCGTCCGGAAGCATCTGCAGCGCCGCCAGCAGCAGCAGCGTCATGAAGGGCGTCGTCTTCCACACGTCCACGGCGATGACCGCGGCCATGGACAGCCGCGGATCCGCCGTCCAGGCGATGGGCGCATCGATGAACCCCAGGTGCAGGAACATCGCGTTGATGACGCCGTAGACGTCATGGAACATCCAGCCCCACATCCTCGCGGACACCACGGTGGGAATGGCCCACGGCACCAGCACCGCCGCCCGCAGCACGCCGCGTCCCCGGAAGCGCGTGTTGAGTGTGAGGGCGATCATCATCCCCAGCACCGTCTCCAGCGTCACCGAGATGCCCGTGAAGAAGAAGGTGTTGCGCACCGACTGCCACCAGTCCGGGTCGTCCCAGACGGTGGCGAAGTTCTCCAGGCCCACGAACTGCGGAGGCTCCGGGTTGGACAGGTTCGCGTTGGTGAAGGCGAACCAGAAGGTTCTGAGCAACGGCCAGCCGGCCACCATGCCCAGCACGACGAGCGTGGGCAGGAGGAACAGCCACGCCGCGCGGACGCGCTGCCGGGACAGTTGGGAGACACTGGCCGGCGGCGGGGCGGGCGTGGCCGTGGCGGTGGTGGCGGCCGGGACACCACTGGGAACGCTCACCACTTACCTCCCCGACCCAGGTTCTCGAGCTTCTTCTGCAGGTCCTTCAACTTGTCCTCCGGTTTGGCCGTCTTGGACAGGACGGCGTGCACGGCGTTGCGGAACTCGGCGCTCACGCGGCTGTATTTGGCTCCCGTGACCTTCGAGGGACGCGCCACCGCGTTCGTGAACGTCTCGAGCAGGCTGGTATAGAACGGATTGACCTTCAACACCTCCGCGTCCTTATAGAGGCTGGCGATGGTGGGATTGAAGGAGGCGACGATGGCGCGGCGCTTCTGCTCCTCGGGGCTCGTCAGGTACTTCACCAGATCCGCGGCGATCTCCGGGTGCTTGGAGTACTTGGACACCGCGAGCTGCCAGCCGCCCAGCGTGCCGGTGGACTTGCCCTCCGCGCCGCCCTTGGGCAGGGCGATCACCGCCACCTTGCCCTTGACGGGGCTGTCCGGCGCGTTGGCCAGCGCCCACGCGTAGGGCCAGTTGCGCATGAACACCGCATTGCCGGACTGGAAGACGCCGCGCGCGCCCTCCTCCTCGTAGTTGAGCACTCCCTGGGGCGAGATGGTGCCGATCCACGAGGCCGCTGTCTTCAATGCCTCCACCGCCTTGGGGTTGTTGATGGTGACCTTCCCGTCCTCCCCGATGATGGTGCCTCCACGGAAGGAGTCGATCCACTCCAACGCGTTGCACGTCAGCGTCTCGGCCGCCTTGGCCTGGAAGACGAAGCCCTGCATCTTGTCGTTGCCCGCCTTGCGCTCGGCGTCCTGCACCGTCTTGGCCACCGTGGCCAATTCCTGCCACGTGGTGGGCGGCTTCTGCCCGTGCTTCTCCAGCAGATCCTTTCGGTAGTACAGCAGGCCCGCGTCGGTGAACCACGGCATGGCCACCAGCTTTCCGCCTACCGTGTTGTTCTCCACGATGGCGGGAAAGTGTTGCTCGAGCACGTCCTTGGACACGTATGGCTTCAGGTCGATGAAGTGCGCGCCCAGCAGGCCCGGCCACACCACGTCCACGCGGTAGACGTCGATGTCGGAAGCCCCCGCGGACAGCTGCTGCTGGAACATGGTGAGCTGCTCGCTCGCGTCCGTGGGGCCGCTCACCAGCTTCACTTGATGGCCCGACTTCTTCGCCCAGGCCTCAGCTCCCAGCTTGCACTGCTCGAACTCCTGCCCGACGGTGCCACACGAGATGGCCACAGTTTCCGCGGTGGCGAACGTTGGAACTGCGACGATCGTGGCGGCCGCGAGTCTCTTCAACACGTTGCGCATGCTCCCTCCGGTGTTGGTTTCTGGACGCGCGGAATTTCTCTCGATCTCGCAAAAAACCCAATAGATTCGCACAGTGAAGCCTGTCGCACTGTAGGCGCCGTACCACTCCACCCCATCGAGAGATTGACTCCATGACATTTGTCGCTGTCTCCCCCCTCGCGCGCGCGTGCAGCCGCGCGTTGCTGGTGCTGTGTGCCGTTCTCCTGTCGGTCGCGCCCTCGTCGGCGAACGCGAGCCTGTTGGCGGATCGGCTGGAGCTCGTCATGTACGGCCGCGTTGGCGCCGCGTGGACGCCCTCGGGCCGCTACATCATGGGCAGGACGTTCAACCTGACGGGCAGCGCCATCGGTGGACGTCTCGAGGAAGGCGACTATCTAGAGCCCACCGTCAAGCTGCATCTGCTCGAGAAGAAGGACGAGCCGGACGCGCCCTACGTGGACATGGTGCTGACGCCGGCCATGTTCTCCACCAATGGTCTGTTCGCCAGCCTCTTGAGCAACCGCGCCGGTCCGGCCCTGCAGATCGAGCTGTTCCAGGGCTACATCGAGGCGGGCAACGTGTTGCTGCCGCGCCTTCGGGTGTGGGCCGGTGCGCGCTTCTACCGTGGCGCGGACGTGCACATCGCCGACTACTTCTACTTCAACAACCTGAGCGGGCAGGGCGCGGGCATCGCGTACGGTCCGGCCGACGTGGCGGTGCTGATGCAGTCGTCGACCGCGGGCAGCCAGTACAACTTCGACGTGGACGGTGACGGGCGGTTCGACGTCCGGCGCCAGCGCACCACGTTCGTGGGCCAGTACGTGCACAAGGTGGAGGCCGGTCACTCGTTCCACTTCCTGGGCGAGCTGCACCTGCTGCCGGCCCTGCAGGCGCGGCTGGCGGATGGGACGGAGCGGGAGCTCACCTCTGACTTCGGCTGGGTGCTGGGTGCCAAGGCCCACCTGGACCTGGGCAACGGCAGCTTCAACGATGTGTCGCTGCGCTATGGCAGCCGGATCGCCAACGGCGGCCGCGGCGGTTCGCAGACGTGGGACACCTTCGGTCTGCCGAGCCTCACCGGGCAGTACTCGGATGCCTCGAGCGTGGAGGCGGTGGATCACTTCCTCTACAACTTCGGCAGCGCCCTGAGCCTCAATGCGTACGGCATCCTCCACTGGAACCGGGGTGGCAGCGGTCTGCGGACGGACAAGTCGCTGGACTTCGCCGTGGGCGCGCGCAGCACCGTGTACCTGAGCGACAACATCCACCTCATCAACGAGGCCAGCTTCCAGGGTCTGCGCCCCGGTGGCGGACCGCTGGCCACGGCGGTGAAGCTGTCGATCGCCCCCACCTTCGTTCCGACGGGACAGCGCTCCGTGTGGGCCCGGCCGCACTTCCGGATCTTCTACACGATCGCCTTCTACGATCAGAACGCGCGCGATGCGCTCACCGCGCCCTACCTGCAGGCGGTGGCGTCGGCGGGCTCCGAGGTGCCGAGCATCGGTCACTACCTGGGTACCCGCGTGGAGTGGTGGTTCTAGCTCCACCCCGGCTGTCAGGACCGCGAGGGGTGTGAACGGCTTCACACCATTGGAGTGAGCCGGCTCACAGCCCTCCGGGGCGGAAGCATGAGAGGGTGCCTCTCAGAAACGAGGGCGGTGGCGCGAAGCGAGGGGGCTTGCTCCGCGAACCGGTTCAACCCTCGGGAGGCACCTCGCAGTCAAAGGGGGGAGGCGCTTCCTATTCCCGCGAGTCCGGGGGGGCCCGCGGGATTCTACATGGCCCGCTTCTTGGCGCCGGGGGGCTCCAGGAGGCGGGCCATGGTTTTTCGTGGCGAGTCCCGGTCGTCGTCGGGGATGCGGCCGCGGCAGGCCAGCACGCGGTCGATCATCAGCTCGTGGATGTCCTGGAGGGGGCGGGCGATGTCCTCGCCCTCGAGGACGCCGAGGGCCGCGGCGATGGCCTCCAGGGTGGACATGCCATAGGGGTGGGGCGAGCGGCGCAGGCGCCGGGTGTCCGGGGCGGGAGGAGGCAGGGCGAGCCCGGGCAGGCGGCGCAGCTCTGGCAGGCGCTGGTACATGCGCCGGGCCTGCGTCCAGTTGCCGTCCAGCACCACCAGCCGCTGGGGAGGGGGCGTGCCCGGGGGAGGCGGCTGGGCATCCGGGAAGAGGAGCCAGGTGTCCGGCGCGGCGAGCACGGAGACATCGAAGGGCGGCTGGCCCGGAGCGCCGTAGGTGAGGACGCGGCAGCGGGGCAGGGCGAGCGCGGCCAGACGCGCCGTGTTGGTGGACTTGTTGGCCTCCTTGTTGTGGCGGATGACGAGGAGGTCGGTGCGGGTGTCCACCCTGGGCACGTCGGCGCACAGGCAGAAGGCGGTGGGCAGGTAGCAGGCGGGACAGCGGCCGGAGAGATCCTCCGGGGTACGAGACCTCATTTGCCCTGACGATAACGCTGCATGAGCTCGCGCGCCTCGCGCAGCTTGGCCTCGACGAAGCGGTCCTCGGCATCGGGCTCGTCGTCGGTCTCCAGACCGATCTGGAAGAGGGCGGAGAGGCTCGCCGGGTTGACGTCCAACCATTCGGCGGTGCGGTCGAGCACGTTGCGGCGCTGGCCGGCGAAGGTCTCGGGGCCCTCGTCGGGCAGGCAGCGGCAGATGCGGGCCGAGTCGCTGGCCACGTCCACGTAGAGGCCGAGCACCTCGGTATCCAGCTCGGTGGCGATGGCCGAGGCGACCTCGGCGACGTGGGCGGCGAGGGCGTGGGCGGCGGAACGCTCGGTCATGGAGCGGACCAGGTAGACGCGCCAGCCGGCCTCCCCGAGGGTACCGGCGGCCTCGAGAGGGGCGAGCTCGGCGGGAGGGGCGGAGATGCGCGTGAGGACGCGGCGCACGGGGGCCTCGATGTGCTCCAACTGAGCGCTCGAGGTCGGGCAGAAGAAGACGACGCGGTACTCACGGCTGTCGACGGAGGGTTCCATGAGGGTACTGCTCCCGTAGGCGCAGTCGGGATCACCAAAGAGGACCACTCCCCCGGCCCTGAGCGCAAGCGGGGAATTGAGGGAGTGCGGACGGACTGCTACACGGAGCGCATGTCCATCACGGTCTACATCAAGAACGGTTGAACGGGTTGTAAGTCAGCGCGGGAGTTTCTCGCGCACAAGGCAGTGAGGGCGGAGCTCCGGGAGCTGGTGAAGAAGCCGCTGAGCGAGGCGGAGGTCCGGGCGCTGGGGGCGAAGCTGGGAGGAGTGAAGGAGCTGATTGCGCCCAAGAGGAAGGCGGAGCTGGGGGCGATGGGGGAGGAAGAGCTGGTGCGACATCTGGCGGCGAACCCGAACCACGTGAGGAGGCCGCTGATCGACACGGGGAGGCGGCTCCTGGCGGGATTCACGGCGGAAGTCCGGGCGGCACTGGAGAAAGACCTGGGCTGACCGTGTATGCCCCCTCTCCCTCTGGGAGAGGGCTGGGGTGAGGGTATGCGTTCCCATACCCCACTCCGAGCCCACTCCGAGCCCACCCCATGGGTCACCCCGTACCCGTGGAGGAAGCCGGAGTCTCCGAGACGCGAGCGGGCTGGCGGGACTCACTGGCGACCCATGCGCCGGAGGCGAGGACGATGATCCCGCCGATAAGCCCCAGGGGTCCGAGGGCCTCGCCGAAGACGAGCTGTCCGAGGAGGGCGGCGGTGAGGGGCTCCAGGTAGGTGAGGGCGGAGGCGGCGGCGGTGGGGATGCGGCGGAGTCCGGCATTGAACAAGCTGTTGCCGACGAGGCTGCAGAGGACACCACCGGCGATCACCAGGAGGAGGCGGGAGTCGAAGGCGGGAGGAATGGCCTCGCGTCCGAAGACGAGCAACAGGGAGAGGGCGGAGAGGGGGGAGTGGAGGGCGGTGATGGCCAGTGGGGAGTAGGAGCGGGAGGCCTCCTTCGCGGCGAGCACATTGGCCATGTAGAAAATGGCGCTGGCGCCGCCGAGGATCGCCGTCCAGGAGTCGGAGACACCGCCCTGGGGAGTCCCCAGCAGGAGGGCCAGACCCACGAGCGTGAGGGGGGCGCCGAGCAGTGCGCGGGTGGATCTCCGTTCGCGGAGGACCCAGGGGGCGGCGAGGGCGACGAAGAGGGGAGCGAGGTAGTGGGTGAGGACGGCGACGGAGAGGGGTCCGCGCTGGACGGCGGCGAAGAAGAGGGCGCAGTTGGCGGCGTCGGTGAGGCCCATGACGGCGAGCGCGAGGGTGGCGCGGCGGTCGCGGAGGGCCTGGCGGCGGAGGACGAAGGGGGAGGGCAGGGACATGACCACCAGGGCGAGGAAGGCGCTCTGGGGGCCGGAGAATCCGGTGGGCCGCAGGAAGAGGGACCAGCACCCCCAGAGGGTGGCGCCCACCGCGACCATGACGAAGTACCTCACGAGAACTCCAAGACAGACGGGGGCGCACGAGGCGCCGGGAAGGGAGCGGCTCAGCCGATGCGGCCGATCTCCGCGCCGCGTTCGTAGACGGTGATGGGGCCATCCTCGGAGACGTTGACGGCCACACCGCGGAAGCTGGCGCGCCAGGCGGCGAGGGAGCGGGCACCGGGCATGCTGGGCTCCCTCACGCCGAGGCGGGAGATCTCCTTGGGGCTGGAGACCATGCAGGCGATGTCGACGACGTTGCCATCCTTGTCGAGCACGACGGCGCCATCGGTGGCGGCGGCGGCGGTGATGACCTGGCGCTGGGCCCAGACGGAGATGTTCTGCCCGCGGAGGCTGCGGCGCAGGTGGCTGTTGGCGGCCAGGGGGTGGCCGTGGTCGGGGATGAGGTCGGTGATCTCCTCGCGGGACTCGAGCAGGCAGAAGAGGGCGCCGGTGCGCTCGAAGGACAGGTCGATGGCGGCGCGGAGCACGCCGATGACGACGTCCTCGCGGAAGCGGGAGGAGATGCGCTCGTGGAGGGCCTCGTAGTCGAGGACGCGCCAGTGGCCATGGGTCTTCTGGAAGACGGAGCCCTTGCCGCTGAGGATGAAGAGGTCGCCCTGGGGCGAGGCCACGAGGGCGACGTCATGGGCGGCATGGGCGAGGACGGCCTGGACGGGGACGAGCGTCTCGTGGGGCGCGTAGCGGAGGGCGGCGTCGTTGCGGTCCACCTCGGCCAGGGAGATGAAGCCGATGATGCTGCCGGAGTGCATGCTGCCGAGCAGGGCGACGCGGCGGCCGTCGACGACGGTGCGGATCCACTTCTCGCGCAGCAGGGCGTTCTCGATGGAGATGCCACCGGGCAGGGGGATGAACTTGTTCTGGAGCTTCTGGATGAGCTTGGGGGCCTTGCGGGCGATGATGAGGCAGTGGCGGACGTTGCGGCCCTCGTAGGTGAGGGCCATGGAGTCCTCCATGGCGCGCACCCAGTTGGACATCTTGTGGGGCCGGTAGTTGAGGAAGCGGGCGACGGAGCGGCGCAGGCGGGTCTGCTCGAGCGACGCCCAGTGCTCATCCAGGGGCCAGGCGGCGGAGACGTGGGTGAGGTCGTCGTTGAAGACGCGGCAGAAGGCGCGGGCGAAGTGGCTGTCGCTGGTGCGCACGGGGCGCCGCAGGTCGAGCAGCAGGGCGCCCTGGGCGACGGGCTGGCCGAAGTAGAGGAGGGCGACGAGCCGGGACTCGTCGAGGGTGAGCACCTTGGGCTTGAAGGCCGCGCGGGAGCCGAGCGACTCGAGCAGGGAGGACAGCTCGGCCGCCGTCAGCGAGGTGGTGGTGCTGCCGGGGAAGATGTCCTTGAAGGCAGTGGCCAGCGAGGCGAGTGCATCGACGATGACCAGGGGCCTGCGCGTTCGCATTGTCGACATCCTACGGAAGGGAACCCGGAGTTCCCCAGCGCTTTAGCCGCCAACCGCCACCGCGGCGGGCTCCTCGGCCGAAGCGACGAGCGACTGTTTCTCCCAGGCCCGACTCTTCCAGCGGTACCAGAAGGTGAGGCCGCGGGTCCACTCATCCGCTGACACGGCGAGCCAGACACCGGCCAGGCCCAGGTTCAGCTTGAACACGAGGACGTAGCCCAGCGTCAGGCTCACGCACACCATCGAGATGAAGCCCATGTAGACGGTGAACCGGGCATCCCCCGTGGCGCGCAGGGCATTGACCAGGACGAGGTTGAAGGACCGCCCGGGTTCGAGGATGAGGCTCAGGAGGATGAGCTGCGAGGTCAGCTGGAGGATGTCTCCATCGGTGGTGAACAGGCCGATCAGCGGCTTGCGCAAGAGGATGGCGACCACATCCACCAGGACGGTGAGCGCCACGGCCCATTTCAAGCTCACCAGCACCCGGTGGTACGCGTCCTCGGTGCGGTTCGCGCCCACCAGCCGCCCGACGATGATGGCGGTTCCAGTGCCGATCGCGAGGCTGAACAGAAAGACGTACTGGGAGATGGAGATCGCATACTGCCTGGACGCCAGCGCCGTGGCGCCGAGGTAGGTGACGTAGTACACGAACACCGTCTGGCAGGATTGATACGTGAGCTGCTCGACGGCGGAAGGAACGCCGACCTTGAGGATCTTGCGGATGTACTCCTTCGAGAACGTCACATAGTCCCGAGGCACCATTCGGACCTCCATCACCCGGTACAGCATCCAGATGAAGACGAGGAGCGCGGCGGTGCGGCTGATGGCGGTGGAGATCGCCGCACCGGCCACTCCCATCGCGGGCAGCCCGAGGTGGCCGAAGATGAGCAGGTAGTTGACGAAGATGTGGAACACGTTCATCCCCAGCGACACGTACATGGACTGCCGGGTGAACCCGTACGTACGAATCAGGCTGGAGAAGGCGTTGATGAGCGCCTGCAGGAAGAGGAATCCGCCCGCGATTCCCATGTACGTCTGCGCATATGCCAGCACCTGGCCGCGCAGGTTCATGTGCGCGAGGATCGTGTTTCCGAACAGCAGCAGGCCCGCGCTGACCGTGATGCCGAGCAGGAAGTTCAGCGTGATGGCGAGGGCCCCGATCCTGGCCGCCTCCTGCGCCCTCCGGGCACCGAGGTACTGGGCGACGACGATGGCGGCGCCGTTGCTGATCACCGCCACGACCAGGATGCAGATGAAGATGTACTGATTGACCACGCCGACCGCGGAGACGGCCTCGTCGGACACACCGCTGATCATCAGCGTGTCCGCCGAGCCCATCAGCATGAACAGGAGGATTTCGAAGAAGATCGGCCAGGTCAGCCGGAACAACCCCAGGTCAGCCTTCTCCTGCGTACTTCCACTCTGCGTGACCGCTGCGTCCATCGATCCACCTGCACTTCCAGTTCGTTCCGCGCGCACCGGCATCTCTCATGCCCCGGCGTTGGCGTCGAGTGACGATCGCTCCGCGATACCTGCTTGCTTGCTTCTCGATGTTCGATAATTTGACCCCATACTTTGGGGCTCAGGCCACTTCGGAGAGCCCGCGCCCCGCGACATCGGCCCAACCCAGTCCGAAGCGGGCGAGGTACTTCCGAAGCCGATCCGCGTCGTTGACGCTTTTCTTCTGCGAGCGTGATTGGGCGAAGAGGGCCCGCCCCGCCTCGGACAGGGAGCGCGCCTGCCGGCACACGGCGAGTACCTCCGAGAGTTGCGCCCGGTCGAACCGGTCCAGCGCCTCGGCCCGCTCCTCCCCGAGCACCTCCACCACGAGGTCCACCGTCGAGACCTGCTTCGGCCCGCTCCGGGCCCACGCGGCGCGCAGCCGGTCGAGCTCCTCGTCCACGCCCTCGCGGGTGATGCGTCCACCCGGGGCGAGCGTCGCCATCCGCAGCACCGCCGCGTTGAGATCCCGGAAGTTGCCGCTCCAGCGCGCCTCGGGCGAGGTGGCGAAGCGCAGGAAATGCTCCTGCGCCTCCTTGTTCATCGTCACTTGAGTTCCGAGCGCCTGCGAGGCCTGGGCCAGCTCGTAGAGGAGGTTGGGCGGGATGTCCTCGGGCCGCTCGCGCAGGGGCGGCAACCGGAAGGTCCACAGGTTGATGCGCGCCAGCAGGTCCTCCCGGAAGCGCCCGCGCTCCACCTCGGCCTGGAGCTCCCTGTTGGTGCCGGCGATGAGCTGGAAGTCACTCTCCACCTCCTTGTCCGAGCCCACCGGCAGGAAGCGCTTGTCCTCGAGCGCTCGCAGCAGCATGGCCTGCTCGTCCGCGCCCAGCTCGCCAATCTCGTCGAGGAAGAGCACGCCGCCATTGGCCTGGCGCAACAGCCCCGGCCGATCGCTCAGCGCCCCCGTGAAGGCCCCCTTCACATGGCCGAAGAGCGCGGACATGGCTCCATCCCCGCGCAGGGTGGCGCAGTTGATGTCCACGAACGGGCCACTCACGTGCCGGCGCGCCTTCTTCAACTGATAGATGCGCCTGGCGAGCTGCGACTTGCCCGCACCGGTGGGCCCGGTGAGCAGCAGCGGCGCGCGCGAGCGGGTGGCCACTTGTTCGATGCGCTCGATGAGCCGGTTGAAGGCCGGGTTGCGCGTGTCGATGCCCGCCTTGAGGAAGGACAGGCCCTCGCGCTGCTCCTGCTGGAAGCGCCTCGCCAGGGTGTCGTACTTCGACAGATCGAGGTCGATGAGGGCGTGCTCCCCCGGCCCCCCGTGGTCCCGGCCCGACCGGGGGGGTGATGTCTGCACCAGCCGCCCCGGGATGTGCCGGCTCTCCACCAGGAGGAACATGCTGATCTGCACGATGTGCGTCCCGGTGGTGATGTGGACGAAGTAGTCCTCCTGCTCGGGCTGGAAGGGGTACGCCTTCACGTAGTCGAGCAGCGCCCCGTACGTCTCCTCGAGATCCCACGGGTCCTGGATGGTCAGCACGGTGGGGCGCACGCGCGTCTCGGGTGACACCTGGGCGATGTCCTCCGTCACCGTCCGCACGAGCTCGTCATGCCCTGGCAGCGTGAGCAGCTCCAGCCGGTGCACGACCAGGTCCTCCTGCTGACACAGGCCCACCGTGGGGCGCCACTTCTCCCACCGCTTGGGGCCCCGCCCCATGTCCAGCGTCGTCCCCAGCATCCCGAGGACCACCGTCTCGCGCGCCTGCGTCTTCGCCATGGGGATAGGACCTTATCCTGCTGGATAGGAAAACGGGCAGGGGATTTGGCCGCTCCCTCTGGAGGCGGGCTGGCACGCGCCCTGCTCTAGGGAGCCGGCAAGAACGACGGATTCCGAAGGAGCAGGTCATGCAGACGCAGCGCAACTACGAGGTGCTGTCGAACGAGGCGGGTGGGGTGCCCATCAAGGCGTGGACGCTGGGCGTGCCGTTCGAGGACGAGGCGAAGAAGCAGCTGCGCGCCATCTCGTCGCTGCCCTTCATCCACAAGTGGATCGCCGTGATGCCGGACGTGCACCGCGGAAACGGCGCGACGGTGGGGAGCGTGGTGGCGACGGCGGGCGCGGTGATTCCGGCCGCGGTGGGCGTGGACATCGGCTGCGGGATGATCGCCGTGCGCACCACGCTGCGCGCGGAGCAGCTCCCGGACTCGCTCGGGAAGGTGCGCTCGGCCATCGAGCAGGCGGTGCCGCACGGCCGGACGGACAACGGCGGCCGGAACGACCGTGGCGCGTGGCAGGACGCGCCCGCCATGCACCGCGAGGCCTGGGGCCGCCTGAAGCCCGGCTACGACGCCATCATCGCCAAGCACCCGCGCATCGACCGGGGACCGGAGCTGGGGCACCTCGGGACGCTGGGGACGGGGAACCACTTCATCGAGGTGTGCCTGGATGAGGCCGGCCACGTGTGGCTGATGCTGCACAGCGGCTCGCGCGGGGTGGGGAACCGGATCGGAAGCCACTTCATCGAGCTGGCGAAGGAGGACATGCGCCGCTTCTTCATCCACCTGCCGGACCAGGAGCTGGCGTACCTGCCCGAGGGGACGGAGTACTTCGAGGACTACATCCACGCGGTGAGCTGGGCGCAGGAGTACGCGGCGACCAACCGCGAGCTGATGCTGCGCTCGGTGGTGGAGGCGCTGAAGGCGAGCGGTGAGCTGCCGGAGTTCGAGCTGACCGAGGCGGCGGTGAACTGCCACCACAACTACGTGGCGCGCGAGCACCACTACGGGAAGAACGTGCTGGTGACGCGCAAGGGGGCGGTGCGGGCGCGGGAGGGGGACCTGGGAATCATCCCCGGGAGCATGGGAGCGCGCTCGTACATCGTGCGAGGGAAGGGGAACGCGGAGGCGTTCCACTCGTGCAGCCACGGAGCGGGCCGGGTGATGTCGCGCGAGGCGGCGAAGCGGCGCTTCACGCTGGATGACCACGCGAAGGCGACGGAGGGAATCGAGTGCCGGAAGGACGCGGAGGTCATCGACGAGACGCCGGCGGCCTACAAGCCGATCGACGCGGTGATGGCGGCGCAGGCGGACCTGGTCGACGTCGTCCACACCTTGCGCCAGGTGGTGTGCGTGAAGGGATGACTCCGAGCATGGGAGGAAGACACATGAGGGGATAGAGACATCGAGATGCCCGCTCTCTCCGAGACTTCGGTCGCTAGGATGAGGGAGCGGGCATCGCTACGTTCTCCATCCACCCCATCCCCCACCTCCTCCCTCTCCCGCCGGGAGAGGGTCGGGGTGAGGGTATCGGGGCCATGGGTTGGCACAGTGCATTTGGGGGTACCGGAAATGATTCGCATCGATGGCTCGAAGGGGGAGGGCGGAGGACAGGTGCTGCGCACGTCGCTGGCGCTGTCGCTGGTGACGGGAACACCCTTCCAGATGGTGAACATCCGAGCGGGACGCTCGAAGCCGGGGCTGCTGCGCCAGCACCTCACGGCGGTGAAGGCGGCGGAGGCGGTGGGGGAGGCAGAGGTCACGGGAGCGGAGCTGCACTCGAAGGAGCTGACCTTCCGGCCTCGGCGGGTGAAGCCCGGGGACTACCACTTCGCGGTGGGAACGGCGGGGAGCGCGACGCTGGTGCTGCAGACGGTGCTGCCGGCGCTGCTGAGCGCGAGTGGCCCGTCGACGCTGGTGCTCGAGGGCGGTACGCACAACCCGGCGGCGCCGCCGTTCGACTTCCTGGCGAAGTCGTACCTGCCGCTCGTGAGGCGGATGGGGCCGGAGGTGGAGGCGACGCTGGAGCGGCCCGGGTTCTTCCCGGCGGGGGGAGGGAAGTTCAGCGTGAGCGTGCTGCCCGCGCCGCTGAAGCCCCTGCACCTGCCCGAGCGGGGGAAGGTGGTGCGGCGGCAGGCCACGGCGATGATCGCGCAGGTGCCGTACGACGTGGCCAAGAGGGAACTGGAGACCGTGGGGAGGAAGCTCGGGTGGTACCCGGATGAGCGGCGGGTCGAAGAGCTGAAGCGCTCGGTGGGGCCGGGGAACGTGGTGAGCCTGGAGGTCGAGAGCGAGCACGTCACGGAGGTGTTCACCTCGTTCGGGGAGCGGGGCGTGCGAGCGGAGGACGTGGCGGAGTCCGCGGCGGAAGAGGCCCGGGTGTATCTGGAGGCCGGTGTGCCCGTGGGCGAGCACCTGTGTGATCAGCTCATGCTGTTGCTCGCGCTGGCGCGTGGGGGCTCGTTCCGGACGCTACCGCTCGATGGGCATGCGCAGACGCAAATCGAAACGTTCGCGCATTTCCTGGATGTGAAGGTTTCCGTGAACGAGTTGTCGCCGCAGGTACGCGAGGTGGAGGTTCGAGGTTAGAGGTCGAGGATGGACAGGGTGATTGCCATGGATCGAATTGTCGTTCCCGAGCTCCCGCTTGCGTATGCGGATCTGGCTTCCGCTGGTGAGGAACTTACCAGCCGATTGGTACCCCAGGTTCTCACCGGATTGGGGGATCTCCTTGGCATCAAACCCCCGCCAATCTCCAAGAAAAAACGATCCGCGATAAGACGCAGGGTTCAGCAATACCTGCTGGCATCACGTGGTTATCTTCTGGGATCGCAACTCGTGGATGAGGAACTCTCTCCGCCGCTCGCGCGATATGCTTTTCGTGAGGGTGAGATTCGGCAGAGCCTGATGCTTGGGGCCAGTGCCGAGCACGGCGAGTACGATGCGTGCGTCATTTTGTTACGACGTCTGCAAGAGCAAGCTGCTCGGCCAGATGGGTCGTCATTGCCTGGGTATGCCGAGGCTCGTGACGCGGTGGACGCATTGGCGTCTGAAGTCGCCACTGTGTTGGAAACCAGGGACATTCGTCCGAACCTCAATGGCTGGTACCAGTTGAAGTCGGCGAACAAAGTGATGCACTTCTCGCAGAGAATCGGTCCAGTGGTTCGACACTGGCGCCGGCAGGAGCCCAAGCGGCTCACGCAAGGTCTTGTTGTCCAGTTGTTGCACGAGTACCGTGACTCCGCTGCCATCTTCGAGTTGCTCATCGGTCGGTTGATCGGTGTCTGGCTCATCGCGAATGGGCAAGCGGTCGAGTGGCACGACTTGGACAAGCAGGGACTTGCCAGCCACCTCAATCGCGCGAGTTCCGGTAGGGTCGGACCCCATCTGCAAGTGCTCGGTCGAGGAATTGAGCGCGGTGTGCGAAATGCCCTCGCCCATGGTCATCCCATCATGAACCGGCGGAACGGGAAGGTGGAGTTCCATGACCGCGGCGGTCTGGCGGCTGAATGGTCGGCTGCGGAGTTCTATCGGAACACCCGGCGGCTTTCCGCGTTTGTATTCGCCATGCTGGCTTTCGACAGCCAATTTCAATTGGTGCACTACCGCAGGAGCATCGAGTTCCTGGCGAGCCAGGCCATTGCCGCAGGAGCCAAGCCTCGGGAGATCGAGTTGAAGACAAGGAGCGGGCGCGCTCGTCGCACAACTCCTGCGAGCCGTGGCCGCTCGAGTCGGATCACAAAACGGCGTATCTCCCGCTCCAGGTGAGATCGCCGGAGTCGCGGGGGCGATGATTTCTGGGTAGGGACCTTCTGAATCCGAATCACCACGACAGACTGGGAGTGGAGCCGGGCTCGTTTCTGTGGCTGCGACTCTGGCACGCTCCCCCGGGGCGCGAAGTTGCGATAGGAAGGGGTCGTGGCCGATTTCACCGAAGAGCAGATGAATTCCGCACTCCGCCGCGCCAGCCAGGAGCTGTCTTTTCCCAGCTACTACGAGGCTTGTGTTCGGCCTCTTCTTCGTAACCCGGAGGGCCACTGGCCTCGGTGCTGTGCTGGTGGGTGTGAGCCGTGCGCACAGACCCTTATCAAGGTGGCGCTGCGGACTCTGGAACTCCTCGGAACTCCTCGAGTCACTCCCATTCCAGAGTGGTGACGCGGTGGGGTCGTGAGGCGGGCCCCGTGATTCTTGGGTAGACCCTCACCCCAGCCCTCTCCCAGAGGGAGAGGGGGCCTACACGGATTCAACTTGATGGGTTCGATACCCTCACCCCGACCCTCTCCCAGAGGGAGAGGGAGGGTTGTTCTTGATTGGAGAAGGGGATTTCAGAAGAGGCGCACTCCCAGGCCCAGGCGCACTCCGTAGCCAAGGCGGGTCTGTGTCACCCCTCGCAGCTCCTTGAAGATGTCTACGCCCAGTTCGCCCACCGCCGACAGCGACAGGTCCTCTCCCAGGTAGATCTCCGCTCCACCCCCCGCCATCGGCTTCACCCTCCACGTCCCGCTCGGGCTCAGCCCCAGGTCGTACGGCACCTCCACCAGCCCCACCGCCCTCACGGTCTCCGCGACCTTCCCGCTCACCACCACCGCCGGATTCACCCGCAGGAACCACCCCTTCAGGTTCTGCTCGTCGAAGTACCGGCTCCCCGTGTTCCCCGTCACTCCCAGTCCCAGCTCCGTCGCCACCGTCCACTTCTCCGTGTCCGTCCACACCTGCACCCGCCCCACCGCTTCCCCCGTCACCGACAGCCGCAGATAGTCGAACCGGCCTCGCGCCCCGATCTCCCAGCCCCCAACCCCCTGCCGGTACGCCGCCCCGATCTCCGGCACCCCCACCCACCCGGACACCGCCGTCGCCCCGTCCGGCATCGTCGCCGGCGCCACCACCGCCCCGAAGTTCTCCCGCTTCGCTTCCGCACTCACCGCCACCGCCGCAGGCTCCGCGGTCGTCTCCTGCGCCTTCGTCTCCTGCGCCACCGCCACCCACGGCACGAGCACTCCCACCAGCATCAGTCGTGTCATAGGCCGCGCACTCTGGCTCCTCGCCCCCTCGCCCGTCGAGCCTTTCCTCAACCCCTCCGTTGATGCTTACCCAACAATTTCAAGCCCTTGGGTCCTGGTATGCTACCTTCTTCTCCGCTATAGCGGAGCCCACCCGCATTTCCTGGTAGTCTTCATTCTTCGTGTAATGTAGTTTTTTGCTGGAAGTGGACCCCGGTCCCACGGATCGTCGCTCCAGGAGCCCCCCATGGTCGCCAGTTCGCACCGCGCCACCGTCCTCGAGCCCGCGGCCTCGTCCGCCTCCGCCGACGTCAGCCCCCGTCGGCGCTCCACCCGTTTCCGTCCCCGCGTCCTGCTCGTCCAGTCCGACAAGGACGCGCGCTCCTCCCTCGCCCTGGGCCTCGTCAGCGCCGGCTTCGAGGTGCTCGCCGCTCCCTCCGTCGAGGACATCCTCGGCGAGCTCGGTCCGGGCTGCCCTCTGCCGCACCTCGTCATCGCCCAGGTCGAGCCCTCCGGAGATGGTCTGGACGGCTTCGCCTTGTGCGAGAAGCTCCGCGCCGACGCCCGCACCGAGCACCTCCCGGTCTACCTGCTCTCGCGCTACGAGGAGCCCCACCACCGCGAGCTCGCCGATGCCGTGCGCGCCGATGATTACCTCCTCCAGCCGCCCTCGGAGGTGGTGGTGTCGCTCGCCCGTCTCAAGGCGGGCCGCAGCACCTCCACCCCCGCCTACGAGGCCCATACCGCACGGCTGCCCCTCGCCCAGGTCGTCCACTCGCTCCTGTGCGGCTCCCGCGCCGGCCGCGTCGAGCTGCGCGACAACGAGGGCTGGCTCTCCTTCCGCCAGGGCCACGTGGTGGATGCCTCCTTCTCCGGCGAGCGCGGTCTCACCGCCATGCGCCGCCTGCTCTTCTTCGGCTCGGGTGCCTACGCCGTGTCCTTCGGGGACGTGCCCGCCGAGGGCAAGCCGCTCATCAACCTGAAGATCTACGCCTCGCTGCTGCTACCCGCCGCCGAGCGTTTCTCCGCCCTGTGCTCCCTCGGCATCCCCCTGTCCGCCCGCCTCATGGTGGACTTCAAGCGGCTGGCCGACGTGCTCAAGTCCCTGCCCGATGACCTCGGTCAGGTCATCCGTCTCTTCGACGGCCAGCGCACCGTGCACACCGCCCTGCTGGAGTGCAGTCTGCCGGAGGTGACCACCCTCGAGGCGGTGACGTGCCTGTACGCCCAGGGCGTGCTGGTCCCGGCCAACCTCATCGCCGAGCGCGAGCCCCCGCCGCTCGTCATCCCGCCCTTCTTCGAGCCGGTGCTGGACCCCGAGGAGGAGGAGCCCTTCTCCGAGGCCTTCGAGTCCACGGGGCCCTCCCAGGCGGCCTGAGCCGGACTGCCCGGCGCCGCGCCAGAAGTTATCTCTCGGTGTTTGACTCCGCCTCCCCGTCCGGGCGAGAAGGCGCGGCGTCGCATCGTCGAGGAGCGTCATCCCACCATGTCCGGTCACAACCGATGGTCGAAGATCAAGCGGCAGAAGGCCGCGATGGGTGCGAGCAAGGGCAAGCTCTACACCAAGGTCATCAAGGAGCTCACCGTCTCCGCCAGGTTGGGAGGGGGCAACCCCGACGGTAACGCTCGGCTGCGCGTGGCCATCGCCGCGGCGCGCGAGGCCAACATGCCCAACGACACCATCCAGCGCGCCATCAAGAAGGGCACCGGCGAGCTCGAGGGCGCCGCCTACGAGGAGATCGTCTACGAGGGCTATGGTCCCGGCGGCGTCGCCGTGCTCGTGGAGTGTCTCACCGACAACCGCAACCGCTCCGCCAGCGACGTGCGCTCCATGTTCTCCAAGGAGGGCGGCAACCTGGGCGCCGAAGGCTCGGTGAACTGGATGTTCCACAAGAAGGGCATCATCACCGTCAAGCCCGGCCCCTCCGAGGACCAGGTGATGGAGAAGGCCATCGAGGCCGGCGCCGAGGACGTCATCAACCACGGTGACGAGGGCTTCGAGGTGCGCACCGTCCCGGCCGACCTGCACGCCGTGGCCGCCAGCCTGGAGCAGGCGGGCCTGAAGCTGGGCGAGCAGAAGTGGACGTACATCCCCCAGAACACCGTCAAGCTCGAGGGCGACAACGCCAAGAAGATGCTCAAGCTGATGGAGCTGCTCGAGGACAACGACGACGTGCAGAACGTGCACGCCAACTTCGAGATGGATGACGCCCTGATGGAGTCGCTCTCGGCGTAGTGGGATGGAAAGGGCACATCGACAGGCGGGCGGCCCGCGCGTTATAGGGCTGGCTGAACCCCTGTTCCGTTGTCCCCGGAGAGGCACTTGCGCGTCCTAGGCATCGACCCCGGCAGCCGTTTCATGGGGTATGGCGTGGTGGAGGAGCGGCGCGGCCGGCTGATCCATGTGGGGCATGGTGTCATCAAGGTGGACGCCGATGCCCCCCTGGAGCTGCGGCTCAAGGACCTGCATGGCGCCCTCATGACGGCCCTGAAGCTCTACCGGCCCGAGGCCGTGGCGGTGGAAGGCGTCTTCACCTTCCGCAACGCCCGCAGCGCGCTCGTCCTCGGGCACGCGCGTGGGGTGGCCCTGCTGGCCGCCGCCCAGGCGGGACTCTCCGTCCACGAGTACCCGCCCGCTCGCGTGAAGCGCGCGGTGGGCGCGGGCGGCGCCGCCGACAAGGACGCGGTGGCTCGCATGGTGTGCACCTTCCTCTCGCTCGAGGAGCTGGAGCGCTCGGATGCCAGCGACGCGCTCGCGGTGGCGCTCTGCCACCTCAACCATGGCCGGGCCGCCGTGCCAGTCTCGAGCAGGGGCAAGGTCTCGAAGTCGCGCCGCAAGTCGGCGCAGGCGCAGCTGGCGGACCGGCTGGCGCCGTCCTACCGGCGTCCGGAGGCGAGATGATCGCGGCACTGCGTGGCATCGTTCAGGAGAAGAGCCTCGACGAGGCCATCATCGACGTGGGTGGCGTGGGCTACCGCGTCTTCTTCTCCTCCCTGACGCTCGGGAAGCTGCCTCCCGAGGGCGAGTCCGTGAAGGTGCGGGTTCGCACCGTGGTGCGCGAGGACGCCTTCGAGCTGTTCGGCTTCCTCTCGCGGGCCGAGGAGGAGCTGTTCCTGTTGCTCAACTCGGTGTCCCACGTGGGCCCCAGGCTCGCGCTGGCGGTGCTCTCCGGCATGGAGATACCGGAGCTGGTGGTCGCGCTGGGCCGGGGCGAGGTGGCTCGCCTCACCAAGATTCACGGGGTGGGGAAGAAGACCGCCGAGCGGCTCGTGCTGGAGCTCAAGGACAAGGTGAAGACGCTGCACCTGGAGCAGGTGGCCGCGCAGGCGACGCCAGCCTCGCCCGTGTCCGGGCACATGGCGGACCTGGTCTCCGCCCTCATCAACCTGGGCTACAAGCAGCCCCAGGCGGAGAAGGCCGCGGAGTCCGCCAGCGAGCGGCTCGGCGGAGAGGCCGCCTTCCAGGCTCTCTTCCGCGAGGCCCTCAAGGTGCTGCGCACCAGCGCCTGACACCCCGCCGGGAGCTAGCGGTTGCTACCTCCTTCCTCGCCCACCGCCATCGTCGTCAGGCGATCGGTGGGCTTCGGCTTGTCGGGCTTGCTCGGCTGCTTGTCGGCGGGCTTCCGGGGCTTGGGCAGCGCGAACTTGATGAACGGCGGACCCTTCCGCGTCTTCGTCACGACATTTCCCTCCTTGGATGTCCATCTTCAGGACTGCAAGGCCCGGACCATGTGCGGGTCCCATTCCCGGGGGAGTGCCTTGAGAATCGGCGTCTTTGGCCCGGCGGCGGATGTGCAGTGCAGGGCGGTGGCTCGCGAGGCCGCCGCGCTCGGCGCGGACACGCTCTTCATCGAGCCCGATGCGCTCGACCGGGGCCTGCCGCTGTCGATGCTCGACGGGCGGACGCTCTACCTCGGTGAGCCGGTGGACGATGTCCGGGGCTTCTACCTCCGCGGCATCCCCGCCCCCTACGCCCCCTCCCTGGAGCGCGATGGGGAGCTCGTCCTCTACGAGGACTGGTTCACCACCTTCATGCACACGCGCGAGCGGGCCTCGTACTACGTGGCGTGGTTGCTCCAGCTCGCCCACCGGGGCGTCACGCTGGTCAACGGCCCTCATGCGGCGAGCGTCATGCAGTACAAGCCCTTCCAGCTCCACGCGCTCAGGAGCCTCGGGGCGCGGGTGCCTCGGACGCTCATCTCGAACGATCCGGCCGCCATCCGCGCCTTCCACGCCGAGGTGAAGGACGTCATCTTCAAGCCCATCATGGGCGGCGCCGTCACCCGGGTGCTGGAGGGCGAGGCGCTCGGGCGGCTCGAGGACGTCACCGCCTCGCCCGTCATCTTCCAGGAGCGCATTCCGGGCGCCGACCTGCGCGTCATGCTGGTGGGCGAAGAGATCGTCTCGTCCGTGGCCATCGAGACGCCCGAGCAGCACCTCGACTTCCGGGCGGACCCCGTCTACAGCGGCGGCGGGGCCTCCTACCGCGAGGTGCCGCTCCCCGAGCCCATCCAGCGCTTCTGCCGGGAGGCGGCGCGCGCGTGCGGCCTCACCTTCGCCGGCATCGACATCAAGCACCAGGGGGACGACTGGGTGTTCCTGGAGCTCAACAGCTCGCCCATCTACCTGGATGTCGAGCTGAAGCTGGGGCACCCCATCAGCCGCGCGATCGCCCGGTGCGTGGTGGAGGGGGCGAGGCCTCAGAAGTAGAGGACGGGGACCTGGGGCTCGGGTGGCTCGTCCGGGACGCCCTCGCGCTTGCGCTGGCAGGCGGCGCAGCACTCCGCCCAGGGTACCAGTTGCAGGCGCTCCAGCAGGATGGCGGTGCCGCAGTCCTCGCACTGTCCGTACGGCGTGGGTGTCATGGCCAGCTTCCTCAGCGCCCCCTGCACACGGGGGAGCAGCACGGGGTCCTTCTCCTCGCCCGACTCGGCCGCGTCGCGGAGCTGCTCCTGCTGCTCCTCGTCGAGCGACGTCCACACCCAATCGGGGGGCTTCTGGCCCGACAGCAGATAGTGGAGGACGTGGAGCTGGTGCTCGGCCTCGCGGCGCTGGGCCTCGCGGCGCATGTTCACGAGCGCCGGGTTCTCCATCAACTTCGCCAGCCGCTTCTGGACCTCACCACGCAGTGTGGCGTCCCGGGTCAGGAGGTCGATGTAGGCCGAGGGGGTCAGGCCCTGGGGCTCGCAGATCTGCTGGAGCACGCGCTCGAAGATCGGTTCGATACCGACGGTCGCGGCGGTGGGAATCCACCCGGTGGACGAGGCCAGCGCATCGAGCGTGGAGAGCACTGTCCGGTGGATGTCGGGCCACGGAGGCGGGGGACCTTCTGGGGAACCGTTCGTCATGCCTGGAGGTATCTAATCACACGGAAACGGGGTGCACACGCTCCCACTACGGTTGAGCGGGCGAGGGGAGCGACTCCGGGTGCGGTGGGCCGCGGGCGGCGAACGTGGCGCAGCCGGAGGCCAGCAGGAGCAGGGGCACGAGCCCGGCCGCGAGCGGGGCGCGGGAAGAGGGCATGGCCGCCAACGTACCAAGCGGGGGGCGTGTCGCTTCGCTTGAATCCGAGGTGTGTCCCGGGCCAGATAACAGGGCTCGGTGCCCCAGGAGGCGATTGCGATGTCCGGTGCTTCGCGGTGGTGGGACAGTGCCAGGGAGTGGGCGGGGAAGTTGCCCGTGGGTCTGGCCGGTGACGTGTCGGTGGACGTGGCTCGCAAGCGGCTGCGCTTGTCCCACGCACGGGTGGAGGCCATCACCCGGCGGGTGCTGCGCGACGTGCGTCCGCTGACGCTGGGCGACTGGGCCCACCTGCCGAAGACCTATGACGTGCGGCTGGCGGTCTCCGGCTGGAAGCTGCGCGTGGAGGTGGCCCTGGAGCGGCTGGAGCTGGTGTCGGGCCGCTACCACCTGACGCTCCTCACCCCGGGCCGGGTGGACCTGGAGGAGTCGAAGATGGCCTCGGCGCTGGTGCAGGGCGTGTTGCGCGTGGGCGGAGGCAAGGCCGCGCTGCGCACCGTGCTCGACCAGGTGATGCCCGAGGGGCTGAGCTGGGACGGACAGCGCTTCCGGGTGTCTGGGGCGCTGCCGAAGGAGGGCGCGGTGTCGGCGCGGCTCTTCGAGTCCTCCTCGCTCCTGATGAACGCCGAGCACGAGCCGGAAGGCGTGTGGCTGTCGGCCGAGGCCTGGCCCGGGCTGGTCGACCTGATGCAGGCCGTGCTCAGCGTGGACCTCCCCCGCAAGCCGCCGGGAACCTGACTCTGAGAACCCGGTAATTCCAGGGTCCATGGCCCAGGAGGGGTGACACGTCATCCCGGAAGATGGTAAGTGCGAACTTAACGCTTTGCGGGAGGTGACACCATGCACGCCGTCGGACACAACCCCCTGACCCTACTGATCGTGCAATTCATCGTGATCATTGGGGTTTCCCGGCTGATCGGGCGGGGCGCGCGGTGGCTGGGGCAGCCGCTGGTCATCGCCGAGGTGCTCGCGGGCATCCTGCTGGGGCCCTCGCTGCTGGGGTGGGTGGCCCCCGGGGCCATGGAGTGGCTGTTCCCGGCCAGCAGCATGTCGGTGCTGAAGATGCTGAGCCAGGTGGGGCTCATCCTCTTCATGTTCCTCATCGGGCTGGAGCTGGACCCCAAGCTACTCAAGGGCCGGGGGCACGCCTCGGTGGTCATCAGCCACACGAGCATCCTGGTGCCCTTCGGGTTGGGCGCGGCGGCGGCGCTCTGGTTCTACCCGCGTCTGTCCGAGCCCTCGGTGCCCTTCTCCTCCTTCGTGCTCTTCATGGGCGTGGCGATGAGCATCACCGCCTTCCCGGTGCTCGCGCGCATCCTCACCGAGCGGCGGCTGCTGACCTCCAAGGTGGGGGCCATGACCATCACCTGCGCGGCGGTGGACGACGTGACGGCGTGGTGCCTGCTGGCCTTCGTCGTCTCCATCGTGCGGGCCTCGGACCTGATGCACGCGGGGCTCACCACGCTCTTCGCGATGCTCTACATCGCCTTCATGCTGGGCGTGGTGCGGCCGTTCCTCTCGCGGCTGGGCGCGCGCGTGGCGAACAAGGAGGGCCTCAACCAGAACGGCGTCGCCCTGACGCTGATGATGCTGCTGGCGTCCTCGTGGGCCACGGAGCTCATCGGCATCCACGCCCTCTTCGGCGCCTTCATGATGGGCGCGGTCATCCCCAAGGAGGGCGGGCTGGCGCAGGCGCTGGCCGAGAAGCTCGAGGACGTGGCGGTGGTGCTGCTGCTGCCCCTCTTCTTCGCCTTCAGCGGTCTGCGCACGGAGATCGGCCTGCTGTCCACCAGCGACCACTGGCTGATGTGCGGCTTCATCATCCTCCTGGCCTGCGTGGGCAAGTTCGGTGGCAGCGCGGTGGCCGCGCGGCTCACCGGCATGCGCTGGCGTGAGGCGGGGGCCATCGGCATCCTGATGAACACCCGCGGGTTGATGGAGCTCATCGTCCTCAACCTCGGCCTGGACCTGGGCGTCATCTCTCCCACGCTCTTCACCATGATGGTGGTGATGGCGTTGGTGACGACGTTCATGACGACGCCGCTGCTGCGCATCATCTATCCCCCCGAGGAGATGGCTCGGGACCAGGTGTCGCTCACACCCGTGGCCCCGCTGGCGGAGGCGCCGCCCTTCACCGTGCTGATGTGCGTCTCCCACGAGCAGGCGGGAGCCGGCATGGTCACCCTGGGGCGTGCGCTCCTGGGTACGCCCTCGCCGTCCTCGCAGCTCTACGCCCTGCACCTCATCCGCCCCACCGAGCGCGCCTCGTTCCACCTGCGCCATGACCCGGAGAAGGCCAGCGGCAATACCCTGGCCCCGCTGCTGGGCCGCGCGAGCAGCCTGGGCCTGGAGGTGCGGCCGCTGTCGTTCGTGTCGGCCGAGCCCGGGCTGGACATCTGCCGCACGGCCGAGGCCAAGCAGGCCAGCCTCATCCTGCTGGGCTGGCACAAGCCGCTCTTCAGCCGCACGATGCTGGGCGGCACCGTGCACGAGGTGATGCAGGAGGCGGGCACGGACGTGGCGGTGCTGGTGGACCGGGGCCTGGAGAACGTGCGCCGGGTGCTGGTGCCTTTCATCGGCAGCTCGCATGACCGGGCGGCCCTGGGGCTCGCCCGCCGGCTGCTGCAACACTCCGATGCCGAGGTCACGGTGCTGCACGTCACCCAGCCCGAGGGCCCGCGTGAGCACTCGGGCGCTCGCCCCCTGGTCGAGGCGCTCTTCCCGGAGGGGTCCGGGCGGGTGCACTTCAAGGTGGTGGCGCACGACTCGCCCGAGGACGCGGCGCTGGAGGAGTGCCGGCGCGGGTATGACCTGGTGGTGGCGGGCGTGGGCGCGGAGTGGGGCCTGGAGGACCAGCTCTTCGGCTTGCGCGGTGAGCGGCTCCTCCGAGACGCTCCCACCTCGCTGCTCATCGTGCGACACTCGGCCTCCTCGCCCGCCGCGGAGGCCACCGCCGCGACGGAGGCGGTTCCCGCGCTGACCGCGGGCAACGCCGCCTCTTGAGGCCTCGGGGCGGGCGAGGCGTGAACCCGCTCGCTTCACGGAGGCAGACCGATGGCCGATCTCGCGCACAACCCGCTCAGCCTGCTCCTCGTGCAGCTCGTGATCATCATCGGTCTGTCCCGGCTCATCGGGCGGGGAGCGCGGTGGCTGGGCCAGCCCCTCGTCATCGCCGAGGTGCTCGCGGGCATCCTGCTGGGCCCCTCGCTGCTGGGGTGGGTGGCCCCGGAGGTGATGGGCACGCTCTTTCCCGCGAGCAGCATGCCGGTGCTGAAGATGCTGAGCCAGGTGGGGCTCATCCTCTTCATGTTCCTCATCGGGCTGGAGTTGGAGCCGCGGGTGCTCCGGGGACAGGGCCGGACGTCGGTGCTCATCAGCCACACCAGCCTCCTGGTGCCCCTGCTGCTCGGGGCGCTGGTGGCGTGGTGGCTCTACCCGCGCCTGTCCGAGCCCTCGGTGCCGCTGCCCTTCTTCGTGCTCTTCGTGGGGTTGGCCCTGAGCATGACCGCCTTCGCGGTGCTGGCGCGAATCCTCTCGGAGCGCGGCCTGCTGCGCTCCAAGGTGGGACTGCTCGCCCTGACCTGCGCGGCGGTGGATGACGTGACGGCGTGGTGCCTGCTGGCCTTCCTCGTCTCCCTGGTGCGCGCCTCGGGGCTCGAGCAGGGGGTGTACACCACGCTCTTCGTGCTGCTCTACATCGGCTTCATGTTGGGAGTGCTGCGGCCCTTCCTTCATCGGCTGGGCGCGCGCGTGGCGAGCAGGGAGGGCCTCAACCAGAACGTGGTGGCCCTCATCGTGCTGCTGCTGCTGGCCTCCTCGTGGGTGACCGAACGCATTGGCATCCATACCCTCTTCGGCGCCTTCCTCTTCGGGGCCATCATCCCCAAGGAGGGTGGACTGGCCGAGGCGCTGGTGGAGCGGTTGGAGGACGTGGTGGGGGTGATGCTGCTGCCCGTCTTCTTCGTCTACAGCGGCCTGCGCACCCACCTGGAGCTGTTGGGGAGTGGCTCGGACTGGGCCCTGTGCGGCCTCATCCTCCTGGTGGCCAGCGTGGGCAAGTTCGGCGGCAGCGCGGTGGCCGCGAGACTCTCGGGCCTGCGCTGGCGCGAGGCGGGGGCCCTCGGCATCCTGATGAATGTGCGCGGGTTGATGGGGCTCATCGTCCTCAACCTCGGCCTGGACCTGGGGCTCATCTCTCCCAAGCTCTTCACCATGATGGTGGTGATGGCCCTGGTGACCGCCCTCATCGCCTCGCCGCTGCTGCGCTGGGTGTATCCGCCTGGGGAACAGGTCCAGGACCGGGTGCCGCTCGCCCCCGTGAGTCCACCGGTGGTTCCCGCGCCCTTCACCGTGTTGATGTGCGTGGGGCAGGGGCAGGTGGGCAGGGGGATGGCGACCCTGGGGCACGCCCTCATCGGCTCCAGCGCCGAGCCCTCCCAGTTCTACGCCCTGCACCTCGTGGCCCCCAGCGACCACTCCTCCTTCCATCCCCGGCGGGAAGAGGACACGTCAGGAGATGCCCTGGCCCCGTTGCTGGGCCGCGCGAGCAGCCTGGGCCTGGAGGTGCGGCCGCTGTCGTTCGTGTCGGCCGAGCCCGGGTTGGACATCTGCCGCACGGCCGAGGCCAAGCAGGCCAGCCTCATCTTGCTGGGCTGGCACGAGCCGCTCTTCAGCCGCGCGATGCTGGGCGGCACCGTGCACGAGGTGATGCGGGAGGCGGGCACGGACGTGGCGGTGCTGGTGGACCGGGGCCTGGAGGGCGTGCGCCGGGTGCTGGTGCCCTTCCTCGACGGCCCGCATGACCGGGCGGCGCTCGCCCTGGCGCGGCGCCTGCTGCGCTCCACGGACGCACAGGTGACGGTGCTGCACGTCACTCCTTCCGCGGGTGCGCGCGGGCCCACGGCGGCGCGGTCCCGGGTCGAGAAGCTCTTCCCGGGAGCGCCTGGGCGCGTGCACACCCGGGTGGTGGCGCACGGCTCGCCCGAGGACGCGGCCCTGGAGGAAGCACGGCGTGGCTATGACCTCGTGGTGATGGGAGTCGGGGCCAGGCACCGCGAGCGCCTCATCCGCGAGGCTCCCACGTCACTGCTGGTGGTTCACCCCCATTCCCAGGCCAGCGCAGGTGAGGCCGCCGATGTCGCCGACAACGAACCCGATACGGCCCCGGCGCTCCCAGCCGATGGCCCCTTCCCTTGAATCACTGTCACCCCCCCTTACGCATCGGAAACGAGACAACGACGTCATGCACCTGGGAGCGACCATCCGACTGCTGCGCGTGGACGCGGGGCTGAGCCTGCGCGACCTCGCCCGTCGTATCGGCGTGTCCAGCGCCTACCTCAGCCGCGTGGAGAACGGGCTGGACGCGGCCCCCACGCCGGAGCGGCTCGCCGCCATTGCCCGCGAGCTGGGCGTGCCCCCCACGCTCCTCATGGACGTGGCGCACCGGGTGAGCCCCTTCGTGGCCCACTACCTGGAGCAGGTGCCCGGCGCGGGCATGCTCTTCCTGGAGATGGCGCGCCGGGGCCTCTCCGGCCCGCAGCTCGCCCGGGTCCGTGAGTTCCTCGACGCGGAGTTTCCCATGCGCGCCGCCGGGAGTGAGGCTCCGGTGCCGGCACTGGTGCCGCTGCTGGCGCCGGAGCGGATGGTGCTGCGCCTCACCTGCGCCGCACTCGAGGACGCGCTGGATGTGGCCGCGGGGCGGCTGGTGGGGTCCTGCCCCGGCATGAGTGCCCCCTGGCTGGTGGCGGAGCTGAAGCGGCGTGAGGCGGAGGCCTCCAGCATGGTGGGCAACGGCGTGGCGGTGCCGCACGCCATCGTCGAGCACGCCGCGCCGGTGGCCGCCGTGGTGACGTTGGCCAAGCCCCTCAAGGCCGAGACGCCGGATGGCCTGCCCCTGCGGCTGCTGGTGGTGCTCGTGGGAGGAGAGCGCGGACGTGCGCACCTGGTGCGGTTGGCACATGTGGCGCGGTTGGCCAGTCATGGTCTGGCCGAGCGGCTCGCCGATGAGGAGCAGCCCCAACAATTGCTTTCCCGGCTCACGGAGCTGGAAGCCCTGCGATGAGTGCGTGGAGGTGAGATCATGATGAAGACAAGCCATGTGCTGGTGGGAACGCTCTCCTGGGTGCCGCCCCACGTGCTCGCATTGTCCGGAGTGCGCTGGCGGTTGCTCGCGCTCGGCGCCGGGGGAGGGCTGATGGTGGGCCTGACCGCGTTGGGACTCTGGCTCATCCGCCTCGCCCTCAAGACACGGTAGGACGCCATCCGTGATGGATTCGGCGGATTCGACAAGGACGAGTGCGATGACAATGTTTCTTCGACGCTGGCCGTTGGCTTTCGTGGTGGTGACGGGTCTTCTCTCCGGGTGCGGCCTGCCGGAGGAGGAGGGGCTCACGGAGCCCGTGGGCTCCACGGAACTGGAGCTCACCAATACCTGTCAAAGCCTCTCCCAGCACTACGCGTTCAAGTGCGCCACGATCCCCGTGTACAGCTCGGCCACGAGCAGCACCGCGATCGACACCATCTACTGTGGCGGCGCCAACGTGAGCGTGCGCCTGTTGAAGGCGTGTCCCTCGAACGAGCGCTTCTACGTGGAGTACTCCCGGTTGTCCGGCCCGTACGAGCCGGGCTGGGTCCACCGGAGCTTCATCGCGACCGTGAACTGAGAGGCCGCGAGTGGCGGGCCTTCAAGGAAGCACGGCTTGCGTTGGTACCAGGCTATATGATGCCGAGCCATCGCCGAGCTGGCCTTGGGCGTTGTAGCCCCAACCCCAGACGGTGCCATCGTTGCGCAGGGCCAACGAGTGGGAATTGCCAGCGGTCAGAGCGGTGACGCTGGACAGGCCGGGCACCTGCACGGGGGTGAGGCGGGTGGTATTTGTTCCATCGCCGAGCTGGCCTTGGGAGTTGGAGCCCCAGGCCCAGACGGTGCCATCGTTGCGCAGCGCCAGCGAGTGGGCATTGCCAGCGGCCAGCGCGATGATGCCGGACAGAGCGGAGACCTGCACGGGGGTGAGGCGGGCGGTGGTGGTCCCATCGCCGAGCTGGCCGGAGGAGTTGGCGCCCCAGGCCCAGACGGTGCCGTCGCTGCGCAGCGCCAGCGAGTGGGACTCGCCAGCGGCCAGGGCGGTGATGCTGGACAGGCCGGAGAGCTGAATGGGGGTGGGGCGGGCGGTGGTGGTCCCATCGCCGAGCTGGCCGGAGGCGTTGGAGCCCCAAGCCCAGACGGTGCCGTCGCTGCGCAGTGCCAGCGAGTGGGCATTGCCAGCGGCCAGGGCGGTGATGCTGGACAGACCGGACACCTGCACGGGAGGGCGATCGGAGTTGTCGCCCCAGGCCCAGACGGTGCCATCGCCACGCAGCGCCAGCGAGTGTTTTTCACGGGCGGAAACCGCCGGCGACGGGCAACGATTGGTGGAGAGGGTGAATTCCCTGGTGGTGGTGAGGCTTTTGCTGTTGGCGACAGTGACGGTGACGGTGATCACAGTTCCTGCTGGCGAGCAGGGTGGAGGGGTCCATGTGATCTCGCTGTTCGTGCCAGTGCTAGCAGGAGTCCCGAGGGTTCCGGCGCTGCACGTCCACACGAAATCGAGATGGGGTGTCTCCTCGTCCTGTGCCGTGACGCTGAACGTCACCGTTTCGTGGGCCAGCACGCTGGTGGCGGACTGAGCGCCTTGGATGATGATGGGCGCGGTTGTGTCACAGCGATCGGGGTTGCGCTGGCAGAATGCCTCCCCCTCCTGCTCGAAATCCGCGCAGCCCGCGAGCCCGATGAGCAGCACCATGGCCAGTAGGGCCTGGAGGCTCGAATTCTTCTGCGTCCTCATCACGGCCACCTCCCATGAACGAAGGCGGAGGTCCCATCCGTGCTCACGCCGAGCGACACGGGCTGGTCCGGCGAACCCAGTACGTACATCCCCGCCGCGGTGACCAGACCCGCGGCGCCTGCACCCAGCAGGCTGATTCCCACCGTCTGCCACGTGTTCCCGCGAGAGACATTGCGCTGCACGTCTTCCCTCGTCGCGATCCGGGGATCGTTGGTGCGCAGCTGGTTCAACGTTCCGCGAGAGATGGCCCAGGAGATGCCACCTGCCACCAGGAGGGTCCCGCCCGCGACGGCTGGGATGAGCGACTTCCTTCGCAGCGCTCCGTGCGCAGACGCCTCGAGAGAGGCAGCGGAGGGCGGAGTCGCTGGTGGCTGGGTCACGACAGCCGTGGACGGGGATGCGGAGGGCTCCACCCTCAGACGAGCGAACTCGCGCTTCACCTGCTGCCGTACGGACTCGAAGCGCCTTTCGATCTTGGGCGCTACCTGCACGGGTAGCTTCGAGTCGGGTCGTAGCAGGAGTGCTGCCTTGAAGGCGGCGGTGCCTTGCTCCTCCCGACCCAACTCGCACTGGAGTATTCCCTCGTAGAGGGAGCGGGTGACTTCTTCTTCCGTGCTGCGAGGTAGCTGTCGGGCGAGTTGTGTCTGCTCGAGAGCGCGCTCGTATTCGAGGCTTTCGTACAGGCTATGGATCGAAATGAGGTAGGTTTTTACATCCTCGGTGTTCTCGGCTCGAGTGGCGCAAGGAATCACCAGGAGCAGACTCAAGGCCAGGGCTCTCTGATGGACAGAACTGTCGAGACGACGTGTCTGATTCATAGCGCCCTGTGTCGATGAGAATCGAGAATCGCCCTCCAATGGGGATGGTCCGTCGACCCCGGGGGAAAGTCCACCTCCACATGAAATGAATTCTCAGGCGGCCCGGCGCGCGGCGGTGGTGGGGCGGATGTCCCCGTGGTTCGGCGGGGGCAGGGTGATGGTGGGCGACAGGCCCGGTGCCACCAGCGCGCTCGTCAACAGGGACGAAGGGTGGAAGTTCACGAACGCCCCCTCCACTCGCGACGGGCCCGCGAAGAGTTTCTCCACGATCATCGACGAGTACTGCTCCAGCGAGCTCTCACGGGTGTTGCCATTGAGCACCACCTCCAGGCCCATCTGCTCGGCGTAGGCGCGCACTCCCGGAATCCTCGACTGCAGCGGCGTGTAGCTCTCCGAGGCCACGCCGTTCTCGCTCACCACGAACACTTCCTTGTCCGAGGCCACCGCGAGCGACATGTTCCCCATCGTGTGCCCCGGCGTCGACAGGATGGCCGCGCCCCTTCCCAGCCACACGTCCCCGTCCAGCAGCACCACCCGCTCCTCCGGCACTCCGTCCGTCCCGCCCGGCACGTACCAGACCTTCTCCAGCGGGTGCAGGTTCTTCACCGACTCCCACTCGGTCCGCTGCACCAGCAGCTTCGCCCTCGGGAAGTACGCCGGCTCTCCGTCCCCGCCCAGCCACCGCCGCACGTCCTGCACGTGCAGGTGGTCGAACGCGATGTAATCCACGTCCTTCGGATGCAGCCCCAGCGCCGCGAGGTGGCTCTGCACCGTGCCCAGCCGCCGTGTCATCACCTTGTCCGACAGGAAGTTGCCGTACTTCTCCCGCAGCGACGCGTAGAAGGGGGCCGCCTGCCCGCGCTCGTAGTCGCTCGGGTTGAAGAGCAGGGTGCGCGTCACTCCCTCCTCCTGGTACTGCACCACCTGCATCCGGTTCGTCATCATCACGTAGGGCGCCGGTGACAGCGCCCCTCCGCTGAAGGCGAACAGCGACGGGTAGGGGAACGTGACGAGATCGCACGTGGCCACCGCCGCCACCGGGCCCGCGGCCGTGAACACATCGCGCGCCTCCTGCGCGGCTCGGCGGAGCTTCTGAAGCCGGATGCCGGACACCGGCTCGGCGCGGGCCTCGTTGAGGAAGGGCAGGGGACGGAAGGGGGAGGTCATGGGTTCACCGTGAGGTCGAAGACGGTCTTCACCGACTGGTACTGGCCACGCGCCAGGTTGGCCTCGATGGCCTCCTGGTAACGCGCGAGCGGAAAGGTATGTGTCACGAGCACGCTCGGATCCGGGCCCTCCCGGCGGGCGAGCAGCTCCAGCACCAGGTCGAACGTGTGCTTGCGCTCGCCCCGGAAGCTCTCCGGGCCGTACACGTAGGAGCCGAGCAGCGTGAGCTCGTTGCGCCACACCGTCGTCCAGTCCACCCGCTCCAGGATGCCCGCCGCCCCCACCAGCACCACCTTCCCCAGCGAGCGCGTGTAGCGCAACGAGTCCTGCACCGAGGTCGCGCTGCCGATGCAGTCGAATGTCACCTCGTAGCCCCCCATGAGCGCTGGCGGGCCGAGGATGGGGCGGTACACCTTCGCGCCCGTGCGCCTCGCCACCTCCTCGGCCTCGGCGGTGTCGTCCCGCATCACCCGGAAGGCCTCGTCCGCCCCGAGCTGCTTCGCCAGCCGCAGCTGGTACTCCTCGGCCGCCAGCAGCGTCACATGACAGCGCGAGCCCAGCGCGCGGATGGCCCAGAGGCACGCGAAGGCCACCGGCCCACCGCCGATCACCAGCACCCGATCCCCGTCCTTCAGCGGCACCTTCAGCACCGCGTGCAGGCTCACCGCGAGCGGCTCCACCAGCACGCCGGCCGTGTCTCCCACCCCTTCCGGCAGCGGGTGGAGCTGCGAGGGGTGTGCCACCATCTCCGTCCCCATGCCCCCGGGCAGGTCCTTCTGGAAGCCGAGCAGATGCCCCGGTGCGAGGCAGCCCTCGGCGGTGTGCTCGCAGCCGTTCTCCTGGCCAGCCGCGCACGGCGCGCAGGGCGGCTGGATGCCCCGCAGGCGGCAGGGCAGCAGCGGATTCACCACCACCTTCTGTCCCACCTCCACGCCGCGCGCCTGGGGCCCCAGCTCCTTCACCTCGGCGAGCACCTCGTGGCCCAGCACCGCGGGAAAACTGTTGAAGGGCTCCATCTGGGGGCTCATCTTGAAGAAGATCGTCCCCATGTCCGAGCCGCACAGGCCCGCCAGCAGCGGGCGCAGCCGCACCCAGTCCGGTCCGGGCAGGGTGGGGGAGGCCAGCTCACGCAGGGAGAGACAGCTCCCACGCCCGTAGTGCAGCTTCGGGTACATTCCTCCAATCCCCTTGGCGAGGACGTACTTGGGGATGGAGAGTGCGAAGACGAGTCCCTTCACGGGGGGCAAGCTCCCTGGGCAGGCGGCCTGACGGCGGGGGACGCGGAGTCTAGCTCGCGAGAGGACCCGCGACACAGGGTCCGTTCTGGTAGGGTGACGGCAGAGGGTTGACTGTATGGCGAAGGCGAAGCGGAAGTCCGACGACACACTCTCTGGAGAGGCGCTCAACGACGAGGTCCGCGTCGAGGCCTCGCTGCGTCCGCGCACCTTCGACGAGTACGTGGGGCAGAGCGCCGTCGTCGAGAAGCTCAAGGTGTACGTGCAGGCGGCCAAGAGTCGTGGCGAGTCGCTCGACCACTGTCTCTTCTCCGGCCCCCCGGGTCTGGGCAAGACGTCGCTGGCCTACCTCATGGCCACCGAGCTGGGCGTGGGCATCCACGTCACCAGCGGCCCCGCGATCGAGCGCAAGGGCGACCTGGCCGGCCTCCTCACCAACCTCAACGAGCGCGACATCCTCTTCATCGACGAGGTCCACCGCCTCAACGTCGCCATCGAGGAGTACCTCTATCCGGCCATGGAGGACTTCCGGCTGGACATCACCATCGACACCGGCCCCGCCGCCCGGGCGATGAAGATCGACCTGCCGCCCTTCACCCTCATCGGTGCCACCACCCGCACCGGCCTCCTCACCTCGCCGCTGCGCGACCGCTTCCAGATTCAAGAGCGGCTCGAGTACTACGAGCCCAAGCACCTGGAGATGATCCTCAACCGCTCGGCGCGCATCCTCGGCGTCAAGTTGGATCGCGAGGGCGCGAAGGAGATCTCCACCCGCGCGCGCGGCACCCCGCGTATCGCCAACCGGCTGCTGCGCCGGCTGCGCGACTTCGCCGAGGTGGAGGGCGATGGCACCATCACCCAGGAGCTGGCCTCTCAGTCGCTCACCCGGCTCGGCGTGGACCCCTCCGGTCTGGACGCGATGGACCGTAAAATCCTGCTCACCATCCTCGACAAGTTCGGCGGGGGCCCGGTGGGCGTGGAGACCATCGCCGCCAGCGTGGGCGAGCAGCGCGATACCATCGAGGACGTGTACGAGCCGTACCTCCTGCAGGAAGGCTTCCTCCAGCGCACGCCGCGGGGCCGAGTAGCCACGCACCACGCGTACGCCTATTTCAACAAGAAGGCGCCCACCACGGCGCAGGGGTCCCTCTGGTGAGCACCACCGCGACCGCCGTCCAGCCGCCTCCCATGTCCCGCGTTCCCCGTGACTTCTACGCGGAGCTCGTCCGCACCTCCCAGGGCAACCGCGCCGGCTACCTCGCCGATCGCGAGCGTTGGCTGCGCGAACTGCCCGTGGAGGCCCGCGAGGAGCTCCTCTTCGAGTTCGAGATGCTCCTGCGCGCCGTGGAGCGCTACGTCCACCTCCACGACAACGGCGTCATCGATCCCCAGGATCAGCCGCTCGTCACCCGCGACTTCCGCGAGGAGCTCAAGGACGTCCGCGCCACCCTCAGCCAGGCCATCCGCCTGGCGCGGCACCTGTTGGATCCCGACTCCACCCAGAAGCTCCAGTTCCGGCGCTACGTGGAGACGCAGCTGTCCGACGACAAGACGCGCCGCTCGCGCATCGAGGGCGAGCTGGACCAGGAGACGCCCCAGGAGAGCCTCTTCGTCCTGCGTCAGTCCTTCGAGTCGCTGCGCAACCTCATCGACCACCTGCTGCAACTGCCGGTGTGCGGGCTGAACCTCTTCAACGACGTGGGCAACCTCGTCCTGAGGGAGATCGTCCTCAACCGCTACTTCCGGCCCTTCCGCCTCAACGAGTTCCGTCTGGAGTACGACCGGCTGCGCTCGGTCCGCCTGCTGTCGCTGCTCGCCACGGTGCCGGCGGAGACGCGGCCCCTCTTCACCATCGCCTACCTGGGCCTGTTCCGCCTGCTGCACTACCTGGCCTACGTGAGCCAGGATGCCCAGGGCCCCATCCCCCGCCGCGTGCGCGTGGTGCTCTCCCTGGTGCGCAGCGAGGCGCTCAGTCTCGTGGGCTACCTGAAGAACGAGCTGGCCCCCAAGGCCGGCCCCAAGCCCCTCCAGGCCGCGTGCTTGCGCGTGGCGCGCGACATCGCCCGCGAGACCGAGCGCATCGCCCGCGACATCCTCGTGGAGCTGGACCGGGACCGCGCCGCCGCCGCCCGCGCCTCCTACGCATTCACCCAGCTCTTCCAGGCCCAGGTGGTGGCCCTCACCGAGGCGCTCGCCCCTGGCTCCGCCCACGGCGAGGCCCCCTTCGAGCAGCTCGCCTCCCCCATGGAGTCCGCCGAGCGGCTGCGCAAGGACCTCTGGGTCTTCTCCCAGCTGTGCCGCGCCGCCGAGGGCCACCTGCGCAACGACGACGTGGTCGCCGCCGAGGCCACCATCTCCAGCATCGTGGCCTTCCTCGGCTACTTCCAGGACGGCAGCTACCAGCTGCTGCGCTACGTGGACTACGAGGCCTTCGATCGCTTCAGCGCGCTCCTCACCGAGCTGCCCTGGCCCCCCGAGGGTCCCGCCATCCGCACCCGCCTCATCGAGGACCTGCGCGGCTTCTCCCTGGTGCTGGAGAACACCTTCGCGGCGGTGAGCCGGCGCGCCCAGCTGCGCGGCTTCACCTTCGACCGGGCCGAGGCCGAGCTGCTCCGGGACCGCTTCCTCGCCGCCACCCGGTGACGTGGTTGTCGCATACCCGTCACTGTAAAGTTTCCACACGCCACGATTTCACCCGCCGAGCGTTTGATTCCGGGCATCCGCTTGCGCTATCTGGGGGCCGTCTTGACGCGTCATGACGGCTCTCGGCGTGTGGAAGTTCTGACACAATTGTCACGGTGACGGGGTAGGTGCACAGCGAGTCGAGGGGGGTGGGGGTGCCGGAGGTCTCGGTCTCTCCCGCGAGCGGATGGAAAAAGCCAGTGAATCCCACGATTTGGGAAGCCGGGGAGCCCGCGCGGGACTCCCTCCCGGAGGGGGGTTCAATGGCGTGTGGCTTGCATCGATACGCGGCGCGTCAGATGGGCAGTGAACAGTGAAGCACCCGCATCGAAGAGGCGACACCGAACCATGGCTTCCAACCCGTACAACCAGCGCACCCTGTCCCAGCCCGTCCATTGCCAGGGGGTGGGGCTTCACTCTGGCGCGCCGGTGAACCTCTCGTTGCTGCCCGCGCCGGTGAACCACGGCATCATCTTCGTGCGCACGGACACGCCGCGCCCGGTCTCCATTCCCGCGCTGACGGAGTACGTGGTGGACACCTCCCTGGCCACCACGCTGGGCAGGGATGGGGTGAAGGTGAGCACGGTGGAGCACCTCATGGCGGCGCTGGCCGGCATGGGTCTGGACAACGTGCGCGTGGAGCTGGACGGCCCCGAGGTGCCCATCATGGATGGCAGCGCCGCGCCCTTCGCCTCCCTCATCGCCGAGGCCGGTGTGCGCGAGCAGGAGGAGCCCCGGCGCCTGCTGGTCATCAAGAAGCAGGTCTCCGTGGTGGACGGTGACAAGGAGGCCAGCCTGTCTCCCTGCAACCGCTTCCGCATCTCCTGCTCCATCGACTTCAAGCACCCGCTCATCACCGAGCAGACCTTCGACCTGGAGTTCTCCGACCGGTGCTTCGCCCGGGAGATCTCCCGCGCGCGCACCTTCGGCTTCCTCCGGGACGTGGAGATGCTCAAGAAGATGGGCCTGGCGCGCGGCGGCTCGCTGGACAACGCCATCGTGGTGGACGAGTTCTCCATCCTCAACCCGGACGGCCTGCGCTTCCCCGACGAGTTCGTGCGCCACAAGATTCTCGACGCCATCGGGGACATCTCCCTGTTCGGCCGCCCGGTGGTCGGCCACCTCAAGGCCTTCAAGACGGGGCACGCGCTCAACCAGAAGCTGGTCAAGGCCGTCCTCGCCGACCCCAGCAGCTACGAGATCGTCCCGGCCCGCAAGCACCTGGAGTTGCCGGAGCTGCGCCTGCCGGAGCTCGGCCTCGAGCCGATGGTGGCCTGAGCGAAGTCCGAGAAATTTCTTTGCGGGTCCGGGGTTTTCTCGACTAAGGACCCCTATCCATGCTCATGCGCTCTACTTCCACCATTCTGGCCGCGCTGCTGGCGGCTTCTCTCTTCTCCGGCTGCAACAAGGAGAAGTCCCCGGCGACCGCCGCCACGGCGACCACCACCTCCGCGGAGCCCTCGGCCGACACCGTCGTGGCCACCTACGGTGACGGTCAGAAGGTCACCTTTGGCGAGCTCAACGAGCGCGTCAAGGAGCCGCTGGCCAACCTGGAGAAGCAGAAGTACCAGCTGCGCAAGCAGGGCCTCGAGGGCTTCGTGGTGGAGAAGCTCGTGGCGGCCGAGGCCAAGAAGCGTGGCGTGAGCGAAGAAGAGCTCATGAAGGCGGAGATCGACGGCAAGATCCCCCAGCCCCCCGAGGAGGAGATCAAGAAGCTGTACGACGAGGCCAAGGAGCGGCTGCCCCCGGGCACCACCTTCGAGCAGGTCAAGCCGCAGATCGTCGACTTCCTCAACGGCTCCAAGCGTCAGGAGCGCGCGCGTGCCTACTTCGAGGAGCTGAAGAAGGCCAACAACGTGCAGATCACCCTGCCCGAGCCGCCGAAGCCGCCGGTCGAGCGCAAGGAAGTGGCCGCCACCGGTCCCGCGCGTGGCCCCGAGGGCGCGCCCATCACCATCGTGGAGTTCAGCGACTTCCAGTGCCCGTACTGCAGCCGCGCCATCAAGACGGTGGACGAGGTGCTCGCGGCGTACCCCAACCAGGTGCGGCTGGTGTTCCGCCAGTTCCCGCTGGACTTCCACAAGCAGGCGCCCAAGGCCGCGGAGGCCTCGCTGTGCGCCAATGACCAGGGCAAGTTCTGGGAGTACCACGACGTGCTCTTCGCCAATCAGCAGGCGCTCGAGGTGCCCCAGCTCAAGGAGCACGCCAAGAAGGTGGGCCTGGACTCCGCGAAGTTCGACAAGTGCCTGGACTCCGGCGAGAAGGCGTCGATCGTGACCGCCGACCTGGAGGCCGGCAAGAAGGTGGGCGTCAACGGCACCCCGGCCTTCTTCATCAACGGCGTCCTCCTCTCTGGCGCCCAGCCCATCGAGGAGTTCAAGAGCATCATCGACGCCGAGCTGAAGGCGAAGAAGTAGGAGCCTCCGCGCGTGGCGATACGCCCCAAGGCCACGCCTCGCCTGGGGCTGAGCGGTGAGCCGACGACGCTCGAGTTGGAGCGTCCGCTCGCCGCCAGCCTCTCCCCCGGCCGTCCCCTCGTGGCGCACTTCCATGCACCCGAGGGGATGGTGCTGTTGCGGGAGCCCACCGCCCTCACCGGCTTCTTCGCGGGCAGCCTGAGCTCGCTGGCCGTGGAGGAGGTGCTCGGCCACGTGCTGTCGGGCATCCGCAGCGGCCAGCTCATCCTCCAACACGGCCTGGTGCAGCGCACCGTCACCTTCCGCGACGGTCAGCCCATCTTCGCCGTCTCCAGCGTCCACCATGAGCGGCTCGGCGCCGTGGTGGTGCAGCTGGGCCTCGTCACCCCCGAGCAGCTCCACCAGGCCCTGGGCAAGGTGACGCCCACCCTGCGCATCGGCGCGGTGCTCACCCGCGAGGGCTTCCTCTCCGAGGCCAACCTCTACAGCGCCATGACGTACCTGGTGCGCGAGGTGATGCTCAACCTCTTCGAGATGGCCGAGGGCAGCTTCCTCTTCCTCGAGGGGCGTCCGCCCGAGGGCGACTCGGTGAAGCTCCAGGAGCGCACCAAGGACCTCGTCCTCCAGGGGATGAAGCGCGGCGAGGTGGTGGCGCGGCTGCGCAAGCACTTCCCGGACGACATGCCCGTGTCGGCCGGACCCGAGGCTCCTCCCCCCGGAGAGGAGGCCCTCTTCGCCCGGGCCGCCACCGGCACCACGCTGGGCGCCCTGCGCTCGCTCTGGGAGGGCAGCCTCTTCTCCTTCCTCACCTGGGTGGAGGAGCGCTCGCGCGACGGTGCGCTCGTCCTCCAGCAGAAGCCCAACGCGCCGCTCATTCCCCGGCGGGCTTCCGGCACCTTCATGGCGGTGCCTCCTCCGCCCGTGGCGCCCCTCAGCCCCGAGGAGCGCTTCAACGTGCTGCTGGCGCAGATCCACACCGCCATCCGCCTCGCGGGCGCCAACCCGGATCTGCTGCGCGGCTTCCTCGAGTCGCCCACGCCCGGGTTGGAGACGGCCTACGAGGGCGTCCAGCTCGGCCCGGATGGCCGGGTGGACGTGGCGCGCCTGCGCCAGAACGTCTCCAGTGGCGACGAGGCACTGGCGCGCGCCATGACGCTCGAGGCGCTCGACGCCTTCGTCTCCTACGCGCTCTTCTCCGCGCGCAACGTGCTGCCGGGCGAGATGTCCGAGCGGCTCTACCGCAGCTACAGGGATCTCCAGGAGGGACTCTCTTGACGGACGCCTCTCAGGCGCGGGCCCGGCTCGCGCTCGCCGCGGATCTCCCGCTGGACGACGGTCTGCGCCTCTACCAGCAGGTGGCTCCCCACGTGGCCTACGCGAAGGTGGGCCTCTCTCTCTTCGTCGAGCACGGCCCGGCCGCCGTGGCCGCCTTCCTGAAGCTGGGCGCCCGGGTGTTCCTCGACCTGAAGCTGCACGACATCCCCAACACCGTGGAGCTGGCGGCCGCGCGTGCCGGAGCGCTCGGCGCGTCCCTGCTCACCGTGCACGCCGCTGGCGGCGAGGCCATGCTCAAGGCCGCCGTGAAGGGCGCGCGCGAGGGGGCCCGCTCCAAGGGCCACGAGGCTCCCCGGGTGCTCGCGGTGACGGTGCTCACCTCCATGTCCGCCGAGGATGTGGGCTCGGTGGGGCTCTCCGGCGCTCCGGAGGAGGCGGCGCTGCGGCTGGCCCGGCTGGCCGTGCGCGCGGGGGTGGACGGGCTGGTGTGCTCGCCCCGCGAGGCCGAGGCCTTCCGCCGCGAGCTCGGCCCCGCTCCCTTCCTCTGCACTCCGGGCATCCGCCCCGCGGGCGCGGCGAAGGGGGACCAGAGCCGCGCCGAGACGCCGGCCTTCGCGGTGCGCGCGGGCGCGGATCTCCTCGTGGTGGGCCGCCCCATCCACACCGCGGCGGACCCTCTGTCCGCCGCGCGCCTGATCGCCGAGGAAGTTTCCGCCGCCTGACACCGGAGCCGGTTCCCCGGCCAGGGCCCCTAGCCGCCCCTACACCCCGTCTCCAGCTTGTTTCCCCAAGGTTGGTTGAAGGTTGGTTGTCGGGGAGGCTACATGGGTGCAAGGCGGGTATGGGTTTGGGCGCTGGTCGTGGCGTGCACGGCGTGCAGCGGCGCCAAACAGGCGGTGAGGGAGCCGTCCGATCCTGGGACGGGTGGGGCGGGCCCGGTGGCGAGCGAGGAGTCCATTGGCGCGGGTGAGTCCGGTTCGCGACGCTACGTGGACCAGGCCCTGGGCTTCGAGCTCACCCAGCCCGGGGATGACTGGACGTTGGATCAGACGGACGAGCAGACGCCCGAGGGGCTCGCCATTCCCGTCGTCCTCCGCCACCGCGCCAGCGGCGCGCAGATTGTCCTCCAGGTGGCTCCGGCGGTGGCCACGCCGGCCCAGTTCGCCGAGAAGCTGACGATGGGCCTGCGCAGCCAGCCCGGCTTCGTCACCTCGGATCCCGAGCCGATGCCCATGTCCGACAGCGCCGTGGGCTTCCACTTCGCCGTGGGCGACAACGTGCGGGGCCGGGTGGTGGTGCGGGATGGCAGCCCCGGCCACGTCTTCATGATGCTGGCCACCTGGCCGACGGTCGCGCCGGACGAGGTGCCCGCGGCGGTGAACGCCCTCTTCGAGAGCGTCCACCCGCTGCCCGTCATCCCCAATCAGACCTGAGCGAGGGGCCTCAGCCCTTCGCCCGGCCGCCGCGCGACGGCTTGGGAGCGGGAGCCTCCTCGGCGGCTCCACTGCTCTCGAGCTGGCTCGCGCGGCGCCGCACGTACTCCACCAACGTGCGCACGCCCACGCCCGTGCCGCCCTTGCCCAGGTAGCCCCGCTCCTTGGGGCTCACGGAAGGGCCGGCGATGTCCAGGTGCACCCAGGGCGTCTCGCCGACGAACTCCTTGAGGAAGAGGGCGGCGTTGATGGCTCCGCCCCAGCGCTCGCCGGAGTTCTTCATGTCGGCGATCTCCGAGCGCAGCGCGTCCTTCTGCAGCTCGGTGACGGGCAGGCGCCACATCTCCTCGCCCGCCGTGCGCGCCGACTCCAGCACGTCATTCACCGTCGCGTCGTGGTCACCGAAGGCGCCCACGATGTAGTTGCCCAGGGCGACGACACACGCGCCGGTGAGGGTGGCCAGGTCGATGATGACCGCCGGCTTGTGCTCGTTGGCCCAGGTGATGACGTCACCGAGCACCAGGCGGCCCTCGGCGTCCGTGTTGGTGATCTCCACCGTCTTGCCCGAGCGCGACACGAGCACGTCGCTGGGCCGGTAGGAGGTGCCCGAGGGCATGTTCTCGCAGGCGCCGATGAAGGCGTGCACGGGGAAGGGCGGCTTGAGGGCGGCGATCACCTTCATGGCGCCGAGCACCGCGGCCGAGCCGGCCATGTCCGTCTTCATCTCCACCATGGAGTCGGTGGGCTTGAGCGACAGGCCGCCCGAGTCGAAGGTGATGGCCTTGCCCACCAGCGCCACCGGGGGCAGCTTCGCCTGCTTGGCGTTCTTCGGCGTGTACTCCACGTGGATGAGCTTGGGCTCGTTCACGCTGCCCTGCGCCACCCCGAGGAACATCCCCATCTTCAGCCGCTCGATCTCCTTGCGGTTGCCCACCGTCACCTTGAGGCCGCCCGCGCGCCCCATCTCCTGGGCGGCCTGGGCGAGCCGCTCGGGGTTGACGACGTTGGGGGGCTCGTTGACCAGGTCGCGCGCCCAGTTGGTGGCCTCGGCCACGCGCTGCGCGAGCGCCACCGCCTGGTCGTGCTCCTTCGTCTTGTCCGCGCCGCCGGGGAGGGCCAGACGCACCGTGGTCAGCTTCGGCGCGTTCTTGTCCTCCTTGGCCGCCGAGGACTTGTAGCGCTCGAAGCGGTAGGCGCCCAGCTCCAGGCCCTCCACCGTGGCGCGCAGGGCGGAGACGAGGTCGTCCACCGCGGGCACGGCGAACACGGCCGTGCGCACCTTGAGCCGCTGGGCCGTCTTCGCGGCGCGGCCGGCCGCCAGGCGCAGCACCTCGGGGGTGAACCGGGCGCGCGAGCCCAGGCCCAGCAGCAGGATGCGCTCGGCCTCGAGCTTGCCCAGCGTGTGCATCACGAAGGACTGATCGCTCTTGCCCTTGAAGCCCTCCTGGGTGGCGGCGGCGGCGAGCTTGCCGTCCAGCGGGGCGTCGGCACCCGCCAGCGACGCGGGCGGCTTGTCCCCGAGCTCTCCTTCGAAGAGGGGGATCACGAGCAGCTCACCGTTCGCGCGTGAGGCCTCGCCGGAGATGAAGCTGAAGTTCATGAGGGAAATGGGCTCCTGGAAAAGGGGTGGGCGACTGTAGCGCCACGAATGTTTCAGGCAAGAACGGTCCATCTCTCCGTCGTTGCAATGACACGCCGCGGTGGATACGTCGGGCACATGCCCTCGTTGCTGCTGCATCTCACCGCCATCGAGCGACTGGCCGCCAATCCCGGAGAGCTGCCCGAGGATTTCGTGCGCGCGCTGTCCGAGGACCTGGCCTACGCGCGCTTCGGTGCCGCGCTGCCCGACCTGCCCCTGTGTGACGGGTTGCGAGGCGGGCTCAACGCGTGCTCCTCCGGGACGGACTGGCCCCACTTCGCGCGGCTGTACCATGATCGCGCGCCGGTGGGCATGGGCCTGAAGATGGCCGAGCTGGTGGCCGCCGGAGCCCTGGTGGGGACCGAGGCGGGGCTCGCGCTGCTGGCCGGCTACTTCACCCACCTGTCCCTGGACAGGGTGCTCCATCCACATGTGGACACCCTGGTGGTGCGCCACCGGCGCATGGGGGAGCACGCCTTGGCCGCGCACCGGAAGATCGAGTGGACGCAGACGCTCTTCTACCTGCGCGAGCTGCACGGGGTGGACCTGGTGGGCAGCCAGCGCCTGCGCTCGAAGTTCGAGGTGACCAAGAGCGCCGGCTACCCGGTGAAGGGCATCGGCCGTGGCATCTACGAGTTGGTGCGGCTGGCCTCGCAGGAGACGCTGCAGCAGGCGCCCACCAAGCAACAGGTGGATGGGTGGGCGCGAGGGCTGTACATGGCGGGGTTGTACCTCTCCAGCCCGCTGGGACGGATGAGGGCGCTGCCCGCCTACTCGCAGCTGAGCTTCCAGGAGCTGTACCGCAACGACGCCTTCGACTTCGCCTCCGAGGTGGAGGTCGCGGTGGAGCAGTCCCGCGCGGTGTTGCGGCGTCTGCTGGCGTACATGGCGCGAGGCATCTTCACGCCGCGTGCCCGTGCGCGTTTCCTCGAGGAGTTCCCCGAGGGCACCATCGGTGCGTGCGCGGCGTAAGCACGCCTCCGCCCATTGGAAAGTTGAACGCGGAGAGAGGGGCGGCCGGCCAGTCGAGCCACGGAAGTCAAGGGGAATGCCGCTATCCGATCGCCAAGGCGACCCCTATCCTCTTCGTGGGTATGACGGTACTCCTTCTCATCTCCGCCGGTGTCCTCGCGGGTGCGACAGGTGCCCTCCTCGGGGTCGGCGGAGGTGTCATCCTCGTCCCCACACTGGTGCTGGGCTTCCACGTGCCGCTGGAGGAGGCCGTCCCCGCGAGTCTCATGTGCGTGGTGGCCAGCTCCTGCGGAGCGGCGGCCAGCTACGTGGAGCGTCGGCTGAGTGACATCCGCCTGGGGCTGACGCTGGAGCTGGCCACGGTGATGGGAGCCATCGCCGGAGGGCTGGTGGCGGGCCTGCTGGCCCCGGCGTGGGTGGCCCTGGTGTTCGGCCTCTTCACCCTCTACGTGTCGGCGCAGATGCTGCTGTCGCGCCCGCCGAGGGAGCAGTGCGTGGAGAACTACGTGCCCCACAACTACCCGCTGGGCATCTCCGGCTCCTTCGTGGCCGGGAGCCTGTCGGCGCTGTTGGGAGTGGGGGGCGGTCCGCTCAAGGTGCCCCTGATGAGTCAGGGGATGGGGGTACCCTTCAAGGTGGCCAGTGCCACCAGCAACCTCATGATCGGCGTGACGGGGGCGGCGAGCGTGGCCGCCTACGCGTGGCGCGGGCACGTGAAGCTCGCGCTGGTGGCTCCGCTGGTGGTGGGAGTGCTGGCGGGCGCGTCGGTGGGCAGTCAGTTGATGCCTCGCGTGCCAACGGCGGTGCTGCGGCGGTTGTTCGCTCTGGTGCTGCTGCTGGTGGCGGCCCAGATGCTGTGGAAGGGGGGGGAGGGACTGTGGCCGAGTCTGCTGAGATGACGAGTGCGGCGGCTCCCGCCGTGGTGACGGTGGGGGCTGCTCCCGTGGAACTGACGAACGAGCTCCGGGTGGAGATGAGGGGAGCGCCTCCCGCCGGACTGATGGATGCGGCACCCGCACCCCAGCAAGCGCGCTCCGGTGCACCCGTGGCCCCGGTGGTGGACGACACCCCCGCGCACGTGAAGCGCGCGGAGGCGGGGGAGCGGTGGATTTCCCGGCTCCTGCGCACGGGCGCGATGTGCAGCGGAGGGCTCTTCCTCGGCTCACTGGTGCTGGAGGCCCTGCCCGAGTCCGAGTCCGTGCACGTGGCCATCGACGTGTTGCGCAAGGGAGCGGCCTCGGCGCTGCTGGTGACTCCGGTGGTGCGGCTGGTGGTGGCCGGCACCACCCTGGGAATCCGCGGCGAGTGGCGGTACGCCGTCTACGCGGCCGGAGTGCTGGGATTGCTCGCGCTGGCGGTGGGCGCGGGACTCCACGCCTGATGACTCTCGGCTGCGAGTCATTGCATTCCGAGTTCGTGCTCCCAGTCATGTAACAGCCCGAGCAGATCCGCCGTGCGTGCGGCGGATACCCGCTCGAAAGCCTGGGGTGAGAGGGATGCGAGGCGCTCCCGCTGGAAGGCGGGGTCGGCCAGAACCTGCCGGTGCTTCAAGCCGCGTTCAGAGGAGAGCGCCCTCGGCATCTGCCGGAGGATTGTCTCGATGCTGTCCTCCCGGGTTGCGTTCGCCATGCGTTCCACCGCCAGCTCCAGGCGCGCGCGCACCGAGGCTTCTTCGCCCACCGGGTACCATGCATCCATGGCCCAGTTGCAGGATGCGACCATCAGTTCATCCAGGGTGTGTGCGGTTCCCGGATTCATGAAGAGGTAGCGCGCCGTCTGGAGTGGCTCCCAGAAGCGCAGCACCGCGCGCAGGCGCGAGGCGGCGCGCTCGGCGCTCACCGGGCCCATCTGCGTGAGAGCGAAGAACAGCGCGCCCCAGGCCGTGCCGCGGAAGAACTCCTCGTAGGCATCCCTCACGGTGAGGGAGTTCTGATCCTCCAGGGCCTCCCACAAAGCCTCCATGACGTTGGACACCATGTAGAGCCGCCAGGCCGGGCGCTCGTGCTGGAAGTCGGCCACCCCGAGCGTCAACACCACCTCCCCGGGAGACACCTCCTGCATTTCTCGAGGCATGGGGAAGGTGCCGTTCTTCCGGTACTGCTCACCGCACCCCTGTCCCTCCTTGCGTGTCTTCCGCTGAACCGAGGAATAGGTTCCATGCAGGAAGGACGGCAGTTGCAGCGAAGCGGACTGTCCAGGCTCCATGGGTGCGTCCTAACAAACCGGCTCCTCATTGAGGAAGAGACATGCCCGCTGCGGGCATTCGTGCCGGAGGAGCGGTGGGTGGGGGCCGGGCTGGAAACGGAATGACCTGCCCACCTCCCTGGGAGGGAGGCTGCCGGGCTTTCGTACCCGAGCCCATCCGGCCCAGGATCGCACCCGAAAAGACACCCGTCGCGAGCTCGCCGACGACATCAATGACAATGCCTACGGCCCCGCTGAAGGTGGCGAGTTTCTCACGTCGGTTGACCATCCCTTCCACGGCCAGCCCCACCCACCCGCCGTACTGCCGCATCTCCTGCTCGGTGAGATCCACCCACTGCGCGGCCTCGTACGCCGCTGCCTCGGAGTCGAAGCGCTGCTGGCTACGCGTCCATCGGTACTGGACCACTCCTGGCTCGGGGGTTTCCCACTTCAGGCGCCAGATGTATTTCCCCTGTGCGAAGCGGATCAGGATCTCTCCATGAAACTCCGTGCCGCCCTTGAAGGGTCTGCCGACCAGGAGGGCCCGGTTCAGCGCGGCCAGATACTTCCTCGCCTCCTCACGGCCTTCCAGGAGCCCTCGTTCATTCCAAGGTTTGATCTCGAAGAGGCTCCGGCTGGAAACATCCGTGATGTCCGGGCATAGCTTGCGCTCGTCCGGACGGAGGATGGACGCGTCCCCAAGGCCCTTTTCCGAGAGGATGGTCCGGAGTGTTTCGGTGTTGTAGTAGGCTTCGCGATCCGGGTGATTCACCTTGTACATGTAGGCAATCAGCCGGTGCGCCGCATTGCCGAGGAAGAGCTCCCAAGGCATTCGCGAGTCAGGCTTCCGACCCGGGACGTTGCACCCCTGGACCATCGGGCCGGTGGGCTCCCCACTCACTGCCGGGCCGTCACCCATGGCCAGCAGGAGTCGCGGCGACGGAGTGGGAACGAGGGGGGCTCTGAACCTTGACGCCTCTTGGCGCCAATCAGGGAGCACTCGACCGCTGGATGCCGTGGTGCAGCCGGCGAGCGCCGACACGAGTACAAGGACCACCCCACACCGCGTGGCCAGGGCCAGCAATGGATGGCCATCCCCAGCCCGCGGCCTTCTCACACCCCGCGCGCGTCGAAGTGGGCCAGGACCTTCCGGGCCTTGGCCACATCCTCCTGGCGGCCCTGCTCCTCGAAGAGGGGAATCACCGCCTCGAGCTCGGCGCGCGCCAGCTTCCACTCCTGCCCGAAGGTGTACGCGATGCTCAGGTCCCACCGGGCTCGCGCCTCGTACACGTGGTCGTGCAGCTCCGTGTAGAGATCCACCGCCGACTGCAGCAGCGGACGCGCCGAGTTGTGGTTGCCCAACAAACCCTCGGCCTCGCCCAGCAGCAGCCTGCACAGCGCCAGCGGCTCCGGATCTCCCTCCTTCTCCAGCAGCGGCATGGCCTCGGCGAAACGCTTGCGCGCCGCCTCGTACTCGCCCGCCTCCATGCGGATGTCGCCGATGTCCATCAGCAACTGGGCGATGCGCGGCCCGTTCTTCGCCTGCCGGTACAGGAGCAGCGCCTCCTGATACTTCTCCTCGGCGCCCCTCGCCTGACCCAGCGAGCGCAGCGACTCGCCGATGGCCGCCCGGCCCAGCGCCTCGTTCTCCTGATCCTTCAGCTCGTTGAACAGGAGCGTCGCCTTGGCGATGTGCTCGATGGCGCCCCGGTGGTCCTCGAAGTGGGCGCGCGATACCCCGAGCCCGAAGAGCACCTGCGCCTGCCCGTGCTTGTCTCCCGCCGTCTGGAAGAAGCCCAGCGCTTCCTCGTAGTGACGGCGGCTCTCGGCGTGGTCCTCGAGCATTCCGTGCAACTCGGCCAGGTGCACCAGCCCCCGGCCGATCTCCGCCGGTTCTCCGGTGATGCGCGTCTGGGCGAGCGCGTTGCGCTGGTTCTGTATGGCTTCGAGGATGTGGGCGCGTTCGGTATCGGTCAGGCTCATGATGAAGAAGGCTCGGTGCTCCTCGGCCTAGTTGTTGCGGCGACGCGACGGCTTGTCCAGTGATTCCACACGTGGTGGCTCACGCTGGGACTCGCGGTGCTCGCCGTTGCCGTTGCGGCTCTCGCCGTTGCGGTGCTCGCCCCGGCCGGCCTCGTGCACGAGGAGGGGAGAGAAGAAGCAGTCCTTCTTGGTGTACTCGTCGAAGGAGAAGGCGAAGCGGTAGCTGGCCGCCGCGCGCTGGTTGCAGTCGGTGCGCTCGCAGAAGCGGCAGGAGATGCCGCTGGGCACCGCGTCCTTGCGCAGGTCCGTGGTGGGCAGGCCATAAGCCAGGTACTTGGCGTTCTCCGCGTGCGTGCCCAGGCCGATGGAGTACGCCGTGCCACGCACGATGGATCCCTCGATGGGCTGCAGCTGCACCTTCGCGAAGCAGAAGTACGAGGTGCCGTCCGGCATCATCGAGTACTGCCGGGTGATCTGCGACGGGTTGAGGAAGGCCAGGTGCACGGCCCACTTGCCGCACGAGCCGCCGCCCGTGGCGAACTTGATGCCGGTGCCGCTGTAGCGCTTGGAGATGTTGCCGGCGATGTCCGAGCGCAGGAAGTGGAAGGGCAGGCCCTTGCGCTTGGGATCCGACAGGTTGCACAGCCGGTGGGCCACCGTCTCGTACGTGGTGCCGAAGAGGTTGGAGAGCAGCTCCACGTCGTAGCGCGTGCGCTCCACCTCCTTGAAGAAGTCCCCGTACGGCAGCATCAGCGCGCCGGCGAAGTAGTTGGCCAGGTTCACCTTGATGAGCCGCTGCGTCTCCGCGTGCCGCGTGCGCACCGCGCCGACGATCCGCTCCACCAGCTTCTCCCGGTCCAGCACCATCAGTCCGATGGACGCGGCGAGCTGGAACTTGAGCGGCTGCTCGGTGAGGTCCGGCGAGAGGATGAGCTCCTGGCTCTCCGGATCGAACCGGCGCACCACCGAGGAGCCACTGGCCGCGGCCTCGAAGCGCACCCGGTAACCGAAGCGCTCCTCCAGCAGTGGCACCAGCTGCGCGCTGGTCAGCAGGCGTCCCAGCTTGAAGTCGCGCCGCAGCGCCTCGGCCTGCTCCTCCAGCTCGGGGAAGTAGTTGTGGTGCGTCTGGAGGAAGTCACTCACCTCGTCGAAGGGCGAGTAGTCGAAGCGCAGGCCCGGCCCCGCCGAGCTGCCCGGCGCCGATTGCGTGCGCGCCCGCTCCTCCGCGTTGAGCTGCGCCAGCACGTTCTCCAGCTGCGTGCGCGTGTTCTTGTAGAGGTTGAAGAGCGCCGCCACCGTGCCCGCCAGCTTCGGCTCCGCCGACAGGCTCTGCAGCGACTCGGGATCGATGTCGAGGCTCTTGAGCAGCGGCTCGTCCAGCAGCTTCGCCAGGGCCTCGTCCACCCGGCCCTCGCCGAGCGTGGACATGAACTGCTCGGGGTCCTGGTCGAAGTAGCGCAGCGCCTTCCACAGCAGAGGGAAGGGCATGACGCGTTTGCCCTTCTCGATGAGGTTCAGATAGGCCGGGGAGACCCCCAGGTCCTTGGCCGCGTCCGTCTGCTTGATGTTCCGCGCCAGCCTCAGGCTGCGCAGCTTCAAACCCACGTTCGCGTTGAGTGCATTCTCGTTCATCTCTGAGTGTCCCGGACAGGTCCCTCACTCCAAGTACCCGTCACCTCCGACACGCCCACTGTGCGGAGCCTTTTACCGATTTGCAACGAGCGTTTTCGGGGAGAATGAGGCCTGTCCGTCAGGGAACGGTGGACCCCCACCTTTCTCCTCCCGAGCCGTTCGTCGGAGTTCAACCAATTGGATTCATTGGTGTTTTTCGCCAGCCCGTCGACCCGTGGAGGCAGATCGTTCATGGGGCTGTCAAAGGTTTACCAACGAGGTGTAACAGCGCGGCGGTGGGATGGAGGCGCGGAGTGGAGCACGGCCCGGGGGCATGGGGGTTGATCGGGCGCTCGCCTGCGCGGAGGTGTTGGGCGAGGCTGCGAGGTCCGTGCTTCCTTCTCGTCCCCTTCGTGGCTGGCCGAGCCATTCCCTCTCTCTGTGGGTGGTCCTCGGGTGGATGCTGTGTGGGTGCCACATGGGGGCGCTGCGTTCCCCAGCCGGGCCCGAGAGAGAGCCGGCGGCGCTGCGCTATCTCGTCACCTATGTCCGGGAGCCCGAGCGTGCGCTGGAGGTGGAGCTTCTCCGCCTGCGGGAGGAGGCCCCCCGGAAGTTCCTCTTCACCCTGCCCGGAGGCGTGTCCGAGGTGCGCGCCTTGGGGGAGGACGGCTCGGAGCGGGCGCTGCCGGTGTCCGAGGAGGGAGGGGTCCTCGCTCCGCCGGGCACGCTCCGCCTGCTCTACCGCTATGAGCTGAGCGCGCACGGCCGCGACGGACATGCGTCCTTCTTCACCGGCCTGGGCGAGGGGGACGCGTGGCACGTCGCGGGCCGGGCCTGGCTGCTGCGCCCCCATGTGGTGACGCCGTCGCTGCGCGCGGAGCTCGTGGTCCAGGACACGGAGGCGCTGCTGCCCTGGGCTCCGGACGCGGATGGCATCTACCGGCTGAGGGGCGTGGACCTGGTGGACTCGGGCTTCCACGGCTTCGGTGGGAGGCGGTGCACCGTGCGCCCGCCGGGCGCGGTGCTGGAGGTGGCGGTGCTCGGCCGCATGTCGCACGTGGAGGATGCGGCCCTGTGTGCGTGGGTGCGCCAGGCCGCCGAGGAGGTGATGACGGTGCGGCGCACCTTCCCGTACCCGCGCGTCACCGTGCGCATCGTCCCCGTGCCGCGGCGCGACAATCCCTCCCTCTTCGGCATGGTGCTGTGGAGCTCGCCCCCGAGCGTCTCCCTGCTCGTCGGCCAGGACGCGACGCCCGGATCCTTCACCCGCGACTGGGTGGCCGTGCACGAGCTCCTCCACCTGGCGCACCCCATCTTCCTTCCGCGCGTCAGCTGGCTGTCGGAGGGGCTGGCCACCTACCTCACGGAGGTGGCGCGCGCGCGCTCGGGCAGACAGACGCCCGAGCGTGCCTGGGAGGAAATCCTGGACGGCTTCGCACGGGGGCGCCGCGCCGTGGGCACCCGGACGATGCAGGACGTCATCGACCAGGGGGACTCCTATGTAGGCACCTACTGGACGGGGGCGCTCTTCGCCCTACACCTCGACGTGGAGCTGCGGCGCGTCACCGGCAACCGCCAGGGGCTCGAGGATGTCCTCGAGCGGCTCGCGCGCGCCGGTTCCACCGCGAGTCTGGATGACTTCGCCATGGCGGTGGATGCCTTGGCGGGCCGCCCACTCTTCCGCGCGTTGCTGTCACGCCATCTGTCCGCACCGTCTTTTTCTGAACAGGATGCTCTGTTACAAGCCCTGGGTGTGGAATCCGGACCGCTCGGCGTCCAGCTCGGCCCGGCGCGTGACAGCCAGGTGCGTGAGGCCCTGGTGGGCAAGCGCTCCGAGCCCGCCAGATAGCCGATGCGCCCGGAGAAAAGGAGCCTGTAACCCGACGAGACCGGACCGCGTATGTCAGACCGCGCACGCACTCTCCCGGGTGATTGGACTCCCCACCACGTGCAGTCCCCATCTCCCACCCAGGAAGTTCGAAAGGAAGTTCCATGAACGTCAAGGCCATGGCCGCCATCGTCGGTACGCTCTCCCTCGGTACGCTCGCCACCGGCTGTGCGACCGCGAAGCCCATGAAGTCCTCCGTCTCCTCGGAGAGGGGCAGCGAGTACGCCTGCAAGGTCGACGTCTCGGCCGCCCGGCAGGTTGACGACACCGCCAGCACCGCCACCGCCGAGAAGGCCAGCGAGCACTCGTGTGGTAACGCCAGCTGTGGCGGCGCCACCAAGCCCCAGTAGTCATCGCGCCTCCCGAGACTCTCGGGGGTTGTCTTCCGGGCGGCAGGGGGTCTCCTCTCGCCGCCCGCGTCTTTTTCAAGGGGAGTCATCGACGTGCCAGCGAGCTATGCGCGCAGACATGGATTGAAGCCGCTCGGGGCGGGCATCGGACTGCGGCGCGAGTTCTACGCGCGCCTCCCGGAGACCTCTCGCGCGCTGGACTGGGTGGAGATCATCCCCGAGAACTTCCTCACGCTCGGAGGCCGTCCCCAGCGCGCGCTGGACGCGTGCGTGGAGCGCTGGCCGACGCTGCCGCACGGCGTGGCGCTGAACATCGGCGGGCCCGAGCCGCTGGACGGGGACTACCTCACGGGGCTGAAGGCGTTGGTGGAGCGGGTGGACGCGCCCTTCTTCTCGGACCACCTCTGCTACACGCGGCTGGGTGGGGCGTACCTGTATGACCTGCTCCCGCTGCCCTTCTCGGAGGAGGCGGTGGAGCACGTGGTGCCGCGGGTGCGCGAGGTGAAGGAGCGGGTGGGCCGGCCCTTCCTACTGGAGAACCCGAGCTACTACGCGCGCATGCCGGGGGGCACGCTGGACGAGGCGGCCTTCCTGCGGCACGTGGCCGAGGAGGCGGACTGCGGCCTGCTGCTGGACGTGAACAACGTCTACGTGAACGCGCAGAACCACGGGTATGACCCGAGGGCCTTCGTGGACGCGCTGCCGCTGGAGCGGGTGGTGCAGATCCACCTGGCGGGGCACGAGCGGCTGCCGGACGTCATCATCGACACGCACGGGGCGGCCGTCTGCGACGACGTGTGGACGCTGTACCGCTACGTGCTGGAGCGCACGGGGCCGGTGTCGACGCTGATCGAATGGGATCAGGACATTCCCTCGCTGGACGCGGTGCTGGACGAGGCGGACCGGGCGCGCGCGGTGCTGGCGCGGGTGGAGGGGCGATGAAACCCGGGCTGCGTGGCTTCTTCGATTCGATGGCGGAGTACTTCGCGAACCCGGGCCCCGAGGGGGTGGAGCGGCTGTACGGGGCGCACCCGGGCTGGGACGCGCCGCGCTCGCGGGTGGAGCTCTACGGTCGCCTGGTGCGCCACCACGTGGGGGCCACGCTGGAGAAGCTCTACCCGCTGACGCGCGTGGGCGTGGGCGAGGAGCGGTGGGAGGCGCTGGTGCGGGCGTACGAGGCGAGCCGGCCCCCGCGCCCCTTCGAGATGAACCGGATGGGCGAGGGCTTCCCGGGCTTCCTCGCGGACGAGGTGGAGCGGCGCGGGTTGCCGACCTTCCTGCCCGCGCTGGCGCGCTTCGAGTGGACGGACTTCGCGGTGTACGCGTCGCTGGAGCCGGTGCCGGAGAAGGTGGAGCGGCTGACGGTGAACCCGACGCTGGTGGTGCTGGAGCACCCCTTCCAGCTCTGCGCCTACGTGCGCGCCCGGGGCCAGGGACAGCCGGAGCCGGGGCAGGAGATGGCGCTGCTGTGGCGGCACCCGGAGCGGCTGGTGACGATGTTCGTGGCCGCCAGTGACCGCTCGCTGCTCACGGTGAAGATGGCGCTGGAGGGGCTCACGCCGTCCCGGGTGGCCGAGGCGACGGGCGTGGCCGAGGCCGACATCCAGGCCGCCGTGGACGAGAGCGTGGCGGACGGCCTCGTCCTGTCTCCCTGAGCGAAGAGGCGGCTCCGGTGTTTCCCCGGAGCCGCCGGACCACTCGAGCTACTGGATGGGCACCTTGCACACGGTGCCGTTGGCCGAGCTGGTGCACCGCAGGCCGTCGCAGCACGCGGAGTTGGCACCGCACGGCTGACCGATGCCGGAGCACGGCGGACGGCAGGTGCAGTTGTCACCCGTGCACTCGGCGCCGGCGTCGTCCAGGCAGCGCATGCCATCGCAGCAGGGCGCCACCTGCGAGCACTTCTCGAAGGCCGTTCCGCACAGGGCCGGGGGCGCCTTGCACACGCAGCCGCCGCTCACGTCACACGGCACGGGCGGATCCTTGGTGGGGTTGACGCAGTTCAGGCCGTTGCAGCACGAGCCCGCTCCGGTGCAGTTCTCGCCCACCGTGGAGCACCCGTTGACCACGAAGTACTCGGCCCACTGGGCGATGTGGTTGGAGGTGTTGAGCGTCTGGAAGGGCAGGGCGAAGGCCGCGTAGGACGGATCCTCCCCCTTCTCCAGCTTGCCCCCCTCCACCGCCGCCATCCACAGCAGCGTGCCGCTGTCGGGGTACTCGTCGCCACCCTTGGGCGGCTGGCGCAGGCCGTACATGCGGCTGGAGGAGAACGTCGTCCACATCAGCTGGCTGCTCTCGCTCGCGCTGCCCCGCGTCACGAAGGGGCTCCACTTCGGGTAGCTGTTGGTGAGGTTCGTGTTGCCCTTGTCCATGGGGCCCGGCGCGTTGATGCGCGCGAGCTCCACGGGCGTCGCGTTGGCCTGCAGCTTCGCCGCCCACATCTTCGCGGACGGATCCGTGTCCGCGTTGCAGTACTTCTCCTTCTCGGTGTTGGCGGTGGGGCAGGTGGACTCGTTGTAGACGAGGAAGGAGTTGTTGGGCGCGATGGCCGGGTAGTAGCGGTTCTTCCCGCTCACCGCGGGCACGATGGTGAAGGGCGCGCTCCAGGCGCCGCCCGTCTGCTGCGTCACCGCCTTGATGGCGCCCTTGCCCATGCGCTGGTTCGTCTCGCGGATGCCCACGGCCGTGTAGGCGATCGTCTTTCCATCCGCGCTCCAGTCGGGGTGGTTGGCGGGATTGGCCTGGGTGCCGGTGTTGGCGATGACGCCGGTGCGCTTGCCCGTGGTGCCGTCGAAGAGGAGCAGGTTGTGGTTGTTGGAGCCGCTGTCGGTGTAGACGCCGACGAACTTGCTGCCGTCCGGGTTCCACGACTCGAAGATGCTCTTGTCGTCGGTGCTGGTCGACACGATGTTCGTCTTGCTGGCGGGCGTGAAGTTGGACAGGTCCACCAGGGCCAGGCGGCCATCGTTCTGTCCCTGGACCTCGGCCACCACCTTCTTGCCGTTGCGGCTCAGCGCGTGGCAGCCCACGCAGGAGATGCCGGAGTCGTTGATGTTGTTCTTGGTCAACACCTCGGAGGCTTTCTTGCTGTTGGGGTCGGCGAAGTCATAACGCATGACGCCGGGGGTGCTGCCCGTGGTGGTCCAGTAGTAGAGCGCGCCCTTGAGCTCGGCGCGGGAGAACTGGATGGTGATGGGATCGGACACGCCCACCGTGCCTCCCGTGTCACCCGTGGCGCGCAGGATGACGCGCACGGGCTGGCCACCGCGGTTGCTCTCCGCGAGGAACTTCCACACCTGCTCCGAGGGCGTGTAGATGCAGCCGCGGGAGACTCCCGTGGGCAGGGTGAAGTTGTCCGGCAGGTAGCAGCGCAGGTAGACGCGCACGTCGGTGACGGTGTTGCTGAAGGCCAGCTCGAAGAGGGTGTTGCTGGTGGGGCCGGGCAGGAAGTGGATCTCCAACTGCCCCAGGTTCGGCGGCACCATGACGCCGCTGTTGGGGTAGACGAGCGTCGGCTTGCGCGTGGCTTCCACCTGGCCGTCGAACCGCGACTCCGGCTGCGAGGGCAGGGTGGAGGAGCCGGGCGCGCTGTCCGGCAGCTTCTGCGCCATCTTCACGGTGATCTGCGTGGAGACGGACGTGGTGCCGATCTGCGCGCGCACGTAGCTGGTGCCGCCCACCGTGGCGCTCGACTTGAAGGTGGAGCCGCTGAACGAGCCCAGCTGCGTGTTGTCGATGAAGAAGCTGGCCTGGCCCGTCACGTCCTCGGTGTGCTTGTCGGTGTAGGTGCCGGTGACGGTGTAGCTCTGGGTGACGCCCGTGGTGCCCGTGACGGAGAGGGTCGCGTTGGCGGGGGAGATCGTGATCGACTTCAGGGTGACCTCGCCCCCGCCCCCGTCGGGATCGCCGCCGTCGTCGTTACCCGTCGAGTCCCCGCCGTCCCGCCCGCCATCCGCCGTTGGATTGCCGTTGCCGTTTCCTCCAGGAGTGGGGGTACAGCCAGACAGCGCCAGCGCTGTCATCAAGATGCCGAGTAGCCAGTTGTTCTTCCTCATGGCTGCCCAGGGTAGCGCTAATCCTGGCGCCCCGCTCGTGGTTCTGGACAGTCCTCCCCGGCGCATTCACTCGCATCGCAAGCTTGAAACCTCGCGACAATACAAGTGTATGTGTGTTGCGAATTTCCCAGATTCTCAAAACACGCCGTGAATCCTAACGTCGTGGACGGCAGACGGCGCCCACGGCCGTCTCGGTGCAGGCGAAGCCCTCGGGACACTCGGTGTCCGAGGTGCAGCGGAAGGTGCAGGACTCCTCGACACACAGCCCCTGGACGATGCCGCGGGCCCTGCAGCGCTCGTCTCCGTCGCAGGAGGCGCCCACCTGCCGGTACGCGAAGCAGCTCGCGAGCTGGGCCTGTTGGGGCAGGCACCACGTACCCTGGCAGGTGAAGCCCTGCGGGCATTCCGTCTTGCCGTCACATCGCGCCACGCAGGCCATGAGGCCCCTGGGGAGAGTCTCGCAGCGCACGCTGGACATGCACTGCCAGTCCCCATTGCAGGCGGCGCACAGGACGCCGGGCCCCTCGCAGCGCTCGCTCCGGCAGGAGAAGCCCGGAGTGCACTGGTCATCCGCGGTGCACTCCACGCACCGCCCATCCGAGGCACAGTGGGTGCCGCGCTCGCAGCCGGTGACGGTGCAACCCTGTTTGATGAGGTCATCGTCCGGTTCGGAGAGCTGGACCTTCAGCTCCTTCTGCTCGCTCTCCTTCACGCAGGCGTTCGTCTTCTTCACCGGGTAGCCGGGGACGGAGACCTCGAGGTCGTAGCAGCCATCCGGAAGGGGACCCAGGCGCAGGCAGCCGTCCTCGTCGAGCCGCAGGCCCTGGAAGGGCATGCCCATCACGGAGACCTGTCCGTCGCTCACGCGCTGGTGCGAGGGCGCCTTCACCCGCAGCGCCAGGAAGCCGGCCTCGCGCGGCACCACTTCTTCCAGGTGCGCCGAGCCGCCCCCGGGCACCTGCACCGGCAGGCGCACCGCCTTGTCCGCCGAGGCCAGGATGAAGAGCTCCACCGGACCCGCGGGCACGTTCTTCAACACGAAGCTCCCGTCCTCGGCCACGGTGCCGCGCAGCGCCGGGTCGCCCACCAGCGACACCAGGGCCACCGACGGGTCCGCCTCCGTGAGACGGCCCCGCACGGTGCCCGTCCGGAAGGGAGTGTTGTCGAATCCCCCGCACGCGCCTACCGCGACGGCGAGGGTCATCATCACGCTGTAGTAGACGGTCTGGCGCATCAGAAGCGGTACCCCACGCCGGCCCATCCACCGGAGAATCCCACGGCCTGCCCCTGCCCATCCACCACCACGTACGTCAGCATCAGCTGCGTCTGCGCGGCCAGCTCCAGCCGGTCGTTCAGACGCCACACCACGCCACCCACCACGCCCGGGCTGAAGGTGAAGTACTGCTGAGCCCCGGTGAAGGCCTCTGTCTGAAAGGACCGCTGGAGCAGCAGAGCGGCCACACGCGGCCCCGCGTAGAGCGACAGCCGCTCCCACCGCCACGTGTAGGGCACCGCGGCCCCCAGCGACAGCGAGGTGTAGGTGAAGGGCACGGAGCCGCCGGGCACCAGGTTGAGGCTGCGCCGGCCCCGGCTGCCACTCACGTCGAAGACGAGGCTGAGGTCCGGCAGCGGCCGCTCCTCCAACCGCAGCACCACCGCCAGCTCCGGCGCGGCCGGCAGCAGTTCGTCGCGGCTGCGCGCGTCCACGAAGGAGAACATGCCGCCCATCACCGACAGAGAGCGGCGCGGGAAGGCCTGGGACAGCAGCCGCTCCAGCGGCAGGCGCTCGCCCGCGGTGATGTCCACCACCTCGCGGATGAGGACGTTGTCCCCCTTGGTGAGCTCCACGGTGCGGCGGCCGGGCGTCACGGCGGCGCCTCCGGGCAGCTCCGTGCGCGTCTCGCCATCCACCTTCAGCGTGAAGCCATCCAGCCGGGGGTTGTACGAGAAGAGCTCCGGACGGCCCATCCGGTCGATCCGCCCGGAGAGCACCACCGGATCCGCGCCCACCTCGAGGATCTCCGCCGAGGGCCGCTGCCGCCCCTCGGTGAAGGCATAGGTGTGGCGGCGCGCGTAGTCGTGGGCCTCGGTGGCGGTGACGGCGCCGTCGACGTTGCGGTCCGCGGCCCCGTTCAACCCGTTGATGAGGAAGTGGGTGTAGATGTCGTTGCGCAGCCCCTCGTCCTCGCGGGCCGTCTCGCCCCAGTCGCAGGCGGCGAAGACCATGGAGGCACGGCTCGACTCCTCGATGGGGCGCGCGTAGAAGCCGGACTTGATGCCCGCCAGCTCGGCCTCCAGCTCGCGGGGCAGCAGCGACTTGCCGCTGCCGCTGTGACACGTGGCCAGCACCATCAGCCGGCGGCGCGAGGGCAGCTGGTCGAACTCGGACTTGAGCGCGTCCATGGACAGCGCCGTCTGCGGAATGTCCCGGAAGGCGGCGTCCGTGGTGACCAGGTAGCGCTTGAGCTCGCCCTTGCCGTCGCGGGCCAGCGTGCCGTGCGCCGAGAAGTACACCACCACCACGTCATCCGGCCGGGTGGCCTCCTGCCGCAGCTGGCGCAGCGCGGCGAGGATGGAGGCGCGGGTCGTCTCCTCGGGCCGGGAGAGGACGCGCACCCGGTCGAAGTGGCCGCGTCCGGGATCCCTCAGCGCCGCGGCCAGATCCTCCGCGTCCTTGGAGGAGTAGCGCAGGTTGCGCCACTGGCTGTCCTGGAACTGCGACACGCCCACCAGCAGCGCCAGGCGCCGGGGGGCGTAGGCGTCGGAGAGCGCTGTCTCGTCCACCTTCACGGACACGAGCCCGCCCTTGCCGCCCTTCTCGAGCGAGCCCGGGCTCGCGCAAGCCGCGAGTACCGCCAGGAGCGTGAAGAGGATGCGTCTCACCGTGGGACGGGATTGTGCCCTTTATCCGGGTGGACGAGGAGGTCGAACCTGTTGACGGCCAATGCCGAGAGCTCCTCCATGTCGCCACGGGTGAGTGCCTCGCGCACCTCGTCGGGAGGGAGCGCCTGTCCGGAGGGGAAGCCCACCAGCCACACGGTGAGAGGGCCGGATTCGCCCTCGAGGCTGAGGCCCACGAGGCCCTGGGGGCCTTCCAGTTCATGCGTGCCAGCCTGGAGCGGGAACTGGCCGAGCAGCTCGGGCTCCATGCCGTCGCGCCGCTGGAAGAGGAGGGCCTCACCGGCCTCGGTGGAGTGGTAGCGCAGCACCAGCACCTCGTTGTCCGAGGCGGCGGCGCCTGGATCCATCCGGCGCAGGTTTCCGGACGGCTCGCGGGCCACCACGGACATCTCCAGGGCCAGACGGCCCACGCCCTTCAGCCCGTCCCAGCTCGCCGTCTCCTGCCCATGGGGCACCTGGACGCGGGTGAGGACGACGAGCCCCGCGAGGCCCGCGGCGAGCGCCACGCCCACGGCCACCTTGCGCCAGACGGGGGAGGGGCCTCGCAGACCCCGGCGGATACGGGCGTATCCCACCTCGTCGAGCGGGGGCTCTTCCGGCTGGCCGGGCGCCAGGTGGAGCAGCAGGGCATCCACCTGCCCATCGAGCAGTCCGGGTCCCGGCGTCTTCGCCAGGAACTCCATGCACTGCTCGCACGGGTGCGTCAGGTGCTCGCGGAAGTACGCCACCGACTCCGGCTCACCGGCCGTCAGGGTACGCAGGGCTTCGGCATCCAGGTGTCTCATCCCACTTACTCCCACCGTCCAGCGAGCACGCGCCGGAGCAGCTCCTGCTTGATCCGGGCGCGGAAGCGCTCCAGGCGCATCGTCACGGCACTCTTTCCTACGCCAAGCTTCTCGGCGATCTCCCGGGCGGACAGCTGGCCGTCCACATAGAAGAGGTACACCGTCTTCTTCTCCTCGCCCTCGGGCAGCTCGTCGATGAGCTGGCGGACCACGGCCATGTCGCGCTCGAGCTGGAGGGCCTCGGGGACGAGGGCGACCGTCTCCGGCTGGGGGTCGGGGTTCTCCTCGCCGAGCCGGCGCGTCTGGCCCTTGCGCTCGAGCCGGGTCCGGGCCCGGTTGCGGGCGATGGACAGGAGCCAGGCCTCGAAGGCGGCCGGCTCCTTGAGCCGGGGGAGCGCCTTGAAGGCGCGCACGTAGGTTTCCTGGATCACGTCTTCCACCTCGTCCGGGTCCAGCGGGGCGAAGCTGGAGGTCAAACGTGCCACCAGGGGGCGGGTCCGCCGGTACAGCTCGCTGAAGGCAGGCGTCTCCCCCCGTGCCGCCCGCACCACCCACTCCCTCAACTCCCTCGGGGAACTCACCTGACTCATGGACCCTCCGGGCGCCGGAGCGGCCACACGCCCAGGGGTGGACGGATAGCGCGCTTCTCGCTTCCCCTCGGGGGGGCGTTGGGCAGAATGGCCGCGCGGTTGTTCACTTTCGTGAGGACACAGCCATGCGCGTCATCAACTTCAACCCCGGCCCCGCTGGACTGCCCCTGCCCGCCCTGGAGCGGGCGCGGGACGAGCTGATCGATTTCCAGGGCTCCGGCATGTCCATCATGGAGCACAGCCACCGGGGCAAGGAGTACGAGGCGGTCCACACGGAGACCATCTCCCTGCTCACCGAGCTGCTGGGCATCCCGGACACCCACCAGGTGCTGTTCCTCACGGGAGGGGCCGCGCAGCAGTTCGCGCAGGTTCCGATGAACTTCCTGCCTCCGGGGGCCAGCGCGGACTACCTGATCACGGGGGGGTGGAGCGAGAAGGCCTATGAGGAGGCGAAGCTGGTGGGGCAGGCGCGCATCGCCGCCACCACGGTGTTGCCGGACAAGCGCTACGTGCGGGTGCCTCGGCCGGACGAGGTGAAGGTGGACCCGAAGGCCGCCTACGTGCACATGACGAGCAACAACACCCTCTACGGCACGCAGTGGCACACGTGGCCCGAGGTGGGGGACGTGCCGTTGGTGGCGGACATGAGCTCGGACTTCATGTGGAAGCCGACGGACGTGAGCCGCTTCGCGTTCATCTACGCGGGGGCGCAGAAGAACCTGGGCCCCTCGGGCGTCCTCATCGCGGTGGCCCGCAAGGACTTCATCGCCCGGGGACGCAAGGACATCCCGAAGATCTTCCGCTACTCGACGCACGCGGAAAACAACTCGCTCTACAACACGCCGCCGACCTTGGCCATCTACCTGTGCCGCAACGTGCTGGCGTGGGCGAAGCAGGTGGGAGGCCTGGCGCAGCTGGAGAAGTGGAACCGGGAGAAGGGCGAGCTGCTCTACGGGGCGTTGGACAAGCACGCGGGGTTCTACCAGGCGCCGGTGGAGAGGGAGTCGCGCTCGTTCATGAACGTGGTGTTCAAGCTGCCCTCGGAGGCGCTGGACGACAAGTTCGTGGCGGAGGCGAAGAAGGCGGGGATGGTGGGGCTCAAGGGACACCGGCTCACGGGAGGCATCCGCGTGTCCACGTACAACGCGGTGTCGGTGGACAACGTGAAGACGCTGGTCTCGTTCATGGAGGAGTTCATCCGCAAGAACGGGTAGCGTGGCGGCCTCTACCTAGCAGGAGGGGTCATGAAGAAGAACGCCACGCTGTTCGCCGTCGTGATGGCCGTAGTGCTCGCGCTGCCCGCCGCCGCCAAGGAGGTGGCGGGCGTGCAGTTCCCCGACACGGTGTCGGCCGAGGGGAAGGAGCTGAAGCTCAACGGGGTGGGCCTGCGCAAGAAGATGGTGTTCAAGGTCTACGCGGTGGGCCTGTACGCGGAGAAGACGTCGCAGAACGCGCAGGAGGTGATCGGGTCGGACCAGGTGAAGCGGGTGCGCATGGCGATGCTGCGGGACCTGGACAAGAAGACGATCACGGACGCGATCGTGGATGGCTTCAAGAAGAACGCGAAGGACAAGCTTCCGGCGCTGCAGCAGAGGCTGGACACCTTCGCGGCGGCGATTCCGGATCTGAAGAAGGGTGACGAGCTGGTGCTGACGTACGCGCCGGGCAAGGGAACGACCATCGAGAGCAAGGCGGGACAGAAGATCTCGGTGGAGGGGAAGGACTTCGCGGACGCGCTCTTCTCGGTGTGGCTGGGGCAGAGTCCGGTGGACGAGAGCCTGAAGGACGGGATGTTGGGCAAGGAGTAGGAATCAGTCCCCCGGGTTGCCCGCTCCGACTCCCTCTGGGAGAGGGCCGGGGTGAGGGTCTTCCCGAGTGACGCTCCGAGCGACCGTGTCGCACCGTGTCACCCACTGTCGAGTAGAGGGTGAACGAGCCGAGGCGCTCATCCAGGGGTTGCAGGGAGCGGGGCGCCGAGTAGGGTGCGGCCCCCTCTTCCACTCGACATGGAGAAATACTGGATGAGAAAGGCATTGCTAGCCGCCTGCTGTCTCCTCGCGTCTGCCTGCAAGACGGCGGAGCCCGCGCCCCAGCCGCCGCAGCCGACGCCGGAGCAGCCGGCGCCAGCGCCGGAGGCGAAGCCGTTGCCGCCGGGGCTCGACGGAGCGGCGATCAACGACAAGGCGGATCCGTGCGAGGACTTCTACGAGTACGCGTGCGGCAACTGGGTGAAGACCGCGGAGATTCCGGCGGATCGCCCGCGCTGGTCGAGGGGCTTCGACACGATCGCCGCGCGCAACGAGGATCTGCTCCGGGACATCCTGGAGGCGGCGGCGAAGGGGAAGGCGCCGGAGGGGACGCCCCATGCGCGGAAGCTGGGTGACTTCTATGGCGCGTGCATGGACGAGGCGCAGCTCGAGGCGTCGCTGCCGGGGCTGAAGGCGCAGCTGACGAAGCTGACGGCGGTGAAGAACGCGAAGGAGCTGGCGCAGGTGGTGGGGACGCTGCACGCGCAGAGCGTGTTCCCGCTCTTCCGCTTCGGCTCCAACACGGACCTGAAGGACGCCACGCAGGTCATCGGCGAGGTGGACCAGGGAGGCCTGGGGCTGCCGGACCGTGACTACTACGTGAAGGACGACGAGAAGTCGAAGGCGCTGCGCGCGGCCTACGTCGAGCACATGAAGAACATCTTCGTGCTGCTGGGCGAGACGCCGGAGCAGGCGGCGAAGAGCGCGGCGTCGGTGATGGAGACGGAGACGGCGCTGGCGAAGGGCTCGATGACGCGGGTGGAGCGCAGGGAGCCGCAGAAGCTGTACCACCGGCTGGAGCGCAAGGGCCTGAAGCAGACGGCGCCCACCTTCGCGTGGGACGTGTACTTCACGGCCGCGGGGGCCAAGGACGTGCAGCCGATCAACGTCAGCCACCCGCCGTTCTTCCAGGAGGTGGACCGGCTGGTGAAGACGCTGAAGCCAGAGGCGTGGAAGCCGTACCTGACCTGGCACTACGTGACGAGCGTCACCCCGGCGTTGCCCAAGAGCTTCCAGGAAGAGCGCTTCCGCTTCACGGCGCAGAACCTGACGGGTGCCAAGGAGGACACGCCGCGCTGGAAGAAGTGCGTGCGCTTCACCAACGGTGCGCTGGGCGAGGCGCTGGCGGTGCCTTTCATCACGCAGACGTTCGGTGAGGACGGCAAGAAGACGACGCAGCAGATGGTGGAGGAGATCGAGAAGGCCTTCGAGCGCAACCTGGACACGCTGGCGTGGATGGACGCGGCCACGCGCGAGCAGGCGCTGGTGAAGGTGCGGAAGATCGTCAACAAGATTGGCTACCCGGACAAGGGGCGCAACTACGACGACGTGAAGGTGGAGCGGGGCTCGTTCCTGGGCTCGCTGCTGAACGCGTCGGCGTTCGAGCAGGCGCGGCAGCTGGCGAAGATTGGCAAGCCGGTGGACAAGACCGAGTGGCTCATGTCGGCGCCGACGGTGAACGCCTACTACAACCCGCCCTTCAACGAGATCGTCTTCCCGGCGGGCATCCTCCAGCCTCCGTTCTTCAACCGCGAGGCCTCGGCGGCGGTGAACTTCGGCGCGATGGGCATGGTGGTGGGGCATGAGATCACCCACGGCTTCGACGACGAGGGCCGCCAGTACGACGCGCAGGGCAACCTGAGGGACTGGTGGACGCCGACCTCGGACAAGGCCTTCCGCGAGCGCGTGGCGTGCGTGAAGAACCAGTACGACGGCTACACGGCGGTGGATGACGTGAAGCTGAACGGGGCGCTGACGCTCGGCGAGAACGTGGCGGACCTGGGTGGCCTGAAGCTGGCGCACGCGGCCATGGAGGCGTGGCTGGCGAAGGATGCGGACGCGGCGAAGAAGGCGGACGGCTACCGCTACACGCCGAGCCAGCAGTTCTTCCTCGGCTACGCGCAGTCGTGGTGCTCGAAGTACCGCGAGGCCTTCGCCCGGCAGATGGCGGTGCTGGATCCGCACTCGCCGCCGTACTGGCGCGTGAACGGGCCGGTGGTGAACCTGCCGACGTTCCAGAAGGCCTTCCAGTGCAAGGAGGGCTCGAAGATGGTGAGCCCGGCCGCGCAGCGCTGCGAGGTCTGGTAGCGCACCGTTGGACGTGAGGGCCCGGCAGCTCCTTGGCTCAGGGACGTCTGTCGCCAAAGAGCTGCCGGCTCGGACGGCGCTCCCACCGGGGAGTCACATCGCGTGACACCTCGCCCGGGTCGGGCAACTCCAGTACCTCGTGGTGCAGAGCGACGTCCTGGTCAGTCTTGCGCACCAGGAGGAGGGTGTAGGTCCCCGGCGGGATGAAGGGGAAGTGGAAGAGGCCCGGTTCGTCCGAGGACGAGGGCCAGTAGGCCGACACCACCATCCGCTGCAAGGCTTCAGGTGAGTCCGGCGCCGGGACGCTTCCATCGACGAGGAGGAGACCGAAGGAGTAGGGCTTCATGTCGACCCCGAGCAGCCTCAGCCTCAGTGTGGTGCCGGCCCGGGCTTCCTCGAAATCGAGCGTCACCACGCCCTGGGTGGGAATCTCCACGCGTTGGGGATGGATCGTCCGCGCTCGGTCGATGTGCCTGCCGTTGAGCCGCACGATGTAGCTGCCCGCGGGCAGGCCACGGAATTCGTAGGCGCTTTCGGCGACGGGCTCGTGCTTCTCGAAGGACCCATCCAGCGAGCGGATGCCGATGCCGTACAAGCGCTTTTCCGCCAGGTTCACCCTTCCCCGGAGGATGGCTCCCTTGTCGAGCGACACCGTCACCTCCGTCCGCTGGGAATCGAGCGCCATCCGCTTCTGGATGTACGCCGGATGCACCACGGTGAGTGTGAGGGGGCGCTCCTCGACACCCGAGAGGGTGAAGGAGCCGTCGCCCTGGGTCCGCGCCGCGCCGTCCCCCTCGCGGAGGGAGCCGAGCTCCCGTGTGTCCACCGGAGTGTCGCTCACGCCCACCATCGCTCCGGAGACGGGGCCGCCGGTGGCCGCATCCACCACCTTGCCCCGGAGGGTGCGGCCGGTCTCGAGCACCACCTCGCCGAGCGTGGTGTCCTCTCCCTCCTTCACCTGGAGCTCGCGAGTGGTTCCCACGAGGCGCGGAGCGGTGAAGTCGAGCTTCGCCGTTCCGCTCTGGTCGATGGGCCAGGTGAAGATTCCCTGGGGGTGCGTCATCTGGACGCCATTGAGCTGGAAGCGCGTGACGGGCGTGCCGTCGGTGCGCACCACGCGTCCGCGGATGGTGCCTCGCTGTTGGAGGACGAGACGCAGGTTCGTGGCACCCGCCCGGACCTCGATACCGTCATTGCTGCTTCCGGTCTCCGAGCTCGTGCTCCCGCTCGCCTTCGCATCGAAGACATACCCATCCTTCACGGCGCTCACCTCGTAACGCCGGGTCTCGAGGTGTCGCAGCTGGAAGCGCCCGTCGGCCCCCGTGTAGGGGCCCTCCGCCCCGTTCGCGTAGTACGCCCTTTCCTCCTCCCCCGGCTCCATCAGTCGATAGGCTCGGATGCGGGCCTCGGGAACGGGTCTGCCCTCGCCATCGACGACGATGCCCGCCAGCGGTAGCCCCGCGGGGAGCTGGAGCCGCACCTGGAGCGATTGCGTTCCCACGAGCTCGACGGGCCGGGAGACCTTTCGCATTTCCGCGCTCGGTGTATCCCGGGCGGAGAGGACGTACTTTCCGGGTAGCAACCCCTCGAGGGTGAAGTGTCCCTGCTCGTCCGTGGTGGTCTGCCTCTCCGGCCTCGAGCCGGCTTCTGGCTCGGGCGGCGCTATCGAGACCGTCGCTCGTGAGACGGGCGCCCCTGTCTCATCCACCACCGCGCCCACCACCTCCGCGCCCGTGGACAGCACGACCTGGACTCCAGTCGATGGTGCCGACACGGGCCGCGTGATGGGCGTGAAGTCCCCATGATCGGCCTGGAGCTGGTAGTTGCCGGGCTTCGGTGCCGCGAGCGCGAACGTGCCATCCTTCTCGCTGGAGGACCGGACGACTTCCTCGTCGCCGAGGTCCTTCAGCAGGAGCGTCACGTTCTCGAGGGGCTCGCCACGGGGTCCCACCACCCGGCCCTCGACCACGGCGGCTTCCTCGAGGACGAAGTCCTGGGAGGTGGGCCCCTCCACGTACTTCACCACGGGCGGCGGGTTCAGGTACCGCGGCGCTTCCACCCTGAAATGGTACTTCCCTGGCTCGATGGGGCCGAGCTCATAGGTGCCCTCCGAAGTCGTCCGGGTCTTCCTCCACGGGTGCCCGTATTCAGCGACGAGGGACTGCATCGAGATCCTGGCTCCGGAAATGGGCCGGCCGGATGTGTCTCGCACCGTCCCCATCACCCGAGCGCCCGCCCCGAGCTCCAGCACGAGCTCCGAGTCGTCCACGCCGGGTTGGAGCAACGCCTGCCCGGCCGCATCCAGTCCCGAGAAGGTGGCACCCACCTCATACCAACCCGGGCGCAGGCCCTCGAAGGAGAAGCGGCCCTGTTCGTTCGTGGGGGTGTCGAGCTTGCGGTGCTCGCCCTCGGCGCGCACCCGGGCGCCCGGCACGGGCTTGCCACCCCTCGTCACCTGGCCCGCGAGCCGCAGCGGCCGCAGGAGCGTCACGGGCTGCTCGCGCTCGGAGAGCTCGCGCACCATCGCGTGTTCGTGCAGGAAGCCTTCCTTGGCGAAGACGAGGTTGTACTCCCCCTCCGGCAGTGGCCCGAGGCGCCAGCGGCCCTCCGCGTCGGAGAGTGTGTCGAAGAAGCGGCTGTGCTCGACGAAGATCGCGGTGACGAGCGTCCCCGGGACGGGCCGGCCCTCCTCGTCGGTGAGGTGGCCCGAGAGCGTCATTCCCTGGCCGACCCGCAGCTCGACGTCCTCCGTGCCCGTCCCGACGTCCTGCCGGAGCGCGGTGCCGAAGGGGCTCTCGGTCCAGAGGGCATAGCGGCCCGTCTCCAGTCCCTCGAGGGAGAAGTGGCCCCGCGCGTCCGAGGTGGTGCGTGCGAGGGGAGGCGCCTCTCCCCGCCGCACCGTCACCAGCTCCGCCTGTTGGGAGGCCGCCATGCCGCAGCCGCACTGGAGCAGCTTCTGCTCGCAGTGGTTGTCGCACTGGCAGGGCAGCTCGGAGAGCGCCTCGTCCGGGGTGGGGGAGGTGGCCACCACCACCGCGCCGGGGACGGGCTCGCCCTGGGGCCCCACCACGGTGCCACGGATGTGGAGGCTTCCGCGAGGGGCGGGGAGTGGCGCCTCGAGGAGCGCGTTCACCGGGCGCTGGTGTCGAGCGGTGTCCCGTGCTCCCTCGTGCCGCCCGGTCTCCTCCTCCGTCAGGTCGCTCGCGGGCCTGTCCGTCCACGTGCCGCTCGCGTACCCGAGCACGGCCGCCAGCACGGCCAGCGCGACACCGATTCCCAGCCACCGACGCATCTGCTCCACCCCCTCTCGGCTCGCGGAGCCGAGCGCGTGAGACGCCTCACCGGGAGCGTAGGACTGGCGGAGCCTTCCGCGTCAACCGGCCGTTCGCGGGAGTCAGAAGAAACTGAGCTGGGTGCCCGGCTTCATGGGGCGGCGGAAGGGGCTCTCCTTCTCCTCTTCCTCCATGCTCCACGTGGTGTTCAGCCCCACTCGGCGCGCGGTGGTGTGGAAGAGCTTGTGGATGGTGTCCGCGTAGAGGCCCTCGCCGCGCATGCGGACGCGGAAGCGCGCATCATTGAGCTCGCCCCCGCGCGTCTCGCGGATGCGGTGCAGCACGCGTTCGGCTCGCAGCGGGAGCTTCTCGCGCAGGCGCTCCTCGAAGACGGCCTGTACCGGGCCCGGCAGCCGCAGCAGCGTGTAGAAGGCCCGCGTGGCTCCGGCCTCGCGCGCCGCGGTGAGGACTCGCACCATGTCCTCGTCGTTCAGCCCGGGGATGACGGGCGCCACCGCCACTCCCACGGTGATGCCCGCCGCCGCCAGCCGCTCGACGGTCTGCAGGCGCCTTCGGGGCGTGGCCACGTACGGCTCCATGGCGCGGGCCACCTGCTCGTCGTGGAAGGGCAGGGTGATGTACACCGACAGCCGCGCCTCCTGCGCGAGCGTCGTCAGCACGTCCAGGTCCCTCTCGATGAGGGGGCCCTTGGTGATGATGCCCACCGGGTTGCGGTACTCGGCGCACACCTCCAGGCAGGCCCGCGTGAGACGCAGCGAGGCCTCGAGCGGCTGGTAGCAGTCCGTGACGCCGCTGAAGGCGACCGACTCGCCCTTCCAGCTCTTGCGCTCGAAGGCGGCGCGCAGCAGCTCCGCGGCCTTGGGCTTCACCACCAGCTTCGTCTCGAAGTCCGTGCCGGCGCCGAAGCCGAGATACTCATGGTAGGGCCGCGCGTAGCAGTACGCGCACGCATGGAGGCAGCCCCGGTAGGGATTGACGCTCCAGGTGAAGCCGACGTCCGGGCTGTCGTTGCGCCCCAGCACCTCGCGGCTGTGGTCCTCCAGCACTTCCAGCTTCGCGGGAGGAATCTCCTCCAGGTACTCCACCGCGGTGGTGTCCCAGGGGTTGGGCGGATTGGAGACGGGACGGGGTTTCACACTCCCAGGGTGAAGCTGAAAGGACGTTCAGTCAAGGCTCCGTTGGCCGCCTGTCACCGGACCTGAACGGTCAGGAGGGCGAGCGGCCGAGCCCGCCTGCCTGCCTCGTCCTTCCGGGGTGCCTACCGTCGCCCCATGCGCTCCTGGCTCGTCCTGCTGTGCGGCTTGCTTCTCGGGACTCCCGTGCTCGCGAAGGGCGGTGCGCCTCCGTCCTTCGAGTCCGCGGTCCACGCCCGGGCCGAGGAGGAGCCGAGGGCCATGTCCCAGGCCCTGCTGCGCTTCTACGAGACCCGGGGCTTCCAACCGGCGTGGTTTTCCTATGACGGCGCGGTGCGGCCGCAGGCGGGCCAGTTCCTCGCGGCGCTCCGCGAGGCGGAGTCGGAGGGCCTGTGGCCGGAGCGCTACCACCGCTCGGCGCTCGACGACGCCTTGCGACGGCTGGCGCTCGAGGGTGAGCCGGAGGACTCGTGGATGGAAGTGGAGTTGCGGCTCACGTCGAGCTTCATCTCCTACGCCTCGCATCTCCTGTCCGGGCAGGTGTCCTCGCGGCGCGGCCCGTGGCGGACGAAGCCGCCGGGCGCGGTGGTGCTGGCGGCGGTGATGGAAGGAGCGCTCGCCAGTGGCGATCTGTGCGCGACGCTGCGGAGCTTCTCCCCGACGCACGAGGGCTTCGTGCGGCTTCGCGAGGCGCTCGCCCGCTACCGCGCCATCGCCGCCGCCGGAGGCTGGCCGCTGGTGCCGGAGGGCGGGCCGCTCGAGCCGGGGATGAAGGATCCGCGCGTGGCGGTGCTGCGCGAGCGGCTGCGTGTCACGGGAGATCTGCCGCCTGCTCCAGAGGAGCGGTTGCTCTACCCGGGGGCTCCGGGCGTGAGCTCCGTGGTGCTGGTGGGGGACCTCGTCCGCGCGGCGATGGAGGTGGCTCCGGAGTCCCCGCGGACGCCGGTACCGGAGGACCTCTACGACGCGAAGCTGGAGGAGGCGGTGAAGAGCTTCCAGCGCAGGCAGGGGCTGGAGGCGGACGGGAAGGTGGGCGGGGAGACGCTGAAGGCACTGCGGGTGCCGGTGGAGGAGCGCATCGCGCAGCTGCTGGTGAACCTGGAGCGCTGGCGCTGGGCACCGAGGGAGCTCGAGCCCCGGTACGTGATGGTGAACCTGCCGGCCTTCGAGCTGGAGGCGGTGGAGCGGGGGCACACGGTGCTGCGGATGCCGGTCATCATCGGAGAGCCGGACTGGAGCACGCCGCTCCTGGCGGACGAGGTGGAGTACCTGGTGCTCCACCCGGAGTGGAACGTGCCGGGGAAGATCACCCAGGAGGAGGTGCTGCCGAAGCTGCGGGAGGACGCGGGCGCGGCCGAGACGCTCGGGTTGACGGTGATCGACAAGGCCACGGGGCAGGCGGTGGACGCGAGGTCGGTGGACTGGAACGCCCTGGGGGAAGGCCCGTTGACCTACCGCTTCGCGCAGGCCCCCGGGGAGTCCAACCCGCTGGGCCAGGTGAAGTTCATCTTCCCCAACCCGTATTCCATCTACCTGCACGACACGCCGAACCCGGCGCTCTTCACGAAAGCGAACCGGGCCTTCAGCCACGGCTGCGTCCGGGTGTCCGAGCCGGCGAAGCTCGCGGACTTCATGCTGCGGGGCCACGAGGGGTGGACGGAGGCGTCGCTGGCGGCGGAGATGGAGAAGGCCGGAGCGCCCCGGCGGGTGGAGCTGCCCGCGCCGGTGCCGGTGTACCTGCTCTACTGGACGGCCTTCGTGGACGCGGAGGGCCGGGTGGCGTTCCGGCGGGACATCTACGAGCGCGACCTGGAGGTGAGGCGGGCGCTGGCGATGAATCCGGTGCCCACCACGCGCGGTTAGCGCTTGCTCCAGCGGGCGGGGGTGCCGCGCACGTCGATGTGGACGAAGGGCCCGTGGACGCGGTTGGCGCGGTAGACGCCGTAGCCGCCGATGAGCTCGGGCACGCGCTGCTCCACCTTGTCCACGGCGCGGGCGAGCACCTCGGCGTCCTTCACGTCGACGCGCCCGTTGCCATCGAGGTCATCCATCTGCCCATCGCCGTCGTCATCGAGCCAGACGTCGGCCGCGTCGCCGTAGGTGTGGCGGCTGAACTTCGCGCGGCCTTTCTCCCCGGGCCCGTTGTACTGGGGCGTGCGGAAGCCGCTCATCACGTGGAGCCCCTTGGCCGGATGGCCCTGGGTGCGCAGCTCCTGGAGCACCAGCTCCAGCTTGTCCACCAGCCGCAGGTCGAGCACGAGGTACTTGGGCCAGACGTGGGCCTGATCCTTGGTGAGGAAGTTCCTCAGACGGAAGTGCTCGGAGACGGCGAAGTCCTGGTTCTGGGGTGTCACCTCGATGAGGAGCTCCGGAGGCGCGTAGTTGCCGGTGCGTCCGGCGGTGCGGGCCGGCCAGCGGCCGATGTGGTAGCCGTTGAGGCGCGGAGAGGAGCCGTCGAAGTGGACGGGGGTGATGACGGCGTGCGAGCCGCCGAGCGTCCAGACACCCGGCTGACCCGGGGCCTTCAAGCCCTCGGGGGTGAGGGACGCGGGCGTCTGGGCTCCGGAGCCCACGGCGAGCCACCGCGCTTCCTTCAGGCTCTCGGGGACGGAGAGGTGCGGCTGGAGGGATTCACCCGGGGGCACGACGACGGCGCGCAGGGCTCCGCTGTGGCCACGGGAGAGCAGCTCCGCCTGGGGGGGAACCTGAGCGGGAGGCGCCATCGAGGCGCCCTGGACCGCTGCGGGTTCCGGGTTGGACGCCATGGCGTACTGCGCCAGGAAGAGCAGGGTGGCGATGAGGATGAGGACGGCCGAACGGCCGAGGGGCAGACGAGTACGGAAAGAATTCACGCGGACTCTGCACAGTTGGCCGCGAGGAAAAATTCCTCCCTCGGATGGGAGGCAGGGAAGACCCCGGCCAGCAACCCCTCCCCGAAGGGAGAGGGGCCACTGGCCGTTTGTGAGCGCCCGGGGAGGCCACGGCCTCAGCGGATGACGGGGACGACCTCCGTGGTCCACTGGGCGATGTGGTTGGACGTGGAGATGTCCTGGATGGGCAGCACGAGCGCGGGGTAGCTGGGATCCTGCCCGAGCGCGACCTTGTCCGGGTCGACGGCGGCGATCCACAGCAGGGTGCCGTTGGGGTTCTCATCGCCACCGGCGGGCGGGTTGCGCAGTCCGTACCTGCGGCTGGAGGAGAAGGTGAACCACTGCAGCTTGGAGCCCGGCTCGCGGGTGCGCTGGTAGCGGAAGGGGGCCCACTTGGGGAACGAGTTGGTGAGGTTCGTCCCGGAGTCGCGCTTGCCGGGGGCGTTGGCGTGGGTGAGCTCGATGGGGGTGGAGCCGGCCTCGGCCTTCACGGCGAACAGCCGGGCGGAGGGATCGCTGTCCGCGTTGCAGTCCCTCACGTAGGTGCCACTGGGGCAGGTGGACTCGTTGAAGAGCACGAACGTGTTGTCCGGAGAGACGGCCGGGTAGTAGCGGTTCCTGCCGTCCACGGCGGGCGCGAGCGTCACCGGGGCACTCCAGCCGCTGTCGGTGCGGTTGACCAGCTGGATGGCGCCCTTGCCGAAGCGCTGGTTGGTGCCCTTCACGCCCACGGTCACGAAGGCGATCTTCTGCCCGTCCATGGACCAGTCGGGGTGGTTGGCGGGGTTGGTGCTGGTTCCGGTGCCGTCGATGCGCTGCACCTTCTTGCCGGTGTTGCCGTTGAAGAGCATCAGGTTGAAGTCGGTGGCGCCCGAGTCCGCGTAGACGCCCACGTACTGCGAGCCATCGGGGTTCCAGGACTCGAAGATGCTCTTGTCGGGAGAGGCGCTGCCCTGGTCGAAGGGGACGAGGAGCGACTTGGTGCCCACGTCCATCAGCACGAGGCGCCCGTCGTTCTGGCCGCTCGTCTCGGCGACGAGCTTCTTGCCGTCGCGCGACAGGGCGTGGCAGCCGAGGCACTTGCCGCCCGCGGCCTCCGGGCCGATGAACTTCTCGCCCGAGGTCCCCGAGGCGCTGGTGAAGTCGAAGCGCATGATCGCGGAGCCGTTGGAGGTGGTCCAGTAGTAGAGGCCGCCGGTGAGGTCGTCCTGCGAGAAGGACAGGGCGAGCGACGCGGCGGTGCCCACCTGGGAGCCCGAGTCGTCGGTGCCGCGCAGGGAGACGGTGACGGGCTCGCCACCGCGGTTGGTCTGGGAGAGCCACAGCCAGGTGGTGTCGTCCGGCCGGTAGACGCAGCCGCCGTTGAGGGGCTGGGCGCAGCGCAGGTGGACCTTGAGGTCGGTGAGGCTGTTCTGGAAGGCCAGCTCGAAGAGGGTGTTGGAGGTGCCGGGCAGGAAGTGGAGCTCCACGCCGCGAATGTTGGGGGGCAGGAGCACGCCGTCATTGGGGTAGACGAGGTCGGGTTTGCGCGTGTCGCTGGCGGGGCCGGAGAAGAGGTCCGCCGCGTTGTCGGGCACGGAGGAGGAGGCCGGATCCTTCACGCTGCCGCGCAGCTTCACGGACACCTGCGTCGTGCCGCGCACGGTGCCCGCGATGGCCGAGACGGTCGTCACGCCACCCTGGTTCTTGTAGGTGGTGAAGGTGCTGCCCGAGAAGCCACCGATGAAGTTGTTGTCCACCGAGAAGCGGACGCGCGGGGTGATGTCGAGCGTCTTGCCGTCCTCGAAGGTGCCGATGGCGCGGTAGGTGGCGGTGGCGGACGTCTGTCCGGCCTCGATGAGCAGCAGCTGATCCGCGGGCTCGACGGTGATGGACGTCAGCCCGGGGATGGCCGCCTCGCCGGGGGTTCCACCATCGTTCGACGGGTCACCCGAACCATTGCCTCCGCCGCCACTGCATCCAGTGGACGCCAGGAGGAGCATCGCGAGAGTCGTGGGGAGAAGAAGGGGAATGCGCATGCGGCGCATTGTGGCCCAGAAAACAGCGAAGCCGGCAATTCCTCGGTGAACCGAGGAACTGCCGGCCTGGTGAGCGGCGGACGGGATTCGAACCCGCGACCCCGAGCTTGGGAAGCTCGTGCTCTACCAACTGAGCTACCACCGCGTTGGAAGCAGGCCCAAAGTAGGGAGCCGGACGCGGCTTGTCAACGAGAAGAATCGAGGGTGGCTATTCGCCCTCCTCGACGGTGAGCTGGTAGGCATCCTGGAAGTTGGCCTCGCGGTTGCGGGCGTCGCGGACCTCCAGGAAGTAGACGCCGGGCTCGGCGCTGTAGCGGATGACCTCGGGCTGGTCGCCCTTGGCGCGGTCCGACGTCTGCACGAGCGACGGCTTGCCGTCCTCGCCCTGGCGGTACAGGTAGAGGCCCACGTCCACCTTGAGGATGCCCAGCAGGGTGGCCTTCAGCGCGGTGCGCACGGGCCGGTCCGACAGGTCCAGCCGGTAGTAGTCCACGTCCTTGAGCGGGTAGACGGTGCCGCGCACCGGCTTGCCCGGGGTGAGCTCCATGGCGCGCTCCGTCGCGTTGTTGGGCTCGCGCTCCTCGCTGCCGTTGTCGGGGACGGTGGTGATGCTCAGGCGGTAGGGCTGGTCCGCGTTCTCGTAGTCGCGCACCCACTTGCCGTCCACCTTGCGCGCGGCGCCCTGCACCCGGAAGTAGCAGGTGCCGCCGCAGGCCACGTTGTTCAGGCGCTCGGGCTCCTTGATGGCGCCCTCGTTGACGCGCTGGACCACCGTCTCCTTCTGGCCCTCGCCCTCGGGGGCCTCCACCACGGACAGCTCCAGGTCCATGAGGTCCACCCCCGACAGCTCCACCTTGGCCAGCATCGGCTCGCTCGTCCTCAGGACGAAGTTGTCCACGTCCCCCTTGGGCGAGAGGAAGCCCTCCTTGTAGCCGGACATCGGCAGCGGGGTGGCCTTGTACAGCTCCTCGTTGGGCTCGAGCTCCGCGTTGGCTCCGGCCTCCTCCAGGGACACCTTCAACGTGTAGGCCTTCTCCGAGCTGAAGCCGCGCCTGGCGTCCTTGCCCGTCCCCGTCCAGCCACTCTTCACCACCACGTACACCACGCGATCGCTCGCCCGCACGCCCACGTTGCGCAGCGCGAAGCCCTCGCTCTCCTTGCCCTTGGTGGTGAACAGGGGCGCCTCCGCCGCCGAGAGCACCGACAGCTCCGTCCGCACGCCCTCGACGCCCGTGAGCTCGAGCCTCAGCGCCACCGCGGCGGGCTCCTCGGGCGGGGGAGCCGGCTGGCCCGGGACGGGCACGGGGACTTGAATCTGGGGGAAGCCCCCTGGCTGTGCCGGCGTGCCGGTGCCGCTCGGCGTGTCCTCACCCGTGGGGGTGGGGGCGTTCGCGGTCTCCCCGGCGCTGGGGGGAGCCTCCTCGGAGGAGCCGGGGGTCGGGAGCGGGGGATTGGTCCCCTCGGGCGACTGTGCCTGCGCCTGGTCCGGGGTGGGCGGCGTGGCGCCGGGCGCGGCACCGGTGGCACCGCCCGCGTCCTCGGTGGGGGCCGGCGCTGGGGGAGTCCCTCCGAGGGGCTCGGGCAGCTCCAGGCGGTACCAGTCCTCGTCACCCGCGTGACCGATGAAGCCCGTCACCGCCAGATCCAGCTGCATCGGGGTGGCGTCCACGGCCCGGTCGTTGGGCTCGCGCTCCACGCCCTCCTCGGCGGGGTGGTAGCGGACGTCGAGCGTGTAGGCGCCGCCGGTGCCCTTGCGCGCCGAGGCCACGCGCACCCAGCGCTCGCGCTCGACGGAGAGGTTGGGGAAGCGCTCCGGCTTGTCGTTGCCCGCGCTGTTGATGCTGGCGCTGCGCACGCCGGGCGCGTCGTACACCTCCAGCACCACGTCGCCGCCGGGAATGCCGGAGACGGTGACGTCCGCCACGCTCGGGCCTCCGGGGGCGAGCCGGTACCAGTCCTCGTCGGGCTTGGACGGATCCGCGCCCAGGCTGGCGCTCACCGTCGCGTCCCGGCCGAGGGTGAGGGCCTGGTCGGGCCGGTCATCCGGCTCCTTCTCGTCCAGCTGCTCCGGTCCGACGACCACCGGACCGGCGTCCGGCGCCTCGCTGTCCTTCTTCGAGCAGCCGCTCGGGCAGCCGATGAGCAGCAGGGCCCACGGCCACACCCACCCCAGACGTCGCATTCCGTTCCCTCTTGGCATTCGGGCGCCTACTCAATCCCCTGGCGCCCGGGTGTCAAGGTTCGCCAACAGACCCGCCGGCGGTTTCATCCCGGAAAAGGATGGGACCGTGGACGGAGCCGTGGCGTTCCTGGCCCGTGGGGTACGGGCCGGGAGGGGGAGGGAAGGGGACACCCCCGGAGGGGCGTCAGACGGCGGCTGACTTCCTCTTGGCGCCGAAGTGGCGGAAGAAGTCGATGATCTCCTGCTCGGCCACCTTGGCATCGGTGGCGTCGGCGAACTCCGACTCGAGGAAGATGCCGCCACAGGACTCGCAGGTGTCGTAGTGCAGCGGGTGCTGTCTGTCCCCGCCGTCTACACGGACGAGGTCCACCTGGCACTCGGGGCACTGACCCGTGAGAGCCTCGGCGTCGACCTTGCCGCCCTGGCTCTCGAGCCCGGGAAGATTGTTGTGGAGGAGGATCCGGTTGAGATCCGCGACGTCGATCCAAAGTCCGCCGCACTCTCCACACTTGCGCAGCGTCTCATGCTCCCCTTCGAGCTCGGCCATCTCGACGCTGCAACCGGGGCAATTCATGGGGTGGGTCATTCTCCTGTAGGGGGGAGTCGAGCTCCCGTGGGGGTTCGTCCGGGGACGGCTTGCTCCCCGGACGTTCAGAGAATGATAGGTCGCATGAATTTTAGGATGCAACCCGACTGCGCAGATGTGTTCACGCCAGCAACTCCGGCCACCCCCCGGGCCGGGGTCTCAGGCCTTCACACGGCGGATATCGGCCCCCAGCTTGCGTAGCTTGTTCTCCAGGCGCTCGTACCCCCGGTCCAGGTGGTAGATGCGGGCGATCTCCGTCTTGCCCTCGGCGCGCAGGCCGGCCAGGACGAGGGAGGCGCTGGCGCGCAGGTCCGTGGCCATCACCGGCGCCCCGGACAGCTTCTTGACCCCCTTCACCACGGCCGTGTGGCCCTGGATGGTGATGTCCGCCCCCATCCGGTGCAGCTCCGGCACGTGCATGAAGCGGTTCTCGAAGATGCTCTCGGAGATGACCGAGGTGCCGCTGGCCACCGTCATGAGTCCCATGAGCTGGGCCTGCATGTCGGTGGGGAAGCCGGGGTGCTCGGTCGTCTTCACGTCCACCGAAGTGACGACCTTGGGGGCCTTCACCCGCAGGCCGTGCTCCTCGGCGGTGATGGTGCAGCCCGTCTCGCGCAGCTTGAGGATGACGGACTCCAGGTGCTCGGGCACGGCGTGCTTGACGAGCACGTTACCGCCGGTGATGGCCGCTGCCACCATCAGCGTACCCGCCTCGATGCGGTCCGGGAGGATGGCGTGGTCCACCGGCTTGAGCGAGTCCACCCCGTCGATGGTGATGACGGAGGTGCCCGCGCCCTCGATGCGGGCACCCATCTTGTTGAGCACCCGGGCGAGCTCCTCCACCTCGGGCTCGCGCGCGCAGTTCTCCAGCACGGTGCGGCCCTTGGCCAGCACGGCCGCCATCATCACGTTCTCCGTCCCCGTCACGGTGATGAGGTCGAAGTTGATGGTGGCGCCCTTGAGCTGCTTCGCCTTGGCCTCGACGTAGCCCTCGGTGAGGGTGATTTCGGCGCCCAGGGCCTTGAGGCCCTTGAGGTGCTGGTCGATGGGGCGGGCCCCGATGGCGCAGCCGCCGGGCATGGACACGCGGGCCCGGCCGAAGCGGGCCACCAGGGGGCCGAGCACCAGCACCGAGGCGCGCATCGTCTTGACCAGGTCGTAGGGGGCCTCGGGGGTGATGGGCCCCTCGACGGACACCTCGCACACGTCCTTCTTGCGGCCGGTGAGCCTCGCCGACTGGCAGCCCATGGTGTCGAGCACCTTGAGCATGGTGACGACGTCGGCCAGGTCCGGCACGTTGCGGTAGACGCTCTTGCCGTCGGCCAGCAGCGCCGAGGCGAGGATGGGGAGCGCCGCGTTCTTCGCTCCCGACACGTTCACCTCGCCCTGAAGCGGGTGGCCACCCTTCACGATGATCTTGTCCATCAGTTCCGTCTCTTCCCGTGGCTAGATGGCCACGGGCTGTGTCCCAAAAGCGAGGCGATCCCGCCGCTCCAGGTCCTTCTCCACCCGCGCGTCGTCGTAACCCGCGGCTTGGAGGAGGGCCTTCACGGCGTCGCCCTGCGTCTCGCCAATCTCCATTGCAAGCAGCCCGCCAGGTTTGAGGACGCGGCGGGCGCCCTGGACGACCTTGCGGATGAGCACCAGCCCGTCCGGTCCGCCGTCCAGCGCCATGCGGGGCTCGCGGCGCACCTCGGGGGACAGGCCGGCGATCTCCCCGGTGGCGATGTAGGGGGGATTGGAGACCACCACATCGAAGCGGGCGTCCGGGGGCAGGGGAGCGTAGAGGTCGCCCTGTAGCACCGTCACCCGCTCCGCCACACCGAGCGCCTGGGCGTTCTCCCGGGCCAGCGTACAGGCGTCCGGGGACAGGTCCGTGGCCAGCACGGTGGCCTGTGGCCGCTCGGCCGCGAGGCTGATGGCGAGGCAGCCCGAGCCGGTGCACACATCCAGCGCGGTGCCGGGCGCGTCCTTGGGCAGCCGGTGCAGGGCGGCCTCCACGAGCAGCTCCGTCTCCGGCCGGGGGATGAGCACCCGCGGGTCCACCTTGAAGGGGCGGTTGTAGAACTCCCGCACGCCGGTGAGGTACTGGGTGGGCTCACCGGCCATGCGCCGCTCGATGAGGGCGCGGAAGGTGGTGAGCTCGGTCTTCTCCATCGGCCGGTCGAGGTCCACGTACAGGCGCACCCGGGTCGTCTTCAGCACGTGGGCGAGCAGCACCTCGGCGGTGAGCCGGGGGGCGTCCACGCCACGCTTCTCGAAGTGCTGGGTCGTCCAGGTGAGGACCTTGCGGATGGTCCAGGTATCGCTCATGCGCCGTTGCCGGGGCCTCCGCCCACCTGCTGCTTGAGGGCCTCGGCCTGGTAGTGGGTGCGGCAGGCGGTGATGACGTCCTCGACCCCGCCGGACATGATGGCCGGCAGGTTGTGCACCGTGAGGCCGATGCGGTGGTCCGTCAGCCGGTCCTGCGGGAAGTTGTAGGTGCGGATCTTCTCGGAGCGGTCGCCCGTGCCCACCTGGCCCCGGCGCATGGAGTCGCGCTCGTTGCGGATGCGCTCCTGCTCGATCTCATAGAGCTTGGCGCGCAGCATGCGCTCGGCCATGGCGCGGTTCTTCGTCTGGCTCTTCTCCTGCTGGCACTTCACCACGATGCCCGAGGGCTTGTGGATGAGGCGCACCGCGGAGTCGGTGGTGTTCACGCTCTGGCCGCCCGAGCCCGTCGAGCGCATCACCTGCATCTCGACGTCGGCCGGGTTGATCTTGATGTCCACGTCCTCCGCCTCGGGCATCACCGACACGGTGATGGTGGAGGTGTGGATGCGGCCCTGGGCCTCGGTGGCCGGCACGCGCTGCACCCGGTGCACGCCCGACTCGTACTTCAGGTGGCTGTAGACGCCGTCGCCCGACAGGGTGATGGTGACGTCCTTCACGCCGCCCACGCTGCCGGGGCTCATGTCGAGGATGTCCGCCTTCCAGCCCTTGCGGTCCGCGTAGCGGAGGTACATCTGCATGACCTCCTCGGCGAACAGGCCGGCCTCGTCTCCGCCGGCGCCGGCGCGGATCTCGAGGATGACGTTCTTCTCGTCATTGGGGTCCTTGGGCAGCAGGAGGATCTTCAGCTGACCCTCCATCTCCTCGCGCTGCTCCTTGAGGCCCGGGAGGGCCTCGCGGGCGTAGGCCTTCTCGTCGGGGTCCGAGCTGCCGAGCCAGGCCTCGACCTCCTTGAGGTCGGCGAGCACCTTGCGGTAGGTCCGGAAGGTGTCGACCAGCTTCTCGAGGCCGGCGCGCTCCTTGGAGACCCGCTGCAGCTTGGCGGTGTCGGAGATGATGTCCGGGTTGGAGAGGTCGGCGGTGAGGCGCTCGAACTTGCGCTCCACCTCTTCGAGTTTGTCAATCATCGGTCTGGGGTCGGGGTTGTGCCCCGTTGTCTGGCCCCTGGCAAGGCCGGACGGGGTCAAGAAATTCCGTGGACTTCCGGGCCGGGAGCGTGAAAAAAGGGCGGTTCGCTGCCGCCAGTGCGGCCCACTTCCGCTAATACGGAGTACCAGAAGATGCCTGCCCAGAAGGGAAATCGCAGCAAGAAGAAGCTGTCCAACCGCGCTTCCTCCAAGAAGGCGGCCCTCAAGCGCCGCCGCGCCCGCGAGCGCCGCAAGTAGTTCATGCCTGCCTCCTCCCCTGGAGACCAGGGGAGGGGGCGAGCACCCCTTTCCCGCGCTGGATTAGCCCGGGGGTGGACCCGCCGAGCCCTCGGCGGGAGGGATCACTCTTCGTTGCGCCCCGAGAGAGGCGGCGCGTAGATTGCCCCGCGAATTCATGGCCCGGGAAAACGACAACATCGTAGCTTCCGACGAGCACAACTCGCGCGGCATCGAACTGGCCGATCGCGGCTGGCTCGACGAGGCGATCAAGGAGTTCAAGAAGGCGATCGACCTCGATCCGGACTCCGCCCACGCGCACGACAACCTCGCCACCGTCTACGCGGAGAAGAAGCTCTTCCGCGAGGCCCTGGGCGAGTACCTCACGGCGCTCAAGCTGGAGCCGGAGAGCCCCACGGCGCACTACAACCTCGCCTGCTTCCTCTCCACGCACGCGGGGGAGATGGCGGTGGCGGAGTACCGCGAGGCCATCGAGCTGGATCCCGAGTACCCGGACGCGCACCTCAACCTGGGCCTCACGTACGCGGACCAGGGCCGGATCGAGGACGCGATGCGCGAGCTGCAGACGGCCATCGAGCTGGATCCGCAGGATGCCTTCCCCCGGCACGAGCTCGCCGCGCTGCTGATGGACGAGGGGGACTACCGCTCGGCCATCACCCAGCTGAAGGAAGTGGTGCGGCTGGACGCGGAGAACTTCGAGGCGCACCTGGACCTGGGCATCTGCTACGCCCAGAAGGGCTTCTACGCGGAGGCCGAGCGCTCGTACGAGAAGGCCAAGGCGCTCAACGCCGAGGATCTGCTGCTCAACTACAACCTGGCCGCCCTGTACGCGCTCTGGGGCCGCCGGGCGGATGCGTTGGCATTCCTGCAGAAGGCGGTGACGGTGGATCGCCAGAAGGTGCAGGGGTGGCTGGCGACGGATACGATGTTCGACTCGCTGAAGGGCGATCCGGAGTTCGACGCGCTCTTCTAGCGTCTGAACTATGGAATGGATCTTCCTCGGACTGGCGCTCCTGTTGGTCATCGCGAACGGGTTCTTCGTGGCGACCGAGTTCGCCATCGTGAAGGTCCGTCATACCCGGCTGCAGGCCCTGGTGGACGAGGGCCGTCCGGGTGCCGGCGTGGCCCTGAAGATGGTGGACAAGCTGGACGCCTACCTGTCCGCCACGCAATTCGGAATCACCCTCGCGTCACTGGGCCTGGGCTGGCTGGGTGAGCCGGCGTTCGCGCACCTGCTGGAGCCGGTGCTGACGCGGGTGGTGCCTCCGGCGGCGGGCGAGGCGTTGGCGCACTCGCTGGCGGTGGCGATTGCCTTCGCCATCATCACCTTCCTGCACATCGTGGTGGGGGAGCTGGCGCCCAAGAGCTTCGCCATCCAGCGCGCCGAGGACACGACGCTCGCGGTGGCGCTGCCGATGCGCGTCTTCTACTTCGTCTTCTACCCGGCCATCTGGCTGCTCAACGGCGTGGCGGGCTGGGTGCTGAAGGCCTTCGGGCTGGGCACCGCGCACGAGTCGCAGGATGCGCACAGCGAGGAGGAGCTGCGTGTCATCCTCCACAGCTCGGCGCAGGCGGGGGCCATCACCACGTCGCGCGCGGAGCTGCTGGAGCGCTCGCTGGAGATGGCGCAGAAGACGGCGCGCCAGGTGATGGTGCCGCGCAACCAGGTGAAGTTCCTCGACATGGAGGAGCCGCTGGACAAGTGCGTGGCGGACGCTCGAGCCGCGGGCCACACGTGGCTGCCGGTGTGCCGGGGGAACATGGACGCGGTGGAGGGGGTGGTCAACGTGAAGGACCTCTTCTTCCTGCTGTCCAGGGGCGAGCTGCGCAGCCTGTCGCAGGTGCAGCGGCCGGTGCTGTACGTGCCGGAGCACGTGACGCTGGAGCAGCTGCTCAACGAGTTCCGCCGGAGGCGCCGGCAGACGGCGCTGGTGGTGGACGAGCACGGCGGCACGTCGGGGCTGGTGACCATCGCGGACGTGGTGGCCGAGGTGGTGGGCGACGTGGCCGAGCTGGGGCGGCGCATGGATGAGGTGCGCTCGCTGCCGGGCGGACGCTTCGAGCTGCCGGGCACGGCCCAGCTGGACGACCTGGAGGACCGCCTGGACGTCTCGTTCGAGGTCGAGGACGAGGTCGAGGTGACGACGATCGCCGGCTACCTCATGGCGAAGCTGGGGCGCATTCCGGAGAAGGGGGATGCGCTCAAGCTGGACATGTGGCGCATCCAGGTCGAAGAGGTGGAAGGGCCGCGCGTGGTGCGGGTGACGGTGGAGCCGCAGTCAGGCCCCAAGCCCCCCGTGACGACGGCCACGCCGGATGCCGCTTCCTGAGTCAGACTTCCTCGTCTGGCAGGAGCGTGCGCAACAACTCATCGTCGGGACCGCGTGGTCGCCAACCGGGTGGTGGTGGCGTGGTGAGGCCGTGGGGCGCGCCTCCGCGAAGGCAGTGAGCGAATCATAACCACGCTCGCGGACCCGCTCATACAGGCGGACCCTCCAGTTGCCATCCCAGGACCGCCCGTCGCTCATCGCCCTCTCCAGGGAGTGAGGTTCATCGGGAGGTTGTAGTCCTCCATCGTCTCCGCGACGAGCCACGCACGTTTTGCCGCCGTGCCCTCCGGTGTTGCAGGGCGAACACCGCGCGCAGGAAGAGGGTGAGGACGTCCGATATGGGACATGAGTCGTGCGACCCGGGTACGACTGTCACCCCGTGGATTTCCTTGTAGAAGCCCAGACGCGCCATGCAGTGCTGGCGCTCAATGCTTCTTCCGGGAAGCACAACCAGGAGCACGTCATGGTTGCAATGAGGATGCACGGAGGACATCCGCATCCTCCCTTCACGGTAAGGGAGTGGCTCAATCGAATCACGAGCGCTTTCATGGTTGCAGCGAGCGTGGCTCCGGGGGCTTCTGTCTGACAGGCATATAGCACTTACCGTCGAACTCGGCCGTGCTCCTGGGACAGGGGGCCTTGGCCTCGAGCAGTAGCGGTAGCCGCCCGCCGTGCGCACCACCACCACAAAGGAGAAATCAATCATGACGAAACTGACCCGGAAGTTTTCAAAGCTGTTCCTCGGCGCGACGATTCGAGTAGCGACGCTGGCGTTGTTTCTCGCGGTCTTCGGCGCGGCCACGGCCCACGCCCAAACTCAGGCTTACGTGACGAACGGTTATGACAACTCGGTCACGGTGATAGACACGAGCACCAACACCGTCACCGCCACCATCCCGGTCGGGTCAGGTCCGGCTGGAATCGCCGTCACGCCGAACGGGGCGCGTGCCTACGTGGCGAATTTCGGCGGCACCGATGTCTCTGTGATCGACACGGCGAGCAACACCGTCATCACCACCGTGCCGCTTGCGGCAACTCCATTAGGAGTCGCCGTCACGCCGAACGGGGCCTTCGCCTACGTGGCGGATGGTGATGTCTTTGGCGGCGAGGTCTCTGTGATCGATACGAGCACCAACACCGTCGTCGCCACCATCCCGGTCGGCGCCAATCCACGAGGAATCGCCATCACGCCGAACGGGGCGCGTGCCTACGTGGTGAATGGTGTCGATAACACCGTCTCGGTGATCGACACGGCGACCGGCACGGTCATCGCCACCGTGCCAGTCGGAAACTCCCCGCAAGACGTCACCGTCTCGCCTGACGGGGCCTTCGCCTACGTGACGAATCCTTTTGACAACACGCTCTCGGTCATAGACACGGCGACCAACACGGTGACCGCCACCCCTTCGGTCGGGAGTTTTCCCATCGACATAGACATCACGCCGAACGGCGCGTCCGGCTACGTGTCGATCGCGGGTAGCAACGCCGTCGCGGTGCTGGCGACCGCGAGCAACACCGTCGTCACCACCATCCCCGTCGGGTCAAACCCGTACGGAGTCGCCGTCACGCCGGACGGCGCCTCCGTCTACGTGGTGAACAACAGCGACGCCACCGTCTCGGTCATCAGCACGGCCACGAATACGGTGACAGCCACCATCCCGACCGGGCTGGTCGGAAGCGGCCCGTTCTATATCGCCTTCGCGGTCAGGACGCAGGGGCCGACGGACGAAGACCAGTGCAAGAACGGCGGCTGGCAGACCTTCACCAACCCGAAGTTCAAGAATCAGGGGGAGTGCGTCTCCTTCGTCAACCACATGAAACACTCGCAATGAACCGTTGGCCGGGCCGCGCGCCAGTGAAGCCGCCAACAACGATCAGAGATGCTCCGAGGCCGGGCTTCGCCAGCCGGCTGGATTTGCCGCCGTGCCCTCCGGTGTTGCAGGGCGAACACCGCGCGCGGGAAGAGGGTGAGGACGTCCGAGATGGGACATGCGCCGTGCGACCCGGGTACGACTGTCACCCCGTGGATTTCCTTGTAGAAGCACAGACGCGCCATGCAGTGCTGGCGCTCAATGCTTCCTCCGGGAAGCAGAACCAGGAGCACGTCATGGCCGCAATGAGGATGCCGTGTAGGGTCGGACTGGCTGTGCTGCTCGCGGTGGTGGCCATTGCCGCTCCTGGCCCGGTCGTGGCGATGCCCCCGGACGGCTCCATCGCCGCCGCTCGCCAACAGCCCCTGGGCACCACCGTGACGGTGGTAGGGGTGGCGACGTCATTCACGGGAGCCTTCTTTCCCAATGACAATGGCTTCGCCATCCAGGAGAAGAAGGTCGGCATCTACATCCTCGACTCGCTCGACGCGAACATCGCGGTCGGCCAGGTGGTCCGTGTGACGGGCACGTTGACCAACTCCTTCGGGCAGGTGCTCAGCGTGGCACCGACGTCCATCGAGGTGCTGGGGGAGGCGCACGAGCCCCGGCCCCGCCCCGTGAAGACCGGCGACGTGAGCGAGGAGACCGAGGGCCGCCTCGTCCGCATCAGGGGGACCATCGTCAGCGACATCGAGGATGACCCTCCCTTCGGATACAAGTTCGCGGTGGATGACGGCACCGGTCCCACCTTCGTGTTCGTCAATGCCGGCACGGGCATCGACGTGAGCGAGCTCGAGCAGGGGCAGCGCGTCGTCATCCAGGGCTTCAGCGGAGAGTTCCTCGGCGAGTACGAAGTGGACCCCGTGTTCCCGGAGGACATCCGCATCCTCCCTTCACGGTAAGGGAGTGGCTCAATCGAATCACGAGCGCTTTCATGGTTGCAGCGAGCGCGGCTCCGGGGGCTTCTGTCTGACGGGCATGTAGCACTTGCCGTCGAACTCGGCCGTGCTCCTGGGACAGGGGGCCTTGGCCTCAAGCAGTACCCAGCATCCTCCGTGGATCTCCACCTCCGTTCCCTTGAGGCAGGGCGGCTTTCGCTGTCCCTCGAAAGGGGCGCTCGGCATCGGGTAGCCGATGATGGGTTGGGTGTCGTCTTGCAGATCGACCCAGGCCACTGGCTCATTCCACACGGCTTTGGCCTCTCCGGGACTCCACTTGTCGGTAGACCCGGGAGAACGGGGCCAGAGCGTCACCGCCGCCAGTACGAGCGCCACCGCCGCGAGTGCTCCAACCCCCACGCGCCGCCACTTCTTGCGTGAGGCTTCTCGCCTGGGAGGCCGTGACAAGGGCTCTCGATTGAGGTGCGCTCCCGTATCCGCTCGCTCATCGACACAGGCGAGCGCGCCCGACAGCCTGATGAACATCCGCGTCAGTTCCGAGAGGGCCAAGGCCTCCGCCCTGGGCGCGTGCTCCACCTCCAGTGCCAGGAACGGAGGGTCGGCATCTGCCGTGACGCGCACGGTCCACGGCGTTCGTGGACGCCACGTCCCCGCCCGTCCCGGCCTCACCACCAGCGCGAAGGCACCTGTCTCGACGTTGTGCGCCTCGTAGATGCGGCCCACTTCCGAGCCGGTATTCCGGTAGCGCTTGCGGATGTGGTACCGCCCCAGCTTGCCTCCGCTCCACTTCGGTGTGTCGCCCATGCCTGCATCTCTCCCGCGAGGTGAGGTCGGACTACTTACCCCAAGAGTCGGGTTCCACGAAATCTGTTGGCTCCCCGAGGAGCGGAAGGACCGGCGCGACGACTGGCGCCACCGAGCCACGCCACCTCGCCCATGCTCCAGAATTCGTCACTCGGCGCTCCGGGATGAGCCCACGCCAGCAGGTATCGGTATGGTGGTGGCTTTCTCCCGGAGGTCGTCGTCATGCGGCTGCGGAGCCTCTTCCTCATCGGCGCGGTCCTCCTGGCGCTCCTGAGTCTGGGTTCCGCGGCTGGCTTGTTCTGGATGAGCACCCAGTTCCAGTCGCAGACCACGCGCCTGAGCGACTCCATTGACAGGGTGCACTCCGCCGAACGGCTGTCACACTCCCTCTTCCTGCTCCAGGTGGTCCAGGAGTTCGCGAGCATCCATGCCTCGGACGTAGGGCCGCCTGTCAGCGTGGACGAGGCGCGCCGCCGGGTTTCGGAGCAGCTGGAGCAGATCGATCCGTACGCGGACACCGTCCAGGAGCGGGCGTTGCTCGAGAATGTCCGCCGCCAGGTCGAGGCATACCTTCGCGCTCCAGCTCAGGAGCGGCTGTCCAGGTTGAGGGATGCCATCGAGGCCGCCGAGGCCGTGTCCATGTCGAGCATCGAGCGGGCACGTGCCGTCCGCGAAGAGGCGGCACGGGTGAGCGACGCGGCAAGGCTCATCGGAGGACTGCTCGCGATAGGGATCGTGATGGGGGTGGCAGTCGTCCTCGCCGCCACCCGCACGCGCCTCTATCTGCCGCTCCTGTCGATCCGCCGGGCGCTGGCGGCCTTCAAGTCCGGACAGCGGGAGTCGAGATTGGCGCAGGTGGGAGTCCGCGAACTCCGCGAGCTGGCCGCCGAGTTCAACGACATGGCCGAGACCCTGAGCAGCCAGGACGCGCGGCATGTCCAGTTCCTGGCGGGCGTCGCCCACGATCTGCGCAACCCGCTCAATGTCCTCAAGCTGTCGGTCCAGCTCCTCATCCGGGCGCCAACGCCGCCTCCGCCAGAGAAGGTCCGGGAGTCACTGGTCCGCATCTCCACGCAGCTCGATCGGCTCGATCGCATGGTGGGAGACCTCCTGGAGCAGACCCGGATCGAGGCTGGCAATCTCGAGCTCCGCCTGGAGGACAGCGATCTGCGCGAGCTCGTGACGGAGGTGATCGAGCTCCACCGGCCCTCGAGCCAGCAGCACCAGATCGAGCTCTCCGTGCCCGACATGCCCGTTCCGGTGCGTGGGGATCCGACGCGGCTCAGCCAGGTGCTCACCAACCTCCTGAGCAATGCCATCAAGTACTCGCCTCGGGGAGGCCTCGTGCGCGTGCTGCTCACTCAGTCCCAGGATGAAGTGATGCTCTCCGTCTCCGACGAAGGCATAGGCATCCCTCCCGACGAGTACGAGCACATCTTCGAGCCCTTCAGACGGAGCAAGGACTCGAGCGCGGAGATCCCCGGCATCGGATTGGGGCTCTCCGTCTCCCGCCGCATCGTGCGGGCCCACGGCGGGGACATCGAGGTGGTGAGCCAGGTAGGAGCCGGCTCGACCTTCCGGGTCCGGCTACCGTCCCAGCACCCCCGCACGTAGGCGGAAATGAAACGGCCCACTCCCGCCGCGAAGCTGCTCGGGGGAGTGGGCCGCTGATGTCGAGACTGCGTCAAGCCATCACTTGGTCCAGGTGTAGTTCGGAGAATCGTACTGCGCGCCGTTCTTGTTGTAGGTGTACGAGTACGTGAGCGTCTGACCCGAGCCCAGGCCGGACACGGTGTGCTCCCAGCGGCCCGTGCCGCTGTTGTACGTCATGGTGACGTTCTGCTGCCCGAGGCCCGGGTAGCTGTAGTGCACGATGACGTAGTTCGCCGTGAAGCCCGTGGGCTTGAACCACACGAGCGCCTGGGTGGAGCTGACGGTGCTCGTGCCGTAGGTCCACTCGGTGCCGGTGCCGTTGCTGCCGCCGGTGCTGCCCGACTGCGTGGTGGCGCTGGCGGTGTTGCTGACCGCCGAGACGTTGCCGGCCGCATCCCGCGCCCTGACCGTGAAGCTATAGGCCGTCGAGGCCGTCAGCCCCGTGCTGCTGTACGTCGTCGTGGTCGACGTGCCGACGAGCGTGCCGTTGCGGTAGATGTCATAGCCCGTCACGCCCACGTTGTCCGACGATGCGCTCCAGGTCAGGTTGATCTGGCTGCTCGAAGCGGCCGTGGCCGACAGGTTCGCCGGAGTGGTCGGCGCCTGGGTGTCGGTCGGCGGCGGCGTCCCCGTGCCCACGTACTCGGCAACCGTCTGCCTCATGGCCTCGGCGGGGGAGTTGGCGTAGACCCGGCCACCGGTGTTGTTGATCACGTGGGTGATCTCACTGCCAGCCATTCCATTCAGCCAGATGGTGGTCATGTGGTGGATCTTGATGCCCGGGTAGTTGGGCGCCTCGATCGCGGTGTGCAGCTTGACGGCCGCGTCACGGAAGTACGAGTACACACCCACGCCCCACGCCTCGTGGGTGGTCACCGAGTTGGCGATCTTGTACGACGCGTACCCGTTCACCGTGCCGTTCATCCACGACGCCTGGTTGGGGACGTCATAGGGAATCTCGGACTGGTAGAAGTACACCCGGCCGCCATTGCCGTTCCACACCGTCTGGTACTCTTCGTGGTGCTCGTTGAACAGGCCGTAGATCGTGACGTTCCTTCCGTTCACGACGAGGCCGCTCTTCGTGATGTTGGTGTTCCAGTAGGCGCTCTCTCCGTGGTCCGCGCGCCACAGCCAGAGCTGGTCACCCACGACGTTGTTGCTGTTGATCGTGATGCCCACGTCGTTGCGGCCGGGGAACGCACCGCCGGTCCTGACGGTCAGATCATAGAGGAAGGTCGGGTTGGCCGAGTGATCGAGCGAGCTGCCCGTGGGACCGACCTCCAGGAGGCTGGGGGAGTTGACCGTACCGGCCTCGAGGATCATGCCCGCGATCTTCACGCCGGGCACGTCGGCGACCTTGATGGCCGGCGTGCCACTCGTCGGGATCAGCGAGGGAACGCCAATGCCGAGCAGGATGGTGTTGGCGTTGTTGACGCGAAGCGTGTCATTGAGCGAGTAGATGCCCGGGGTGAACAGGAGGTGCTTGCCCTGGCTCAGCGCGCTGTTGAGGCTCGCGGCGCTGTCCGTCTCCGGACGGGCGATATAGAACTGGGAGATGGGGAGCGACTGTCCCGGCGTGGAACCGGCGGCCCAGCTGACGCCCTGGGTATTGGTCTGCAGGGCCGGGACGAAGACGTAATACTGTCCGCCGCTGGTGTAGAGGTAGGGCTTCTCCCGGATGATCGGCGTCCTGTCGACGACCGTGTAGGCCGGCTCCGGGAAATTCCCCGTCGGCGTATTCACGCTGCCCACGAACACCATGTTCCACACGGCGTTCGACCAGCTCGCCCACTTGCTGTTTCGGGAGAGCCACTGCTGCTGCGAGGCGGGAACGACGGTACTGTCCACGAGGGAGTCGGCGAGAAATCCGCCGCTGGCCCAGCCGGCGTTCCAGTTCTCGTCGAACTCGAACAGGTGCAGCTCGCCCTTGACGTGCAGACGCCGCAGGGGCGCGGCCTGCGAAACGGCGATCCGCGTGATGCCGTTGGACGGGGTGACGGCGAAGTTCTCGAGGGTGCGCCAGAAGTTGCAGGTCGCGTTGGCGGCGGGCATCCACTTCGCGGTGACGTTCACCCCGCCGTTGATGTTCACGTCATCGGGATTCTGTCCCAGACCCGCGACGTGAGTGTAGAAGCCCACGTTGAAGGTGACGTTATATGCACCCGGCTTGAAGAGCAGTGCATACCGGTCGGTGCCAAACTGATTGGCCTCCATCTTCGTGAAGACGGTGTTGGCGACATTGTTGATGTCGGTCGCCGCCATCGTCGGATCGAAGACGTAGACGCGAGGGCCGAAGATGGTGGTGTTCGCCTGGGAAATGGGCGTCGCCGCTTCGGCCACACCTGGAATGACCGCGCAGAGTCCCGCCGCGGTGGCCAGGGCGGAAACCGTGGATGCCAGCTTTTTGATCATTGCATTGTCTCCTGGGGAGAGAGGACCGCTCGTATCGAGAAACTTCAGACTGTCAGGGCCTGGGCAAGACACGGGCATCGCGCCGACTCGGATTCGAGCCGCGCGGAACGTCACGTCCAGTTGTGTTCCTTCACCGCATGAGGAGAACCCGGCCTGATTCGCGGACGGGACGCCTGATGGCGCTTTCAAGTTCGCGTTTCGCGCTGCGTCAAGGCACCTCGAGTTCAGCTCGAGGCCACCTAGCGCTTTCCAAGAATAGATTTAAAGCAGGTTATCCCGCGAGTAAAGCATTCTTTTGAAAGCGCCTTCAAAAAGTGATGGCTGCTTTGTGCGAAAGGCAGGCAGAGCGGGGCATCTGCTCGGTAGTGGACACTCCAAGGGGTTGACGCGGCCGGGCAGATGATGACGCCATGCGTCTTGTTTTGCATCGCGGCACCGTTGAAGGTGAAACCGCTTTCAATTCGCGATGTCGCGATGCGTCAATGCCCGAGTCGTCAGCCGCGTTTCCTCGTGGTCGATTCACGTACGATGAGCTGCAGCGGCAGGTCCGGCATGGAGACCTTCTTGCCCGCGATCATCCGCAGCATCGCCTCGCCAGCGACCTTGCCCAGGTCGTACACCGGCTGACGCACGGTGGTGAGCGGCGGGGTGGTGTAGAGCGAGCCCGGCAGATCATCGAAGCCAATCAGCGACATGTCCTCGGGGACGCGGATGGACTTGTTGTGCAGCGCCAGGCGGGCGCCATAGGCCATCTGATCATTGGCGACGAACAGGGCGGTGAAGCTCAGGCGGGTGGCCAGGAGCTGGTTCAACGCCAGCAGACCACTGCCCTCGTGGAAGTCGCCGTAGGCGACGAGGCGATCGTCCATGGGGATGCCCGCCTTCTTCAGCGCGCGGCGGTAGCCCTCCAGGCGCTCCCGGGCATCGATGTGCTCCTGGGGCCCGGCGATGTGGGCGATGCGGGTATGGCCCAGCTGGATCAGATGCCAGGTGGCCTCGAAGGCGGCCTGCTCGTTGTCGAGCCGGATGCTGAGCACGTTGGGGCCTTGCAGGTCGCGTCCGGTGATGACGAGCGGCACGCGGTTCGCGTAGCTGAGCAGGGTCTCGTCGTCGATCGCGCCGGTCAGCACGATGACGCCCTCGACGCGGCGCGCCACCAGCAACGCCATGCGCTCCATCTCCTTGGTCGCGTTCCAGTGCCCGCTCACGAACAAGGGCGAGTAGCCGGCCTCGGCCAGGCTGTCCTCGATCCCCTTGAGCGTCTCGTTATAGAAGGCGCTGGAGATGTCTTGCGTAATCACCCCCACCGACATGGTGTGACCCAGCGCCAGTCCCCGAGCGATCTCATTGGGGTGGTACTGGAGGTCCGCGATGGCCTGCTCCACGGCTTGACGCTTGCTATCACTCACGCGGGCGGTGCCATTGAGGATGCGCGACACTGTACTCGGTGAGACGCGGGCACGACGGGCAACTTCTTCCAGCGTCACGGGCGGCGAACTGCGATCATCCATGTAGGTGCTCATAACATCGGCCCAAGAACCCCGTCAAAAGCGCCTTCCCGGGATGTGTCATGAGGTGGCGTACCCTCTGAAGGGCCGGAGGATGCCCGGCGGCAGGCCCGCCGGGCACGGCCGCCGCGGCGGTGCCTCCGGTGGGGTGGGGGGAGATGCGGCCACCCCACGCCAGAGGCCCAGGAGGGCCTTCCGGAGGGCGTCCCCGGCCTTCGTCACGCCCGGGCCGGGACTACCACTGATCGGGGTCGGCCTCGGCGAAGGTCGTGCCCGCGCCGATCTCGTCGAACCAGATGCTGCGCGTCCCCTGGCTGCCTTGCATGTACCCGTCGTCGTACCAGCCATTCGCGTAGAGACCGACGCGGAACTGGAAGTACCGGTCGTCGGCGACGGTGGTGCTCAGGTTGTACTGCTCGAGGACCTTGGTGCCGTCATACCAGAGCTTGTAGAAGCCGGTGCCGTCGCTCGCCCACTTCGCCTGGATGACGATCTTGTGCCACTCACCCGCGGTGACGGTGGCGAGATTGCCGAACGTGACGGTCTTCTGAGCGCAGACCGTGCCCTGCTTGACGCGCGTGAAGAGCTGATTGCCCGAGATCCAGACCATGCTGGACGGCATGTAGTCGTCGCAGCCGGTGTTGGAGAAGTCCGCGATGAACTGGGCGATGTTGAAAGACTGGGGCTGGAACTGCCAGTCGGCCTGCAGCCGGAAGGCGAAGCCGTAGAAGCCGGTGTCTCCGCGATGGTACACGTTGTTCTTCACGACCTCCGAGTGATAGCGGCCGTTGTACGAGGGGTCGTAGATCTGCGTGACCTTGATGGCGGTCGGGCCGTTGTAGGTGACATTCGTCACCTCGTTCACGGAGCCATTGTGCTCCCTGTTGATGGAGTTCCAGCCGGAGAGGGTGCCGGTGTTGTGGAAGATGACGGCGGCCTCCGCGACCAGCGCGAAGGCGAGCAGTGAGACACCGACCGCGGCACTGATGTTCTTGGTTTTCTTCGTGATCTTCATGAGGCTCTGGGGGTTGGGGGTGGGTTAACCAGTAAAACCAGATTAAATTACCAGGGCCGATATACCCGTGACATCCCCATTTCGAGGGAGCGTGGCACCGGGGTGCACCCCCCTGGCCCTCAGTGGATCCGAAGGCGGTAGAGACTTACCGGCCAGACGGTCTTCGACTGGCCCTGGTTGAACAGGCCGACCCGATCCATCTGCGGGACGGGCAGCCAGATGAAGCCCTGCTCGTCGATGACGGGAGCATCGACCCAGTGGAGGCGCGGATCCTGGATCACGGTTTCGATCCGGCCGTCCGGCGTCCGCTTCTGGAGGGCGTCTTGCGCCAGGTTGGTGAAGTAGAGATCGCCATTGGCATCCATGGCCGTGCCCCCCACCGGAGGCAGGTCGGCCCAGGGCTCGACGTGGGCGGCGAGTGCCTCGGGACGGATGCTCGGATCATCCAACCAGCGGGTCTCGATGCGCGACCAGGGGCCACTCAAGGGGGCGAAGTAGAGCCAGTGGCCGTCGGGGCTGAGCTCCAGCGGATCCGCGTTCACCTTCAGGTCCGAGCGGTCGGGGGCTTTCACGGTCTGCCCGCCGAGCACGATGGGCCGGTCGGCGCGGGCCGTGGTCGCCGCCACACCGTCCAGCACCCGGCGTGTCTTCCCCGTCTCGAGGTCGAGCACGATGAGCCCGGGTCGGCCAGCGTCGGTCAGATAGGCGTGGCGACCGTTGAATCGGATGTCATCGATGTAGCTGCCCTCCTGGGCTGCCTCCGGCCCGAAGGGGTAGATGCGTGAGACGCGGTGGGTCTTCAAGGAGATGCGAACCACCTTGGCGCCACCGGGCAGCGGATTTCCGCCGAAGTCGGGCGCACCGGTGTCCACCACCCACAGATCTCCGGACGGGTCCCGGTGGATGGCATTGATGTTCACGAAGACGTTGCGCGGATCATCGCCAGGCTTCCAGGCATTCCAACTGGCGTCCGGATAGGGTTTGGGCCGGCCCTTGGCGTCCAGTCTGGCCAGCGCCGGGCCTTTCGAGCCGGTCCACCGCGGGCCGCTGACGAAAGTGTTTCCTTCGGCGACGGCCACGCCGTTCCAGATCATGGAGTTGCTCTCGGCGGCCACGAGCAGGGACCGCGGAGGGGTCTGTTTCTGGGTTTGAGCCTGGGCTCCTGGAGCGATGAAGGCGAAAGAGAGCCACGCCGTCATCGCGAGCGATGCGGATTTCATGGGAGGGATTTCCTTGTTGGAGGCGAAAGATTAGAAGCCGCTCAGGACTACCTTGCCCATGGAGCGGCCACTCTCGATGACCGCGTGGGCGCGCTTCAGGTTGGCCGCGTTGATGGGGCCCATGTTGGTCTTGAGCGTGGTGCGCAGGAGGCCCGCGTCCACCAGGTCGGCCACCTCGTTCAACAGGTGATGCTGGGCGATCATGTCCGGCGTCTGGTACCGCGCGCGGGTGAACATGAGCTCCCAGTGGATGGAGGCGCTCTTGCCCTTCAGTTTGTTGATCGGCAGGGGCTGGGCCGGATCGTCGATCAGGGCCAGCGCCCCCTGGGGAGCGAGCACCTCGACGATCTCATCGAAGTGGTTCTCGGTGTGCGTGAGCCCGAGCACGTACTCGACGCCATGGGGAACCAGCGCCTTCACCTGTTGGGCCCAGGGCTTGGAATGGTCGACCACGTGATGCGCGCCCAGCTCGCGGACCCAGGCCTGCGTCTCCGGACGCGAGGCGGTGGCGATCACCTTCAGCCCCGTCAGCCGCCGGGCGAGCTGAATGGCGATGGAGCCCACTCCACCCGCGCCGCCCAGGATCAGCACCGAGCCGGCATCGGCGGGCTTTCCCCTGGTCACGCGCAGGCGGTCGAACAACAGCTCCCAGGCGGTGATGCTGGTCAGCGGGAGGGCGGCGGCCTCGGCGAAGCTCGAGGACTTCGGCTTGCGACCGACGATCCGCTCGTCCACGAGCTGCTGCTCCGCGTAGGAGCCGGGCCGTTCCAGGGCTCCGGCGTAGAACACCTCATCGCCCGGCTTGAACAGCGTGGCGTCCGGGCCAACCGCGAGCACCGTTCCCGCGGCGTCCCAACCCAGGATCTTCGCCTGTCCCGAAGGGTCGACCCGGGCGCGCACCTTGACGTCCACCGGGTTCACCGAGATGGCTTCCACCTTCACGAGGAGCTCCCTGCCCGTGGGCTTCGGTGCTGGGACCTCCAGGTCGATCAGGCTCTCGGGATTCTCGATGGGCGATGGCTGGCGATACACGACGGCTTTCATGTGACTCTCCTCGGATGCGGCCCGTGGGGCCGCGTTCGAGGGAGACAATGCGTTCGGGATGTCGATATTCACAATTGATAGTTGATATCGTCATCATAAACGCCCTATATGGGCCGCATGGGCTACACCGACCTGGACATGGACCTGCTGCGCTCCTTCGTGACCGTGGTGGATGCCGGGGGGTTCACGGCCGCGGGCGCGAGGCTCGGCCGTACCCAGGCCGCCATGAGCATCCGGATCAAGCGGCTCGAGGACCTGCTCGAGCGGCGCGTTTTCGATCGGACCAGCCGGACGCCGACCCTGACTCGGGATGGAGAGCTGCTCCTGAGCTATGCGCGTCAAATCCTGAAGTTGAATGACGAGACGGTGCAGCGTTTCGCGGAGCCCGACAACGAAGGGGAGCTCCGGCTCGGAGTCGCGGAGTACTTCGTGCCGCAACACCTGCCCACCCTCCTGTCCCGCTTCACCCAGACCTACCCCCGGGTGCACATCCAGGTGAAGGTCGGGTTGAACGACAATCTCTTCCAGTTGGTCGAACGGGGTGAGTTGGATCTGGTGATCGCCCGGCGCGACAAGCCCCAGCAGGGAGGACGCCTCCTTCGCCGGGAGCGGTTGCGCTGGGTCACCGCGCAGGACTCGCGGATCGACCCCGAGGCCTCGCTCCCCATCTGCACGCTGCCGCCCCCCTGCATCTTCCGCTCGCGCGGGTTCTCGGCCCTGGAGGCGATGGGGCGGCCCTGGCGGGTGGTCTACACGAGCGAGAGTGTCATCGGTGTCATCGCGGCGGCACGGGCCGGATTGGGCGTCGCCATCCTCCCGGAGAGCGCGCTGGCTCCGGGGCTGACGACTCTCTCCACTGAAGAGGGCTACCCGGAGCTCGGCGACATCGAGATTGCTCTCTTCGGTGAGAAGAAGGAGCGACGCCGCCTCACGTCCACGCTCGTCCGCTTCATCGAGGAGAGCCTGCAGCCACTGCATCACTCCCAGCTGGACGCATAGGAGGGAAGGGGACGATGAGGTCCGGGATGTGAATCCCGGTGTGCCGCCGGGCTCAGCGCTTGCGCGTCCCCGCCGGCTTCTTCTCCGGTCTGCCCGGAGCGGGCGTGGGCCGCTCCACCTTGAGCAGCTCGAGGTCCGTGTTCTCCCCGGTGGCCACCTTCACGATGCCCACCCCGGGGGCGAACCAGATGTAGCTCTCCAGCGTACGCCCCGGGGAGTCCGCCCGGCCCGAGCGCGCCGTGGTGACGTTGCGCACCTTCAGCGCCTTGAAGGTGCCGGCCGCCACCGTGACGTCCTCCTCGCCCACCACGGTCGCCTCCTTGTCGAACGTGGAGGAGAGCACCGGCCGGATGCCCCCCGGCAGCTTCGAGGACTCGGGCGGCCGCAGCTTCACCGAGAGGCTGTTCTTCCACGTGCCCCCCGGCACCATCGCCGCGGGTGCCGGCACCACCGGGCCCTCGGAGGACACCACCTCCACGTCCATGCCCGAGGCCGACAGCAGCGTGCCCTCCAGCCCTCCCACCCCCGTGCGCACCCCGTCCGCGCTACAGGTGGCCTCGGTGCTGCCCACCTTGCCCTTCATGTCCACCGCCAACGTGCTGGTGAGGCCCTCCGGCGTCGACTTCACCTCCCGTGTGGCCAGTGACAGCTCCGAGCGGCCCGCCCGGTAGGTGAGCCGCAGCCCCTCCTCCAACGGGAAGTACGGGTTCGGACAGCTCGCCTGGGGCACGGCCGTGTCAGACGGGGCTGCTATGCCCGCCGGGCCTGCTCCAACGAGGAGGGAGAGAGCAAGCAGGGGCTCGAACGTAGGTCGCCTCCATTAACGGTTGACTAAAGGTAGGGTCTGTTCCCGCCCGTACAACCCCCCGGTCGCCAGCCCGGTGGGCGCCATGCTTGCCTGCTCGCCTAGTGTCATGCATGGCAGGGTGATGCTTGATCGCTTGAGATCCAGCGTGCTACTCGTCTGATCGCTCCGAGGCCGATTTTTCGGCCTTCGGCGCGCTTCCTCCCTCGCCTGCCCACCTTTCGGGAGCCCGTTTCACATGCGAATCAAGCGCCTGGACATCACCGGCTTCAAATCGTTCATGGAACGCAGCGTCTTCACGTTCGATGACGGGGTGACGGGCATCGTCGGACCCAACGGGTGCGGCAAGTCCAACGTGGTGGACTCCATCCGCTGGGTGATGGGCGAGCAGAGCGCCAAGAACCTGCGCGGCCGTGGCATGGAGGACGTCATCTTCAACGGCTCGGAGTCCAAGCCGCCCCTGTCCATGGCCGAGGTGTCGCTCACCTTCCACGTGGACGAGACGGACACCCTCCCGGCCCACCTCTCCGGCCTCTCCGAGGTGACCGTCACCCGCCGCCTCTTCCGCAGCGGCGAGTCCGAGTACCTCATCAACAAGACCATCTGCCGCCTGCTGGACATCACCGAGCTCTTCCTCGGCACCGGCGTGGGCACCAAGGCCTACTCCATCATCGAGCAGGGCCGCGTGGGCCTCATCGTCTCCAGCAAGCCCGAGGACCGGCGCCACCTCATCGAGGAGGCCGCGGGCGTCACCAAGTACAAGGCCCGCCGCAAGGCCGCCGAGCGCAAGCTGGAGGCCACCCAGGCCAACCTCCTGCGCGTCACCGACATCACCTCCGAGCTGGAGCGCCGCCTGGAGAGCCTCTCGCGCCAAGCCAAGAAGGCCGAGAAGTACAAGAAGCTCAAGACGCGCATGCGGGAGATCGAGCTGCACTCGGCCTCGCACCGCTTCCTGGCGCTCAACGTGGAGGCCAAGCAGCTCCAGGAGCGGCTGGGCAGTCTGGGCGGCGAGGAGCGCGAGGGCCTGGAGAAGATGCGCGAGCTGGAGGCCGTCATCACCTCCCGCCGCGCCGAGCTGGAGGCCGAGACCGAGGCCCTGCAGAAGCTCTCCGCCGAGGTGCACGCGATGGAGAGCGCCGTGCAGCGCGCGGATCAGGACCTGGCCTACTGGCGCAAGGACCTGGAGGAGACGGCCGCCCGCGTCACCCAGTCCGAGACCGAGCTGCACGCCCTCAAGTCCCGCCAGGAGGAGGTGGCCGGTACCATGGCCGCCCGCGAGGCCGAGCTGAGCAACATCGCCGGCTCCTGGAAGGAGGACGAGGTCGCCATGAAGGTGGCGCAGGAGGAGCTGCGCCGGGTGAGCCAGCTGCAGACGGAAATCTCCATGCGGCTGGAGCAGGAGCGCGCCGCGCTCGTCACCGTGGCCAGCCGCCTGGCCAACCACGAGAGCAACCTCGTCAACCTGGCCCGCCAGAAGACGGACCTGGAGGCCCGCCGCGCCCGCAACCGCGCCGAGGCCGAGTCCCTGCGCGAGCAGGAGAAGCAGCTCGAGGACGTGCGCCAGGAGGTGGCCCGCCGGGTGGAGGAGAGCCGCCACCTGTCGCTGGAGCTGGCCGAGCGCAAGGGCCATGAGGAAGAGGCGCTCGTGCGCACGCGCCAGGCCTTCATGGAGAACGAGGTGCAGGTCATCGGCCTGCGCGAGGAGCTGAGCGACAAGCGCAGCCGGCTCGCCTCCCTGGAAGCGCTGCAGAAGGACTACGAGGGCTTCGACAAGGGCGTGCGCGCGGTGATGGTGCGCGCCGGCGAGGACGCCCGGCAGCAGGGCATCTTCGGTCTGGTGGCCGACGTCATCTCCACCACGCCCCGCTTCGAGCGCGCGGTGGAGGCCGTGCTGGGCGAGCGGCTGCAGCACGTCGTCGTGGAGAGCCGCGACAAGGGCGTGGAGCTGGTGGAGTACCTCAAGGACGCCGCCGAGGGCCGGGGCAGCTTCCTGCCGGTGCCCCCGCCCGAGCGCGTGCCCTCCACGGTGCAGCCGGACCTGTCGCGGCCCGGCGTGCTGGCCATCGCCTTCAACGAGGTGACGTGCGAGGAGTCGCTCAAGCCCGTGGTGCAGCTGCTCCTCGGGGACGTGGTCATCGTGACGGACCTGGCCGCCGCGAAGGCGTACGCGGACGCCGAGGGCACCGCGTACACGCTCGTCACCCTGGACGGCGAGGTGTTCCGCCCGGACGGCACCATCACCGGCGGTGAGCGCGAGGGCGCCGCGGTGGGCGCCCTGCAGAAGAAGCGGGAGATCGCCGAGCTGGCCGCCGAGGTGGCCCGGGTGGAGGAGCGCTACAACGAGATCCTCACCCGGCACTACACCCTGCAGAAGCAGATGGGGGACACGGAGGACGTGCTCAAGGGGCTGGCGAAGAACCAGCACGCCGAGGAGCTGAGCCTCGCCCACCAGGAGAAGGACCTGCACAAGGCGAGCGAGGACCTGGCGCGGGTGCGCGACCGCATCCGGGCGCTGGACGCCGACGAGTCGCAGCTCGCGCACATGTACGACGGGCTGGCGCACGAGGAGGAGAACAGCCGGGGTGAGGTGACGCACGGCCAGGCGGACCGCGAGTCGCGCGAGGAGCGCGTGAAGCAGCTGGTGGGCGAGATCGAGTCGCTCAAGCAGCGGGGGGAGACGGCCACGTCGAACCTCACCTCGCTGAAGGTGAAGGTGGCGGCGGGCGGCGAGCGCGGGGAGTCGGCGCGCAAGGAGCTGGAGAGCCTGCTGGCCCAGAAGGAGGAGATGGCGGGCCGGGTGCGCAAGCTGGAGAACGCGGTGCGCGACGGCGCGGCGCGGGTGGAGGAGTTCCAGCGCCGCATCTCCGAGACGGAGGCGGAGCGCGCCAGGAAGACGGAGGAGCTGCGCGGGGCCTCCGAGGGCCTGGAGGCCCGCCGCATGGCCCATGGCGCGGCGTCCGGCGCGGTGCGCGAGCAGGACAACGTGCTGCGCGAGCTGCGCACGAAGCTGGACGGGCTGACCCAGGGCCTGTCGCAGATCACCCTGCGCGAGCGGGAGATCGCCCTGGAGCTGGAGCACCTGGTGGCGGGCATCCGCGAGCGGCACGCGACGGAGCTGCAGGAAGAGGTGCACCGCTACCACATGCTGCCGTCGCTGAGCGAGGAGGCGGAGCAGGAGCTGAAGGACCTGCGGGCGCAGGTGGAGAAGATGGGGGAGATCAACCTCACGGCCATCGACGAGCACACGGAGCTGGCCCAGCGCTCCGAGTTCCTGCTGACGCAGAAGAAGGACCTGACGGACTCGATGGAGAAGCTGCAGGAGGCGATCCGGCGCATCGACGCGTCGAGCCGCGAGCGCTTCAAGCAGACGTTCGAGATCGTGAACGAGAAGTTCCAGGCCATCTTCCCGCGGCTGTTCGGCGGCGGGCGGGCGAGCCTGGTGCTGACGAACGAGGGGCAGGGCGGAGAGCCGGGCGTGGAGATCGTGGCGCAGCCGCCGGGCAAGAAGCTGCAGAGCATGAACCTGCTGTCGGGCGGCGAGAAGGCGCTGACGGCGGTGGCGCTCATCTTCGCCATCTTCCTCATCAAGCCGACGCCCTTCTGCCTCCTGGACGAGGTCGACGCGCCGCTGGATGAGGGCAACGTGGGCCGCTACAACGACATGGTGAAGGAGATGAGCAAGCAGTCGCAGTTCATCCTGATCACCCACAACAAGCGGACGATGGAAGTGGCGGACACGCTGTACGGCGTGACGATGGAGGAGCCGGGCATCTCGAAGCTGGTGAGCGTGAAGCTGCGAGAGGCGAAGGCGGCCAACGACAACATCACCGCCGCGTAACCACCCCTCTCCCCCTGGGAGAGGGACGGGGTGAGGGTATCCGGCCCCCGGTTGGAGCCCTCGAGAACAAAAGGCGCGGAACCCATGTCCGGGTCCCGCGCCTTCGTCATTCCAGGCTCACCGTGTCCCGGTTACTTGGGGTTGAGCTTGGCGCACAGCGCCTTGTCCTCCTCGAGGCGCTTCTGGGCGTTGCCGAGATCCTGCTGGGTGGCGCCGACGGCCTCCTGGAGCCGGGACTCGATCTCCGCGAAGCTCGGGTCCTTGGCCTTGAGCTCCTGGGTGAGGGTCAGGGTCTGCTGGTCCACCTGGAGCTGGGCGGAGATGGCGTCGACGATCCGCTGCGAAGTGGTGACGAGCGCACCACACTTGGAGGTCAGCTCCGACAGCAGATCAATCTGCTTGCGCTTGGAGGCGGTCTGGAACTGGGCCACCACGGCGTCATAGGAGGCGGCGGCACTGTCACGAGCGCCGATGGCGAGGGCGGCGTCGGCGGAGCGCTGGCCGCGCGACAGATCCATCTGGAAGAAGCGCATCTCGGGGGCCAGGTGCGAGGCGGGCTCGGTGGCGCGCGAGTTGAGGTGGGCGAAGCGGTAGGTGAACTTGAGCTGGTCCGTCTCCAGCTTCATCGGGACGGTCATCATCTTGGCCTTGAGGCAGGCGGCGAGCTGGTCACCCTCGGGAGTCCCCGACGGCTCGAAGGTGATGTCGACCGAGACGGGCAACGACTTGGTGATCTCCTCGGCGGCCTTCTGGGCACTGCGCGAATCCCCCTGCTGTCCGGCGGGAAGCGGAAGGACGCGAGCGTCTCCGAGGGCCTGCTCCTGGGCGGACTTGAGGCGGCGGAGGTGCACGTTGGCGAGGAGGGTGGGCGGGACCTTGTTGGCGAAGCCCGCGTAGCAGTCGCACCAGGAGGCCTGGCCGAGCCGCACGCCGCCCGAGTAGTCCGAGCCCGGGTTGAGGCCGAACTTCACGCTGATGCCGGTGTCCTGGTCGTGGGTGAACTCGGTCTGGTACTCCACCGGCTTGGAGCCCGAGGGCAGGGCGGTGAGCGGCACGCGCGTGTCCAGGGCCTTCTGGATGCACGCCTGGCCCTCGGCGGTGAGGTTCTCACCGGAGATGGCGTGGGTGCCGCCCTGGTCGGTGACGGTGTCCTTGACGATCACCCGGGTGGCCTTCGCCTGGCCACGGGACTTGGGGTCCGTCAGACACTCCAGGACCTCGGGCTGGGAGGAGAAGAGCGCTCCCAGGAGGGAGTTCGGGCTGAGGGGCTGGGGCAGGGCAAGTGCCTGGGTCTGGCACACGGACGTGTCGAACGGGAACTGATTGGCGATCCGCATCCGCTCCTGGGTGCCGCCCGACTGAGCGTCCTGCGTGGTGGCACAGCCGGACGCGAGGACGAGGGATGCGATGGCGATACGGCGCATCATGTGGAAGCTCTCCTTGGGGTTGAGACAGCGGGGACCTCGTTTATCAAGTCCGCAAACGAAAAGGCGTGGGACCCGGACCGGCTCCCACGCCTTCGTCATGTCAGGAGTGTCCTTTGGGACGGCGCGTTACTTGCGCTCCTTGGGGCAGATGGACTTGTCGTCCGCCAGGCGCTTCTGGGCGTTGTCCAGGTCCTGCTGGGTGGCGTTGATGATGACCTGGGTCTTGGTCTCGACCTCGGCCCAGGACTCGTCCTTGGCCTTGAGCTCCTGGGCGATGGCCAGGGTGCTCTGGTCCACCTTGAGCTGGGCGTCGATGGCGCTCACCATGGACTGGGTGGCCTCCACGAGCGTGGCGCACTTGGCCTTCAGCTCGTCGATCAGCTTCCAGTCCTTGGTCTTCTGGTATTTGGCGACGATGGCGTCATAGACCTCGGCGGCGTTGGCGCGCGTGCCGAGGGCGATGGCGGCGTCGGCGGAGCGCTGGTTGCGCACCAGCTCGAGCTGGAAGAAGCGCTGCTCGGGCGGCAGGTCCGCGGAGAGCTCGGTGACCTGCGAGTTGAAGTGGACGAAGCGGTAGGAGAACTTCAGCTGGTCCACCTCCAGCTTCGCCGGCAGGGCCATCATCTTGCCCTTGAGGCAGGCGGCGAGCTGGTCGCCCTCGGGGGTGCCCACCGGGTCGAAGGTGATGTCGGCGGCGGTGGCCGCGCCCTTCTTCAGGTCCACGTTGGCCTTGAGGAGCGGGGGGATCTTGCTGTCGAAGCCCGTGTAGCAGTCGCACCAGGTGGGCTGGCCGAGCCGCACGGCGCCCGAGAAGTCCGAGCCCGGGTTGATGCCGAACTTGACGCTGGGGCTGTTGTTCAGCTCGTGGATGAAGGTGCTCTCGGACTGCACCGGCTGGGCGCCCGCGGGCAGGGCGGCGAGCGGCACGCGCGCGTCCACGATCTTCTGGATGCAGGCCTGCCCCTCGGCGGTGAGGTTCTCACCGGAGATGGAGTGGGTGCCGCCCTGATCCGTGACGGAGGTCTTCACCACCACCTGGGTGGTCTCGGCGGTGCCGCGGGACTTGGGGTCCACGAGGCACTCCATCACCTCCGGGCGCGCGGAGCTGATGGCGCCCAGGAGGATGTTCTGGTTGGCCGGCTGGGGCAGGGTGGGGGAGCGGGCCTGGCAGACGCTCACGTCGAACGGAAGCTGGTTGGTGATGCGCATCCGCTCTTCGGTGGTGGTCGGGCCCTTCTGGGCCCCCTGCTGGCTGACGCACCCGGCCGCGAGGAGGACGGAGGCGATGGCGATACGGCGCATCATGTCGGGGATCTCCTTTGGGGTTGGAACAGCGGGGGCCTCATTTATCAAGGCCCTCGGCGTTCTTGAGATCCTTCAGGCGCAGACCGTTCTTCTTGAGCAGTCGGTAGAGGCTCTGCATGGACAGGCCGGTGTGCTGCTCGGCCGTCTTCATGTCGAAGTTGGACTGACGCATGACCTCGGCGAAGTAGAGGCGCTCGAAGTCGGCCACCACCCGGTCCTTGGCCTCGTGGTAGGGCATGCCCGTCACCAGCGCGGCCACGCTGGTGGTGGGCTGCTCGCCACCCTCCGCCTTGCGCTGGGGCTGGGCCATGAAGTCCAGCCAGCTGACGTTGCCCGTCTCCTGCATGAGGGCGCCGCGCTCCAGCACGTTGCGCAGCTCGCGCACGTTGCCCGGCCAGTCGTAGCCCTCGAAGAGGGCGATCGTCTGGGGGGTGAGCTCGAAGGAGGACTTGAGGCCGCGCAGCAGGGACTGGGCCAGCACGGGGATGTCCTCGCGCCGGGTGCGCAGCGGGGGCAGGCGCACGCGCGCCACCGCCAGCCGGTAGTAGAGGTCCGCCCGGAAGCGGCCCTGGCGCACGTCCTCCTCGAGGTTGCGGTGCGTGGAGGCGATGACGCGCACGTCCACCGGCACCGGCGCCCCGTCCAGCGAGGGCACCTCGCGCGACTCCAGCACGCGCAGCAGCTTGGGCTGCAGCGACAGCGGCAGCTCGCCCACCTCGTCCAGGAACAGGGTTCCACCCTGGGCCGCCTCGAAGACGCCCTTGGAGCCCTTGTCGTCCTCGTCTCCTCCGGAGCGCAGGCCGCCGAACAGCTCGCGCTCGGCCTTCTCCTCGGTGATGAGGTTGCAGTCCACCACCTTGAAGGGGCCGTGCCGCCGGCGCGAGTGCTCGTGCACCGCGCGCGCCGCCAGCTCCTTGCCGGTGCCCGTCTCGCCCTCCACCAGCAGGTTCATGTCCTCGCGGGCGATGCCGCGCAGCTGCGAGAAGACGACCCGCATCATCTCCGAGGTGGCCACCAGCCCGCCGAAGGCGTCGGCTCCACCCATCACCTCCACCTCGGTGGCGCGGGCCTCCTGCTTGATGGCCAGCTTCGTCTTGCCCAGCACCACCTTGTCGCCCGGCTGCAGCAGCACCTGCATCACCTGGTGTCCGTCCAGGAACGTGCCATTGCGGCTGCCCAGGTCGCGCAGGAGGATGCCCTTCGACGTGCGCTCCATCTCGATGTGCCGACGGCTCACCGTCTGGTCACTGAGCACCAGGTCCGTCGCCGGATCCGAGCCCACGCGCAGCAGCGCGTCTTGCGTGGTGACCTTCTTCCCCTTGTCAGGGCCGGCCACCACCTCCACCGTCCACTCTCGCACCTGGATCCGTGTCGACCGTCCCTCGGGACCCGTCTGCACGGTCTGGGTGACCTCCGGCCTGTCGTCGCTCATCGGCGTTGCTCCTCCCAACCCGCAGCGGGCGGACGGAAGCTCCGCCCGGGTCGCGGGAGTTGCCTGTTTATGGGTCCTCTCACTCCTGGGCAAGCCTTAGTGACGCGGAGTTCGGGCCTGGAGTCTCCGGGCACGAAGCGCTCGCACCGGGGTAGGGGAGAAGCGCACGCGGACAAGTGTCCGGGCAGCTCGGCTCTTCCTCAGTGCGGGTGGAATGGTGCGTTGGGTGTGAGATCAGGACGGCGCACGCGAGGGGCGATCCGGTACCAGCCACGGACTGGGAGTGAAGACGACCCCCGTTCCGGGAATCCAGCCCCTCGCGCGCATCCAACTCCGGGCCCACTAGTAGCGGGCGGGTGAGTCGCTGGCCGGGAAGGACTCCTTGGACTCCTCGTCCACGATGTCATCGTTCGGCCGGCCGCCGGACTTCACCTGGGCGTTCGTCTGGGCTCCGGGCGAGCCGTGCTGCTGGGCCTGCATCACCTTCTTGCCGCCCTTCTTGCTGGCGCCACCGCTCTTCTGGGTGGTCCCGGCCTGGACACCCTCGGTGCGCATCAGCCGGGCGCCCAGCAGGTTCTTGGCGCGCTCGGCCAGGTCGCGCTGCGCCTCCTGGTAGTCGCGGAAGAAGTCCACCAGCTCCTGGTCGCCGCTCTTCTCGGCGTCCTGGATGTACTGGCCGACCTCCGAGGCCCCCTGGAGACAGTGATAGAGCACGCTGATGACGTCGTAGTTCTCGTCCTTCGTACCCGTGACCTGTTCCCCTGCCTCAGCCATCATCCACCTCCGTCGTGCGTGAGGGTTGCTCCGGGCAACCTGCACACGGACGGAGGTGGGTGCCCACCCAAGGCGGGCGGTCGCCTGCTCCCAGGCGGCTCAGGCTTGCAGCATGGGATCGAGTCTTCCCTCGCTGTCCAGGCGGGCGAGATCCGAATAGCCACCCACGTGGGTGTCGCCGATCCAGATCTGCGGCACGGTCCGCTGGCCGCTCATCTCCACCAGCTTCGCGCGCATCTCGTCATCGCCGGTGACGTCCAGCTCCTCGTACTTCACGCCCTTGCGGGTGAGCAGATCCTTCGCCCGGACGCAGTAACCGCAATAGGTCGTGGTGTAGATTTTCACGGGCTTCAAGCGTGTGTCCTCCTCGTGTCTCCCTCCAAACTAAGAGGGCGGGGGACGCCACGCCACCCGGTTGGTACCTCGGTCGGTGCCCGGGGACGCCCGAAACGCGAACGGCCCCCGGCTCCACGAGGGAACCGGAGGCCGTCCGAGAGACCTCGGAGCGCGGGACGAGCCGCGCTCCGGAGCCTGGGGCGGGGACTACATGCCCATGCCGCCCATGCCGCCCATACCACCCATGCCGCCCATACCACCGCCGGCGCCAGCGCCCTCCTTCTCCTCCTTCGGACGATCCGCCACCATGGCCTCGGTGGTGAGCATCAGGGAGGCAACGGAGGCCGCGTTCTGCAGCGCGGTGCGGCTCACCTTGGCCGGGTCGATGACGCCGGCGGCCAGCAGGTCCTCGTAGGTGCTGGTGGCGGCGTTGAAGCCGTACGAGCCAGTGCCCTCCTTGACCTTGTTGACGATGACGCTGCCCTCGAGACCGCCGTTGGCGACGATCTGACGCAGCGGCTCCTCGACGGAGCGGCGGATGATGTCCACGCCGAACTTCTCACCGGCGTCGACCTTGAGGGTGTCCAGCGCCTTGGAGCAGCGCAGCAGGGCCACGCCACCGCCAGGCACCACGCCCTCCTCCACGGCGGCGCGGGTCGCGTTGAGGGCGTCCTCGACGCGAGCCTTCTTCTCCTTCATCTCGGTCTCGGTCGCGGCGCCCACGTTGATGACGGCCACGCCGCCCACCAGCTTCGCCAGACGCTCCTGGAGCTTCTCGCGGTCGTAGTCGCTGGTGGTCTCCTCGATCTGGGCGCGGATCTGCTTCACGCGCGCCTCGATGTCCTTCTGCGCACCGGCACCGTCGACGATGGTGGTGTTGTCCTTGTCGATGGTGATGCGCTTGGCGCGGCCCAGGTCGTTGAGGGTCAGCGTCTCCATCTTGATGCCGAGGTCCTCGGCGATCATCCGGCCGCCCGTCAGGGTGGCGATGTCCTCGAGCATGGCCTTGCGGCGGTCACCGAAGCCCGGGGCCTTCACGGCGGCCACGTTGAGCACGCCGCGGATCTTGTTGACCACCAGGGTGGCCAGGGCCTCGCCCTCGATGTCCTCGGCGATGATCAGCAGCGGCTTGCCGGAGCGGGCCACCTGCTCGAGGATGGGGAGCATGTCCTTCATCGAGGAGATCTTCTTCTCGTTGATGAGGATGAGGGCGTCATTCAGCACGACCTCCATGCGCTCCGGATCCGTCACGAAGTACGGGGAGAGGTAGCCGCGGTCGAACTGCATGCCCTCGACCACGTCCAGGGTGGTGTCGAGACCCTTGGCCTCCTCCACCGTGATGACGCCCTCCTTGCCGACCTTCTCCATCGCGTCGGCGATGATCTGCCCGATGGTGGTGTCGCCGTTGGCGGAGATGGTACCGACCTGGGCGATCTCCTTCTTGTCCTTGGTCGGCTTGGCCAGCGTCTTCAGCTCGGCCACGATGGCGGCCACGGCCTTGTCGATGCCGCGCTTGATGTCCATCGGGTTGTGACCGGCGGCCACCAGCTTCGCGCCCTCGCGGAAGATGGCCTGGGCCAGCACGGTCGCCGTGGTGGTGCCGTCACCGGCCACGTCGGAGGTCTTGGAGGCGACCTCCTTGACCATCTGGGCGCCCATGTTCTCGAACTTGTTCTCAAGCTCGATCTCCTTGGCCACGGTCACGCCGTCCTTGGTGATCGTGGGCGAGCCGAACGACTTCTCGATCACCACGTTGCGGCCCTTGGGGCCCAGGGTGACCTTCACCGCGTCGGCCAGGATGTTCACGCCGCGCAGGATGGCCTCGCGCGCACGAACGTCGAAAAGAATGTCCTTCGCCATGTTGATGGATTCCTTTGGGTAGAGAGGAGGAGCGGGGAGGGGATTACTTCTCGATCACGCCGAGCACATCCTCCTCACGGAGAATGAGGTGCTCCTCGCCATCGATCTTGATCTCGGTACCCGCGTACTTGCTGAACAGGATGGTGTCGCCGGCCTTGATGTCGAGCGGGCGGACCTTGCCGTCCTCGAGCACCTTGCCGTTACCGACCGCGAGCACCTTGCCCTCGAGGGGCTTCTCCTTGGCGGTGTCGGGGATGAACAGACCGCCCTTGGTCTTGTTCTCCTCGGCAACGCGCTTGACGATCAGACGATCCTGCAGGGGACGAATCTTCACGGTTGTCTCCTTCCGATGAGCACTCCAGGTGTCCGGAGTGCCGTGGGGGTTGGGATGGGGGCCGTCCGGCCCGGGCCGTTAGCACTCGCACCACACGAGTGCTAACCGGCAAGCGCGCGGGATAATAACCAGCGAAGTCGACCCGTCAAGCACGCCTGGACCGGAGGGCTGGCTCCCGCCAAGTCCCCGTCACAATTCGGGTTTTCTACTCTGTCATCTGGGAGACGCTTCACCGGTGATGGGGGGTTGCGCGTCCCGGTTCTGGCAGTCGATGGGGGGGAGTGCCAGCGTAAGTGGCTGGAATGATTGAAGGTCTCTTTGCGAGGCGTGGGGGGCCGTTGGTACCTTTTTCAGTGTCGTTCCCCGGCTCGCAATCCCGGGGAACCGGGAGGTCGACAATCCATGAGTCAACTGGTGACAGCCCCGTCGTTGAAGGAGTTCTTCAAGACACTGTTGGAAGAGGTCATCCGGCGGCAGCGGGTGGCGGTTGCGGAGACGACCGAGTTCTACCTGGTGAACCTGCTGGCGGAGTTCGCCACGTCCGACAACCTGTTCAGCAAGGGGGAGGACGGGCGCAAGGAGCAGGAGCCGCTGGCGATGCTCTACCACCGCGCCCTCCAGCAGCAGCGCGACGAGCGCATCCGCACGCTGCGGCGGCTGGGGGACGTGTCGCTCTACCAGGCCGGCTTCTTCTCGGGCGCGCTGCGCGAGGGGCCGGTGGGGCAGGACTACTACATCCAGATGGGCGGGGCGGCGTACGGGCAGGTGGCGGACCTGGCACCCGCCGCGGGCTTCGCCGCCGTGTACCGGGAGCTGAGCGCCCGCTTCCGCGCGCTGGTGGACGTGCTGGAGGAGATCGCCGCGCGCGGGCTGGTGAGCAACGGCCCCTCGGGCGCCCTCAAGGTGTACGAGTCCTGGGTGCGCACGGGCAACGACCGGCTGGAGAAGGTGCTGGTGGATGCCGGGATGGTGGTGCCCAAGGGTCTGCCCAACTGAGTCCCGGAGGTGCCGCGTGATCGGTCGTGTGCAGGCGCACCTGGAAGCCATCTATGGGATTACCTGTGAGGCGCGCGCGGAGGGCTTCGTGGTGGACACGGAGGCCGCCGTGCTGCTCGGCGCCACCGGCCGGGCGGAGGAGGAGCTGCTGGTGCACGAGGGGGATGGGGAGCTGGAGCTCGCCCTCTACCTCGCCCCCGCGCTGCTGCGCCGCCTGAAGCCCTACGAGACGGGCCCCGTCCACTCCCTGTTGGAGCTCGAGCTGGACGGCTTCTGCCAGCTCGCCGAGGGCGTGTCCCACTTCGTCTATGTGGCGCACACGGCCACACATGGACGTACCGTGTCGCTGCTGGAGCTGGAGGCGCAGGCGGAGGTGGACAAGTTCGCCCTGTGCCTGCTGCACCGGTGGGGGGACGGGGTGGGGGGCTGGGCGGAGGAGCTGCTGCGGAGGCTGTTCGACCGGGTGTCCTACCGGGAGCAGCTGTCCGAGGCGGAGCGCTGGCGCTACCAACAGGCCAACCGGCTGTCGCGCAACTTCTGCTCCCGGCTGATGGGTCACGTGGTGGGGCGGCGGCTGGAGAGGCTGCTGTCGGATCTGCGTTACGCGTACCGGTTGGGCGCAGAAGCCAAGCTGAGGCACTTCGCGCAAGTCTCCTGAACGCGGCGCCCGGGCATCGGTTACCTTCCTGGCATATGCCCCGTGAGGCGTCCGCCGGAGGAGTCGTCGTGCGAGACCAGGGGAGCGAGCTGGAGGTGGCCGTCATCCGGCCCCACGGCCGCTCCCTTTGGGCGCTTCCCAAGGGTCATGTGGACCCGGGGGAGACGCCCGAGCAGACGGCGGCCCGGGAGGTGTGGGAGGAGACGGGCCTGAGGGCCACGCTCGTCGCGCCGCTGGGGGAGATCCGCTACGTCTACCAGTTCCGCGGCCAGCGCATCTTCAAGCGCGTCCACTTCTACCTGTTCCGCTACCAGTCGGGCGTCCTGGGAGACATCCAGCACGCGGGGCACAGGGTGGAGGTGGACGAGACGCGCTGGGTGCCACTGGTGAGGGTGGCGGCCCTGCTGGGCTACAAGGGCGAGAAGGCCATCGCCGCGCGCGCGGCGAGGATGCTGCTGCGCGCGGGGGCCAGTCTCGTCCTCTCCGGGGTGCGCCCGGAGGGCACCGGGGACTAGATACCGCTGGCCTGCTGCGGCTTCTCACCCTGGGTGTACTTGCCGGTGAGGGCCTCGCGCACGTCGCGATCGAACTTCACCCGGCCGGTGGCCACCTCGCGCAGGGAGAGCACGGGCGGCTTGTTCTTGGACGTGTCGATGATGGGGCGGGCACCGGCCATGAGCTGGCGGGCACGCTTGGCCGCCAGCAGCACGAGCGCGAAGCGGTTGTCGACCAGGGGGAGGCAGTCTTCGACTGTAACGCGAGCCATGGTGCGGAAGTCCTTCGCTGGGTACGGATGGAGTAAGGGAGTCAACCTAAAGAGTGACCCCCACCGAGTCAAGGAAGGATGGAGCCACCAGCCAGGCAGGGGAAGCGGGGCCGGGGGAAGGACGCCCGTGTGCTAACTTTTCCGGGGTTCAATGGCTTTCCAGTGGATGATGCCCCGCTCCTTCTTCTCGTGTGACCTCTTCGATGCGCGCAGTCCCTGAATCCGAGCCGACCCCGTCCGAGTCGAGCTGGCGAGAGGGTGTATGGAGCTCCCGGACGGTCGTGCTGCTGTGCGCGATCATCCTCGGCTTCATCGTGGTGGATACGCTCTACCTGGACCGCTTCAGCGCCTGGGCCCTGGGGCTGCGCGTGGTGTGGACCCTGAACATCATCGCCTACCCGCTTCTCGTCCGGAGGAGCTCCGACTCCTGGCTGGGCCCGCTCACGGATCTGAACGCGCTGATCTCCAGCGTGTGCATCCTGGGGCTCTGCTGGGTGATGGGAGGCGTGGGGAGCCCCTACTTCATCATTGTGTCCACCCAGCCGCTGGCCACCTCCCTGGTGCACCATCGGCGGAGACGGGCGACGCTCGTGAGCGGCTCGGTGTGCTGCGTGGGGACGCTGGTGCTCCTACGGAGCCTGGAGCCCTCTCCCATCGAGGCGCTGACGTGGATGTCCATGATGGTGGGGATGACCCTGCTCGCGGTGTACTTCTCCCAGCAGTCGCTCAAGGTCCAGCAGGCGGAGCATCAGGCCCGGCTCGAGCGCGCCCGCCGCGAGTCGCTGGAGGCGCTGGCCCTCAGCGAGCACCGCCGGGCCCAGTCGGAGAAGCTGGCCATCGTGGGACGGCTGGCGTCGGGCGTGGCGCATGAGATCAACAACCCCCTGGCCTACGTGGGCTCCAACGTCGACTTCGTGCGCAAGGAGCTGCTGGCCACCCAGGGGGAGGCCTCCCGGGAGGAGCTGGCCGAGGTGCTCGCGGAGACGCGCGTGGGCATCCAGCACATTCATCAGGTCGTCGCGGACCTGCGGGGCTTCGCGCGCATGGACGCCAACGAGCCCACCGAGTGCCGCCTGGCGGACGTGGTGGCCGATGCCATGAAGCTGGCCTCGCTGAGGCTGAAGAACGTGGCGTTGCGGCGGGTGGACGTGCCCCTGGACCTGCCGGAGATCTTCGTCGTGCGGCAGCGGCTGGTGCAGGTGGTGCTCAACCTGCTGGTCAACGCCGGTGACGCGCTCGAGTCGCACAAGGTGGAGCGTGGCGAGGTGGGGGTGGTGGGGCGGGTCGAGGGGGGGCGCGTGGTGCTGCTCGTCGAGGACAACGGGCCCGGCTTTCCCCCGCACGTGCTGTCCCGGATCTTCGAGGCCTTCTTCACCACCAAGAGCCCCGACAAGGGCACCGGCCTGGGGCTCAACCTCTCGCGCGAGCTGGTGGAGCAGTTCGGCGGCACGCTCACCGCCAGCAACCGCGCCCAGGGCGGGGCGTGTCTGCGCATCGAGCTCCCCGCCCATCAGGACGACTCCTCCGAGGACGAGGAGCGGGAGCCCGAGCAGAAGGATCAGGAGGCCGTGGGCTCCGCGTGAGCCGGCCGGAAGCGCAGGATGATCCACAGGCTGAGCAGGGCGAACGCGGTCACCACGCCCTCCGCGGCGATCGGGCCCACCTGGGTCATCACCATCACGGTCGCCCAGTTCATGAGCGCGTGGAGTCCCATGGCGATCCAGTACCAGCGCCGCTGGTCGCGCAGGAAGCGCTGGAGCACCAGCACGGTCATGCCGATGTGGACGAGCATCGCGCCCATGCGCTCGTAGGCGCCCAGCAGCGGCTCCCACCAGCGCATCGCGGAGATCTGCGCCTTCGCCACGCGCACCTGATCGAGCTGCTCGGGCGCGAGCGGCAGCGTCGTGATGTCCATCCGGGTGAGGACCACCACGTTGATGAGGCCGATGAGGGCGAGCCCGCCGATGAGCACCGCCGACTCGAGCCCGCCATGCCCGGCCCCGAAGCCGATGGCGTTCCTCCACGTCCGCTGGTCCTTCAGCGGGTACTTGAACGCGATGAGCCGCGCCGTCTCCTCGAAGAGCCCGGCGGTGAGGCTCAGGACGGCGATCCAGACGTTCATCAGGACCGCCGAGGCCTTCAGCTGATCCTTCAACAGGTACTGGATGATCTGGATCGCCGGCACCCGGGTGAACATCTGCGAGAGGGCGAAGGCCAGCGCGCCGATGCCGATGACCTTCCAGGTCACGCCGAACCTCCGACGCACCCACAGCACCACCGCCACCGGCATCAAGATGTCGAAGGCGATCGCCACCACGAAGCTGGCGATCAGCCGTCCGTCGAGTCCAGAGAACACGCACGCCCCTCCCTCGTCTCGAACCTAGAGCGGAAGGGGCGCGGGCCCAAGGGACTATGCTACCCGTTCTACCTCGTTCAACTCCTCGTCGAAGCGCTCCACGAGCCGGTGGGGCGTGTCGTTGAACATCAGCCGCAGCACGTCCGGGCGCGAGTAGTGCCCCGCCGGGTCCGCCACCGCCTTGGCGAGCGGGATGAGCCCCAGGTCGAGCTCCGCGTACACGAGGCCCTCGGCGCGCTCATCGAGCGGTTGAGACAGGGGCCGGCCGTCGGGGCCGTAGATCATCGCGAAGCCGCCTCCGGCGAGCAGCATCTTCGCGCGGTCCGGCGCGTCACACAGCAGCGCCGTCATCTCCTCGGAGACCGTGGCGCACGAGCCGATGACAAAGCACTGCCCCTCCACCGCGTATATCTGGCTGGCGGAGAGGTTCACCTCGGGCCCCAGCGCGTACGCCAGGCCCCGGTAGAGCGAGAAGCTGGGCCAGGAGGCCACGTGCACCTGCTCGCCCTGGCTGAACATCGCCTGCTTCACCAGCGGCTGGATGTGCTCCCAGCAGTTGAGCGCCCCCAGCTTCCCGAGCGCCGTGGCGTGCACCTTCAGGTCCCCGCCGTCGCCCTCGCCGAACACCGTGCGCTCGGCATGCGTGGGCTTGAGCTTGCGCCGCGCGGCGATGAGCTCCCCCTCGGGACCGATGAGGGCCTGGCCCATGTAGAGGCTGGCCCCGGAGCGCTCGCTGTAGCCCATCACCACGTGGATGCCGTGCCGCCGGGCCGCCTCGCGCAGCCGCCCCATCTGGGGGCCGTCCACCTCGAGCGACTGATCGAAATAGCGCTGCACGAACTGCATGCCCCAGCCGGGCGCGCCGAGCCAGACCCAGAACGGATAGCCGGGCAGCCACGTCTCCGGGAAGGCGATGAGCGAGGCGCCATTCTCGGCGGCCTCGGCGATGAGGCGCTCGGCCTTGTCCACACCGGCGTCGAGGTCCAGGAACGCGGGAGCGGCCTGCACGGCCGCGGCCTTGAATCGGGGATGGGGCCTGGTCATGACCCATTCGTACCGCGCGCCAAGGAGGGCCGCTTGACCGGGAGCGCACGGCGACTTGACCGGGAGTGCACGGGGCCAGGGGGCTCGCGTGGAGGGAGGGCCCACCGTTAGCCTTGGAGTGCATGGGACGTCTCCTCACGACGACGCAGGTGCCTCCGCGCGAGCAGTTCGACTTCTGGCACGAGGTGGTCTGTCAGCGGTTCGTGCCCCTGGACACCCGGCGCCAGGAGTCCGGCCCGTTCCTCGGGCGCCTCGAGGCCACGGCCATGAGCGGCCTGGTGGTGACGGACATCGTGGCGGATCCCCAGCAGGTGGTGCGCTCGCGACAGTCCATCGCGAGCTCGGACCCGGAGCTGTTGATGGTCTGCCTCCACCTCGACGGAGAGGGGGCGGTGGAGCAGGACGAGCGCCTCGCGCGGCTCTCGCCCGGGGATCTGGTGCTGTTCGACAGCACGCGCCCGTACCGGCTCCTGTTCGACAGCCGCTTCCGGCAGCTCGTGTTCCACTTCCCTCGCCAGCGGCTGCTGCCCCGGCTGGCCGACCCGTGTGCGGTGACGGCCGTGCGCGTGGACGGACGCGGTGGGGTGGGGCGGCTCGCCGCGGACTTCCTGCGCTCTCTCGGGGAACAGGCCGGGGCGCTGGATGCGCGCAGCGCTCCCGCCATCTTCGAGCAGGTGATGGGATTGCTCTCCCTGGCCTTCGGCGCTCCTCTTGCCCCCGAGGAGGAGCCCGCCTCTCCAGCGCACCTCGCCCGGTTGAAGCGGATCCAGGCGTATATCGAGGAGCACCTCTCCGAGCCGGAGCTGTCTCCCGCGGACCTGGCCGCCGCGCACCACGTCTCGGTGCGCTACCTGCATCGGTTGTTCGAGCTCGCCGGCTGCTCCGTGGGGGACTGGTTGCGAGAGCGGCGGCTGGTGCGGTGCGCCGAGTCGCTCGCGGATCCCCGGCAGCGGGGGCGCGGAGTCTCGGAGGTCGCCTTCGCCTGGGGCTTCAACGACGCGAGCCACTTCAGCCGCGCCTTCAAGCAGCGCTTCGGGGTGAGCCCGAGGGAGTACCGCGAGCGGGCCCTCCTCTCCGTGCGTTGATGCCCGCCCCGGGTGTCCGTGCGAGAGTGCATTCCCAGGGAGCCCCCATGCCTCGCCTCGTCGCGTTGATCGCCGCCGTTGCCCTGTGTTCCTTCGCCTGCGAGCGGAAGTCCCCGCCTCCCGCGCCCCCGGCGGTTGTGCCCCAAGCGCAGCGTGCTCCCACGGAGCAGGGGCCGATCGTGCTCGGCTCGGTGGGGAGCCTCACGGGCTCGGAGGCCTACTTCGGCACGAGCATCCGGGATGGCATCCAATTCGCGGTGGAGGAGGTGAACGCCGCGGGCGGAGTGAAGGGGCGCCAGGTCGAGGTCCGCTATTACGACAGCCAGGGCCGCATCGAGGAGTCGGTGGCCGCGGCGAAGCGGCTGCTCACGCAGGACCGGGTGCTCGTGCTCCTGGGCGAGGTGTCATCGTCCAGCTCGCTGGCCATCGCGGACGCGGCGCAGGCGGCCCGGGTGCCCATGGTGTCGCCCTCGGCCACCCACCCGGACGTCACGAAGAAGGGCGACTACATCTTCCGCACCTGCTTCATCGACTCCTTCCAGGGCGAGGTCATGGCGCGCTTCGCCCGGGAGAACCTGAAGCTCGACCGCGTGGCGGTGCTGCAGGACAGCAAGAACGCGTACTCGCTCGGGCTGGCCGAGGCCTTCACCTCGGCGTTCACCAAGCGGGGCGGGACGCTGGTGGCCGTGGAGAGCTACGCCAAGGGGGACACGGACTACCGCGCGCCGCTGCTGGCGGTGAAGAAGGCGAAGCCGCAGGCCGTGTACGTCCCGGGCTTCTACAGCGAGGTGGGCGTCATCGCCCGGCAGGCGAGGGAGCTGGGGCTCTCGGTGCCGTTGCTCGGCGCGGATGGCTGGGACTCGGATAGCATTTTCGAGCTGGCGGGCCAGGCGCTGGAGGGCAGCTACCACTCGTCGCACTACGCCGTGGACAACCCCGCGCCCGAGCTGCAGCGCTTCATCACCGCGTTCCGGACGCGCTACGGCCGGACGCCCGATGCCGCCGCCGCGCTGGGGTACGACGCCGCCCGGGTGTCGCTCGCGGCCATCGAGCGCGCCGAGTCGCTCACCGGCTCGGCGATCAGGGACGCGCTCGCCCGGACGAAGGACTTCCAGGGTGCTTCCGGAACCCTCACCCTGGACGCCCACCGCAACCCCGTGAAGCCGGCCGTGGTGCTCGAGATTCACGACGGCCGGCGCCGGTTCGCCGCGGCCGTGACTCCGTAAATCCCGACGCGCCGCGTCGGAGCGCGGGGCCGGGGGCTCTCCTTTCTAGCGGCGGATGCCTGCTGCTCCGGCGACTCGGAGTGCGGATGTTGGGGGGGAGACACGTTCTGGGGGAGCCCGACATGCAGGATGTGCGCGACATGAGAGCCGCTGACGGATTGGTACGCGAGACCGCCGCTGAAGGTTCGGGTTCGGTGAGCAAGGTCGTGCTGATCGCCTCGGTGGCCGCGGTGGGCGGCTTCCTGTTCGGTTTCGACACGGCGGTCATCAACGGTGCCGTCGGGGCGCTGGAGAAGACCTTCCAGGCGGGAGACGCGGCCATCGGTCTCTCGGTCTCATCGGCGCTCCTTGGCTCGGCCGTCGGCGCGTTCGTGGGCGGACGTCTGGCGGATCGTCTCGGACGCATCCGCACGATGGTGGTGGCCTCGGTGCTCTTCACCGTGGGGACCCTCGGCTCCGGCCTGGCCTTCGGGCTCGTGGACTTCAGCTTGTGGCGCCTGCTGGGCGGCATCGCGGTGGGCATCGCCAGCGTCATCGCCCCCGCCTACATCGCGGAAATTTCTCCGGCCCACCTGCGTGGACGGCTCGGCTCGCTCCAGCAACTGGCCATCGTCCTCGGCATTTTCGCGGCGCTGCTCGTGGATTACGGCATCGCCGCCGCCGCCGGATCCGCCGAGAATCCCTTCTGGCTCGGGCTCGGGGCGTGGCGGTGGATGCTCCTGTCCGAGCTGCCCGTCGCCATCCTCTATGGCGTGGGCGCGCTCATGATTCCCGAGTCCCCCCGCTACCTGGTCGCGAAGCACCGCGATGACAAGGCGCGGGACGTGCTTCGCTCCATCATCGGGCGTGCCGCGAGCGCGAAGGTGATGGAGATCCGCCAGAGCCTCTCCTCCGAGCAATCCACCAAGGCCGTGAGCATCCGGGGCCGGTTCGGGTTCCTCCCCATCGTGTGGATTGGCATCGGCCTGTCGGCGTTCCAGCAGTTCGTGGGGATCAACGTCATCTTCTATTACTCGAGCGTCCTCTGGCAGGCGGTCGGGTTCTCGGAGAAGAACTCGCTGATCATCACCGTCATCACCAGCCTGACCAACATCGTCACCACGTTCATCGCCATCGCCACGGTGGACCGCTTCGGGCGCAAGCCGCTGCTCATCATCGGCTCGGTGGGCATGGCGCTGACGCTCGGGACGATGGCGTACGTATTCGGTACGGCCGGCGTGGACCCCTCGGGCAATCCCATGCTGCACGGGGCGGCGGGGCCCATCGCGCTGGTGGCCGCCAACCTCTACGTCTTCTGCTTCGGGCTGTCCTGGGGCCCGGTGGTGTGGGTGCTGCTCGGGGAGATGTTCAACAACCGCATCCGAGGCCATGCGCTGGCGATCGCTGGCTCCATGCAGTGGATCGCCAACTTCGTCGTGTCCGCCACGTTCCCCTCGCTGCGGACCGCGGGCCTGGGACTGGCCTACGGCCTCTACACCGCCGCCGCGGTGGTCTCGTTCATCTTCGTGCTCATGTTCATCCGCGAGACGAAGGGCAAGGAGCTGGAGGATATGTAGTGGCGCGGCGCGTCCGCGCCCTCAGTCCTCCAGCGCGGACACGTCCGGGCAGGCCGAGGCACTACCCTCCTCGGAGTCATCCCAGCTCCGCTTCGAATAGGTGACGCGGAAGCTGGCATTCCAGCACTCCACCTGGCTGGCGGTGCGTCCCGCGGGCAGGTCTCCGCCCGTCACCGACACGAACCCCACGCCCCCCTGGTCGCGAGTCCACCGGCTGATGATGGTCACGTCCTCCCTCCGTCCGCCGAGGATGGTGTCGACGTCGAGGATCAGGAATCCCATCTCCGCCAATCCTCCGGGAATCTCCCGGTACGAGTAGATGAACTCGGGCCTGAGCGAGTGCTCGGAAGGCACGAAGTGCATCTGCACTCCGATGGGCAGCGCGCGCGTCTGGTACACGATGTCCAGCCGATCCAGGTGCCCGAGCCCTTTCATCTCATAGCCGTGGTCCCTCGCGTCCGCGAGGAGGAGCTGCACGGTGCCCTCGCCCTTGCGCAGCCCGCCATCCGGCTTGAAGGTCCCCGCCACGGCGTTCCACCAGCCCTCCTCGCCAGACCCCTTGCGGCGGAACTGGAGCAGGTAGCCGAAGTGCTCGGGCTCGCGGTTCATCACGAAGCGCAGCTCGTGGCCGGCGTGCTCCGAGTCGTCCCAGGGCCCCCACACGCGGAGCTCCGAGGCACGCGTCGTCGGCGGCAGCTCCCGGATGCGCTCCAGCACGGTGAGCAGCCCGTCCAACCCGGTGTTGAACTCGTCCGAGACCCTGCGCGTTTCCACGTAGCGCTGGGAGATTTCCCCCAGGGCCAGCTGCCCCACGCGCTGGTTCAGGCCCTGCTCGAGCGCGGAGTCCCCGGTCCTGGGCAGCTTGGAGGTCAGGTCCTCGCGCGTGGGCAAGGCGTTGATGAACTCGAGGTCGTCGTTGGAGAAGTTCCCACCGCACGAAACGGTGAGGCAGCCCAGGAGGAGGAGCCAGCAGGTCCGCATCACGCGCTCCTATTCAGAGGCGGTACGTGAGGAGCGCCCCGAGCTCCCAGTAGCCCAGGGAGCGCTTCGCATCGACGTTGTAGAGGAGGTAATGGACGCGGGCGCGTCCGGTGAGCTCGAGGCGCTCCAGCAGCCGCCAGTGCACGCCCGTCACGAGGCCCGGGGTAAGCACCGCGTAGAACTGGTCCGGGAGGCTCGCGTCCTCGAAGTCGCGGACCATGACCAGATAGGACAGCCGCGCTCCGACGAAGGGGGCCACCCTGCCCAGGGGCCACTCGGCCACCAGCGAGGTGCCCACCGTCAGCAGCGAGTAGCGGTAGCCCGGGCCCGACAGTGTAGGCAGCTCCAGGGTGGCCCGCTGGCTTCCCAACGAGACATCGAAGTCCCAGCGCCAGTTCTCGCGGAAGTAGTGGTGCAGGCCCACCTCCAGGCCCAGCAGTGGCGTGGACAGGAAGAGGTTCTCGCGCGTGGGCGCATCGAAGAAGGAGTGGTAGCCGCCGGTGAGCCCCAGTGTCCAGGCCGTGCGGAGCGCGCGCTCCCGGGGCGGTGCGCCCTTCACCGGGTCGTCCGAGAAGGGCGCGTCGCGCAGCAGAGACTCGTCGATCACCGAGGTGCGCCCGCGCCGGACCTCCGCCACGCCGATGCGCAGCCGGTCCGGCAGCCGGCGCTTCACCGTGTACGTCCCCGGGGCGAGCGCCACGCGCCGCTCCGAGTCCGCGGCCTTGTCCAGCTCGGCCACCACGGCGCCTCGTGGATCCACGAAGTAGTAGGCCCCGGCGGGCGCGGTGGCGGGCACCAGCAGTCCCTCGTCGCGCACCCGCAGGTCCGTCAGCACCAGATCGCCATTGCCAGCCAGGTCGTAGCTGAAGGTGGGGTGCTGGGGCCCGGCGCTGCTGTCCGCGGTGTCCGCCACGGTGCGGACGTAGGCATGGGAGTAGGCCTCGAAGAGCGTCACCTGCCCGTCGCCCGAGCGGTCCGCGTCTCCCATCAGCCCGCTGACCAGGTGGTGGGAGAAGTAGCTGGCTCGCAGCAGGTCCGACTCCTGCGAGTCCTCGTCCGACGAGCTGGAGGTGAGGATGACGAGCCCCCGGGCCTCCCGCTGTGCCCCCGCGTCGATGGCGAAGGCCGGCGCGCGCCGGGCTCCCTTCGTCCGCGTGAGCGCCCCCGAGCGGCACGAGTCCAGGATGGCGATGCGGATGTCCGCGGGCGCCGCCGACAGCCGGCGCTTGAGCGCCTCGAGCTCCACCGCGCTGTCCCCCAGCCGCAGCGAGCCGTCCTTCGCATGGCCCGAGTAGTAGACGATGAGCGCGGTGCGCTCGCCCCGGGCCCGGGCCGCGCGTATGCCCGATTCCAGCTCGGCCAGCGCCCGGTGGAAGTCCTCCGCGTCCTCGTCCAGCAACAGCTTCGCGTCGCCGGACGCCACGCCGCCGAGCCGCAGCAGCAGGTCGTGCATCTTGCGCGCGTCGTCCCGGGCGAAGCGCAGCGGCCGGGTGTCCGCGCCGCCCTCGTCGTTGCCCACCACCAGCGCGAAGCGGTGCGGCGTCTCCGCCCGGACGGCCGCCGCCAGCAGCAGCACCAGGGCGAGCACCTGGCCGTGGCCCACGAGGCGTCTCATGGCTTGCGCAGCAGCCAGTGGGTCTCCTCGCCGTCCAGGCCCAGCGAGGTCATGGTCTCCACCTTCCTCCCGGCGGCCTCCCAGGCCCGCCTCGCCTCGGCGGCCACCGCCTCCGCCTCCAGCGGCTTCTCGGAGAGCACCACCACCACGCGCTCGTAGCCTCCGGGGGTGAACTCCACGCTGTCGGGCAGCCAGTGCTTTCCGGCGCCCGCCTCCACGGGAAGGCTCGGCCCGGACTCGGGGTAGAGCGACGACACCTCGCCGGCCTCGTCCACCGACACCGCCAGCACGTACTTGTGCGTCCCCGCCACGTATCCCAGGCGGATCTGCTCGCCCGGCAGCAGCTCCTCGGTGTCGCCCGGCTGGACGGAGCGCTGGTCTCCCTTGCCACCGATGCGCAGCTCCGCCGACGCGCCTCCCTTGAGCCGGTTGCCCGCGGGGGACTCGGACAGCAGCGGCCGCACCGCCACGGCCAGCAGCACCGTGGCCGCCACCGCCACCAGCAAGCCATTGAGCCGGGGCTTCGAGCTCTTCGCCTGCCCTTCCTTCAGGACGCGCTCCACTCCGGACGCGAAGCGCTCGAAGGGCACCTCCGCCTCGAATCGCGCCTGGTTCGCCTCGAGGCCCGCGAGCACCCCGTGACACTCCGCGCAGGCGGCCACGTGCTCCCGGGCCCGTTGGGACTCCGCATCGGGGAGCTCTCCAACGTGCAGTCGCCGCAGCGTCCACTCCGACAGGTGCGCGCTCATGGGACCTTCAGCTCCTCGTTCGTCAGGGCGGCGAACTGCTCCAGCCGCTTGCGCACCGTGGGCACCGAGCGCCCCAGCACCGCGGCCACCTCTTCCAGCGTCATTCCATCCACCCAGTAGTGCACCACCGCCGTCTGCGTCTCCAGGTCCACCCGGGACAGGAGCGCGCGCACCAGCTCCCGCGTCTCCATCACCTGCGCCCCCCGGTCTCCCTCGGGGCGGGCCAGCTCGTCCCGCTCGAACCAGCGCCGCCAGGGGGCCCGCTCCGCGCGCAGCTGGTTGAGGCAGTGGTGGGTGGCGATCTTCATCAACCACGCCAGGGGCGAGGACTCGGCGCGGAACTCATCCGCGTGGGTGAAGGCGCGGGCGAACACTTCCTGCATCGCGTCCTCGGCCTTGGTGGCGTCCTTCAACAGGTAGCGGCAGCGTCCATACACGCTGCCGCCGTATGCCGTGTACAGCTCGCGCAGGAGGGCGCGCCGATCCTTCTGACCACCGTCGATGACCTTCAGGGCCGGTTGGGGCGTTCCCGACAAGAGCTGCCTCATGTGGCTACGGGGTGATGTTCCCCGAGCTTACAACGTGGAGTAGGCCGCCGGGGTGAAGACGCAGTCAGTGGTCTCGGTGCCGTAGCCCACCCGCGGGTCGTAGCTGGCGCGCATGAAGTGGCTGATGAAGTTGCTGTCCCAGCACTCGTTGACGGTGGCCTCGCCCACCAGGTCCCCGCCCGACAGCCGGACATCCGAGCGGCCGGCGCCCCCCTGCTGCCAGCGGCTCTTGATGGTGAGGACCTCGGACTGGCTGGCGGTGCCGGCCGGCTTGTACCAGTCGTTGCTCAGCTTGAAGTTGAACTCACCGCCCTGGCCCGGGGTGGCGGAGTAGCGGTAGTCCGCGTCCGCGCGCTTGCTGGCGTCCTGGTCGTCGCGCACCTGGCGGAACGCCGCGTCCACCGTAGCGGCGCTCTTGTCGTCCAGGCGCGAGTACTTGACCGTCATGCGGCCGACGTTGTCGTCGTTCTCGGGCAGCGTCCTCTGCCGGTCCCAGTCGAGGGTGAACTCGCCCTGGCCGAAGCCCTTCACCGGCTCGCCAGCCGCGTCCAGCGCGGCGGTGTGCGTGCCGACGATGACATCCACGTAGGCCGAGTCGTCCGCGGTCTTCGCCTTGGCCGACAGCGTGTAGCCGTAGGTGTTGTCGCCCGTCTTCTTCACGGTGAGCTTCCAGGTGTTGCGGGCCAGCGCCTCCGTGTGCGGGCCCCACACCGCGGTGTCCTCGGTGACGGTGGTGGGGTTGTGCTTCGTCACCGCGTCCACCAGCCCCAGCACGGCCAGCGTGCCGCCGTTGACCACCGCGGTGGTGGTGCGGGTGATCTGGTAGAGGTCGCTCCTGCGGCCCTCTCCGGCCTGAGCGCCCACCTCCTCCACCCTCAGTGCCTGGCCGCTGTCCGCCGGCGTCTTCACCTCCACCATCTCCTTGGTGGGGAGCACGGAACGGAACTCCTCCTCACGGTCCATACGGCCACAACCAGCGAGCATCAGGGCGGCGAACAGCAGGTTCTTGCGCAGCGTCATGTGGGTCCCCCTCGGGGTTTCCGCCCGGCCTTCATGGCCGGTGCGGCTTGTTCGTCCCTAGGGACACGGCAGGGGTCCAAAAACAGAAAAGTCGATTTTCAGAAGGCCAAACCCCCAGGGATTCCAAGGGGTTGGAGGCCCCTCGGTCGCCCTCCAGGCATACCGGACGGGGGCTCCGACGAGAAAAAGGGCCCGTTCCTAGGTTTGCCCCATGGAAAAGCGACACCCCAACCATCCCGGGGACATGGGAATCGACGCCTCGCTCGCGGAGCGGGCCCGAACACCAGAGGAAATCAACGCCCGGGGCCGGGCCATCGAGGTGTTGCTGGACGCCGGTGTCCCGTTCCTGGTGGGCGGGGCCTACGCCTACGCCACCTATACGGGCATCTACCGGGACACCAAGGACCTGGACCTGTTCCCTCGCAAGCGCGACGCGGAGCGGGCGCTCGTGGCGCTGGAGAAGGACGGCTGGCGCACCGAGCGGGCCGACGAGGTGTGGATCTACAAGGCCTACCGGGGCGAGTACTTCGTCGACTTCATCTTCTCCTCCGGCAATGGCGTGGCCACCGTGGATGACGAGTGGTTCGTCCACGCGAGGTCCGCCTCCGTCTTCGGCTACCGCTGCCTCATCGCGCCGGCCGAGGAGATGATCTGGTCCAAGGCCTTCGTGAACGAGCGGGAGCGGTATGACGGGGCGGACATCAACCACCTCATCCTCAAGATGGGGACGGGGATGGACTGGGAGCGGCTGCTGCGGCGCTTCGACCGGTACTGGGAGGTGCTGCTCAGCCACCTGATGATGTTCCGCTTCGCCTACCCGTGTGAGCGCGACCTCATCCCCACGTGGCTGATGACGGAGCTGATGTCGCGCACGCTGGACACGCTCAAGGAAGGCAATTGGGACGAACGGCTGTGCCGCGGGAACCTCATCTCGCGGGTGAACTACGCGGTGGACATCCATCACTGGGGATACGGTGACGGACGGTCCTGGGACGAGCGAGATCGACAGAAGGGGGAGGCACGTGGCGCGGGACGCGAGCTCGAAAATACGGTTGGCGGCGGTCGGTGACCTGCACTGCCGCGAGGACCAGCACGGCCGCTTCCGCCAGCTCGTCAAGCACATCAACGCGGAAGCGGACATGTTGTTGCTCTGCGGGGACCTGACGGACCGGGGGATGGTGGAGGAGGGCAAGGTGCTCGCCGAGGAGCTGTCCGCCCTCCGGGTGCCGGTGGCGGCGGTGCTCGGCAACCACGACTACGAGCACAGCCAGGCGAAGGAGATCTGCGGCGAGCTGGCCCGGGTGGGGGTGCACATCCTCGATGGAGACCACTTCATCTTCGAGAAGGTGCTGGGCGTGGCCGGGGTGAAGGGCTTCGGCGGTGGCTTCGGCAACGCCACGCTGCAGGCCTTCGGCGAGGGACAGACGAAGTCCTTCGTGCAGGAGGCGGTGCACGAGTCGCTCAAGCTGGAAGCGGCGCTCAGCCACCTGGATACGCCGAAGAAGGTGGTCATCATGCACTACGCCCCCGTCCCCGAGACGCTGGAGGGCGAGAACATCGAGATCCGCCCCTTCCTGGGGACCAGCCGCCTGGCGATGCCGGTGGACCACTATGGGGCGGAGGCCGTCTTCCACGGGCACGCGCACCACGGTGCGCCCCAGGGGAAGACGAAGAGCGGCATCCCCGTCTACAACGTGGCGATGCCGCTCATGACGAAGATGCACCCCGAACAGCGCTTCCTGCTGCTCGAGGTGTGAGGCGGGGCCTCAGGGCGAGCCGTTCGCGGCCGGCACGCCCTGCATGAGGTCCTCGAGCTTCAGGGGCAGTGCGTCGAGCACGGACTTCTCCAGCTCGAGCACTTCCTCGGCCGAGCCGCGCGCCCACAGGCGCTTGGGGTTGCCCTTCACCTCGTTGCCGAGCGACAGGCGGGCCAGCTCCTTGCCCTGGGCGTCCAGCAGCACCACGCCGCGCGAGGAGTCGGAGATGCCATACTTGCCCCAGCTTTTGGGGCGGGCCTCGCCGAGCGCCGCGGCCTTGAGCTTCTCCAGCGAGCCCAGGAGCGAGGCCACCTTGAACTCGCGGGCCCTGCTGGGAATGGGCGCCACCACCTCCCACTGCTGGGTGTCCTGGGTCTTGGCCAGTCGGATGATGTCCCCGCCAGGGGCCGGGTGGATGACGAGCTGGTGCACGTCATCGACGGTGAACGCGAGCGCCTTCTTGTCCTTGAGCTCGGACACGGTGAGGTCCAGGACGTTGACGGTGTTGCTGTCCACCAGGGCGAGCACGGACTCCCGGCCCCACTCGCTCAGCGTGAAGATCTGCTGCATCCCATCCAGCGTCACCTCGGCGAGCCGCACGCGCACCGGATCGCCGGTGTTGGGGACGAAGAGTGCCTCCACCACGGGCTTCTCCAGGGCGGTCCGCACCTTCGCCTCGCGCTCCGCGTCGGGGAAGGTGAGGGCCCGATAGCCCTTGAACATGGACACCATGCTCGCCACCCGCTGGCCATCCGCGCGCAACGCCACCGGCTTCGTGAGCTGCCAGGGCTGGTCGGTGCTGGCGCGCTCCAGGGTGAAGGCGTTCTTGCGTGCCTTCACCTCGATGCGCAGCAGCGAGGGCTCGTTCACGGGGAACGCCTCGTGGTCCCTCCAGTCATTGGTGCGCTTCTGCACCGCGAAGCGGAGCGAGCCCTGGGAGGAGTACACGGTCGGATCTCCCTCGCGACGCACGTACACCGAGCCGTCGAAGCGGTTCTCGACGCCGGTGTGGAACGTCAGCGTGCGCTGGCGGGAGGGATCCTCCGCTCCGCCGCCCTGGGCGTTCGGCACATAGGCCCTGGCCGTCACGGTGACGACGGGCGGCTTGAGCCCGTAGCGCTCCAGGTCCGCGTCGGTGGGGTTCTTGTCCAACGAGCTCAGGAACTTCGCGGAGGCGAGCTCCTGGGTGAGGCCATCCACCTCGGCCTTGTTGGCCAGCGCGGACACCGGCGAGGTGACGCGCCACCGGCCCTCCACGAGCTCCATCACCGTCTTCGACCCCGCCATCTCCACGGTGAGGTGCGTGAAGACGGGCGCGACGGGCGCACCCCCGTCCTGGCCACGCTCGTCCGGGGCCTGGGTGACGAAGAGCTTGTCTTCCACTTCCTTGCGCTGGGCCTCCTGCTCCTCCGGCTTCATCACGCCGAAGTACGTGTAGAGCCCGAGCCCGCCAGCCACCAGGGTGGCGGCCAGCACACTGACGAGGTTCTTCTGCCTGGCGTTCACTTGTTTCGCCTCGAGAGCCAGATGGCCAGCCCCACGCCGAGCAGCGACAGGGGCAGGACGTCGGTGGACACGAAACGGATGCGGTTGAGCATCTCCGCATCCAGCTCCAGGGTGGAGGTGGCGCGGTCGGGCGGGCGGATGGTGATCTTCTCCACCTGCTGGGTGGCCCACCCGAGCGCGTTCATCACCAGGTTGCGGTTGCCCTCGTGGCCCCAGTTGGAGTCCAGGAGGAGCTCCGAGTCACCCACCACCACGAGCCGCGCTTCGTCGAAGCGCCTGGCCAACGCCTGGGAGGTATCGCGCGTGCTGGCCGTCACCAGGTTGAGCTGGCCCTTCTTCTCTCCCTCCGTGGGGGCCGGCTTGTCGTCGGGCGTCGTCTCCACCCAGCCGAAGGGCGAGGTGAGGAGCACCGGCGTCACCCTCACACCCTCGGCGAGGCCCTGGCTCAGCACGCCGATGCTGCGCGCGGTGGGGAACTCGATGTTGAGCTGCCGCTGGCTCAAGGGCTGGGCGATCTCATGCTTGCCGAAGAAGAGCGAGAGGACGACGTAGGGGCTGCCACCGTTGAACTGACCATCGGCGACCACGCCCTTGTCGAGCTCCACGCCGTACTCGGCGAGCAGCTTCGCCAGCTCCGGGCCGGGCTCTCCATAGGCCTCGGCGAAGTAGAGCAGCCGGCCACCGGCGGCGAGGTACTGGCGCAGCGACTCCACCTCCGGCGGGCTGAAGGGAGCCTTGGCGCCGGCGATGAGCACCAGCGAGGCATCCCTCGGCACCGTGGTACCGCCCGCGAGGTTCAGCTCCCGGGGGGCGTAGCCCTCCTGGGCGAGCTGCTGCTTCAGCTCCGAGAGGCTCGTCGTCCGCCCGCGCTGGCCGGGCATGGGCACCTGACGGTCCAGGGGCCACTCGCCATGGCCCACCACGAAGTAGACCGTCTGGTCCCTCACCTTCGTCAGCTTGAGCAGGGCGTTGGTGAGCTCCTGCTCGCTGATGACGTTGAGCGAGGTGTGTGACTCGTTGGCGCCCTCGCCGCGCGTGAGCACCACCGTCGTCTGGCTGTCGCGCAGCTGGTATCTCTGCGCCAGGTCCGGGTGGCGGCGCGGATCCTTGAACGAGTAGTCGAACGTGTCCGGCGCCTCGGCGTGGTAGCGCTCGAAGGTGGCCTGCAGGCCCGCGTAGGCGGGGTGGTCCGGCTGCACGAAGCCGATGGCGTGCACCGGCTCCTTGATGGCCTTGAGCGTGCTCACCGTCTGGGGCGAGAGCGTGAAGACCTTCCGCTCGGTGAGGTCCCACCGCTGGTTCTTCTTGTGGGCGATGTAGTTGATGGCCACCAGCGCCCCCAGCGTCATCAGCACCATCAGCGCCGTGGTGCCGAAGAAGAAGCTGGAGCGCCGCGAGGCGAACTGGCCGAACTGCTTGAAGTTGGTGGCGAAGTACAGGCCCAGCATGATCGCACCGGCCACGGCCTTCGTGGCGGCGATGGGGATGGAGCCCGAGGTGAGGAAGAGGGTGAAGGGGCTGGAGAGCAGCAGCAGCAGCCCGAACACGCCGAGGATCTTTCCGATGTTGGCCGCTTTCATGGGCATCCTCGCGAGGGGCTCACGTCCATCGCTGCGCCTCCACCGTGCGGTGGCTGAGCAGCAGCGAGAAGAAAATGACGGACACGAAGAAGACGAGCGCCTTGAGATCCAACACGCCGCGCAGCAGGCCCGACAGCTGCACGTCGAAGGACAGGGCGTTGATGAGGGAGCGCACCGGCTCCTCGGTGCCCTCGGCGAGCCCGCTCAGGAACATCCACGGCAGCAGCACCGTGAAGCTGAGCAGGGCGGCCACCATCTGGCTCTCCGTCAGCATGGAGATGAACATGCCGATGGCCATGCACGTGGCGCCCCACAGCAGCAGCCCGCCATAGCCCAGCAGCACCGTGCTCCACTCGAGCGCGCTGCCGGACTCACCCTTGCCGAACACGGAGAGGATGACGGGGAAGACGATGGTGAGGCCCAGGGTGGCGGTGATGACGCCCAGGCCGCCCAGGTACTTGCCCAGGACGATCTCCAGGGGCCGGACCGGCGCCGTCATCAACAGCTCGAACGTCCTGTTGCGCTTCTCCTCGGCGAACAGCCGCATGGAGAGGAAGGGGGCCACGAAGAGGGTGATGAACATCACCGTGCCCCAGAAGGGCACCGCCACCCCATCGGTGAGGTTGCGGAACTGCTGCGGCACCTTCTCCCAGCCGTACACCCGGGCGAGCTCCTGGGCCTGCTGGAACTTGTAGAGGTTGTTGATGAAGAAGAAGGACGAGAGGGCCTGCATCGCGGTGAAGACCGCGTAGGCCCACGGCGTGGTGAAGTAGATGGACAGCTCTTTGCGAGCGATCGCCAGCGCGGTGCGCATGGGGTTCTCCGGAACCGTGGAAGGGGGGACGCGCGGGTGCTAGGCCGCGGTCAGCTTGATGAAGATCTCCTCCAGCGACACGTTCTCCGCCTTGCCGCCGTGCACGTGCGTCAGCTTGCGGATCTCGTCGTACGCCACCACCCGGCCCTGGTTGATGATGAGGACCTTCTCGCAGGTCATCGTCACCTCGGGGAGGATGTGGGTGGAGAGGATGACGGTGTGCTTGCCGGCCAGCCTCTTGATGAGGCCGCGCACCTCGGCGCGCTGGGCGGGATCCAACCCCTCGGTGGGCTCGTCGAGGATGAGCACTGGCGGGGAGCCGAGCAGGGCCTGGGCAATCCCCACGCGCTGCTTGTAGCCCTTGGACAAGTTCTGGATGACCCGACCCATGACGTCGGACACGCCGGCGAGCCCGCCCACCCGGTCCACCTCGGCGCGAAGGCCGCGGCCGGGCAGCCGCTTGAGCTCGGCGACGAACTTCAGGTACCCGGCCACCGTCATCTCCGGGTACAGCGGCGGGGTCTCCGGCAGGTAGCCGATCCGCCGTTTGACCTCCAGGGGCTGCTCGAAGACGTCGAAGCCCGCCACCCGGGCCGTCCCCTCGGAGGGCGGGAGGAACCCGGTGAGGATCCTCATCGTGGTGGACTTGCCCGCTCCATTGGGCCCGAGGAAGCCGAGGATCTGTCCCTCGGCGACCGAGAAGTTCAGGCGATCCACGGCGATCCGGTCGCGGTATCGCTTGGTGAGGTTCTGCACCTCGATCATCGGCATGGGATGGCTCCGTGGAGAAGCACTCGGTCGGCGGCCGATATAAAAGCCGTTTCCGACCTGTCAAGAAGGGCAGGCAGGCGTCGGGAACTGTCGGAACGGCGCTGGCGAGCCTTGTGCATGACGTGCTTCCAGTGTGTCTTGGCGGACACGCCCGGCAGGTTACCTGTGACCTTGACGGGCCCCTAGGAACAACGCAGCGGGTGCTTTATGCCGATCGTGGTGCAGAAGTACGGCGGCTCATCGGTCGCCGATGTGGAGAAGATCCGCAAGGTCGCACGCAGAGTAAAGGAGACGCGGGACCGGGGCTACCAGGTGGTGGTGGTGGTGTCGGCCATGGGGGACACGACGGACGAGCTGCTGGCGCTGGCCAAGCAGGTGTCGCCGGACCCGGCGCGGCGCGAGCTGGACATGCTGCTCACGTGCGGGGAGCGCATCTCCATGGCGCTCTTGTCCATGGCGCTCCAGGAGATGGGGGTGCCGGCCATCAGCTTCACGGGGAGCCAGAGCGGCATCATCACGAATGACGCGCACTCGCAGGCGCGCATCGTGGAGGTGCGGCCGTACCGCATCCAGGACGAGCTGGAGCAGGGCAAGGTGGTCATCGTCGCGGGGTACCAGGGCGTCTCCTACAAGAAGGAGGTGACGACACTGGGGAGGGGAGGCTCGGACACGACGGCGGTGGCGCTGGCGGCGGCGTTGAGCGCGGAGTCGTGTGAGATCTACTCGGACGTGGACGGGGTGTTCAGCGCGGATCCTCGGGTGGTGCCGGACGCGCGCAAGCTGGAGACGCTCTCGTACGACGAGATGCAGGAGCTGGCGAGCGCGGGGGCGAAGGTGCTCAACGCGCAGGCGGTGGAGTTCGCGAAGGCCAAGGGCATCGTCATCCTGGCGCGGACGGCGCACGGGCAGGGGAGTGGGACGGCGGTGCAGGAGCTGGTGGCGCCAGCGGACACGCGGGTGAAGGGGGTGACGGCGGAGGCGGAGATGGCGGTGCTGTCGGCGGCGGTGGAGGAGGTGCGGCTGCCGGAGCTGCTGGAGTTCCTGGACGCGCGAGGGGTGCGCGGCAGGGCGCTGGCGTTCGACGGGCTGCTGGGGCGCGAGGGGCGGGCGTTCATCGCGGTGCCGTTGCAGGACGTGCACGGGTTGGAGGCACTGAAGCGGGACGTGGTGGCGCGCTTCGGGGCGGCGGTGACGCTGCGCGAGGAGGTGGGGACGGTGACGGCGGTGGGGGCGGGGCTGAACGCGGACTGGAGCTACCTGCGCCGGGCCCTGGGGGTGGCGGAGGAGGTGGGCGCGAGGGTGCATGCGGTCCATACCTCGCCCCTCCAGCTCACGCTGCTGGTGGACAAGCCGTACCTGAAGCCGCTCACCGCGAGGCTGCACCGCGAGTTCCTGGGCAACTGAGGGCGGCTCGTGAGGTCTGGTGGACATTGAACTGTCCACGGGGGCGTCCAGGAAGGAGAGGAAGACTTCCCAGACTGGGTCTCATGCTTACCCTCGCAGCCCGAGAGGGTGGAGGCAGGCATGGGAAAGGGTGGTCGGATCATCGGGGTGTTGGTTTCCGTACTGTGCCTCCTGGGCCTGGTCGGAGGGTGTGAGGATTCCTCCTCCGGCGCGGGTGGTCGGGATGGTGGTGCGCGTGACACCCCACCGCTCCAGCGCTCGGATGGCGGGGAGCCAGACATCTTGGATGGAAGCGTGCCACCGCCGCCGGACCCGGATGGCGGCGTGCCGGACGGTGGAACGATTCCGCCGCATGACTCGCAAGCCATCCGCAAGGAGAACGCGCGCCAGGGGACGACGGCGTGGCGCATCAAGAAAGCGGCCAACACCAACGAGATCGAGGGCTACGCGCTCGTCTCCACGGTGTCGCCGGGCGAGCGGGTGCCCATCGCGGTGTCGGTGACGGGCTCTCCGCGCAAGTTCAGCTGGGAGGTCTATCGGCTGGGCTACTACGGGGGCACGGGGGCGCGAGAGGTGGCGCGGGGTGGCCCGCTGCAGGCGGTGCCGCAGGCGCCGTGTCCGGCGCAGCAGCCCACGGGCATCGTCGCCTGCAACTGGACGCCGACGCTGGAGCTGGTGACGAACGGGTGGATGCGCGGGGTGTACGTGGTGAAGCTGGTGCGCGAGGACGGCTACCAGCGCTACGTGCCGTTCTTCGTGAGGGATCCGCTGCCTCGCTCGGAGGTGACGGTGATCATCCCGACCGCGACCTGGCAGGCCTACAACACGTGGGGCGGCACGAGCCTCTACGACGACAAGTTCCGCATCACCGGGGTGGGGCGCGGCTTCCAGGCCTCGTACGACAGGCCCTACTACCGCGGCTACGGCTCGGGCCACCTGCTGGACGATGACCAGGGCCTCATCATGTGGCTGGAGGCGCAGGGGCTGGACGTCACCTACGTGACCAACGAGGAGTTGGATCGCAGCGAGGACGCGCTGCGCGAGGCGAAGGTCCTCATCATGTCCGGGCACGACGAGTACTGGACGCGCACGCTGCGCGACCGTGCCGACAAGGCGCAGGCCGAGGGGCTGTCGATCATCAACCTCGGGGCGAACCAGGCCTACTGGCAGGTGCGGCTCGAGTCGGCGGCGGATGGCCGGCCGCGGCGCATCATCACCTGCTACAAGGGCGACGCGAGGGACCCGGTGGGGGTGAGGAGCCTGGACCGCTCGACGAAGTTCAGGGACCTGGCCACGCCGCGCCCGGAGAACTCGCTGCTGGGGGTGATGTTCTCCAGCCGCTGGCACCAGTTCGCCTTCCCGACGGTCATCACGAACCAGGGGCACTGGGCGCTGGAGGGCACGGGGCTGAGGAACGGGGACACGCTGTGGCGTGCCAACGGCTACGAGCAGGACCAGGTGGTGGACAACGGCCGGTCGCCCGCGGGGCTGGAGGTGCTGGCCGAGTCGCCCGCGTTGTCGCTGCAAGGGGCGTTCGGCTTCGGGCAGATGGTGGTGTTCCGCAAGGGGGACGCGTGGGTGTTCTCGGCGGGGGGCATCGACTTCGTGCACACGCTGGGGACGACGGAGGCGGCGGATCCGCGCGCGGCGCGCATCGTGGCCAACGTCCTCTACCGCGCGCTGGGGAGGCAGGTGCCGCAGGATCTGGTGGTGCTGCCGACGACGCAGCTGCCGCGAGCGCGAGGCCCCTACGCGACCGACGTGCGGACGGTGGCCGGGCAGCCGGGACGCCGGGGTGATCAGGACGGCGAGCCGGGCCGGGGGCTGCTGGCGGCGCCGGTGGCGGTGGCGGTGCTGCCCGGAGGTGGCTGGGCGGTGGCGGACGCGCTGGCGAACGAGGTGAAGCGGGTGGGGCCGGACGGGAGCATCTCGACGCTCTCCTCGGTGAAGCTGAATGGCCCGATGGGGATCGCCGCGGACGCACAGGGGAACGTCTACGTGGCGGACTCGGACAACTACTGCATCCGGCGCATCACGCCGGACGGGACGACGACGGTGTTCGCCGGGGCGGTGATGGAGCCGGGGCTGATGGACGGACCCGCGGCGCAGGCGCGCTTCAACCAGCCGGCGGGGCTGTTCGTCACGCCGCAGGGGGAGCTGCTGGTGGCGGACCTGGGCAACGGCGTCATCCGGCGGATCGATCTGCTGACTCCGGGCTATCCAGTGACGACGCTGCCGGCGAACCTGTGGCTGTACCGGCCGTCGGCGGTGGTGCAGGCGCCGGACGGGACGGTGTACGTGGTGGAGACGGGCATGTCGCGCGTGGTGGCGCTGCGCAACGGGACGGTGAGCGTGCTGGCTGGCTCTCCGCCGGGAGGCTTCGCGGAAGGGCAGGGCGAGGACGCGCGGATGCTGCCGTACCTGGGAATCGCGGTGCTGCCGGACGGGAGTCTGGCGGTGTCGGATCCGGGCAACTACCGGGTGCGGCGCATCTCTCCGCACGGGACGGTGACCACGCTGGCGGGCTCGGGCCGCTTCGGGGCTCGCGATGGGACGGGGGATGACGCGGACCTCGTGCTGCCGGCGGGTCTCGCGGTGGGTCCGGACGGGACGCTGTACGTGGCGGACTCGGGCAACGCGTTGCTGCGCGCCATCACGCCGTAGCGCGTGCCCGGCCACTGCGGAGACCCGCGGGTCGTCGACGCGGGTCTCCAGTGAGGATCAGCGTCCCGAGCGCATTCCGCCCGGAGGCGGACCCGGCCTGGGTTCCAGCTCCTGCCGCATGCGCCGCTGATCCGGCGTCGTCTCCTTCGGAAACTCCACGAAGTTGCACATCTCGCACAGCCGGCTGTAGATGCGCTCGCCCACACGCTCGCGCAGCAACTCCATCTCGCGCGCCGCGCTCTTCGTGTCCTCCGTGGAGCGGTAGCCGCTCGGAGCGGCGGCGCGCGTGCCGCGGCGCTCGGGCTCCAGCGAGTAGTTCGTCGCGAAGAGCGTCGTGCGCGCCGCGTTGTAGCGCCGGGCGATCAGCTCATCGAGCGTCTCCATCTCGAACTGGCTGCCGCGCCCCTTGCCCATCTCGTCGATGGCCAGCACCTCGACCTCCGACAGCGGGCCGATGATCTCCCCGCCGCTCTTGCCCTCCTGGAAGCCGCGCCGGATGGTGGCGTAGAGCAGGGAGATCTCCACGTACCGGGCCTCCAGCCCCACCTCGAGCACCAGGTGCTTGAGCGTGGCCGCCAGCAGGTGCGTCTTCCCCGTGCCCACCGGCCCGCTCAGGATGAAGCCCTTGTTCACCCCCGCCTTGTCGTAGTGGTGGGCGAAGTGCATCGCCAGGTTGCGCGCCCGATCCTGCGCCTCGTTGAAGGCGCGGTAGCCCTCGAAGCTCGCGTGCGCCATCACTCCGGGCAGCCCCACCTCGTTGAAGTGCTCGAGCCGCTTCGCCCGCCGCTGGCACACGCACGGCACCAGCACCTCGTAGCGCTTGGGGCCCACCTTGGCGCTGAAGGACTCCTCGCGCACCTCGTACGCGTAGCCGCGTCCCTCACACAGCTCGCACCGGGCCGAGCACGTGCACACCCGCGCGTGCGCCCGGTCTCCACGCCGCTCGATGACGTATGTCCGTCCCCCACACTCGCCACACACCTCGCCGATCGCCTTCGTGACCATGGCCGCAGGCCATAGCAGAGCGCCCTGACGCGCGTCAGCCCGCTACACGCACGTTCAGTCGGCTACCCTCTAGGCATCCATCAGCCCCAGCCGCCGGCGCACCACCGCCAGCAGCCGGAAGCGCCGCGCCAGCCGCCGCGCCCGGAAGGACATGTACTGCTGATCCGCGTCCTCCCCGTGCGCCGAGCGCCACAGCTCCAGCCGCTCGGAGAAGGGCAGGGCGCGCAGCAGCAGCATCCCCACCAGCGTCTCCTGCGCCTCCATCCGCGCGAACTCGCCGGGCACCTCCCGCAGGACCGTCTCCATCAGCAGGCCGATCCGCGGCGCCAGCACCGGCTCCGCCTCCGCCAGCCGCTCCAGCGAGGCCCTCAGCTGCCCGTGTCGCAGTTCCTCCCACGTTCGCGCCTTCGCGGCGCGCCGGCTGTTCTCACTGCCCGCGCCCGCCGCGCGCTCCCGGTGCTTCTTGATCTCCGCCTCCACCTGTTTGCGGCAGGCGCGCAGGCTGCGCAGCACGGGCTCCCCGGGGCGCGCGTCCCACAGGGCCTTCTCGGCTGATCGGGCGATCCCCCGCGCCACCACCTCGAAGGGAACTCCCTGCGTGGCCCAGGACGTCAAAAGCTCCACATCCAGGGCGGACAGCATCAGTCCGCTGCCTCGAATTGCGAGGAAGTAATCCTGCACCAGCTCCTCGAAGCTGGCGCTCTCGGGCAGGAGGCTCATGAATCGCTACGTCTCCCAGGTGTGCAGCCGGACGGCCGGGGGCAAGGTTCCCCCTTACCAGCCGGGGCTGACATCGCAACTCGCGAAACGCTTCCCGCACAGCCTTCCTGGAATCTTTCCGGCCGCATTGCACCGAGCCAGCATGCCCCGAAGGCCCTGTTGACCCGCCCCAACGCACCGCGCATAGTGCGCAACCTTCCAGATGGAAATTCCCGAAGAGTCCCGGACACTTGCCGAGCAGGCAGGAGACCGGGCCGGTAGAACCCAGCAGAGGAAACACATGCGCCGCACGCTCCTCCTCAGCCTCCTGCTCATGGCCTCGATGGCCCACGCGCAGGAAAAGAAAGCGCCGCGCGACGCCAACCTCGGCAAGAAGAGCTCCACTGCCGTGGTGGACAAGTCGCTCGCTGGCGACATCAGTCGTAAGAAGGAGAAGCAGGACAACGCGCCCGCCCTCCAATACGACCAGTTCCGTCTCGGCGTGGAGGGGCAGGTCGCCTCCAAGCGCCGCGAGCAGATCGAGTCGCTCAAGAAGATCATCTCCCTGTCGGCGGACGCCAAGGAGCAGCCCTCGCTCCTGTTCCGCCTGGGCGAGCTGTACTGGGAAGAGTCCAAGTACTACTTCTTCGAGGCGAACCGGAAGGACGACGAGCTCATCGAGGCGATGAACCGGGGTGACTCGGCCGCCCAGAGCCGCGCCAAGGCCGCCAAGGCCGAGCTGCTCACCCGGCAGAAGCAGTACGGCAAGCTCGCGCTCGAGCAGTACACGAAGATCGTCCAGGAGTACCCGGACTTCGAGCGCTCGGACGAGGTGCTCTTCTTCCTCGGCACGTACCTGATGGAGGACGGCCAGGACCGCAAGGCGCTGGTGGCCTTCAAGCGCCTGGTGGAGAAGCACCCCAAGTCCAAGTACATCCCCGACGCCTACCTGGCCTTCGGCGAGTACTACTTCAACAATTCGAAGGGCAAGCGCGCGGACCTGGAGAAGGCGCTGGCCGCCTACAAGAAGGCCGCCGAGTTCCCCGAGAGCCAGGTGTACGCCTTCGCCCTCTACAAGCAGGGCTGGTGCTACTTCAACCTGGCGGACTACCCGAACGCCAAGGACAAGTGGAAGGCGGTGGTCCTCTACGGTGAGCTGGCCGGCGCGCAGGCGCTGGAGAAGGACGGCAACGCCAAGAAGACCAACTCGCTGGCGCGTGAGGCGCGCACCGACTACGTGCGTGCCTATGCGCGCGAGGGCGACGTGATGCTCGCCCGCGAGGACTTCTCCAAGGTGGCCAGCAACCCCGAGGACCGCTTCGCGATGATGCGGACCCTGGCCAACATGTACTACGGCGATGGCAAGGACCGCGAGGCGGCCATCACCTACAACTCCCTCATCAAGGAGAAGCCGCTGTCGCCCGAGGCCCCGGGCTTCCAGGGCCGCATCGTCGACATCGTCCTTCGCATGGGCAACAAAGAGCGCACCGTCACGCAGGTGCGCCGGCTCGTGAAGATCATGAAGGAGGTCGAGGGCTCCGGCGTCATCAAGGACGACAAGGACAAGAAGGCCCTGGCCGAGGCGAAGGATCTGTCCGAGCGCACCCTGTCCAACCTGGCCGTCACCTGGCACAACGAGGCCAAGAAGACGCGCGAGGAGGCCACGTTCGGGTACGCCGACATGATCTACTCGGACTACCTGACGCTCTTCCCGGAGAGCCCCAAGGCGTACGACCTGCGCTTCTTCTGGGCGGAGTTGCTCAACGACAACCTCCAGAAGTTCGACAAGGCCGCGGCCAACTACACGCTCGTCGTCCTCCAGGACGTGAAGCTGCTGGAGGCCAAGGACGAGCAGGGCAACCCCAAGCCGGGCAAGCCGGGCAAGTGGCTGAACAACGCCGCCTACAACGCCGTGCTCGCCTATGACGAGATGGTGAAGGACGCCGAGTCCAAGGGCGCCTTCAAGGACGTCGACACCAAGGACATCCGCAAGAAGGCCGCGATTCCGCAGGGCAAGAAGGACCTGCTGGAGGCCTGCGAGCGCTACCTCAAGTACGTGAGCAAGGGCGACAAGCGGGTGGAGATCGCCTTCAAGGCGGCCAACATCTACTACCGCCACAACCACTTCGACGAGGCGGTGCTGCGCTTCAGCGAGATCGCCCTGGGCTCGCCCGAGTACAAGTTCGAGTCCGGCGAGCGCGCCGCGGAGATCGCCGCCAACCTGGTGCTCGACTCGTACAACCTGCTCGAGGACTGGGCGAAGGTGAACGAGTGGGCGCGCCGCTTCTACAACAACGACAAGCTCGCGGTGGGCAAGTTCCGTGAGGACCTGTCCAAGGTCATCGAGCAGTCGGCGTTCAAGCTCGTGAGCCAGCTGGAGGCGAAGAACCAGTTCGCGAAGGCGGCCGAGGCCTACCTGTCCTTCGTGGCCGACTTCCCGCAGACGGAGATCGCCGACGTGGCGCTCTTCAACGCCTCGGTGGACTACTACAAGGCGAAGATGCTGGATAAGGCCATCCAGGTGCGCCAGCGCATCATCGAGCAGTACCCCGCGTCGCGCTTCGTGCCGGAGTGCATCTACAACAACGCGGAGGCGCTCGAGGCCATCGGTGACTTCAGCGAGGCCGCGGACGTGTACGAGCAGTACGTCAACGGATACGAGGCCAGCCTGTCCGGTGGTGGCAAGGCCGTGGTGGCCAGGAAGGCGGCGCCCGCTCGTGCCAAGAAGGGCAAGGGCAAGGGCAAGGCGGCCGCGAGCCCCGTGGTGTCCGACAAGCCCGGCCAGCCTCAGAAGTGGGAGGAGTCCAAGGCCCAGGTGGCGCTCTTCAACGCGGCCACCTACCGCGAGGGTCTCGGCCAGTTCAAGGCGGCGCTGGCCCTGCGCGAGCGCTACCTGACCGTGTGGCCCAAGGCCAAGGACGCCGAGGACATCTTCCTCTCCATCGTCGACCTGCACGTGAAGACGGGCAACTTCAACAAGGCCATGGGTCAGCTGGAGGAGTACGAGCGCCAGTACATCCGCAGCCCCAGCAAGGTGCTGATGGCCGAGGGCCGCATCGCCGACATCTTCGAGAACAAGATGCACAAGGAGCGCGACACCGCTCGCCTCTACGGCCGCATCCTCGACTACTACGAGAAGCTGCCGCGCCGCATGCAGCAGTCCCTGGAGAAGCCGGCCCTGGAGGCCGTGGCCCGCGCCCAGTACCGCAGCGTGGAGCCGGACTTCCAGTTCTACTCGCGCCTGAAGCTCTCCTGGGGCCGTCCGCCCAGCCCGGACAAGCTCAAGGGCTCCATCGCGGAGAAGAACAACTCGCGCGAGGTGGTGGAGAAGAAGTACGTGCAGACGGTGTCGCTCGGCGCGGCCGAGCCCGCTATCTGCGCCCTGCACCGCATCGGCCTCATCTACGACAACTTCGCCGACAAGATCAGCAACGCCCCCATGCCTCCCGGCATCGACGAGGAGACCGAGGGCGCCCTGCGCGAGGAGTTCGGCAACCAGTCCCTGCCGCTCAAGGAGAAGGCCGCCGAGGCGTTCTCCACCGCGGTGCTCAAGAGCCGCGAGCTGAGCGTCTTCAACACCTGCGCCGCCGAGAGCCTCAAGATGCTGCGCGACACCTACCGTCCGGAGCAGTTCCCGACGATGGTCGAGGAGAAGGTGGCCCTCTCCAAGGGCCGTGACCTGGCCATCGGAGGCGATCTGCTCGCCGCCATCCAGGACGTTCCGCCGCCCGTCGTCGAGGCGGCCCAGGACGACAAGGGCAAGACCGAGGAGGTGGTCGAGGACGTGTCGGATCTGGCCAAGCGGCTGCAGCAGCAGACCGCCACCCAGGTCGACGGGCCGGCCGCCCCCACCAAGGAAGGCACTCCTCGCAAGTCCGCCGTGGATGATCAGGAACCGGAGGACTTCCTCAAATGAATCGCACCCCCATGATGCGCTCACTCCTCCTGGCCGCGCTCGCGGCACTCCTCGCCACCGGCTGCACGGGCACCAAGGCCGCCGGTCCGGGCACGGGCACCACGGGCAAGGCGAACGTCGCCAAGTCCAACGAGCCCGTCTCCATCTCCAACCGCGCCAAGCTGCTCTTCGATGACGCGCTCGGCGCCTTCGAGGCCCAGAAGAAGGCCAACGCCTTCGACTACCCGTCGCTCGAGCGCAAGTTCAAGGCCGCGCTGGACGCGGATCAGAACCTCGCCGAGGCCGAGTACAACCTCGGCGTCATCGCCGAGCGCCAGGGCAACCAGAAGGAGGCCATCGCCCGCTACCAGGCGGCCCTCCAGAAGAAGCCCACGCTGCGCCAGGCCTCGGAGAACCTGGCGGTGATCGCCCAGAACTCGGGTGACATCGCCGGCGCGGTGGGCATCTACCAGGGCGTCCTGAAGACGTACCCGGACGACGCCAGCAGCCGCGCCCGCCTGGCGGAGATCTACCGTCAGACGGGTGACCACGATAAGGCCATGGAGTTCTCGCGCGCCGCCCTCATGCGCGAGCCCCAGTCCGTCACCGCCTACAAGGTGATGATGCGCAGCTACCTGGAGCGCAAGCAGCTGGCCATGGCCAAGCTGGTGGCCCTGCGCGCGCTGAAGATCGACCAGAACGATCCCGAGCTGCACCACACCATCGGCCTCATCCTCCTGCAGGAGGAGAAGAAGGACGAGGCGCGCCTGGAGTTCCGGCGTGCCATCGAGGTCCGCGCCGACTACGTGCCCGCGCACGTGCAGCTGGCGCAGCTGGCCCTCGAAGTGGAGGACTACCCCGGCGCCGAGGAGCACCTGCGCCGCATCCTCCAGGCCGACAGCAAGAACGCCCCCGCCCACCTCAACCTCGGCATCGCCTACAAGGGCCAGGGTCAGTTCGACAAGGCCATGCAGGAGTACGACGAGGCGGAGAAGCTCGACCCGAAGCTGGCCGCCATCTACTTCAACCGCGGCGTCATCCTGCACCGCAACAAGGGCGCTCCGGACCGGGCCATCGAGCTGTACCGCAAGTACATCAGCCTGTCCGGTGGCGAGGTGGCCCTCAACGCCGAGCACCCCATCTTCAACCTGCTGCGCGAGGCGGAGTCCATCGTCCAGGCCCAGCGCGAGGCCGTCGCCGCCGAGGAGCAGGCCAAGAAGCTCGAGGAGCTCCAGAAGCAGCAGCAGGAGCTGATGAAGGCCGAGGAGGCCAAGCAGGGCACCGTCAACGCCGCGGGCACCAACGCCCCGGCTCCCACCCAGCCCGCGGGTGCTACCCAGCCCGCCGGGGATGTCAAGCCCGCTGGCGACACCCAGCCCGCCGCCAATCCGCCCGCTGCTTCTCCTCCGGCCAACGCGCCGCAGCAGAAGAATCCAGCCAAGCCGGATTCGAATGAACCCACCGACGATCTCTTCTGATCGCGGTGGCAGTGGTCAGGGTGGGGGGATAAATGAGAATCTTCGTCCGTTGGCGCCGGAATCCGGCGCCAGTGGACGTGACGCGGGGACCCCGGAGGGGGGAACCGCTCGGAGGCAGTCATGAGGAAGCTCCTGATGCTGTGTGCGGTGCTGGCGGTGGCTCCGGCCTTCGCCCAGGACGAGGGTGGGTCGGGCGACAGTGGTGGCGGCAGGGCGGCCGGTGGTGGCAAGGCCCAGAAGGGTGGTCCGCAGACCATCGACTTCGAGGACGACACCATCGAGGGCGACCTCACCAAGCCGGACGGCGAGTACGTCGAGGCGCGCAAGAAGGTCCAGCACTCCAACCTCATCCGTGTTCGCGAGGACTTCGAGGACAAGGTGATGCAGTCGGTGGGCGAGCTGTGAAAATCGTTGGGAACCCACCGACGAACGCGTTGTCCTAGAGATCGCCGAAAGCCAACTGGGGAATTTCAATGCCCGTGCCTCTGACACTCAAGGTCTTCAAGGGTGACACGCTCGTCACCGCGAAGGACTTCGAGCGCGACATCATCAAGATTGGCCGTCTCGCCTCGGCACACCTGTGCCTGGAGGACGAGAAGGTCAGCCGCATCCACTCCGTCATCGAGGTCGCCGCCGACGGCAGCCTGTCCATCATCGACATGGGCAGCGTCGAGGGCACCTACGTCAACGGCAAGCGGGTCAACAAGGGCCAGCTGGTCTTCGGAGACGAGATCAAGGTGGGTGGCACCACCATCCGCCTGGAGAACCCGGCCGCCGTGGCCGCGGTGAACCTGGCGACCGCAGCCGCCACCGTTGCCCCCGCCGCGGCCGCGGTGGCTCCGGCGCCCGAGCGCCCGCTGGCCGCGGGCCTCGCGCAGGCCGCGACCCCGGCGCCGACGGTGACTCCCGCTCCCGTGGCGGTGGCGCCGCAGCCGGTGGCCGCTCCGGCTCCCGCTCCCGTGCAGAAGGCCGCGCCGCAGCCGGTGGCCGCGCCCGTGGCGCATGCCGAGGCCCCGGCCGCCGAGCCCGTTCCGCGCGTGCGCCGGGTGGCTCGCAAGGGCAGCGGTCCGCTCGGTCTGGGCCTGCACTTCATGTGGGGCGACCAGCGCGTGGGCGAGTTCTTCCTGCCGCCGGGCAAGAAGCAGTCCTTCACGGTGGGCAGCGCCAAGGGCGTCAACTTCATCATGGGCGACGCCAAGCTGGGCGGCGAGCGCTTCGAGGTGGTGCGCACGGATGGCCAGTCCTTCACCGTGCTCTTCACCGGCAAGATGAAGGGCGAGCTCACCCGCAAGGGCGAGACGATGGACCTCAAGGCCGTCATCGAGTCCGGCAAGGCCAACCACGAGGGCGAGGCCTACGCGCTCACCCTCAAGGACGATGACTTCATCTCGGTGGACCTGGGCGGCGTGACGCTCGAGGCCCTCTACGAGTCGGTGCCCAAGAAGGCCTTCGCGCCGCTGGGCGAGTCGGTGGACTTCACCGTCCTCAACATCTTCCTGCTGACGTTCTTCCTCGGCGCGATGTTCGTCATCGCCGCGGCCAACCATGCCGCCGCGGGCGATGAGTACGCGGACGAGCTGGCGGGCACCAACGCGCGCATCGCCAAGCTCATCGTCAAGCCGCCCGAGACGCAGAAGAACAAGTTCCTCGAGAAGCTCAACCAGCAGAAGGCCGAGAAGCAGGCCGAGAAGCAGGCCAAGAAGAAGGACGACGGGCAGACGAAGAAGGAAGTCGTCAAGCAGGCCACCCCGAACTCCAACCAGGCCAAGCCCGACAAGAAGGCCGTGGCCAAGAACATGGCCGCGAAGATCTTCGGTGGTAAGGGCGGCGCCGCGAGCCTCTTCGGCGGTGGCGGCCTGGGCGGCGACCTGAAGGGCGCCATGGGCAACATGTTCGGCGCCAAGGTGGGCGCCGGTGGCGGCTTCGGCGGCCTCGGTCTGCGCGGCGGCAGCGGCGGTGGCGCGGGTGGCGGTGAGACCATCGGCATCGGCGCGGTCGGCACCAAGGGCCGCGGCGGTGGCATGGGTGGCTACGGCTCCGGCGTGGGCGGACTGGGCGGCAAGCAGAGCGTGGAAGTGGGCATCGCGGCCGAGGACGCCACGGTGTCGGGCTCGCTCGACAAGGAGCTCATCCGCCAGGTCATCCAGCGCAACAAGGGGCAGATCCGCTTCTGCTACGAGAGCCTGCTCAACCGCTACCCGAAGCTGGGCGGCAAGGTGTCCATCCGCTTCACCATCGCCTCCGAGGGCAACGTGGTGACGTCGTCGGTGGCCCAGTCCACCGCGGGCAACTCGGAGCTGGAGCAGTGCGTGGCCGGCCGCGTGCGCACCTGGTCCTTCCCCAAGCCCAAGGGCGGTGGCTCGGTGGTCGTCACCTATCCGTTCCTCTTCAAGGCGGCTGGTGAGTAGCCGGGTAGCCTCCCGCTGAGTGAAAAGGTTCAGGTGGGCGGTTCCCGTTTCGACGGGGCCGCCCATCTTGCTTTTTGGCGCTGGTGTCTCCGCCCTCCTGGGCTAACGTCCGCCCCCGTATGAAAGCCTTCCGCCCCTTCGTCGTTTGCGCTGCTCTGGCGATCCCCGCTCTTGCGAATGCGCAGGCCGCCGGTGACAGGCCAGCCGAGACCTTCAATGAGATCGAGCGCGGTCTCTACTTCTCGGTGTTCGGTGGCCCCTCGTTCATCGTCAATCCGCCCGCCTCCGAGGGTCCTCGTCCCTTCTCATCCGGGCAGATGGCCCAGGTGGAGGTGGGCGTGGACATTGGCGAGCGCCTGTCGCTCGGCCTCTTCGTGCTGGGCTCCTCCAATCGCGCCGGCTCGGACTACGTGGGCAACTCGGGCGGCACGGCCTCCGGAGACTTCTCCATGCTGGTGCCCGGCGCCGTGGTGCGCGCGCACCTGGTGGGCTTCGCCGATGCCCAGGAGGTCAAGCGCACGTGGATCTACGTCCGCGCCGGCGCTGGTTATGCCTTGTTCAGGCCCAAGCAGCTCCTCCCGGATCCCGACATTCTGGTTTTCGCGGGACCGGGTCTGGAGTACTACACACGCCTTCGTCACTTCTCGGTGGGTATCGAGGTGACGGGGTCGTTCCTCGTCAAGTCTCAGTCATTCGGGTTCGCGGTGACGCCGAACCTTCGCTACGCGTTCTAGCGGGAGAGTCACGTGCCTCAGGAGAATGGAAGCGGTGGGCCTCGTGGTGGGAGGGGTCGGGAGGGTGGTGCCCCCGGTCAGGGTCCTCGTCGAGAGGGTCCGGGTGGTGGTTTTGGTGGTCGCGATGGGGGAGGTCGGGGTCGGGGTGATGGCCCCGGGCGTGGCCGCGGTCGGGATCGCGCCGAGGGGCCCGTCGGCCCCGGTCAGCGCGTCATCGCCGAGCTGAGCACCCTCGAGAAGGCGCTGGGCAAGTCGGACTTCGCGGCCCAGAAGGCGCCGCTCGAGGCGATCGTCCGCTCGCTGCGGTCCATGCGGGTGAAGTCGATCGACGAGCTGGAGCTCAACGTCAAGGGCCGGCTCATCACCACGCTGCTGCGCGTGCAGCGTCAGGTCAAGCCGCCCATGCCCGAGACGTCGGCCGCTCCCGCGGGTGAGGCTGGCTCCGCCGAAGCCGGTGCCGCGGCCGAGGCCACGCAGGCTCCCGCGGCCAGCGAGCCGGCGCAGGCGGACGCGGGGGCGAGCGAAGGCTCTCCGGCAGCCGCTCCGGAGCAGGCCGCCGCGGGTGCACCCGCGGAAGGCGCCGCTCCGCAGGCTCCGGCGGCGGATCCGGTGAAGGAGAAGTACGCCGCCTACGTGGACGTCATGTACCTGGTGGGCCGCGCCTGGCGCGCCGCCGGAGATCAGGAGCGTGCCTCGGCGGCCTTCGCGCTGAGCGGCCGCGAGCCGCAGCCCGAGCGTGAGGAGCCCGCCGCCAAGCCGGCGGGTGAGCGCGGCGAGCGGCGTGAGGGTGGTCGCGAGGGCCGTGAGGGTGGTCGCGAGGGCCGCGATCGTCGTGAGCGCGGCGAGCGCGGCGAGCGGCGTGAGGGTGGTCGCGAGGCCCGTGAGGGTGGCCGCGAGGGTGAGCGCCGGGAGCGTCGCGAGCGGGGTGAGCGCGGCGAGCGGCGTGAGGGTGGCCGCGAGGGCCGTGAGGGCGAGCGCCGGCAGCCGCTGCCCGAGCTGACGGGCGACTGGCAGGAGCAGTCGAAGCAGCTCGAGACGATGGGCCGCACCCGCGACGCGGCGCGCATGCACGAGCGCAACAACTCCTTCGCCGAGGCCGCCCGGCTCTTCGAGGCCGGCGGGGACGTGAAGAGCGCGCTGCGCAACGCGCTGGCGGGCAAGGACAACGACGCCGCGCGCCGCCTCATGGCGACGGTGCCGCCGGAGCAGCTCGCGCAGACGCTCGAGAAGGCGGGTGCCTACGAGCTGCTGATGGAGATCTACATCGGCAAGGGTGACTTCGAGAACGTCGCCCGGCTGTACGAGCGTGCCCGTCAGTTCGACCAGGCGGCGCTCGCCTATGAGCGCGCGGGCAAGCTGTCCCTGGCGCGCAAGGCGTACGAGCGCACCCGTGACTTCGCGGCGGCCAACCGCATCCGCGACCTCGAGGTGAAGGCCCTGGTGGAGCGGGGAGACCGGCTCGGTGCCGCCACCCTGCTGGTGAACGCCGGCCGTGGCAAGGAGGCCGTGGACGTGCTCGGCACCCTGCCGCCGCCCAAGGCCTTCCACTTCCTCCAGCGGCTGAAGCTGGAGGAGGAGGCCAAGGCGCTCGCCCAGAAGGAACTGGCCCGCGCCGAGGCGGAGAACAAGCCCGCCGGCCGCGCCCGGTGGCTGGAGCTGCTCGGAGAGGCCGCCACCGCGGCGACGCTCTACGAGGAGATCGGCCGCAAGGAGAAGGCCATGGGGCTGTACGAGCAGATCGGCCACCTGCCGAAGGCCGCCGCCCTGGCGGAGGAGCTCCAGCTGAGGGACAAGGCGACCGAGCTGTACAAGAAGCTCGGAGATGAGGCGGGCGTGCAGCGCGCCCAGGCCCTGCCGGCCACGCCGCCCCCCAAGCGGCCCGCCGATGCCGCCGCGGCCGCCGAGGAGGCCGCCGAGACGGGCGCCGAGGGCACCCAGGGTGTCGAGGGCAGCTCGTCCGCTCCTGCTGCAAACGAGCAAGAAAGCCAATAAATCTCGACAGTTGGCGGGATTTGCGCGATTGCGGGGGGTGGTGAGCGGGCTGTAGAGTCCCGCTCTCCGCCCCCTTTCTTTTCGCGAGGCCCGCCTTACATGGACCAGCCGAACCTCCGTCGACCCGCCGAGCGTGTCGTTTCCGACCGGCCTTTCGCCGAAGCGGAAGCCGCACTCGAGAAGGCAGGCCGAGTCGAGGACCTCATCCGTCTCTACGAGGGACGCGCGCGGGAGACTCCCGCTGCCGAGGCGACGCGGGTACTGGTTCGCGCGGCACAGCTCTCCTACGAGCGGTTGCGCAACCCGGCCCGCTCGGAAGAGCTGCTGCGGCGCGCGCTGCTGATCGCCGAGGACGTGCGCCCCGTGTTGCGCGGGCTGAGGACCGTCTACGAGGCGCGCCAGGACATGGCCGGGCTCGTCGACGTGCTGGAGCGGCTGGGCTCCATGACGCAGGGGGAGGAGGCCGCATCCTCCTTCATGAAGGCGGCCAACCTCCACGAGCAGAAGCTGTTCCGGCGCGATCGCGCGGTGCTGTGCTTGCAGCGGGCCGCTCGCGTGAAGCCGGAGCGCGCCACCTTCAAGCGCGCGCGCCAGCTGCTCCTGTCCGAGGAGCGCTTCCAGCCCGTCTTCGAGTCGCTGGAGCGCGAGCGCGCCACGCTCGGTGGTGAGGGGATGGTGGAGGAGTACGTCACCTTCGCCGAGCGGTTGGTGGAGGACCCCACCGAGCACGTGCTCGCCCAGCAGGCGCTGGCCGTGGTGCGGGAGCTGGATCCGCGGAACGCGCGGGCGGAGAAGGCCACGCAGACGCTGCAGCGCTTCGAGCAGGCGTGGCGCGAGCGTGCCCGCATGCTGCGCGGCATGTCCCTGGAGGAGCGCGATCGCAAGAGCGCGGCGCGGCTGTCCCTCCTGGTGGCCAAGCTGCACGCCTGGTACGAGCCGGCCGCGGTGGACAAGGTGAAGGAGGCGCTGGACCGCTGCTTCCTGCTGTGGCCCGGCATGCCCGAGGCCCTCAACCTCATCGAGCGCGTGGCCGAGCGCAATGGGGACTTCACTCCGGCGCAGGCGTGGATCGAGACGCTGGCGAACGAGGCCCGGGAGCGCAACGCCCAGGTGGACCTGTGGCTGCGGCTGGGCACGCTGCGCCTCACGCGGCTGAATGACGCGGCCGGGGCGCTCGCCGCCTTCGAGAAGGCCGTGTCGGTGGATCCGGCCCGCGCGGACGTGGCGAGCCTCGGCGCGGAGCTGCTGCTGGAGCAGGGCCGTGGGGCGGAAGCGCTCGCCATGCTGGAGCGCTACCTCGGCACGGTGAAGGACCGCGTGACGCAGGTGGCCCTGCGGCTGCGCCTGGCGGACCTCTGCCTGCATCAGAAGGACGGTGACGCGGCGAAGGTGCACCTCGAGGCGGCCCTCAAGGTGGATCCGGCCAATGCGCTCGCGGCCTTCCAGCTCGTCCGGCTGATGGCGGAGGAGGAGAACTTCGAGGGGCTGGAGCCGCTGCTGGATCTGGCTCTGCTCGCCCCGCGCCCGCGCGCCGAGCGCGTGGCCTTCTGCGAGGGACTCGCGCTCCTCTACGAGGAGGCGGACAACGCGCGTGGCGCCTTCGAGGTGCTGGCTCGCGCCCTGGCGTTGGATCCCACCCGGCCCCTGCTGCTGGACGCCGTGGTGGAGCATGCGAGCAAGGCCCACGCGGAGCCCGCGCTCGCGGTGGCGCTGCGGCGGGCGGCCCAGGTCGCCCCTCCCGAGGCGTCCCTCCCGCTCTGGCGGTACCTCGCGCAGCTGCTGCAGGGCGCGCTGGCGGATCCCGCGGGCGCCGAGGCGGCCTGGCGGGAGGTGCTCGCGCGCGCTCCGGGTGACAGCGCCGCGCAGGAGGCGGTGAAGTCGCTCCGGGGCGCCGCCGCGCTCGCGGATGATCCGAAGGTGCGCCTGGAAGGGGAGATCGCCCGGCGCGAGGCCACTGGTGCGTCTCCGGCGGAGCTGGAGCCGATGGTGCGCGAGCTGGTGAAGCTCTCCCCGGAGGACGCTGGTCCCGTGCGGCGCCTGCAGGCGGTGTGCGTGGCGCTGTCGAAGTTCGAGGAGGCCGCGGCGCTGGCCGGCAAGCTGGCGAAGCTGGCCGAGACGCAGGTGGAGCGCACCGACTGGGCGGGGCGTCAGGCCCGTCTGTACGCCGAGCGCCTGAACCGTCCGCAGGAGGCCGCGGGCCTCTTCCTGCAGTTGCTCGCGGAGAACGTCTCCACGGGCGTGGTGCTGGGCGGGCTCGAGCGGCTCGCGGCGGCTGGAGTGCGCACGGCGGAGATCGCCGAGGCGCTCGCCAGTCACTACGGCCGCAACGGTGACCACCAGCGCCAGGTGACCGCGATGCTGCAGCAGCTCGAGGCCACCCAGGACGCGGCGGTGCGCCAGCGGCTGTACGGGCAGATCGCCGGCATCCACGAGAAGCAGCTCGCCGACGGCCGGGCCGCCTTCGATCTGCGCATGAAGGCCATTCGCGAGGCCCCCGCGGACGAGGTGAACCGCGCCGAGGCGGCGCGTCTGGCGCACGACCTGTCGGCCCACGCCGAGCTGGTGCGCGTGCTGAAGGCGCTGGCCACGGAGGCGGAGGCGCCGGCGCTCGCGGTGCAGTTGCTCTCCGAGGCCTCGAAGCTGGCCGACGACTCCGGGGCGCTCCCGGAGGCCATCAGCTCGCTGGAGGTCGCGCTGCAGCGGGTGCCCGAGTCGCCCGAGGTCCTCAGCCGGCTCATCAAGCTGTACGGCAAGGCGGGGCGCGCGGCGGACGCGGACGCGCTGCTGCGCAAGCTCATCCTGACGGCCACGAAGGCGGAGAAGGTGGAGCTGCAGATGCAGCTCGTGGAGCTCAACGCCGAGCTGGGCCGTCCGTTGCAGGCCGCCGAGGCACTCCAGGCCGCCATCCACTCGGGCGCGGACGAGGTGCGTCACCTGCCTCGCCTGGCCGACCTGTACGAGAAGGCCGGCCGCAAGCGCGAGCTGGGCGAGGTGCTGGCGCGGCAGATCGCGCTCGCGGAGGACGCGGGCGACCTGGATCGCGTGGCGCGGCTGACGCTCAAGCGCTCGCAGGTGCTGCAGGACTCGTCGGGTGACCGCACGGACGTGGTGCGCAGCTTCGCGGACATCCTCCGCCAGCGCCCCTCCGACACGGATGCCCGTGCCGCGCTCGAGGGGATGCTCGCCGATGGCAACGCGCGCGAGGAGGCCGCGAGGGCCCTCATTCCCGCCTACGAGGCCACCAAGGATCACCGCAAGCTGGTGGCCGCGCTGGACGTGCTCGCCGAGGTGGCGCGTGATGACGCAGCCCGGGTGCTGGCGCTCCGCCAGGCCGCCCAGGTGCACCTGACGCAGCTGCGCCAGCCCGAGCTGGCCTTCGCCTCGCTCGCCCGGGCCCTGCGCCTGGCTCCGGGGGATCTCCCCCTGCGCGCCGCCGCGCGCCAGGCCGCCGAGGACGCGGACTCGCTGGATGCCTTCGCGGAGATCCTCATCGAGCTGACGGAGGAGGGGAGCACGGGTTCCGCCCGGGCCGGACTCCTGCGCGAGCTGGCCGAGGTCCAGGAGAAGAAGCTCGACGATCGGGATGCCGCGGTGAAGTCGCTGCGCGCCCTGCTGCAGCTGGAGCCGGGCAACCTCGACTGCCTGCGCGCGTTGCAGCGCCTGCACCGCGCGGGCGAGGAGTGGGCCGCGCTCGCCGAGGTGCTGGAGAAGCTCGCCGCCGCCGCGGCCGAGCCGGCCGAGCAGCTCGCGTACCTGCGCGAGGCCGCCCTGCTGCACGAGTCGAAGCTGTCCGACAAGGAGAGCGCCGCCGCCGCGTGGCGCGCCATCGCCGAGCGGGAGCCACTCCAGCGCGAGGCCGCCACTTCGCTGGATCGCCTCTACAACGAGCTCAATCATCCGAAGGAGCTGGCATGGGCGCTCGGCCTGCGGCGCACGCAGGAGGGACAGAGCCCGCAGGGCCGTGAGGTCTCCTTCCGCCTCGCCGAGCTGCTGCGCACCCGGCTGGACGACCCCAACGCGGCGTTGCAGCTCTACCAGGGCATCCTCTCCGAGGACCCCGGCCACCCCGGCTCGCGCTCGGCGCTCGAGGAGTGGGTGAAGGCCGCCGTGCCGATGAGCGCGGGGGCGCTGGAGGTGTTGGATCCGGTGCTGGCGCGGCTGGGAGACCACCAGCGCCGCGTGGCGCTGCGCGAGGCGCGCATGGACTCCGCGCTCAGCACGGAGAAGGCGCAGCTCGCCGCGGACATCCGCCGCATCTACGAGCGGGACATGCAGCAGCCGTCGCTCGCCTTCATGGCGGCGGTGAAGTCCTTCTCGCTGGGGTTGGATCGCGAGGGCTTGCAGTCGGAGCTGGAGCGGCTCGCGCGCGAGACGGGCTCGCACGAGATGCTGGCCGAGCTGTACGAGGAGGCCGCCTCGGATCTGCCCGAGGGTGACGCGTCGGCGGTCGGGCTGCTGCGGCGGTCCGCGGAGCTGCGCGAGCAGCTCGGCCAGACGGAAGAGGCCACCAGCGTCTGGAAGAAGATCCTCGAGGACGCGCCGCAGGACCGGCAGGCGCTCGAGGCCCTGTCGCGCCTGTACGAGCGGGGGCAGAACGCCAAGAACCTCTCCGAGGTCTACGCCACCCAGTCGACGCTGGCCAAGGATCCCGAGGAGCGACGCGCCCTGCTGGTGAAGGCGGGCGAGTCCTTCGCCGCCGCGGGCGATGACGCGAAGGCGATCGAGACGTGGCGCTCGGCGCTGGCCATCCGCAAGGCGGCCGACGGCCTGCTCGCGCTGGACAAGCTGTTCGCCAAGACCCGGCGCTTCGTGGAGCAGGCGGACGTGCTGCACCAGCTCTCCGAGCTCGCCACGGACGTCGAGTCCCGCCGCGGCTTCATCCTGCGCCGGGCGCAGCTGCTGGAGAAGGAGGGCAGCCACGCCGAGGCGCTGAGCGCGTACCGCGCGCTGATGGGGCTGGCCCCGGGAGATCCGCAGGCCGTCGCCGGTCTGGAGCGCATGCTCCAGGTCGATGCGCAGCGGGTGGAGGCGGCGCGGTTGTTGGAGCCCGTCTACCGCGGCCTCAACGACACCCGGAAGCTGGTGGAAGTGCTGGAGGTGCTGATGCCGGGCACGGTGCCCGCGCAGAAGCTGGAGCGCATCCAGGAGATCGCCACCCTGCGCGAGGCGCTCGGGCAGACGTCGCTCGCCTTCGCCGCGCGCCTGCGTGCCTTCAACGAGTCCCCGCAGGACGACGGCGTGCTCGATGACCTGGAGCGGCTCGCGGCCGACTCCGGCTCCTTCGAGGAGGTCGCGGCGGCGTACGAGGATCAGCTCGATCGCGGCGCCACCGAGCCCCTGGCGGGCGATCTGTGGCGGCGGCTCGCGGGCATCTACGACGGGCGCCTCAAGCGCTACGACCTGGCGGTGCGCGCGCTGGAGGAGGTCAGCCGGCGCGATCCGCAGAACAAGCAGGTGTTGGAGTCCATCGCCCGCGTGCACCGTCGCACGGGCGCGAACCGCGAGCTGGCGCTGGTGATGCGCCGGCAGGTAGCGGCCGAGGCGTCCGTCAGCACCCAGGTGAACGTGCTCTTCGAGCTGGCGCACCTCGCGGAGGAGACGCTCTCCGACAAGGCGCTCGCGGCGCAGACGTACCGGGATATCCTCGAGCGCCGGCCCGAGGACGCCAACGCGCTCAAGCTGCTCGGCCGCGTGCTGACGCAGATGGAGCGCTGGCCGGAGCTGGCGCAGCACATCGAGCGGGAGATCCAGCTCACCGACGCGCGCAACGCCCAGGAGGAGGGGAGTGACCTGCGCGTGCGCCTGGGCCGCCTGAAGTTCAGCCGCCTGGACGATCCGCGCGGAGCGCTGGCGCTCTTCCAGGAGGTGCTGCGCCGCCGGGCCGGACACGCCGGCGCGGTGGGTGCGCTGGAGGAGATGGCACGCTCGGACAGCCCGTTGCGCGGCCAGGCCGCCCTGGCGCTGGAGCCGGTGTTCGCGGCGGTGGGAGACCACCTCAAGCAGGTGCAGATGCTGGAGTCGCGCATCTCCGCCGAGCCGGTGCCCCAGGAGCGCGCGGCGCTGCTGCGCCGCATCGCGGAGACGTACGCGGGCCCGCTGGAGAACGCGGAGATGGCGTTCCTCTCCGCCACGCGCGCGCTGCGCGAGCAGCCGGATGACGCGCGTACGCTCGAGCTGTGCCTCTCGCTGGTGGACAAGGCGGGGGCCGCCGAGGAGTTCGCGGCCGTCCTCTCCGAGATCGCTCCCCGGGCGTCGGACAATGCCCGCGCCGAGCTGTACCGGGCGCTCGCGAAGCTGCAGGCGCGCCTGGGCGAGGACGACGAGGCGTTGGCCTCGTGGCGCAGGGTGCTGACGCTGCGGCCCACGGACACGGACGCGCTCGACAGCGTGGCGCGGCTGGTGGCCGATTCGGGCACGCCGCAGGAGCTGCTGGAGGTGCTGCGCCGCCAGCTGGCGAGCGCCGAGGAGCCGGCCCGCCGCGCCTCCGTGCTGCTGCAGATCGCCGTGCTCCAGGAGGAGAAGCTGCAGGATGGGCTGGGCGCACTGGCCACCCTGCGGCGCCTGCTGGACGTGAAGCCGGACGACACCGCCGCGCTGACGCGGATGGACGGCCTGTGCCAGAAGCTGGAGCGCTGGCCGGAGCTGGCGGACGTGCTGTCGCGCCGCATCGCGCTCGTGTCGCCGGAGGAGGGGCTGGAGCCGAAGTTCCGCCTCGCGGTGGTGCGCGAGACGAAGCTGCTGGACAAGGCGGGAGCGCTGGCGCTCTACGGCGAGGTGCTCTCGCTGCAGCCCAACCACGCGGGCGCGGTGGGCCGCCTGGAGGCGCTGGTGGCCCGCGAGCCGCAGAACCTGCTCGCGGTGGAGACACTGCTGCGCGCCTTCCGGGCGAGCGGTGACGTGGCGCGGCTCGCGTCGCTCATCGAGACGCGGGTAGGCGTGTCGCCGGACGCGCACGAGCGCAAGACGCTGCTGAGCGAGCTGGCCACGCTGCGCGAGAGCCAGGGCGAGCCGGAGCTCACCTTCCTGGCGCTCTTCCGGGCCTTCAAGGAGGACCCGAACGATGGCGAGCTGCGCCATCGGCTGGAGAACGCCACGGACGCGGCCGGCTCGTACGACGAGCTGGTGGTGGTCTACGAGGAGTCCCTGCCGCGCGTGGCGGAGGCGTCCGAGGCGGCGGAGATGTGCCTGAAGCTGGGCCAGCTCTTCGAGTCGCGGCTGCAGGAGCCCGAGCGCGCCGTCATCTACTACGAGCGCGCGCGCACGCTGGATCCGACGTCGCAGCAGAAGTCGCTGATCGCGCTGGATCGGCTGTACGTCGCGCTGGAGGCGTGGCCGGAGCTGGCCGACGTGCTGGAGGCGCTGGCCTCCACGGCGGAGGAGACGGCGGACAAGGTGGGCTTCCTGTTCCGCCTGGGCCAGCTCGTCCAGGAGAAGCTGGACAACATGGACCGCGCGGCCTCCGCGTTCGAGCAGGTGCTGGCGCTGGAGCCCGGGCACCTCGCCTCGGCGCGGTTGCTGGAGACCATCTACGACTCGGCCGGCGCGCACGACAAGCTGTACAACATCCTCAAGCTGCAGGCCGAGCGCGTCACCGGTCCGGAGCGCGAGCGCGTCCTCACGCGCATGGCGCAGGTGTCCGCCGAGGGGCTGGAGGACATCGACCGCTCCATCGAGCTGTACCGCGAGCTGCTGGCGAAGAACGCGCGCAACGAGCAGGCGTTCACCGCGTTGGAGTCCCTCTACGAGAAGTCGGGCCGCCACGAGGAGCTGCGCAAGCTGCTGGCCGATCGGCTGGCGCAGACGCTGGATCCGCGCGAGGTGGTGCGGCTCAACGAGCGGTTGGGCCGGGTGCTGTACCGGTTGCTGAAGCAGCCCGAGGCGGCGGTGGCCTACCTCAAGGCCGCGCTGGAGCGCGACGCACGGCACCGGGGCGTGCTGGACACCCTGCGCGAGCTCTACGAGGAGACGGGGCAGGCGGAGGAGCTGGTGGGCGTCTTGCGGCGGCTCGTCCCGCTGCAGGACTCGGCCGAGGGCGTGAAGGCGCTGCGCCTGCGGCTGGCCGAGGTGCTCGCGGGCGTGAGCCGTCGCGAGGAGGCCCTGGACGCGGCCCGCCGCGCGCTGGAGGTGGAGCCGCACGCGGTGGCGGATCTGGATCGCGTGCACGCGCTCTTCCTCTCGCTGCGGGCCTACAACGACGCGGTGCGCGCGCTCGAGCTGAAGGTGCAGGTGCACCAGCAGGCCGAGGAGCGTGACCAGGCGGTGGCCACGTGGTTCGCGGTGGCGGACCTGTGGTCCGGCGTGGGCAACAAGCCCGAGCTGGCCGCTGGCGCGCTGGAGAAGGTGCTGGAGCTCGACCCCGCCAACCGCACGGCCTACGAGCGCGTCTGCGAGCTGTACCGTGGGAACAACGACTGGCGGGCCTACGCGCAGGTGGTGGATCGCTACCTGCCGCACCTCGTCACCGAAGAGGAGAAGCTGGCCACCCTCAAGGAGCTGGCGAGGGTGCAGGAGCAGCGGCTCGGCCAGAAGGACGTGGCCTTCCTGGCGCTCTGCCGCGCGCTGCAGATCGACGCGGCGGACGACACGCTGCGCGAGGAAGTGGAGCGGCTCGCCGACGAGACGGGCTCGCACGAGGAGCTCGCCGCCGTCTACGAGGAGGTGGCGGACAATCTGCCTCGGGGTCCGCTGGCCGAGCGGATGTACGCCACGCTGGCGCGCGTCCACGACCTGAAGCTGGACGACGCGACGGCGGCCGAGGGCGCACTGCGGAAGATCCTCGAGTTCGACCCGACGAACGTCACGGCGCTCGACGGGCTGGCGGGGATGTTCCAGCGGCGTGGCCGCGACCGCGAGTACGTGGTGGCGCTGGAGCAGAAGATCGAGGCCGCCGGTTCCATCGAGGCGCGCAAGGCCATCCTGCGGGAGATCGCCCGCGTCTGGGACGAGCGCCACGATGATCCGGTGGAGGCCGCGGGCGCGCTGCTGCGTGCGCTGGACCTGGAGCCGGACGCGGAGACGCTGGGCGTCCTCACCGACCTCTACCGCCGCCAGAAGTCGTGGCCGGACGTGGCGGCCACGCTGCTCCGGGCGCGAGACTTGGCGTCCACGGTGGAGGAGCGGGCGCGCATCCAGGTGGAGGTGGCGGGCGTCTACGAGCGCGACATCGGCGATGACGAGGCCGCGGTGGTCGCGTACCGGCAGGCGCTGGAGTTCGAGCCGTACAACCGTGAGGCGCTGGATGCGCTGGAGCGGTTGCACACGCGGCTGGATCAACCGGCGGAGCTGCTCGCCACCTACGAGCGCATGCTCGAGGTCATCACCGACTACCGCGAGCGGGTGCGCGTGCTGTTCCGCTGCGCGAGCATCTGGGAGGACAAGTACCAGAACCCGGCCAACGCGGACGCCTTCATCGAGGGCGTGCTGGCCATCGATCCGCAGAACCTGCAGGCCATCAAGGCGCTGATCCGCCTGCGGCGCATGCAGGGGCGGTGGGAGGACCTGGTCCAGGCCTACGAGCGGCAGCTGCAGCTGGCCACGTCGCCGCAGGAGCAGGCCGAGCTGTACGTGGAGATCGGCAACGTCTACCACCAGCAGCTCAAGCAGGTGGACCGGGCGGTGAACACCTACAGCTACGCGCTGGAGGTGGATCCGGGGAGCCGGCCCGCGCTGCACGCGCTCGGCAAGCTGTACGAGCGCAGCGGCAACTGGCCCTTCGCCCTGGAGATGCTGGCGCGCGAGGCGCAGATCGCCGGCTACGCGCCCGACGCGGTGGAGCTGCACTTCCGCATGGGCAAGATGAACGAGGACATGCTGATGGACACGGGCAGCGCCCGGTCTTGCTACCAGCAGGCCCTCGCGATCGACCCGGGCCACCTGCCCAGCATCCGCGCCCTCAAGGGCATCCAGGAGCAGGAGAAGGACTGGGGCGGCTACGAGCAGACGCTCCTCCAGGAGGCGCAGCAGACCGAGGACAGCGAGGCCAAGACGCGCGCGCTGCTCGAGGTGGCGCGCTACAACGCCGAGACGAAGGGCGATCCGGACACGGCCACGGCCTACTTCGAGGAAGCCCTGAAGTACTCGCCGGAGAGCCTGGAGGCGGCGCGTCCGCTCGCGGACGTCTACAGCGCGCGCGAGGACTGGGTGACGGCCGAGCGGATGCTCGACATCGTCGTGCGCAAGATGGCGGAGAAGGCCATCGCGGAGAAGGACCCCGCGCTCACCGCGGATCTCTGCCGGCAGCTGTACCGGCAGGGCTACGTGGCGGACAAGCTGGGCAAGCGCGACAAGGCGCTCGATGCCTACGAGAAGGCGTACGGCCTCGATGCCACCTACCTCCCGGCGCTCGAGGGCTACGGCCACCTGCTGGTGCACGCGAAGCGGTACGAGGACGCGCTGCGCATCTTCCAGACGATCCTCATCCACCACCGCGAAGAGCTCACCGACATGGAGGTGGTGGAGGTCTACTGGCAGCAGGGTGACATCTACGCGAAGCTGAACCAGGCGGACCGCGCGCAGAACCACTTCGAGAAGGCGCTGGCCATCGACTCCAACCACGAGGCGTCCTTGCGTGCGTTGGTGGCGCTGATGGACAAGGCCGGCAAGTGGGAGCGGGCCGCCGACCACCGCTTGCAGCTGGCCAACGTGCTGGAGGGCGAGGCGAAGGCGAGCGTCTTCCTCGAGCTGGGCCAGTTGGCGCGCGAGAAGCTGAAGGATCCGTACCAGGCCATCGACGCGTACACCGGGGCGCTCAAGCTGCAGCCGGAGTCGCCCGAGGTGCTGGACGCGCTCTACGTGCTGTTGCGCGAGACGCGCCAGGGCCAGAAGGCCGCTGACATGCTGGAGCGGATGTTGAGGCTGCCCGCGCTGGCCGCCGAGCCGAACAAGGCCAAGCGGGTGTGGTTCGCGCTCGGCGAGCTGCGCCGGGACGAGCTGCGCGACGTGGAGGGCGCGGCCGTGGCCTTCAACACGGCGCTGGACCTGGACCACCGCTTCGTCGAGGCCTTCAGTGCCCTCGAGGCGATGCTGGGCGGCGCGGGCCAGTGGAAGTCGCTGGAGGAGAACTACGCGAAGATGCTCGGGCGCATGCCGAAGACGCCCGACACGCACGGGGCGCGCATGGCGCTGTGGCGGGCGCTGGGCGACCTGTACCGCCAGGTGCTCAAGAACCAGGAGGGCGCGGTGGCGGCCTACGGTGTCGTCGCCAAGGGCCTCCCGGACGACGCGCAGGTGCAGGAGATCTACGCCGAGCTGGCGGCGGCCTCTCCGGGCAAGGAGGACGAGGCCATCGCCGCGCTCCGCCGCGCCCTGCCGAACACGAACGAGGCGCGCAAGGTGGTCTCGCAGCTGGTGCGCCTGTCCGCGCTGCGCAAGGACTACGACGGCGCGTGGATGGCCGCGCAGGCGGTGTCGGGCCTGCTCGGTGAGGCGGGGGATGACGAGAAGGAGATCCTCACCAAGCTGGGGCCCTACGCGAAGCGCAAGGAAGTGGCCCAGCGGCCGCTGCCGGACCGGATGTGGCAGACGCACCTGCTGCACCCCAAGCTGCGCGGGCCGTTCACCGAGCTGATGGGGCTGCTCTTCGAGCAGGTGGGGCACCTGTACGCGGTGCCTCACCAGAACTACCAGATCGTCCCGAAGAAGCACCGCATCGACCTGGCGAGCGCGCAGGAGTACCACGTGCAGCACTACCGGTACGTGGCGCGCCTCTTCGGGCTGGACGCGGTGGAGCTGTACTCGCCGCACCTGGTGGTCCGCCGCGAGAACATGGCGAAGCGCTCCAACGATCCGGCGCCGGATCCGCTCGTGAACGTGGAGGTGCTGCAGACGCACCCGGCCTGCGTGCGCGCGGGTGGGCGCTTCTTCGCGGAGCAGGGACAGAAGGAGGCGTACTACCTGCTCGGGCGGACGCTCGCGCTGGTGCGCCCGGAGCTGGCCTTCAGCCAGCGGCTGGCCCCGGAGCGGCTCGAGGCCGTGGTGCAGGCCGCGCTCAGCCTGGTGGTGCCCAACCTGCGCTTCACGGTGGATCCGCGCATGGTGGACGCCGAGCGCCGGGTGTTGGAGAAGAGCATCGGCGAGCCGGGTCGTGCGGCCCTGGCCAAGGTGGCACGGGTCTACCTGCCCACGGCCACGCCCGCAGATGTGCGCCAGTACCTGGAGGGGGCGGAGCTGACGGCGGCGCGAGCCGGCCTCTTCGCCGCGAGCGAGTGCGAACCCGTCAAGCGCATGGTGATGGGGGAGACGGGCTCGGCCTTCCGGGTGGTGCCGAAGGCGAAGTTGAAGGAGCTGCTGCTGTTCGCCACGTCCGACGAGCTCCGCGAGCTGCGTGTCGCGGTGGGTACGGACGTGGAGGTGCAGGTAAGGAAGTAGATGTGCGGCTTGAGGGCAAGTGGAGACCCGAAACGGGGATCCACACGTTGAAAGAAGCAGCCGGGCGGGCAGGGTTCGCGTCCTTGACCCCCCCGGATGCCACCTCTACGATTCCGGCGGGTTTTCTCCCGTCATTTCTGAGGGTTTGCGGGGAACGATGCGTTTCGTCTGCGATAGCTGCCGCGCGCAGTACATGATCAGCGACGACAAGGTTGGCGCGAAGGGCGTCAAGGTTCGTTGCAAGAAGTGCGGCTACAACATCGTGGTTCGTCCAGCCGGCTCGGCGCCGGCGAAGGACGAGGAGACCGAGGCCGCCAACGGCAACGGTACGGCCACGTCACAGGGTCAATCGAACAACGACAGCTTCGGGCTGCCCGCGTCGCTGGGCACGCCTCCCGAGGGCGGCATCTTCAGCGGTGTCGAGGATGACGAGCTGGGCGCCGTGTTCGATCAGGTGCTCAACTCCGGATCTCACAGGATTCCGGCGGGCGAGGCGGTCGGAGACGGCCCGGCCCAGCTGGACGCGTCGGCGCTGTCCGACGCGGGCGAGACGGTGCGCAAGCTGGCGGAGGCCGAGGCGGGTAGCGCGAAGCCCGCGGCCGCGCACGAGTGGTTCGTCGCCATCGACGAGAAGCAGGTGGGCCCGCTGTCGCTCGAGAAGGTGAAGGACCACTGGGAGAAGGGCGAGGTCGGTCCGGACAGCCTGTGCTGGCGCGCGGGCTTCAGCGACTGGATTCCGCTCTCGGAGGCCTCGGAGCTGGCGTCGGTGTTGGCGCCGCGTCCGACCAAGGCGGTCATCGTGGAGCCGGCGCCGGTGGCGTCTTCCTCGTCTGCGGCTTCCGGACCGGTGGAGTCCGCCTTCAGCGCGGGTGGTCCCTCGAAGGGGGCGAAGGCCAACACGCCGGCACCGGTGGGTCCGTCCGCGCAGGAGTCGGGCTGGAAGCCGTCGGCCGCGAGCGTGCTCGCCTCGCTGGTGAAGGAGGAGAACGAGGCGCTGACGAAGCCAGCGGCCAAGGCGCCCGTGGAGGAGAAGGCGAAGCCCGTGGTCTCGGGGCTGCTCGACGTGCCTCCGCCGGAGTCCGCGCCCGTGGCGGCGCCGAGCCCCATGATGGCCGAGCCGCCCGCCCCGGCGTCGCCGTACCTGCCGCCTCCGCCGGCACCGGCCTATGCGCAGCCGCCTCCGCAGGCCTATGCACAGCCGTACGCCGCGCCCCCGGGGCCGCAGTATGCGCCGCCGGCGGGGTACCCTGGCTATCCGCCGCCGGCCGCACAGGCGCCGAAGCAGGGCGGCAAGATGGGGTTGATCATCGGCGTGGCCGTGGGCGTGCTGCTGGTGGGCGGCGGCGCGGGGTTCTACTTCGCGACGAAGTCCTCGGGGCAGACGGAGACGCCGCCCGCGACGACGCAGCAGGCCGTGGCGCAGGCGCCGGCGACGGCCCAGCCGAAGCCGGCGGATCTGCCGCCCATGCCGCCTCCTCCGGCGGCGGTGGCTCAGAACACCGCGGGCACGCCCGCGGGGGCCGCGACGCAGCCGGCGACGGCTCAGCCCGCCACGACCCCGCCGCCCGCGCCGGCGGTTGCGGCGGCGAACCCTGGGACGGCACCGGCCGCGAACCCGCCGGCCCCGACGCAGCCCGCGCAGACCGAGCCCGTGAAGCCTTCCGAGCCTCAGCAGGTGGCCCGTGCGGAGGTGCCGGATCGCGGTGGCGCCAAGCGTGGCACCGCGCGTCCCGCGTCGAGCCGTCCCGCGTCGAACGACGATGACGAGGAGACGATCACGGCTTCGCGCGGCAGTACCGCCAGCAAGCCGGCGGCGCGCCCGTCGGGTGATGCGGACGACGAGTTCGATGAGCTCTTCGGGACGAAGAAGCCCGGCAAGACGGAGAGTGCGTCCGGTCGCAACGCGCCCACGGCCTACATCCCGCCGGAGCCTGGCGGTGGTGCGACGCTCGAGAAGCTGGGTCAGTCGGACATCATGCAGGTGGTGTTGGCCAACAAGCCGGCCATCGTGAAGTGCGTGAACGAGCAGAAGAAGAAGGATCCAGGTCTGAGCGGCAAGCTGGTGATGCGCTGGATCATCCAGACGAACGGGAAGACGAAGAACGTGTCTTGCCAGACTTCTGAGTTCCGCTCGACTTACATGGCGACCTGCATTTCCGGGCTGATCAAGGGCTGGACCTTCCCGAAGCACAAGGTGCAGGGCGACTCGATCGACTTCCCGTTCACCTTCTAATAGTCAAGGAGAAGGACAGTCACGCAGGTCACAATCCTATCGCGTGACTGTCCGACCCGAGGCGACAGAATTTCCCTGAAGAAGGATGCGTCATGAGTTCGTGTCGACATTGGTTGACACGTCTTGAGCGCCGGGACTAAAGCCGCGCGCTGCGGGACGGAGGGGGGCTGGAGTGTGGGGCCGGAAACCCTCTTCCGAGCGACGTATCCATTCAGGAGGAAGTAGAGAATGCAGCTTCGTAAGATGTCGTTGATGCTCACGGTGTTGGGCGCGGTGGGCATGATGCTGACGGGTTGCGGTGGGGACGAGCAGACCCTGACGTGCTCCGCGGACACGGACTGCTTGGAGTCCGAGATCTGTCACCCGAACGCGAAGGTCTGCGTGCAGACGTGTACGGCTGGCGCGGACTGCCCCGACACGGCCAAGACCTGCGAGGCGCTGGACACCTCGAGCGCGAGCTCCCCGAAGATCTGCAAGTGCAGCACGGACGCGCTGTGCAACACCGGCCGTGAGACTGCCGATCTGACGTGCTCGTCGGCCTACAAGGTCTGCGTGCCCTCTGGGACCGCGGGCGGTTGCACCACGAACGCTGACTGCGCCTCGGGTCAGACCTGCCAGGCGGGCGTGTGCAAGGCGCCGACCACGGGTTCGACCTGCTCGGGCGAGGGCAAGAGCACCTGCAACTACGGCGAGTACTGCAGCAGCAGCACGTGCGCTGCGGTGCCTGCTCCGACGTGCGACAACTACCAGAACTTCACTGACCGTACCAAGCTGGGCACGACGGGCCCCATCACCTTCAAGGCCGTGACGACGAGCGCCACGACTGACACGACTTGGTGCGCCGGTGCCGGCACGCCCAAGCGCGTGAAGGTGACGATCTCTGCGTATTCCAACACGCCGTTCCCGCAGGACAAGGATCAGCTGAATGGTTTGTTCTGGGTTCAGGTGAATGGCTCCCCGAAGTCCGCTACCGACATCATCAGTGCTTCTGCGGGCAATTACACGGTAACGGGTACGAACCGCGAGCGCGCGGATATCGTCCTGAACTTCTGCGTTGCGGCTGACAGCCAGACCCTCTCGACGGGTGTGTACTTTACGGGTGGCAACTTCTTCTGCTACCGGGCGAACTACTGAGGCCTTGAGGTCGAATCGGTTGCAGGTTCGCTGACGACCAGTGTTCTTTGGGGCCCTATCCAGTTCTTCGCTGGGTAGGGCCCTACCATTTTAGGTATGGCCGCCACCGGCGGCGTATGCGCCAATCCCCTGGGCTATGGGAATTCCAGTGTGAATTTCACCCGTCGGGTAGCGTCATTTAAACAGCACGCACGGCGATGCCGGCGTTCTCACAAGGAGAGTTCATGTTGCCTTCGAAGATGATGAAGACCTTCGCTCTTGGGCTGGTGTTCGTGGCACCTCTTGCCCTTGCCGAGGGACAGGCGACCAAGGGGGCAGTGAACAACAAGCTGAGCTGCCCTGCGGGAACGAAGCAGTTTGGCAATGCGGACGATGGGCTCTTCTGCCGTAAGGTGGACGCCAAGGACGGTACGCTCATCCCGCATGGTCCGTATGCTTCGTACTTCCCCAATGGCCAGAAGCGCTCCGAGGGGCAGTACGTTGACGGCTTCCGTTCCGGCTCGTGGACCTTCTACAACGAGGCGGGTCAGGTGACGGGTCGTACGGAGTTCCAGCGCGAGAACTACCACGGGAAGCGGGTGCTCTACTTCGCCAACGGGAAGCCGCACATCGTCGAGGAGTACGCAAACGGTAGGCGTAACGGCCTCGTTCAGGAGTTCTCCGAGGACGGCAAACTCGTTCGCCAGGCCCAATACCGTGATGATCAGCAGGTTGCCGAGAAGTAGCGGAACTGCTGCTCGGTGACTTCCAGAGGGCCCTCCCCAAGCGGGCGAGGGCCCTCTGTTTTCTCGGAGCCTCTTCCCTCCGTGTACGGGCTCGGCTAGAAGCCCAGACGTGAAGGCCGAGCCCACTATCCCACAGTTACCCGACATCCCCGTTTGCACCGTGGCGGACATGGGTCTCCGCGAGCTGGAGCGCATCCGGCTCATTCTCCGGGGTAGCTCGGTCATCGACTGGCGGCGGATGCACTTCCAGGCCCGGGATGAGGTTGACCGCTTCCTTCGGCTCTGTCAGGTCGACACCCGTCAGCCTCACGACGAGGCGTGGGCGCGTACGGTGCTCGCCGATGCGGTCGAGTACCTGCGACGAACCTTCGATTACCGCGTCGCGGATGCCGTGGCGAGCCCGGAGGAGATCCACGATCTCTTCCTCTATGCATCGGGTGCAAAGGGGCAGCCGAGGCATCGGCGCATTGCCTGCATCGTGCTCAAGGTGATGCATGTCATCCAGCACATCGAGGGGCGAGACCTGCTTCACCGGTTGGCGGTCTCCGAGGCGGACTTGTCCGAGATGGTGACCGCCAATGTGCTGCGGGTGGCGCAATTGCTTCGCGACAAAGGACTCCCCGTCATCGAGTTCGCCCACTCCATCAAGACGCGCGAGTCACTCATCACCAAGCTGCTGGCCAAGAAGGAGACCGTGGCCGCGCAAATCTATGACCGGACCCGCTTCCGCATCATCACGAAGACGCGCGCTGACATCCTTCCGGTCGTATATTTCCTGACCCAGCACCTGTTCCCTTTCAACTTCGTCGTCCCTGGGCAGACGGAGAACACTCTCATCTCGTTCAAATCCGTGCTCGAGGAGAACCCGCACCTGCAGCAGTACGCGCAGCAACTTCATCTGGACCTCGATTATGAGTCCAGAGAAGAGCAGTCGCGGAACCTCTTCTCCGGGAGTTCCTACCGAGCATTGAACTTCGTCGTGGATGTTCCTCTGCGATTGGACGCGTACCTGCCGCCTCCCGATCAGGATTCTCGCGAGCGTAAGAATCGGACGGCTTTCACGCTCGTGGAGTTCCAGGTGATGGACGAGGAGATTGCTCGTCAAAACGAGGAGGGGGAGAATGCTCACAAACTCTACAAACGAAGGCAGAAGCGGCGCGTGCTGCGCCGCCTCTCCCGAGGGCTTGTCGTTCCAAAGCGGCAAGGCTGAAGTGTTACTGCACTACTTTGGATGAGGCCAATCTAATTGTTGTACCGGCGTACGTAGAGGTAGTCCCCAGCGAAGTCACCGCCAATAACATGGCCATTATGCCAGGCGATCACGGGTCTTCCGGAGAAGTCGATTGCTAGCATGGGGTGTATATTGATGTTTTGACCCTCATTGATGCCGTCTTGAGTGGTCAAGGTGTTCCAGGTTTGATTGTCCCAGTGACTGGCAAATAGATTTTGATGCGTTGATTCAATGGTCCCATCGAACTCTATCCATGTGACGAAAAGCTTTCCAGAGGGAGTCACTTGAATGCGCGGTTGAATGGCAAAGCTGAAGCCGTCGAATGCGCTAAGAGGACTCCCAATTCGCTCCCAGGATTGAGGACCCGTGGAACGGTAGACTTGGATATCCTGCGGGCCATTTATGAGGGTCTCTTCCGACCAAGCCAGATACAAATTGTTCTGGGCGTCAATGCTCAATGAGCAGTCCTTGGCCGGCGTATCTCCACTGGATGCGCTGAGTCCGCCTGATACGTAACCAGTCGTATCGTTACCGTAGAATGGTGGTACGGCATAGGCCCAAGAGCCGTTCGGTTGGAATCGCATGACGTAGATGTTCGCGATATGACTTTCGTTTAGAGTCTGCTCGTGGAAGGCCACGATGGGTTGACCGTTGCTGTCCAACACGAGCGAAGGCTTGGAGCCGTTCGTGAAGTCGTAGACAGCGTTGATCATGCCTCCATTGGGGCCTACGCCGACGAATGCACCACCGTCAACTGACTTCTGGACATGGATCACGGTGATTTCATCAATGCTTACTTCATCCCATGCAACGTAGATTTCATTTCCGTGCACCGCGAGGGATGGATTGCGTGCCGGTGTCGGAGTTGGGTTGGGACGAGTGTCGTCCACGGCGGAGAGGCCTCCTGTTCCTATGGATTGCCAGGTGGACCCATTCCAGCGCTTGACGTAGATGTTCTCGTTGAAACCGTCTGATTCCTGCCACGCAACGACAGGGTTCCCGTTGCCATCAAGCGCCAGTGCTGGTTTGTACGCGGACCCAGATGGCGTGCTATTCAGGGGAGTGCCTAGCGGAGTAAAGGCATTGCCATCCCAACGGTAGACGAAAATGGATGTCCTGCCGCCAGTCGCGAGCTCTTCACTCCAGGCGACCACAGGGTTGCTCTGGCTATCGAGGACCATGGCGGTGTCCTTCAGGAGGGTGCGCCCTCCTACCGCATTCAACGGTCCGCCAAATGCGTACCAGTTGGGAAGCTCGAAGCTCCACGGTGTGCCTGGTCCCACGAGCGCATTTCCGGCCAGATCGGTAATGCTGCTACTCAGGCTGACCGAGAATGTCGCGGGCAGAGGCGGTCTTGCCTTGGGCGTAATGGTCAGCGTCTTTCCGTCGCTCGATAGCGAGAGCGTCTTTTCAGCCAGCACTCCAGAGACAGCGAAGCCCACGGTGGCATCACTGACGGTTGCCGCCTTCACGGCCTTGGTGAAGACCACTTGAATGGGCGTGCTGTAGTCTACATTGGTCGAGCCGGGCGTAGGTGAACGCGAGGAGACACGCAGATTGGCGCGGTCGACGATGATGGTCACGGGCGCGCTCGTGAACGTGCGGCCTGACTTGGTTGCGCGAGCCGTGATTTTGTAATTGCCCTCGGTCTCGGTCGTGGTGTTCCAGGTGTATGCATAGGGCGAGGAGAGCGTTGCGAGCTCCACCTCATCCTTGAAGAGCTGCACCAGTTCCGGCGTTCCTCCTCGCACATCGACGGAGATGGACGCGGAACCGCTGGTGTAGAGGGGGCCAGTAGGGGCGGTGATCGTGACGGTCAGACCGCTCGGCTGTGTACCCGAGTCGGGCACATCCACCGCTCCAGCGTCACCTGCGCCCGGGTCTCCCGCGTCCGGTTGTGTGTTTGTTGGCGTTCCCGAATCAGTAGCGGGCTCGATCTCCGGCACGTTGATGCATGCGGAGACCAGTCCGATGAGGACCAGGGGGATATAGCGTCTGAGGGTTGGCATGCTGCTCCGCTGTGCAGGGCTCATTCCAAGCTCCTGCTGCTGAGTTCCGGAGGACTCACGCTCGTAAGTCCCCGAAACGACTCGCGGAGAATGCCTCAGTTACGTCCACAGCGGGAATCGGGCCTCAGCGCTCTGTCCTGATGTCGAGACGCACCGTCCGTGACGCTGGATGGACCTTAAACAGCAGCGCCGCTCCAGGAGGCCCTCCGTGGGCTCCCCGAGCGGCGCGTGTCCCGCAGCGCTCCTCTTCGGAGCGGCGGCTACTTCTTCTTCCGGTTCTTCTTCTTGTTTTCCTTCTCGCGCTTGCGGCGCTCCTTGATGGCGTCCTTGTTCTCGGACTTGGCGCCCGCGGCCGAGGGCGGGGCGTAGCCCATCATGCGCGCCTTCGCCATGGCCGCCTGGCCCATCGGGGGCGTGTAGCCGGGGGCGATCTGCGGCAGCTGCATCGGCATCCCGCCCATGCCCATGCCGGCCATCGCCTTCTCCATCATCTTCGGGTCCTTTCCGAAGATGCTCGACATGTCCATGTTCTTCATCTGCGCCAGCTGACCCATCTGCCGGAAGCCGGGGATCCGCCCCAGCAGGCCCGGGTTCTGGCCGATCGTCCCCATCACCTGCTGCATCATCCCGAACTTCTGCAGCAGCTCGCGCACCTCCTCCGGCTTGCGGCCGCTACCCTTCGAGATGCGCTTCACCCGGCTGTCGGTGATGAGGTTCGGACGCAGGCGCTCCTGCTCCGTCATCGAGTCGTACATCGCCTCGATCTTCGTCAGCTCCTTCTCGTCCGGGTTCAGCTGCTCGGTCAGCTCGCCGAAGAGCGGGAACTTCTCCAGCAGATCCTTCAGCGGGCCCATCCGCCGCACCATGCGGATCTGCTCGACGAAGTCCTTCATCGTGAAGTTGCCCGACAGCAGCTTCTGCGCGTCCTCCGCCGCCTTCTTCTCGTCGACGACCCCCTCGAAGTCCTTCATCAGGCCCACGATGTCGCCGAAGCCAAGAATGCGGCTCGCCAGACCGTCCGGACGGAACTCCTCGAGCTTGTCCATCGACTCGCCCATGCCCAGGAACTTGATGGGCTTGCCCGTCACCTCCTTGATGGACAGCGCCGCGCCACCACGCGCGTCACCGTCCAGCTTGGTGAGGATGAAGCCGTCCAGGCTCAGGCGCCGATCGAACTCGGCCGCCGTGCGCACCGCGTCCTGGCCAATCATCGCGTCGCACACCAGTAGGATGTTGTCCGGCCGGACGTTGCCCTTGATGGCCTCCAGCTCGGTCATCAGTGCCTCGTCGATGGCCAGGCGGCCCGCGGTGTCGATGAGCACCACGTCGCACTTCTGCTCACGCGCCGCGGCGTACCCGCGCTTCGCCAGCTCCGGCGGCGGCACGTTGGGCTCGAAGTACACCGGCACCTTCAGCCGCTCGCCCAGTACCTTGAGCTGGTCCACGGCCGCCGGACGGTAGATGTCCGCCGCCACCAGCAGGGGTTTGCGCCCCTCCTTGAGCAGCTTGCTGGCGAGCTTGCCCGTGGTCGTCGTCTTACCCGACCCCTGCAGACCCACCATCATGATGCCGCTGACCTGGTCCTTGGGCTTGAGCTGGAGGCTCGTGTCCACCGGACCCATCAGGGCCTCGAGCTCGTCGTGGCAGATCTTCACGAAGTGGTCGCCCGCACTGACGCGGTGCTTGCGGCCAGCCTTGTCCGTGATGGTCGTCTGCACGACCTCTCCGACGGCCTTCTCGCGCACTCGCGCGACGAACTTCTTCACCACATCGAAGGCGACGTCGGCCTCCAACAGGGAGACGCGGATGTCACGCAGCGACTCATCCACCATCTCGGGGGTGATCTCACTCTTGCCCGCAAGGCGGTTCTTGGCGGCGCGGAAGCCCTTGGCGACGGTTTCAAGCATGGCGGTCGCTATATAACAGCGCTGGCGTGGACGGGATGCCCATGTGCGGGGCGGTCGTCCAATGGTGGAGAGTGACCGTCCCCGTCCTGCACGCGCAGCGGACCGGCAGGCGCCACGGACTTGAAATCCTCAAGCTTCCCGGGGACTTAGCGTCTCCTCGTGGCGGTTACCGGCCTGCTTCCAGGATGCCGGTCACCTCGAACCAGGGTGGCTCCGGATACGGATTCTCCTCGATTCGCATCCCCAGCCGACGCATGACCGCGATGGAGGCCCTGTTGTCGCGCTGCGTCCCGGCCAGTATCCGGCCCAGCTTCAAGGTGCCGAAGGCGTGGTCCACCAGGGCGTGAGCGGCTTCCGTGGCGTACCCCTGCCGTTGCCGCGCCGGCGTCAGCGCCCAGAAGAGCCCGACCTCCGCGGAGAAACGCGCGCCTTCCACTCCACCAAAAGAGGGCAGCTGTCCGAAGGGGGCCAGCAGGGGGACCAGGCCCACGAGACCCACGAAGCGCCCGCTCTCCTTGTCCTCGATCGCCCGCTCGCCGTACGGGGGCTGGTACAGGAGCGCCAGCTGCTCATAGTTGCGGACGGTCCACTCCAGCCACTCGCGGCGCCGCTTCAGGTTCTCCTCCTCGCTCACCGCCTTGTCCGCCCAGTCGATGTCGACGTAGAGCCGGTGGCAATCGTTCAGGTCTTCCATCCGCAGCGGGCGGATTCGCAACCTCTTCGTTTCCAACGTAGGTAGGTGCATGGCGTTCCAGGCGCTCGAGGCAACTCGCGCTTCGAGCCGGCCACTCTACATCAGTGACTGCCCGGGTCATGGCTCCGATGAAGCCGGATCCTCCATTCCGCGCGTGGATGAGTCTTTCGAGTCTTGGGAAATGAGGCTCGTGTTCCCGCAGACCCTTGTCCATGCGGCCATTCGCATGTGGACGGCCCATGCATGCCGTCGGTAGCATCCGCGCGCCCTTTTTCGATTCGCGGAGTGCCGGAAAGCACGGCCTCGAAGCCCACAAGCCGAAAGAAATCGCGTGCATCATTCCCATCGGCCTCAGTCCTCTCGGCGCTGTGTTCACCACCTGTTTTCCCAGATGGCCAGTCAGGCCCCCGAGGCACTGGCCGCGTGCTCCTCCTGGGAGTCCATCACCTATGGAGCGCTGGAAGCACGCTCCAACCAGCTCGCCCACCATCTGAGGCGCAGGGGCGTCGGGCCCGAACGGCTCGTGGTGCTGTGCCTCGACCGCTCGGTGGACATGCTCGTCGGCGTGCTTGGCGTGCTGAAGGCGGGCGCCGCCTACGTGCCGCTCGATCCGGCGTCGCCCCAGGCTCGGCTCTCCTTCATCGTCGAGGACACCCAGGCCCCGGTGGTCATCACCCGGGAGAAGCTCGTGGCACGGCTCCCGGTGGCCGCCGGGTGTCTGCTTCGCATGGACGCCGACCGCGCCGCCCTGGATGCCGAGCCTTCGGTCGAGCCCCCGGACGAGGCGCTTGAGTCCAACCTGGCCTACGTCATCTATACCTCGGGCTCCACCGGGCGCCCCAAGGGCGTGGCCATGCCGCACCTGCCCCTCTTCAATCTGCTCGAGTGGCAGCTCCAGCAGTCCGCGCTGAAGCAGGGGAGCCGGACTCTCCAGTTCTCATCCCTGAGCTTCGATGTCTCCTTCCAGGAGATGTTCTCGACCTGGAGCGCGGGCGGCACCCTGGTGATCGTCGACGAGGAGCAACGGAGGGATCCAGGGCAGCTCCTCGAGGTGCTCCGCGCTCAGCGGGTGGAGCGCCTCTTCCTGCCCTTCATCGCCCTGCAGCAGCTGGCCGGCGTGGCCGAGGAGCGGGACCTCTCGGGCCTCGTCCTCCGAGAGGTGATCACCGCGGGTGAGCCCCTGCAGAGCACGCCCCAGGTCAGGGCGTTCTTCTCCCGGCTGCCCGACTGCCGGCTCCAGAACCAGTACGGGCCCACGGAGACGCACGTGGTGACGGCCTTCTCGTTGGAGGGGTCGCCCGGCCAGTGGCAGGTGCTCCCCCCCATCGGCCGTTCCATCCAGGGCGCGCGTATCCACCTGCTCGATGCGCGGCTCCATCCCGTCCCCGTGGGGGAGGTGGGAGAGCTCTATGTCGCGGGAGTGGCCCTGGCTCGCGGCTACCTGGCGCGGCCCGGCCTCACCGCCGAGCGCTTCATCCCGGATCCCTTCGGTCCTGGACCCGGTGGGCGCCTCTACCGCACCGGAGATCTGGCGCGCTGGCTGCCAGAGGGTGACATCGAGTTCCTCGGCCGCGCGGATCATCAGGTGAAGATCCGTGGCATCCGCGTGGAGCCGGGCGAGGTGGAGGGCGCGCTGGCCTCTCATCCGGGCGTGCGCGAGGTGGTGGTGGTGGCTCGGGAGGACGAGCGCGGGCAGAAGTTCCTCACCGCCTACGTGGTCCCCCGCTCTCCACCTCCCACCGCCGCCATGCTGCGCGCCTTCGCCCGGAAGCAGTTGCCGGACCACCTGGTGCCCGCGGCCTTCGTGCTGCTCGACGCCCTCCCGCTCACCGCGACGGGCAAGGTGGATCGTCTCGCGCTCCCCGCTCCGGAGCGGGGCCGGCGCGAGCTGCTCGAGGCCTATGTCGCGCCGCGTACGCCCGACGAGGCGGCGCTGGTGGGGCTCTTCGGAGAAGTGCTGGGACTCGAACACGTGGGCATCCACGATGACTTCTTCGAGCTCGGCGGCAGCTCCCTGCATGCCACCGGGCTGGTGGCCCGGCTCCGCCGCGCGTTCCAGGTCGAGCTGCCGGTCCGCTCCGTCTTCGAGAACCCCACCGCCGCGGCGCTCGGCACCGCGGTGGGCCTCCGGCGCTCGGAGCGCGTGGACCACGGGCCGGAGTTGCGGCGCCGTGCCTCCTCGGGGCAGTCCCTCCCGCTCTCCTTCTCCCAGCAGCGGCTCTGGCTCCTGTCCCAGCTGTCCCCGGAGCGCGCCGACTACAACGTCGCCGTGCTCCTGCGCATCGAGGGGCCACTGGATGCCGAGGCCCTGGAGTGGAGCCTCGGGGAGCTCGTCGCCCGCCACGAGGCGCTGCGGACCGTCTTCCCGGTCGAGAATGGCAAGCCCCACCAGCTCATCCTCGATGCGGCACCCTGCCCGCTGCGGCGGGTGGAGCTGGCGGAAGCACACCTGGAGGAGGCCGCGCGCGTGGAGGCCGCGCTTCCGTTCCGTCTCGAGCAGGGGCCTCTCCTTCGCGCCACCTTGTTCCGGACGGGTGACGGACGGCACGCGCTCCTGCTCGTGATGCACCACATCGTCACGGATGGCTGGTCGCTCGAGGTGATGGCTCGCGAGCTGGCCGCGTCGTACCAGGCTCGCCAGGATGGCACGAAAGCGGCGCTCCCCGAGCTGCCCCTCCAATACGCCGACTTCTCCGAGTGGCAGCGGGAGTGGCTGAGCGGCGCGGTGCTCGACACGCAGCTCTCGTACTGGCGCTCGCAGCTCGCGGGTGCGCCCTCGGCCCTGGAGATTCCCACGGATCGGCCGCGACCGGCCGTGCAGACCTCCCGCGGCGCCAGCCACCGCTTCGGCCTCGAGCCGGCGCTCACCGCCCGGTTGCAGGCCCTCAGCGCGCGCGAGGGCGTCACCCTCTTCGCCACGCTCCTCTCCGTCTTCCAGATCCTCCTCCATCGCTACGGCGGCCAGGAGGACATCCTCGTGGGCACCCCCGCGGCCAATCGCGGCCGCGTGGAGCTGGAAGGGCTCGTCGGCTTCTTCGTCAACACCCTGGTGATGCGCGCGCGCTTCGGGGATGCCCCCACCTTCCGGGAGGTCCTCGCTCGCGCCCGGGAGACCACCCTGAGCGCCTACAGCCACCAGGATCTCCCCTTCGAGAAGCTGGTGGAGGTCCTCCAGCCGCGGCGCGATCCCAGCCGCACGCCCCTCATCCAGGCCGTCTTCGCCCTGGAGATGGAGCAGCCCCGCTGGAGCCTGTCCGGCCTCTCCGTCGAGCCGAGGGAGCTGGAGGTCGGTACGGCCCAGTTCGATCTCACGTTGACGCTCGCGGCGGCTCCGGAGGGGGGTCTGCACGGCACGTTGAACTTCAACTCGGACCTCTTCGAGGCCTCGACCGCTCAGCGGATGGCGGAGCACTTCCGCACGCTGGCGGCGCGCCTGGCGGCAGACCCGGAGCAGCGGATCTCCCAGGTTCCGCTGTTGGACGAGGAAGAGCGGCGGCGCGTGCTGGTGGAGTGGAACGCCACCGCCATCGAGTACCCCCGGGACCGCACCCTCCACGCGCTCTTCGAGGAGCGCGCCACGCGGGAGCCGGAGCGGGTGGCCGTCCTGGCCGAGGGCCAATCGCTCAGCTATGGCGAGCTGAACCGGCGGGCCAACCAGCTCGCCTCGCGGCTGCGGGCGAGTGGGGTGGGTCCCGAAACGCGGGTAGCGCTCTGTCTGGAGCGCTCGCCGGAGCTGGTGGTGGGGCTGCTGGCGATCCTCAAGGCCGGTGGTTGCTACGTGCCGCTGGATCTCGCCTACCCGGCGCAGCGGCTGGCGTTCATGATGGAGGACAGCCGGGCCGCCGTGCTCGTCACCCGGCGCGCGCTGGTGGAGCGGTTGCCCGCCTTCGCCGGGCGCGTGCTCGACGTCGACGAGGAGGGTGGGCCGTTGCCGGAGGAGGCTCCCGGCGGGCCGGTCCATCCCGACAGCCCCGCCTATGTCCTCTATACCTCGGGCTCCACCGGCACTCCCAAGGGCGTGGCCGTCCCGCACCGTGGCGTCGTTCGCCTGGTGATGGGCGCTCCGTACGCCTCGCTGGCTCCCGGAGACGTGGTGCTGCAGATCGCCACGGTGCAGTTCGATGCCTCCGCCTGGGAGATCTGGTCGGCGCTGCTCAACGGGGCGGCGCTGGCGCTCTTTCCACCGCATGCCCCCTCCTTGGGAGAGCTGGGGGCATTCATCGAGCAGCGCAAGGTGACCGCCGCGCTGTTCACCAGCGGCCTCTTCAACCAGCTCGTGGATGCCGAGCTGGGACGACTCGCGGGGTTGAGGCACCTCCTGGTCGGCGGTGACGTGGTCTCCGTCCCGCACGCGCGGCGGGTGCTGGAGGCGCTCCCGGATTGCCGGCTCGTCAACGCGTATGGTCCCACCGAGAACTCGGTCATCACCACCGCCACCGTCGTGCGCGCCGGGGACATCGGCGCATCCGTGCCCATCGGCGTGCCCCTGCAGAACACGACCGTGTACATCGTGGACGGCAACCTCCAGCCCGTTCCCGTGGGAGTGCCGGGCGAGCTGCTGACCGGCGGCGAGGGTCTGGCGCGCGGCTACGTGGGGCGGCCGGAGCTGACGGCGGAGCGGTTCATCCCGGATCCCTTCAGCGGAAGGTCGGGCGCGCGGTTGTACCGCACCGGAGATCTGGCGCGCTGGAGGCCCGACGGCCTCATCGAGTTCCTCGGGCGCCTGGATGGACAGGTGAAGATCCGCGGCTTCCGCATCGAGCTGGGCGAGGTGGAGGCCGCGCTGGCGGGCCACCCGGCCCTGCGCGAGGTGACCGTGCTCGCCCGGGGAGACTCCGCCCAGGACAAGCGTCTGGTGGCCTACGTGGTGCCTCGTGAGCCCGTGGACAGCCTCCAGCTCCGCGGCTTCCTCCGGGAGCGGTTGCCGGAGCACATGGTGCCCTCGGCCTTCGTCCTCCTCGACGCGCTGCCGCTCACGCCCAACGGCAAGGTGGATCGCCGGGCCTTGCCCGCACCGGACGTCAGCGCCCTGGCCGGGCAGGACGAGTCCGCTCCGCGCACTCCGAACGAGGCCCTGCTGGTCGGCATCTGGTGCGAGCTGCTCGGCGTTCCGCGGCTCGGCATCCACGCCAACTTCTTCGAGCTGGGTGGACACTCGCTCCTGGCAACCCAGGTCATCTCCCGGATTCGCCAGCAGTTGGGCGTGGATCTTCCGTTGAGCAGTCTGTTCGAAGCACCGACGATCGCCGAGCTGGCCCGCCAGGTGGAGGGCCGCGCCGGCAAGGCCGCCGTGCAGGCCCCTCCACTCGTGGCGCGCGCCCGTCCCGGTCGCCGTCCTCCCTCCCGCCAGGACTCCTGAACCCTTTACCCTCCCAGAACCATGCGACGCACTGAAACCGCACTCGACACTCCTCCTGGTTCCGATGCCGCCGACGGCGAGCGTCTCCCGCTTTCGTTCGCGCAGCAGCGCATGTGGCTCCTCCACCACTACGCGCCCGACGTTCCGCTCTACAACTCGCCCATCGCGTTCCGGATCCGCGGTTCCCTGTCGGCCCCCGTGCTCGAGCGCGGCCTGCGCCTGCTCGCCGAGCGCCACGAGGGCATGCGGACCACGTTCCCCACGGTGGACGGCATGCCGCAGGTGGCGATCTCCGACGAGGTCTCCTTCCACCTTCCGGTGGAGGACCTGCAGCACCTGCCTCCCGCCGCCCGCGAAGAGGCCGCCCTCGAGCGCGCCACCACCGAGGCCCGGCGCGTGTTCGACATGGGCCAGGGTCCGCTCTGGCGCGCGCTGCTGCTCCGGCTCACCCCGGAGGAGCATCTGTTCGTCCTGACGATGCACCACATCATCACGGACGGCTGGTCCATGGGCCTCCTGTGTGAGGAGCTGTCCCGGACCTACGAGGCGCTCTGGAAGGGGACGGAGCCGGTGCTCCCCGAGCTGCCGCTCCAGTACGCCGACTTCGCGGCATGGCAGCGCGAGTGGCTCTCCGGCGACACCCTCGCGGCGCAGCTGAAGTATTGGAAGGAGAGCCTGGCCGGCGCCCCTCCGGTGATGGAGCTCCCGACGGATCGCCCTCGCCCCGCGAAGAACACCTACCGGGCCGCCCGTCATGCCTTCGTGCTGCCCGCGTCCCTGACGAAGCCGCTCGAGGCGCTGAGCGCGAAGGAGGGATCCACCCCCTTCATGATCCTCCTGTCCACCTTCTCGGCGCTGCTCGGGCGCTACACGCGCCGGGACGACATCATCGTGGGCACGCCCATCGCCAACCGGAACCGGGCGGAGATCGAGCGGCTGGTGGGCTTCTTCGTCAACACCCTGGTGCTGCGCGTCCGCCTGGACGGCAACCCCAGCTTCCGCGAGCTGCTCCAGCGCGTCCGTCAGGTGACGCTCGGGGCGTATGACCACCAGGATCTGCCCTTCGAGAAGCTGGTGGAGGAGCTCAGCCCCGAGCGCAACCAGAGTCACTCGCCCATCTTCCAGGTGCTGTTCGACTTCGCCACCGCGGACCTCTCCCTGCGGCTCCCGGGGCTCGAGGCCTCCCACGTCCGGCTCGATGAGGGCTCCACCCCCTTCGACGTGAGCGTCTCGCTGGAGAAGAGCGGCGACTCCTACGGCGGGTACTTCACCTACAACGCGGACCTCTTCGAGAGCACCACCATCGCCCGGCTGGAGCGGCACTACGCCCGGCTGCTGGGCGCGGCCCTGGCCCAGCCGGAGCGGCCCGTGGGAGACCTGCCGCTCCTGGAGGCGGACGAGGAGCACCGGCTGCTGGTGGACTGGAACCGCACCGCCTTCGAGCCTCGCGCCGACTCCACCCTCCACCACCTCTTCGAGCGCCAGGTGGAGGCCACGCCCGAGGCGCTCGCCCTCGTCGTCGGCACCCGCCGCTTCACCTACCGGCAGCTGGACGAGCGCGCCAACCAGCTCGCCTGGCACCTGCGCTCCCTGGGCGTGGGCCCCGAGGTCCCCGTCGCCGTGTGCCTGGAGCGCACCGAGACCCTGCTCGTCGCCATCCTGGCCGTCCTCAAGGCCGGAGGGGCCTACGTGCCGCTCGACCCGGCCTACCCCTCGCAGCGCCTGGCCTTCAGCCTCGCCGACGCCAGGAGCCCGCTGCTCCTCACCCAGCACTCGCTGGCCGAGAGCATGCGCGGCCTGGGCGCCCCAGCCCTCCTGACGCTGGATGAGCCCGAGGCCTTCTCCCACCACCCCACGCACCGGCCCGCCTGCCCCGCGGAGTCCCAGCACCTGGCCTACGTCCTCTACACCTCCGGCTCCACCGGCAGGCCCAAGGGCGTCGCCGTCCAGCACGCCAGCGCCGCCGCCCTCGTGCAGTGGGCCCTGAACGCCTTCTCAACGGAACAGCTCTCCGCGACGCTGGCCGCCACCTCCGTCTGCTTCGACCTCTCCATCTTCGAGCTCTTCGCTCCGCTGTCGTGCGGCGGCCGCGTCTACCTCGCCGACAACGCCCTGGCCCTGCCTTCGCTGCCCGCCGCTTCCGAGGTCACCCTCATCAACACCGTGCCCTCGGCCGTGACCGAGCTGGTGCGCCAGGGCGCACTGCCCGCCTCGGTGCGCACCGTCAACCTCGCGGGCGAGCCGCTTCCGGCCTCCCTGGTGCAGTCCCTCTATGGCCTGGGCACCGTCCAGTCCGTCTACAACCTCTACGGCCCCACCGAGGACACCACCTACTCCACCTGGGCCCTGGCCCCGCGTGAGTCCTCCGCGCCGCCTCCCATCGGCCGGCCCCTGCCCGGCACCCAGGCCTATGTCCTGGATGCGCGGCTGCGGCCCGTTCCCCAGGGCATCCCCGGCGAGCTGTACCTCGGCGGCAAGGGCCTGGCCCGCGGCTACCTCGGCCGCCCCGACCTCTCCGCCGAGCGCTTCGTCCCCAATCCCTTCTCCTCCACGCCGGGTGCGCGCATGTACCGCACCGGCGACCGGGTGCGCTGGCGCGCCGATGGGCAGCTCGAGTACCTGGAGCGCATCGACTTCCAGGTGAAGGTACGCGGCTTCCGCATCGAGCTGGGTGAGGTGGAGCAGGCGCTCCTGCAACACCCGGCCGTGCGCGAGGCGGTGGCCCTGGCGCGCGACGGTGGACCGGACGGCAAGCAGCTCGTGGCCTACGTCACGGGCCCGGCGGACCAGCTCGGCGCCTCGGCGCTGCGCTCCTTCCTCCGCGAGCGTCTGCCGGACTACATGGTGCCCTCCGCCTTCGTGGTGCTCGAGGCGCTGCCCCTGACGGCCAACGGCAAGGTGGATCGCCAGGCCCTGCCGGCCCCCGTTCCCTCGGCGGGCGCCTCGCGGATCCACATCCCGCACCGGGATCGTACCGAGATGCTGCTGTGCGGCATCTGGGAGGAGCTGCTCAACGTCCACCCCATCGGCATCCGGGACGACTTCTTCGCGCTGGGAGGCACCTCGCTGGTGGCGGTGCGGCTGATGCACCGCATCCGCGAGACCTTCGGGCGCACACTGCCCATCTCCGCGCTCTTCAGCGCGAAGAGCGTGGAGGAGCTGGCGCTCCTGCTGCGCGAGAAGCAGGACCCGGTGGCCTGGACGCCGCTGGTGCCCATACAGCCCGGCGGCAAGCGGCGCCCGCTCTACTGTGTCCACCCGCTGGGCGGGACGGTGCTCGGCTTCGGCCCGCTCGCGCGAAGGCTGGGACCGGATCAGCCCTTCTTCGGCCTGGAGCACGTTCGGCCGGGCAAGCCGCCGAACCGGGTGGAGGCCATGGCCGCCGAGTACCTGGCCGCCATCCGCAAGCACCAGCCCCAGGGGTCGTACCGCCTGGCCGGCAAGTCCGTGGGAGGCCTGGTGGCCGTCGAGATGGCGCGCATGCTCCAGGCCGAGGGTCAGGAGGTGGAGCTGCTGGCCCTGTTGGGCACCGCCGTGCCGATGGATGATCGACCGGGCCCCAACGCGGAGTCCATCCAGGCCATGGCGCATCTCTCCAAGGAGGACGCGCTCGTCGCCAAGATCCTCCTGCAGTTCGGCCAGGAGTTCCCCGAGCTGCAGGAACTGGCCAGGATGAGCAAGGAGGAGAAGCTGAGCAAGGGCCTGCGCTTCGCCAAGGAGCACGGCGCGTTGCCGGCCGACTTCGGCGAGTCCCAGCTGGATCACCTCTTCTGGGCCTGGCACGCCGAGGCGGAGGCGTTCGACATCTACCGCGCGCAGTACTACGACGGCCACATCACCCACTTCGTCCCCGCGTGCGACGAGGGCAAGCCCGTCATGGACTGGAGCGGGTTGTGCCGCTCGTGGGAGGTGCACGTGGTGGCGGGCGAGCACGAGACGATCGACGACGAGCCGCACGTCGAGGTGCTCGCCAACGCGCTGGGGGGCTGCCTGCGCCGGCTGGACGGCGTGAAGCCCTAGGCGCCCCCGGGGACGACCCTCGGCCTACTCGCCGAGGGTCGTCACCACCGCGGTCGAGCCCGGCACGCGCTCTCCGCCCAGGGGCTCCGCGCGTCCGCCCAGGCACCGGGCCAGGAAGGCCTCGACGCGGGCGTTGAAGTCCATGTTGTTCTCGGCGCGCGTGAGGCCGTGCCCCTCGTCCGGATAGAGGACGTAGGTGACCCGGCCGCCGCGCTTCTTGATCGCCGCGACGATCTGCTCGGCCTCGCTGACGGGCGCGCGGACGTCGTTGGCGCCCGCGCCCACCAGCAGCGGCCGTTCGATCCGATCCACGCGGAACAGCGGCGAGCCGGTCTCGAGGAGCTTCTCGTCCTGGGGGTTCCCCAGCTTGCCGAGGCGTGCATCGAAGAAGGCCCGCGCCCCTTCCCAATACGGCGGGATGTTGCGCAGCCACGAGATGAGGTTGGCCGGCCCCGAGTGGTCCACCGCGCAGGCGAACTTCTTCGGCGTGAAGGCCGCACCGGCCAGTGCCGCGTACCCGCCATACGAGAAGCCGTAGATGGCCACCCGCTCCGGATCCGCGTAGCCCTCGCGCACGGCCCAGTCGACCGCGTCGACGAGATCGTCCTGCATGGCCAGCCCCCACTGGCGGTAGCTGGCGGCCATGAACTTCTTCCCGAAGCCCGAGGAGCCACGGAAGTTCACCTGCAGCACGGCGTAGCCGCGGTTGGCGAACCACTGGGTATACGGGCTGAAGCCCCACCAGTCGCGCAGCCAGGGGCCACCGTGCACGTACACCACCATGGGTAGCTTGCGCGCTGGCACGCCGAGCGGAAGCGTCAGGTACGCCTGGAGCTTCAGCCCATCGCGGGCCTCGAAGGAGACCGACCGCATGGGCGCCAGCGGCTGCTTCTCCAGCTCCGCCTGCTGGTGGAACAGGAACCGACCGCTCCGGGCCTGGCGGTCCCAGGCGTAGATGCGGGGCGCGCCCTTGTCGGTGGTGTACTGCACCAGCCAGAAGCGGTCCGAGTGATCCCTGCTGATGACGTTGAAGTCTCCATCGAAGAGCTTCTCCAGCCCCTCGAAGTCGGCCTTCACCGCCGGGTCCACCACCGTCCAGCGCTTGCGCGCGGGATTGAAGGCCACCGCCTGGGCCTTCTGGGTGCGCGGATGGAGCAGCGGCTCGATCGCATCCGCCTCCTCGGAGGCCGCGAGCACCCGCTGCTTGCGGGTCTTGATCCCCATCTCGACCAGGCGCGCCTTGTCGCCACCGATCGAGCTGAGCAGCAGCAGGGCGCGGCCCTCATCGGCGAAGCCCATCACGTCGAGCAGCTCCTCCGGCCCCACCGTGAGGAAGGAGCGCCAGGGTGCCTTCTCGTCGTCCCGGACGCGGATCTCCGTCCCGCCGTCGCGGGAGGTGGTCACCAGCGCCCGGACGCGCAGCCGCGAATCGACGACCCAGCGGCTGACTCCGCCCGGATCCCTCGCCACCCGCTCCAGCGCGCCCGTGGAGAGGGTGAGGCGATAGATGTCCGTGAGGGTCCGGTCCTCCAGGTTGATGGACACCAGCAGCGTGTCCGGGAACGCGGGGGAGGAGGCCACCAGATCGGCGCGCACGCCCTCGACGGGGGTGTAGTCGCGCACGTTGCCCGTGGGAAGGTCCACCCCGAGGATGTGCCAGTTCTCGTCCCCGTCCTTGTCCTTGAAGAACAGCAGCGTGCGGCCGTCCTCCGCCCAGCGGAACGCATGGATGCCCCGCGGGTCCGACGTCACCGGCTTGCCCTTGTCGTTCCCCTCCAGCGAGCGCACCCAGACCTGCACGTGGTTGTGCTCGTCCGGTAGCAGGTAGGCCACCGACTTCCCATCGGGCGACAGCTGGGGGATGGCGTACGAGGTGGGATCGGCGATCGGCGGGGAGTCCTTGGGATTGCCGAAGAGGATCTCCCGGGGAATGAGCGGTGGAGGTTCGGCGCTCGCGGGAAGGGCGAGTGTCAGGGCGAGCAGGAGCGCGCGGGCGTTGAGGCGCAGCATGGGATCTCGGGTGTAGGGGTGGCTCACAGCTTCAGCTGGCGGGTGACGACGGTGACGTCGCCGTCCTCGAAGGAGATGGCTTCACGGTCGCGCGCCTGTCCGAGGCGCTGGCCCTCGGCGGGCAGGCCCGGAGACACGTCCCGGAGGAACAGCTTCAGGGGCTGGGTGGCGCCCAGCTCCAGGGTGATGGCCACGCCCTCGGGCGGCGGCTCGTGGATCTGGATCAGGTTCCAACCCCAGAGGCAGGCGTCGAACCCCCCCCGGCCCTTGGGGAGCTCCAGGCCCTGCACGGTAACGGCCTTCAGCTCGCTCTCCGGCGGCAGGGCGAGTTGCAGCCGTCCGGCGCGGCGCGAGGACGTGGCGGTGACGCGCATGCGGCGCGACCCGTTGGTGGACATGTCCTCGTTCACCACGAGCTCGGGGGCCGGGAGCGAGACCCCGGGTCCTTCCGCCAGGTACAGGAATCCCTCCGGCTCCCAGGGGTAGAGACGGTCAAGGGTGCCGCCGAAGAGCTTCTCCGCTTCGAGCGAGGGCGGCAGCGGCACGCCCTCGTTGAAGGCGGCCCAGTGGGACTTGTGCGCGTCCGCGTCCTGGTGCAGCTCGAGGACGAGCCGGTTCGGCGTCTCCTGGGAGTGGGGCGGAGAGAGCGCCGCGGCCACGCAGGCGAGCGCCACGGCTCCGGCCATGGCCAGCCTGGCCGGGCGTTGCTGGAGCAAGGGGGCGAGCAACGGGGCGGCCAGACCCAGCACGAGCGCGCCGATGAACGACCACAGCGCGGGCGGGCCCAGCCCGACCGCCAGGAAGAGGCACCAGGCCATTGGCACCCAGAGCAGGAGCGCGACCGCGAGCGGCGCGAGCAGGACGAGACCACGCGGACCCTGGCCTGGAGCACCGGGCAGGAGCATCGCGAGTGCCGCGGCGAGCGCGGGGAGCACGAAGAGGAAGCTGGCGCCGGGCAGGGCGAGCGCACACGCGAGCGCCAGCAGCACCATGAGACTCCACGCTCCCAGCCACAACCCCCAGCTCCCGGCACGGCGCTCCAGCCAGGAGGCGGCGAGGCCGGCCGCGAACAGGCCGAGCACGTAGAAGACCAGCGCATCGGCTTGCGGAGCAGGCAGCCAGGGCCGGTCCGTCACGCCCATGGCCCGCAGCGGCAACGCCACCACCACCGCGAGCAGCACCGCCAGCGGGAGGGAGACGAGGCGGGCGAGCAGCCCCCAGGCGAACCCCTTCATTCCCAGCACCCCGGCTCGGCGCAGCCGGAAGGCTCCCAGCCCGAACAGCACGGCCGTGACGAGGCTCAGGGGCAGGGTGAGCCACCCCGGCCACCAGAAGACGGTCAGGCCGAGCACATCGAAGAAGACGGCATCGCTCGCGGCCGGGACGGGGAGTGCCTCCTCCTGGAGCCCGCGCAGCAGCGCCACCACATTGTCACCATGGTGCTGGATGCTGCGGGGGTCGAGCTGCTCCACCCGGTCGAGCGGCGTGTGGTAGTGCTCGGCGTCCCCGATGAAACCCAGGTTGAAGCCCTGCATGCCGGCGCGCACGAAGGGCGTGAGATCCGTCGAGTTTCCCATCTGCTGATAGATGGACGTGAAGGTGGAGTTGGCGATGGGGAAGGCCGTGCGCCGCGTGAAGAGCCGGACGAGGTTCTCGTTTCCGGCGCTCGTCTCGAACATCATGCTCGGACCGCTGGAGCCGCGGGCCTCGACGTTGAGGGCGACACGGATCTCCCGGGCGTAGGGGTGGGAGGCCGCGAAGGCGCGCGCTCCCAGCAGTCCGATTTCCTCACCGTCCGAGAAGAGGATGACCACTGGGTGGCGCGGCGCGGGCCCGCCCTTCAACATCCGGGCCACCTCGAGCATGGTGGCCACGCCCGCTCCATCGTCCGAGGCGCCGGGCGACGTGGGCGCCGTGTCGTAGTGCGAGGCCAGGAGGATGGCGCCACCCGGCTCCGTCCCCTCGAGCCGGGCCACGATGTTGCGCACCGTCGCGCAGTTGCCGCAGCCGCCGCAGACGAAGGTCTCCTGAACGGTGGGGGCGTAACCCATCCGCGTGAGCTCGCCGAGGATCCGCTCGCGCACGCGCGCGTGGGCCTCCGAGCCCACCGGATGCGGTTCTCCCCCTTCGAGAATCCGCCGGAGCACCGAGAGCGCCCGCTCCGAGGAGAACGCGTCCGCGGGGGCGCTGGCGTCCCTGGGGGCCGGGCCCCGGTAGCGCAGGGCCGTCACCGCGAGGAGGAGTGCCAACAGCGAGAGCAGGGCAAGGGAGTGGAGACGAACGCCTCGTCGATCCATGGGGGCGCGACTCTCCATTCCAGGTCCATCCATGTCAAGGCACGCCGCCGCTCGCCGGGAGGGCCACTCCCCGGGCATCTTCCAACCGGAATCCATCGTTGATTCCCCCGGGAGTGGGCCAGTACCCTCGCGCGCCCTGTAAGCCGCTTCGTGGCTCCAAACATTTCCTGACGAGGCTTCACAACACATGAGCTCAATCAGCAGCCGTCCGCTGTCCGCCCAGCGCGAGGCATTGGTCGATGTCCTTCGCACGTGGAGCGATGCGCAACCAGACGCCCGGGCCTACACCTTCCTGTTGGATGGGGAGGGCGAGGAAGTCCACCTCTCCTACGGGCAGCTCGATCGCAATGCCCGCACCATCGCCAACGCGCTCCGGGCGCGCCTCCCCGTCGGCGGACGGGCCCTGCTGGTCTACCCGCCGGGCCTCGAGTTCATCGCGGCCTTCTACGGCTGCCTCTACGCCGGTGTGGTGGCGGTGCCCGTCTTCCCGCCCATGCCGGGCAAGTCTCCCGAGGCCCTCGAGCGCGTGGCCGCCGACTCCGGCTCGGCCGTGGCCCTCACCACCACCCTCATCCGCGACTTCGCCGAGCCCCTCCTGGACTCCTCGGAGGTCCTGAAGAAGCTCGAGTGGCTCAGCACGGATGATCTTCCGGACAGCAGCGCCAGCTGGCAGCGGCCCGAGCTGGAGCGCCGCTCGGTGGCCTTCCTCCAGTACACCTCCGGCTCCACCCGCGCCCCCAAGGGCGTGCGCGTGACGCACGAGAACCTCATGGTGCAGGAGGACTTCATCCAGAAGGCCTTCGAGCACGACGAGAAGACGGTCGTCGTCGGGTGGCTGCCGCTGTACCACGACATGGGGCTCATCGGTAACGTGCTCCAGCCCATGTACCTGGGCGGCCACTGCGTCCTCATGTCGCCGTTCGACTTCCTCGGCTCGCCGCTGCGCTGGCTGGAGGCCATCTCCCGCTACCGCGCCACCACGAGCGGCGGCCCCAACTTCGCCTACGAGCTGTGCGTGCGCAGGTACCAGCCCGAGCGCGCGGCCGCGCTCGACCTGAGCAGCTGGAAGGTGGCCTACAACGGCGCGGAGCCCCTGCGCGCCGCCACCCTGGAGCGCTTCGCCCGGACCTACGCGCCCCACGGCTTCCGTGAGGGTGCCTTCCTGCCGTGCTACGGGCTCGCCGAGGCGACGCTCGCGGTGTCCGCCGGACGCCCGGTGTTCGCCAGCTTCGATCGGCGGGCGCTCGAGCGGCGCGAGGCCCTGGCCGCCCCGTCCGGTGCCGAGGAGTCCGTCACCCTGGTGGGCTCCGGCAGCTTGATGCTCGGAGACGTGCGGGTGGTGGATCCAGAGACGCGGGTGCAGTGCGCCCCGGGCGGCATCGGGGAGATCTGGATCTCCAACGCGTGCGTGGCCGACGGCTACTGGCAGTCCTCCGAGAGCGCGGCCACCTTCGACGCGCGGCTCACGAGCGGCGAGGGCCCCTTCCTGCGCACCGGAGACCTCGGCTTCCTGCGCGACGGCGAGCTCTTCGTCGTGGGCCGGCTCAAGGACATGCTCATCGTCCACGGGCGCAACTACTACGCGAACGACCTCGAGGCGACGGCCGAAGCGAGCTTCCCGGGGCTGCGTTCGGGATGCGGGGCCGCGTTCGCGCTGGAGAAGGACGGCGAGGAGCAGGTGGTGATCGTCCAGGAGATGGCCGAGTCCTCCACCGAGCGCTGCGCCGAGGCGGCCGAGGCGATCCGCCAGGCCATCACCACCACCCATGGCATCCCGGTCGCGGCCGTCGTGCTGATCGAGCCCAAGAGCATCTTCAAGACCTCCAGCGGGAAGATCCGCCGGCAGGACTGCAAGAAGGCCTTCCTGGCCGGCACGTTGAAGGTGCTGGGCGAGCTCCGCTTCGACGCGCACGAGGCCGCCCCCGCCAGCGAGGCCCCCGGCACAGAGACGGAGCAGGCCATCGCCGGAATCTGGGCGGAGCTGCTCGGGCTGCGCGGGGAGCAGGTGGGCAGCGACACCGACTTCTTCTCCCTGGGCGGTGATTCCGTGCTCGCCGCGCAGGTCGTCAACCGCATTGGCGAGCAGTTCCAGGTGCAGGTGCGCCTGGAGGACGCGACGGCGGACTTCACCGTCCGCGGGCTCGCCCGGGCGGTGGACGCGCTGCTGCTCCAGAAGCTGGAGCAGATGTCGGACGCCGAGGCCGAGGCGCTGCTCGCCCGCTCGGGTGGCAAGGCCCAGGGCTCGTGAACATGAACGATCCCGGAAGAGTGCTCATCCTTGGCAGCGGCCCCACGGGGCTCGGTGCGGCCTACCGGCTCCAGGAGCTGGGCGTGAAGGACTTCCAGCTGCTCGAGCTGGGGGCGGGGCCCGGAGGACTGGCGGCGAGCCACGTCGATCCCCAGGGCTTCACGTGGGACCTGGGCGGTCACGTCCAGTTCAGCCACTACTCCTATTACGACGCGGTCCTGGATCTCGCGCTGAAGGACGCGTGGCTCTGGCACGAGCGCGAGTCGTGGGTGTGGCTCAAGGAGCGGTTCGTTCCCTATCCGTTCCAGAACAACATCCACCGGCTGGACGCGCGGGACCGGGAGCGCGTGCTCGCGGACCTGCGCGCCGCCGCCTCGGCCCGGACGGGAGCCGGGCGCCCCGCCAACTTCGGGGAGTGGCTCCGGTGGAACTTCGGCCAGGCGCTCTGTGAGCTCTTCATGGAGCCGTACAACGCCAAGGTCTGGGGATGCCCGCCCTCGCACATGGGCGTGAGCTGGATGGGCGAGCGGGTGGCCGTCCCCGACGTGGCGCGGATCGAACGCAACATCCAGGAGAACCGGGACGACGTTTCCTGGGGACCCAACAACCGCTTCCGCTTCCCCCTGCACGGAGGCACGGGGGGCATCTGGGAGGGGGTGGCCGGGCTGCTCGACCCCAGCCGCCTGTCCTTCGGGTGCAACGTGGTGCGAGTCGAGCTCGACGCGCGGGTGGTCGTCCTCGAGGACGGCAGGCGCTTTTCCTACGACACGCTCATCTCCACCCTGCCCATCGACGTCCTCTCGCGCATCTGCGACCCGCTCCCGCCCGAGGTCCGGCGGGCCGGCGGCCAGATGCGCTACAGCTCCGTGCACGTGCTCGGGGTGGGGCTGCGACACGGCATGCCGGAGAGCCTCTCCAAGAAGTGCTGGATGTACTTCCCCGAGGAGCACAGCCCCTACTACCGGGTGACGGTGTTCTCGAACTACTCGCCGAACCACGTGCCCGAGGGTGGGGGCTACTGGTCCCTCATGGCCGAGGTCTGCGAGTCCCCGACCCGGCCGCTGTCCACCTCCGACCTGAAGGGCTGGACGCTGAAGGCCATGCGCCAGGACGCCCTCATCCCTCCCGACGCGGAGGTGGTCAGCTTCTGGCACACGCGCCTGGACCACGGGTACCCCACGCCCTTCGTCGGCCGCGACGAGCTCCTCGCCCAGATCCATCCCGCGTTGGAGGAGAAGCGCGTGTTCTCACGCGGCCGCTTCGGTGGCTGGAAGTACGAGGCCGGCAACCAGGACCACTGCTTCATGCAGGGCGTGGAGCTGGTGGACCGGCTCACACTTGGAAGGCCGGAGGTCACCTACCCGGATCCGAACCGGGCGAACTCCGGCATCTTCCTGACGAAGAGCTGAGGGCGCGGGACTCAGCGGCTCCGGCGGCGCTCGATGAGGCGCTGGAAGAACTCCATCAGCCGGGGCAGCTGGTCATCGAAGCAGAAGGCGCTCCGGGCCTGGCGCATGTTCCGGGTGAGCTGCTGGAGCCGGGCCCGATCGCGCAGCTGCTGGGCCAGCTCCTGGCCGTTGTTGGCGAAGATGCCCACGTCGAGCCGCCGGGCCAGCGTGTCGAGCGCCACCCGCGAGTGGCTGTTGTCCCGGAGGATCCACGGCAGGCCCGCGGACGCATACGTCCCCAGGCGCGCCGGCAGGTTGAAGTCGATCCAATCCGCGCGGCGGAGATCTCCCCCGTTGCGGCTGGTGAAGATGTGGCACCAGGCGGCGTCGTACTGGGAGAGCACGCGCACCCAGTCCGCCACGCCGACGGGCGGGTGCAGGTGGACGAGCCCGCTCGCCTTGAGCTGCGCGAGCATCTCCGGGGGGGCGTTCTGGAAGAGGGCCCCTCCGTACAGGTGCACGTGGATGCCCGCCTGGAGGACGGACATGACGAACTCGGCGGCCTGGGGGCTCTCCCGCGGATCCAACCCCAGGGGGCGGCCCGTGCACACGGTGTGCAACTGCCCATCCTTCTCGGACAGCTTCGGGGACCACTCCTCCGTCATCCACTCCCGCTTGACCAGGTCTCCGTCCAGGAACAGCACGTTCTCCGGCTTCAGCATCCCGTCGGTGGCGTACTGGTACCACTCCAAGGACTCCTCGTTGATGAGGATCTGCCCGTCGCTCCGGGCGAGCACGCGCATCAGCGTGGGCCACAGTCCCCGCTGGAAGCAGAAGAACGGCGCTTCCTTGAAGTGGAAGGCCATGGGGATGCCCAGGTTGGCGTCCAGGACGGTGTCGATCAGCGGCAGCGCCTGCCAGTTCAGCAGGGCGTAGATGATGTCCGGTTGGATCTCCCGCACCCGCTCGCGCCAGCGGGAGTCGGCCGGGATGTTCTCGATGTTGCCGTACGCGGTGGTGCTCGCCGTGTCCCAGATCTCCGCGCGCGACCACATCCCGTACAGCCGGTGCCCCTGCTCCTCGAACGCGACGAGCCGCTCGGCGTTGAACCCGAGCTCGCCCACCAGGAGGATCTTCAACCCCTTGCGCGCCGGCGGCGGGCGCTGCTGGCGCCAGCGCCCGTAGGTGGCGCGCTCGTCCACGGGGAAGCCCCTGGAGGGCTGCCAGTTGAGGGCCTCGCCCTGGGCGATGCCGTAGTGCTCCCGGTAGCGGGACAGCCCGCCATGGAAGACGTTGAGGATGAGGTCGCGCCGGTTCTCGGTGTGCAGCACCCGCTCGCAGCTGATGGCCCCCGCGTAGGCGAAGGTGGCGCCGCGCGACAGCAGCCCCCACCAGAAGTCGGGCTCGAGCCTGTCCGAGACCTGCTCCTCGCGCGGCGTCCAGCGATGCTCGGCCTCCAGCGTCCGCCGGTGCATCACCTGCACGAGCGCCAGCAGGTTGTTGTCCTCGGGGTTGCCGCGGACCCGGCTGAGCGCTTCCGCCTCGGCGTTCGCCGGCACCGCGCCCTGGAGCGTCGGCTCCTGCTTGTCGAGCGTCCAGTACATGCCGCGGCCGATCTGATCGCTGCTCTCGGGGCGGGCACTCCAGCGCACGCCGCCATAGGCCAGGTAGACGTCCGGCCGCGCGTCGAGCAGCGCCACCAGCCGCTCCAGGTGCTCGGGGTAGTACACGTCGTCCGAGGGCAGGTACGCGATGTACTGGCCGCGCGCCATGCCGGTCGCCAGGTTGAGGGCGTTGCCCAACCCGCGGTTGCGCTCCAGGCGGTGGTAGCGGATCCGCGGCTCGGCGAGGTAGGGCGCGAGCACCTGCCGCGTGTCATCGTCGGAGCCGTCATCGATGATGATCAGCTCCCAGTCCTTCAGGTGCTGCGCCTTCAGTCCCTCCAGCGCCCTGCGGAGGAAGGAGGACTGACGGTACGTCGGCATCAGGATGGAAACGCGCGGTGTCTGTGTCTGAGGTGTATGCACGCGCGGCAGCCTAGTGGAATTCTCCCGGGGGATTGAAGCCGTATCCCCGCGCTCAGGCCTGTCCGACGTCCGGCTGCCGGGGACGGATCAGGGCGGGGTTGAAGAGCTGGACCACCGAGAAGACGAGGTACCCGGCGGCGAGCGTGGCGAGCACCTTGCCCGGATCCGTCGCCGCGCTGGCCAGCCCGGCGATGACGGTGCCCGCGGGCGCGGTGCACAGGGCGATCACCCGGCGCACGGAGAAGACGCGGCCCTGGAGCTCCAGCGGCGTCTGCTGCTGCCACAAGGTGAGTGATGCCGCGTTCACCATCGGTGGAACGGTCCCCGTCAGGAAGAGCAGGCCCGCGGCCACGTAGAGATCCCTGTTGAGGCCGAGCAGCACCAGGGTCACCCCGCTGAGGATCATGGGCACCAGGACGCCGTAGATCTGCCTGGACTTGAGCCCTCCCCACACGCTGATGGTGATGCCACCAGTCACCGCGCCCAGGCCGAAGCACGTCTGGAGCAGGGCGAGCGCGGTCTCGAAGCGGAAGCCCCGGGCGGTCCAGTCCGCGGCGAGGTCGAACTTGAGGATGAGCGGCTGGAGCACCTGCAGGGGCCCGATGACCACGTTGGCGACGGCGAAGAGCCCCAGCAGCCAGAGCAGGGCGGGGCGCTCCCAGATGAAGCGCGCCCCCGAGACGATGTCCGCCCGGAGGCCCGGACCGGCCTGCTGCTCGGAGGCGGCGGGCGCCGGGGAGACCTGGGGGAAGCGCAGGAAGAGCAGCGTCACCGCCGACACCAGGAAGGAGACGCAGTCGAGCGCGATGACCAGCGGCGTGCCGTCCACCGTACCGGACAGCGAGTGCACCGGCAGGGCGATGAGCAACGCGGCCACGGAGGGCGCGAGCACGCTCGAGATGGCGTAGGAGGCCTGGATCATCCCGTTGGCCCGGCCGAGCTGCTCCGGGGGGACGAGGGAGGCCTGTGACGACTCGAAGGCCGCCGTGTGGAACGCACTGAACGTGGCGAGCAGCACGGTGATGAGCAGGAGCGCGGGCAGGGAGAGCTTCCCCGTCAGCATCAGGAGCAGCGGTGCCACGCCCAGGACGGCGCTGGCGAAGTCCGCCGCCAGCAACGTCCGGCGGCGGTCGTGGCGGTCCGCCCAGGCGCCGGCCACGGGGGCCAGCAGGACGGAGGGCAGCAGGAAGGCGAGCGCCACCGCCGAGAGCGCGAACGACAGCTGCCCCTTCTGCTCGGGTGCCGGGTACAGCCTGTTTGACAGCCACACCGTGAGGGAGAAGAAGGTCAGCTGGCTGCCGAAGACGGAGATGGACTGCGAGAGCCACACCGTCAGGAACATCCGCATGCCGCGGACCGGCTCCACCTCACGGGTCGCGTCACTCATCGTCGTGCTAGGCCCCCGCCGCCGCGCGATCGCCGCCGCGCAGGGCCTTGTCGAAGATGGGGAACAGGTAGTTGAGCGCCTGGATCTCCACCTCGGTGAGATCCGGGTGCCAGATGTCCCACAGGAGGATCGTCCGCACCTCGGTGCCCTTGTGCCACACCTCGTGGATGAAGCTGTCGTCGAAGATGAGGCACTTGCCTGGCGTCCAGCCGCGGACCTCGTCACCCACGCGGATGGAGCAGCCCTCGGGGATGATCAGCCCCAGGTGGCAGGTGAGCACCACGTTCACGCCGCCGGTGTGGGGCGTCAGGTGCGCGCCGGGGTTGAGCCGCGTGAACATGCCCTGGCGCACGCCGCGCGGGGACTTCTCCAGCAGCTGGATCGTCTGCGGGCAGCGGGCGGCGTTCTTCTCGTGCCGCTTGCCCTTGCGGTAGAGCGTATAGGTGTCCCAGCCCTTCCAGCCGAGCTCCAGGGTGTAGGGATCCTCGTACGGGAAGAAGCCCGCCTTGGTCTCCTGCAGGCCCTTCAGCTCGCCGAGGACGGTCTCCCACGAGCGCTCGATATCCGCGACCCAGGGGAAGTCCGCGGTGTCGTGCCACCCCTTGGCGCTCAGCCCGGGGAAGTACAGGCGCGTGGGCTCCTGCTGCGGGTGGGGATAGACCGGGGTCTTCTCGCCACTCATGTACCGCAGGCACTCCTCCACCCGCTCCAGCCCCTGGCTGGAGAAGCGGCGCGTCAGCTCATCGAGGATGTTCTTAGTGTCCATCGTTCTCGTTCCCGGGCTTGCCCGTCCGGGGGGGTTGTGCGCGCCGCTCCATCAGTTTCCGCATGGCGGCGCGGCGGTTTTCGGCTTGCGTCTGGTGCTGCTCCGTCGACGGTGGGGGCGGCGGCGCCTGGGTGAGCCAACGGGCCAGCGCGCTCACCGTGGGGTACTGCAGCAGGTTGACGAGCGGCACCGGCTGTCCCAGGGCCTGCTCCAGCCGGTTCTGCACCTGGACGAGGAGCAGTGAGTGGCCACCCAGGTCGAAGAAGTTGTCGTGCGCGCCCACCTTCTCCAGCCCGAGCACCTGCTGCCAGATCTCCGCGATCGTCCGCTCGCGCCCGGCCGAGGGGCCCACCCAGCCCGCCTCCAGCTCGGGGCGGGGCGGGGGAGGGGCGGGCAGGGCGGGGCGATCGATCTTGTTCGTGCTCGTGCGCGGCAGCTTGTCCAGGAAGACGAAGAAGGAGGGCACCATGAAGGCGGGCAGCTGCCGGGAGAGGTGTTCCCGCAGCTCGGACGAGGGCAGCGTCCGCGAGGCCACCACGTACGCGACGAGGCGCGGCTCCTCCGTCTTCTCCGCCGGGCGCACCACCACGGCGCACTCCACCACCGACTCGTGGCGCCCGAGCACCGTCTCCACCTCGCCCAGCTCCACCCGGTTGCCGCGGATCTTCACCAGATGGTCCGCGCGTCCGAAGAACTCCAGCGTTCCATCCGGGCTCAGCCGCGCGAAGTCGCCGGTGCGGTAGACGCGGTCGTCCTCGCGCCCGGTGAGCGGGTTGGCCAGGAAGGCCTTCCGCGTCTCCTCCGGACGCCGGTAGTAGCCGCGCGTGAGGTAGCGGCTGCGGATGTAGACCTCACCCTTGGCTCCGGGCGGGGTGGGGCGCTGGCGCGCGTCGAGCAGCAGCAGTTGTCTGCCGTCGATGGGCCGGCCCACCGGGATGGATCTCGCCCAGGCCGGAACCTCGCGCACGGCGTGGTGCGTGGCGAGCACCGTTTCGGTGGGGCCGTAGAGGTTGATGAGCTTCGGGCGCGGGCCGAAGCGCTCCAGCCACGCCCGGGCGAAGGGGATCGGCAGGGGCTCACCCGACAACAGCACGTACTCCAGCTCCGGGAAGGCCGCGCCTCCCGCGGAGGGCCCGAGGCTCTCCAGGAAGCGGGCGGCGAAGCTCGGCACCGTCTGGAAGAGGTGGATGCGCTCGCGGCGCAGCCAGTCCGCCATGGCGGTCGGACTGACGCGGATCGCCACGGGGGCCAGGCTCGCCGTCGCGCCGAAGCACAGCGCGCCCAGCAGCTCGCAGTAGCAGGCGTCGTAGGTGATGGGGGACCAGATGGCGATCCGCTTCGGGGCCACCATCCCGAACTCGGCGGACTGCCACTCCAGGAACTGCCGGAAGCTCCGGTGGGACTGCTCGATCCCCTTGGGACGGCCGGTGGAGCCGGAGGTGTAGACGATGTAGGCCGCGTCCTCCGGCCGTGCGCGCCCGCGCAACCCCTCGCCATCTCCCGGGCCCGCCACCGTCGTCGCGTCCAGCACCCAGGGCACCTGGGCCGCCAGCTCCGGGTGGGCCGCGAGCGCCGGGGGCTCGGTGACGAGACACGCGGGGCCCACGTCCTCGAGGATCTGCCTCAGGCGGCCATCGGGGTGGAGGACATCCAGGTAGACCATGGCGCCGCCCGCCTTGAGCACCGCCAGACCGGCGGCGATCTGATCCAGGCCGGCGTCGAACAGCAGGGCCACGGGCGAGCCCGGAGCCACGCCGCGCTCGACGAGGGCGTGTGCCAGCTGGTTGGCGCGTGCGTCGAGCTGCGCGTACGTCCACTCCCGGCCCTCGAGGGAGACCGCGATGGCGTCCGGCGCCCGGCGGGCGTGGTCCTCGAAGAGCTCGTGCAGGCACCGATCGCCCGCGGCGCTCACTGGCTCGGGAACGGGCGCGAGCAATGCCTCCAGCTCCTGGGCGGAGAGCAGGGGCAGCTCCGAGAGCCGCGCCTCCGGCCGTGCCACCACCGCCTCGAGCAGGACCCGGAGCTGGCCCACCCAGCGGGAGATGGTGCGGGCATCGAAGAGGGCCGTGTCGTAGTTGAGCCAGCCGCTCAGCCCCTCGGGCGTGGGCTCCAGCATGAGCGTCAGATCGAACCGGGCGGTGGTGACCGGCACCTCCAACCGCTCCACCCGCAGGTCTCCCATGCGCAGCTCGCCCACGGGGGCGTTCTGCAGGATGAGCATCACCTGGAAGAGGGGCGAGTAGCCCGGATCCCGCTCGGGCCGGAGGGCCTCCACCACCTTGGGAAACGGCGTCTCCTGGTGCGCGTAGACGCGCAGCGCCGTCCGCCGCACGCGCCCGAGCAGCTCGAGGAAGGTGGGATCTCCCCCGAGCTCACCCCGGAAGACGAGCGTGTTGACGAAGTAGCCGATCAGCTCGGCCAGCTCGGGGCGTTCCCGATTGGCCACGGGCGCGCCGACCCGGATGTCCTCCTGGCCCGTGTAGCGGTGGAGCAGCGTCTGGAACGCCGCCAGCAGGGTCATGAAGAGCGTGGCGCCCTCGCGCTGGCTCAGGGCCTCCAGGGCCTCCACCAGCGGCCGTGGCAGCCGCACCCGCTCGATGGCGCCCTCGGCGCTCTGCTTCGGTGGCCGGCGGTAGTCGGTGGGCAGCTCCAGCCGCGGTGCCTCCGGCAGCTCCTGGCGCCAGAAGGCCAGCTCCGCCTCCAGCTTCTCGCCCGAGAACGCCTGGCGGTGCCATGCCGCGTAGTCGGTGAATTGGAGGGGAAGGGCGGACAGCGGCGAGGGACGGCCCGCCGTGAAGGACGCGTACAGCGCCCCCAGCTCGTGCGCCAGCACGCCAGCGGACCAGCCATCCCAGACGATGTGATGGATGACCAGCAGCAGCGCGTGCTCGTTCGGAGCCAGCCGGAAGAGGGTGAAGCGCAGCAGCGGGCCTCGGGCGAGATCGAACGGCCGGCGGGCCTCGCGCACCGCGGCCCGCTCGAGCGCGTCGCGGCGCTCGTCCCCGGGCACGCCGGAGAGCTCCTCCCGGGCGAGCTGGACGTCCGCGCCCGCCTGGAGCACGGGCCGCACCCGGTCTCCGTCACGGGTGAAGGTGGTGCGGAGCACCTCGTGGCGATGGACCACCTCCGCGATGGTGCGCTGGAGCGCCCCTTCGTCGAGCGGCCCCTCCAGGCGGAGCATCACCTCGTGGTTGTAGAGCGGGCTGTTGGGCTCGAGCTGATCCAGGAACCAGAGCTGCTCCTGTCCCACCGAGGGCACCGGGGCGGCGCCCGGCGGCTGACGCCCGAGCGGAGGGAGGCGGGAGCTTCCCGTGGCCGCCTCCAGGGCCGTGGCCAGCTCCGACAGGCCGGGCTTCTCGAAGAGCAGCGACAGTGGCACGTCCACCGCGAGCGACTCGCGCAAGCGGGCCATGGTGCGCGAGGCGAGCAGCGAGTGCCCGCCCAGCTCGAAGAAGGAGTCCGTCCGGCCCACGCGCGTGAGGTTCAGCACCTCCGCCCAGATGCGCGCCACCGCTTCCTCGGTGGGGGTCGCCGGGGGCTCGTGGTGGGCCGCGTCGTCGACCTCGGGAGCGGGCAGCGCGCGCCGGTTCACCTTCCCGTTGTCCGTGAGCGGCAGATCCTCCAGGCACACCCATACGCCGGGCACCATGTACTCGGGCAGCCGCTCTCGCGCGAAGGCGCGCAGCTCCTCGAGCGCGGGGGGCTCGCCACGGGGCGCGTAGTAGGCCACCAGCCGCTGATCGCCCCGGGTGTCCTCGCGCACCATCGCCACCGCCTGCCGCACCCCGGGGTGCTGGCCCACCACGGACTCCACCTCGCCCAGCTCGATCCGGAAGCCGCGCAGCTTGGCCTGATGATCCACCCGGCCGAGGAACTCCACCCGGCCGTCCTGCCGGTAGCGCGCGCGATCTCCCGTCCGGTACATCCGGGCTCCTTCCCGGCCCGAGAAGGGATCCGCGACGAAGCGCTCCGCGGTCAGCTCCGGACGCGCGGCGTATCCTCGCGCCACGCCCGCGCCACCGATGTACAGCTCGCCCACCACGCCGATGGGCACCGGGTTGAGCGCCGGATCCAGGATGTACAGCTCGGTGTTCGCGATGGGCCGGCCGATGGGCATCGGCTCCTCGGCGCGCTCCACCTCGTGGGTGGAGGACCAGATGGTCGTCTCGGTGGGACCGTACGCGTTGACGATCCGGGCGCGCGTCCAGCGGCGGAGATCCGTCACCAGCGCGGGCGGGAGGGCCTCGCCTCCCAGCACGAGCGTGCCCAACCCACCGAGCGCGTGTGCCGTCCCGGCGTCCTCCAGGAGGATGCGCGCGAGCGAGGGGGTGCACTGGAAGTGGGTGACGCCGTGCCGCTCGAGCAGCTCCGGCAGCTCCGCGTGTGGGATGCCGGGGCGGCGGGCGCGGCCATTCTGCTCGGGGGCCAGCACCACGGTGAAGCCGCGGGTGAGGCTCCAGATCAGCTCCAGGCCGGAGATGTCGAACGCGATGGTGGTGACGGCCAGCCACACCCCGGGGCCCTCCCTCCGGAGGGGGACGTCCATGGCCGACAGGAAGGCGGCGAGGTTGCGCCGCGTCACCATCACCGCCTTGGGGGTGCCGGTGGAGCCGGAGGTATAGATGAGGTAGGCGAGGCCGTCGGCCGGTGCCGTGGCGAACGGAGGGACGGACGCACCACCGGACTGGCTCGCGGGCTCATCGAGCAGCAGCACGGGCAGGGGGGCCTGGGGGAACAGGTTCTCCAGCGCCCGTTCCGTGAGGAGCACGGCCGCGCGGCTGTCCTCGAGCATGAAGGAGAGCCGCGCGCGCGGGTAGGTCGGATCCAACGGGAGGTAGGCGGCGCCCGTCTTGAGCACGGCGAGCATCCCCACCACCATCTCCACCGAGCGGTGCAGGCACAGGGCGATGATCCGCTCCGGCCCGGCGCCGAGCCCGGCGAGACGGGCCGCGAGAGCGCTCGCGCGCGCGTCCAACTCCCGGTACGTCAGCGCCTCGCCCGCGAAGCGCAGGGCCACCGCGTCCGGAGTCGCGCGGGCCTGCTCCTCGAGGAGCCGCGCCACGTCGGAGCCGGGGGTGGGGGCGGCGGTGGCATTCCACTCGACGAGTTGCCGCTGGCGTTCCTCCTCCGGGAGGAGGGGCAGCTCGAGGATCCGGCGCCCGGGCCCGGCCACCGCCGCCACGAGCATGCGCTGGAAACCATCCGCCAGACGCGCGGCGAGCCCGGCGTCCATCACGTCGGTGCCGTACTGGAGCGCCGCCCGCATGCCGCCCGGCGAGTCCTCCACCTCCAGGCACAGGTCGAACTGCGCGGTGGTTCCGTCCAGCTCCACCCGGCCCACCTCCAGCCCCTCGAGGGAGAACGGGGAGGGCGGCAGGTTGTGGAAGATGAACAGGGCCTGGAACGGCGGCTGCCGTCCGGTGGTGCGCGAGCGCTGGAGCTCCTCCACCACGCGGTCGAACGGCACCTCCTGGTTCGCCAGGGCCCCGGAGAGCACCTCGCGCACCCGTCCGAGGAGCTCGCGGAAGACCGGGTTGCCGGACAGCTCCGCGCGCAGGGCCAGGGTGTTGATGAAGGGGCCCAGCACCCGCTCCAGGTCGGCGCGCGTGCGTCCCGAGACGGGCGTGCCGACCACCAGATCCGTCTGGCCGCTGAACCGGTGCAGCGCCGCCAGGAACGTGGTGAGCAGGACCGCGAAGGCCGTGGTCTGCTCCGCGCGGCCGAGCGCCTTCACCCGCGCGGCGAGCGCGGCCGGCAGCTCGAAGCGGTGGACCGCTCCCGCGAAGGTCCGCGTCGCGCTCCGGTGCCCCGGCAGCTCCAACGCGGACCGCTCCCCGGCCAGCTGCTTGCGCCAGTGCTGGAGCTGCCGCTCCACCACCTCGGGTGTGAGCGCGCTCCGCTGCCGGTGGGCGGCCTCAACGTATCCGGGACCGGAGGCGATGGCCGGTGCCTGGCCTCCCCTGCACTCCCGGTAGCGCGCGCCCAGCTCGCGGAGGAAGAGCCCGAGCGACCAGCCATCGAACACGGCGTGGTGGGCCACCAGCAGCAGCCAGTGCTCCTCGGCGCTGGCCCGCCACAGGATGACCCGGGTCAGCGGGCCCCGGGCGAGATCGAAGGGAGCCTCCGCGTGCTCGCGAGCGAGCCGGAGCACCTCCTCGTGCGCGGGCCGCGACGCCTCCAACTCCACCACCGTCACCGCGAGCCGGGGCTCCGGGTCCACCACCAGGGTGGGGTGGCCGTCCTCGAGCGGGAAGCGCATCCGCAGCGCGTCATGCTGGTGGGCGATCCGCTCCACCGCGCGCCGCAGCGCCTCCACATCCAGAGGGCCCGTCAGGCGCCAGAAGCTCCAGATGTTCTGCACGGAGGTTCCCGGGTGGAGCTGCTCGAAGAAGAGCAGCCGCTCCTGGGTGAAGGAGAGCCGTGGGCGCTCGTTGGGAGGCGGCGGTGGCGTGGCGGCCTGAGTGTCCACGAGCTGCCCGCGCTGCATGGCACGCAGGAGCGCGAGCTTCGTCGGGGAGAGCTTCGGGCGGCTTTCTTCGGACATGGATTCCAGGCTCCGAGGGCGCGGGAAGCGCGAGGGCGCGCATCTATACCTCTAGTCGCCTGTTCCGGGGCAGCCTTGCCTGACATAATTTCGCATACGCCTGCCCTCCTTCCGAGCGCGGGACATCTGATGAGGAGGGGCATGAGAATCCTGAAGATCGTCACGGGCCCGGATGGGGAGAGCCACTTCCAGGAGGCGGAGATCGCCTTCGAGCCGATGGGCGCGCTCGCCTGTTCCGAGATGTGGCCGGTGATGGGCGCCGGCTTCCGTCACTTCCCCCCCGGCTTCGCCAGCGACTTCCATACTGCTGGAATGCGGGAACTGTCGGTCGTGCTGGCGGGCGAGGCCGACTATGAGGTGAGCGACGGCGAGGTCCGGCGGCTGGGGCCCGGCAGCGTGCTCCTGATGGAGGACACCACGGGCAAGGGGCACCGCAGCCGCAATGTGGGAGCCGCGGAGCGGATTTCGCTTTTCCTGCCACTCGGAGATTGAGAATTCGCGCGCCGGGCCTCTTGGAGTGCCGGGCAGGTGGCCGGGCGGTCGGGAGCGTTTATTTGATGAGAGTGTTTGGCCGAAGACTGTAGACTGCGCGCCCTTTCTCTCGGCCTCGCCAGGCCGGGACCTCCAAACACCAAGGAAGGCGAAGTCAATGGGCGCGTCTCGCGAGCCAGTCGCGATCATCGGAATGTCGGGCCGTTTCCCCGGGGCGAACACCCTGGAGCAGTTCTGGGAGAATCTCCGCAATGGGGTGGAGTCCATCCAGCGGATTCCAGAGAAGATCATCGACACCCGGAGGGATCCGCGGGGCAACCTGCCGCCCAATTTCGTCCCGAGGGGCTCGTTCCTGGCGGACACCGAGTGGTTCGATCACCAGTTCTTCGGGCTGTCGCTGCGTGACGCGAAGGTGATGGATCCGCAGCAGCGGCTCTTCATCGAGTACGCGTGGACGGCGATCGAGGACGCGGGCTACGAGCCGGAGACGCTGGGCGAGCGCGTCGCCGTATATGGTGGAGGCGGGCCCTCGCGGCACATCCTCGACGCGCTGGATGCCTTCGGTCACGACTACGGCACCATGTTCGAGGTGGTGGCCACCGGCGTCGCCAACGCGATGGCGATGCGCGTCTCGCACCTGTTCAACCTGCTGGGCGAGTCCCTCTACATCTATACCGCCTGCTCCACGACGCTGGTGGCCATCGACATGGCGTGCCGGGCGGTGCTCGATGGGCGGGCCGACGTGGCGCTCGCGGGCGGCACCGCCCTGTGGCTCCCCCAGATGGAGGGCTATGAGCACGTGGAGGGGATGATCCTCTCCAAGGACGGGCACTGCCGCGCCTTCGACGCGCGCGCCAGCGGCACCATCTGGGGCAATGGCGTCGGCGCGCTGGTCGTCAAGCCGCTCGCCCAGGCGCTGCGCGATCGGGATCCCATCCGGGCGGTGATCGCCGGCTCGGCGGTCAACAACGACGGGCGCCTGAACAAGCTCAGCTTCGCCTCGCCGAGCGCGGAGGGGCAGACGCGCTGCATCAAGATGGCCTACGCCGAGTCCGGCGTGCCGACCCAGAGCATCTCCTTCGTGGAAGCCCACGGCACCGGCACGGTGGTGGGTGATCCGCTCGAGCTCGAGGGCCTGCACATGGCGTTCGGCAAGGGCAAGGGCCCGAAGACGGTCGCCCTGGGCTCGGTGAAGACGAACATCGGCCACCTGGATCCGGTGGCGGGCATCGCCTCGGTGGCCAAGACGGTGCTCGCGCTGGAGAACGAGGAGCTCCCAGCCAGCCTGCACTTCGAGAAGCCCAACCCGGCCATTGACTTCGAGTCCGGGCCGTTCTTCGTGAATTCCACCCTGCGGCCCTGGCCGCGGATGGACGGCGCGCCCCGGCGCGCGGGCGTCAACTCCTTCGGCGTGGGCGGCACCAACGCGCACGTCATCCTCGAGGAGGCGCCGAGGCCCGAGCAGCCGGTGCGCAGCGCGCGGCCGCGGCAGCTCGTCACCCTGTCGGCCCGGACGGAGAAGGCGCTGGACAACATGACGGCGCAGCTCGCCGCGCACCTGCGCAAGCACCCGGAGCTGGACGTGGCGGACGTGGCGTTCACCCGCGCGCTGGGCCGGCGCCAGTTCGACGCGCGCCGCGCCCTCGTGGTGGAGGACGTGCCCTCGCTCATCCAGGCGCTGGAGTCGCCCCCGCCCGCGGTGAAGGTGCGCCCCAGGGCCGAGCAGCAGAAGGTGGTCTTCCTCTTCCCCGGCCAGGGCTCGCAGCACACGCGGATGGCGCAGGAGCTGTACACGAGCGAGCCCGAGTTCCGCCGCGACGTGGACGACTGCTGCGAGGCGCTCCAGGGCCTGCTCAAGCAGGACGTGCGCAAGGTGCTCTTCCCCGAGCAGGACAAGCTCGCCTGGGCCGAGGAGCAGATTCAGCAGACGTACCTCACCCAGCCCATCCTCTTCGTCGTGGAGTACGCGCTGGCGCGGCAGTGGATGCGCTGGGGCATCCAGCCCGCGGCGATGCTCGGCCACAGCGTGGGCGAGTACGTGGCCGCGTGCCTCGCGGGCGTCTTCAACCCCGGTGAGGCGTTGACGCTCCTGGCGGCGCGCGGGCGCTGCATCCAGGAGGCCCCGACGGGCGCGATGATCGCCGTCACCCGTCCGGAGTCCGAGGTGGTCCCGCTGCTCGGGCCCGGCCTCGACGTCGCCGCGGTGAACGGCCCCGGCCAGTGCGTCGTCTCCGGTCCCCACGAGGCCATCGAGGCCCTGGAGAAGGTGCTGACGGGCAAGGGGATCGAGTCCTTCCGGTTGCGCACCTCGCACGCGTTCCACTCGGCCATGCTGGAGGGCGCCGCCGACAAGTTCCTGGGCGCCGCCCGCCGCGTGAAGTTCCGTGCCCCGCAGCTGCCCTTCATCTCCAACGTCACCGGGACGTGGATCACCCCGGAGCAGGCCACGGATCCCCAGTACTGGGCCCGGCACCTGCGCCAGCCGGTGCGCTTCTGGGCCGGTCTGCAGACGCTCCGCCAGTCCGGATACCGGAACTTCCTCGAGGTGGGCCCCGGCCACACGTTGAGCAGGATCCTCCAGGAGAACCCGGTGGAGGGCGGTGGGCAGGAGCTGGCACTGGCCTCGCTCAAGCACCCGAAGAAGGTGGGCTCGGACTACGACGTGCTGCTGCGCGGCCTGGGAGACCTCTGGGCGCACCGCGTGTCGGTGAAGTGGGCCGGGTACTACGGCAACGAGAAGCGCCGCCGCGTGCGCCTGCCGCACTACCCCTTCGAAAAGGCCTGGTGCGCGCTGTACGAGCCGGGTGAGGAGTTCAAGCTGGTGGAGAAGGCGCTGGGGGCGCAGCGGCTCGGCAATCCGCTCTCCGATGCCCAGCGGCCCACCGAGGGCCAGACGCAGGCCGCCGCGCAGCTCGCCGCCGTGGTCCAGGCCGCCAGTCACGCGCCCGCGCCCGTCGCGGATGCTCCCGCCGCCCGCGCCTCGCTGGCCGGCCCGCCCCTCCAGGCCCGTCCCAGCTCCTACCAGCGTGACTTCGTGGCCCCCAGCGGCGACGTGGAGATCCGCATCGCCGAGGTGTTCGGCCGGGCGCTCGGCATCCGCGAGGTCGGTGCGGACGACGATCTCATGGAGCTCGGAGGCCACTCGCTGATGCTGGTGGCCATCACCAACCACCTGCGCGCCATGTTCGACATCCAGATCAACATTCGCGCCGTCATGGACCACCCCACGCCCGCCACGCTGGCTCGCAAGGTGGAGAGCCTCATCGCCGAGAAGAAGGCGACCGAGAAGTAGGGTGCCCCGCGCCTGGAAGAACGAGAGAGAGAGACACACACCATGAGCACTGCTGAAGACAAACTCGCCATCCTCGAGGTGATGACCAGCTACTTCTTCGCCCTGGACGCGCTCGCGGATCCCTCCGCGCTGCTGAGCCACTACACGCCGGACGCGGTGTGGGAGTGCTACAACCATGGCGAGAAAGAGCCCGCGCTGCGCTTCGACTCTCGCGAGCAGATCGAGCAGGTGATCGCGATGGAGTCGGCGACGCCCAACCCGGTGCTGCTGCGCCACCACCAGTGTGGCGTGTTGTTCCGGGAGGTGACGGGCTCCACGGCGGTGACCCGCACCAAGGTGATGGTCACCGCGCAGCGCCCGGACGATCCGGCGCCCCGCGTCCGCAACACCGCCACCTGCGAGGGACACTGGCGCAAGGGGACGGATGGGTGGAAACTGGCCAAGTGGACCATCTTCCGCGATCCCGCGGCCTGAGTCCCCCACCATGCGTCAGGAATCCTGGATGTCACTCGAAGGCAACAAGGCCGTCGTTCGCCGCTACTTCGAAGAGGTGATCGACGGCCGCGCCAATGTCCTGGAAGAGCTCTTCACCCCCGACTGTGTCATCCACCGTCTGGAGCTGCCGGAGCCCATCAGCGGTCTCGAGCAGATGCAGATGTTCCTGGAGATGTCGCGCTACTCCATCCAGCAGACGCGCACCACGCTGCACCGGCTGGTGGCGGATGGCGACACGGTGGCCGCGCACCTGACGCACCGGGTGGTGTTCGCCGGGATGATCTCCACGCCGTTCGGCGCCAGGGACGTGGCCGGGCAGTCCGTGGAGTGGTCCGCGATGACCTTCTTCCGCATGGTGGACGGGAAGATCGCCGAGGAGTGGGTGAATCGGGACGAGATGGGCATCCTCGCCCAGGTGGGGCTGGTGCAGCGCTCGTAACCCCGCGGTGCCGGGAAGGCACCGCGGGCCACGCGCGGTGCCCTCTCAGTCGACCTTGCTCTGGGGCAGATCCTCGGGGGAGAGCGCGAAGCCGGTGGGGTTGGCGGCCAGGGTCATGCCGCTGGGCAGCACGCCCAGCTCGAAGCGGCCCGCCAGGTACGCGGCATGGTCTGGCTTGATGGCCATCACCAGGCCGGCCTGGGCATCCCGGAAGAGGCGCTCGATGGGGAAGGCGCGGCTGAGGGCCTTGGCGCCCGCCACGCGGATGGACTGCTGGGCCATTTTCGCGGCCATCTCGCCCACGACGTACTTCGCCTCGGCGAGCGCCCACGTCCGCTCGAAGGAGCCGACGGGCTCCATCAGCGCCGCCCGCTTCAGCATCAGCCACGCCGGCTCGAGGGAGATCTTCATCTCTCCCACGGTGCTGAAGAGCCGGCCCGCGTCCGGGTGTCCGTGGCCCGCCTCACCCTCCAGCGTGCGCTTCATCGTCTCGCGGGCGAGTTCGCGGGCGTACCGGTACGCGGACTCGGCCACGCCCAGGTACGCGGCGCAAAGGCCCACGCCGTACTCCAGCTCCAGCAGGAGGTTGAGCGGGGTGGTGATGACGTCCTGCTCGGGGATGAAGGTGTCCTCGAAGTCGATGCTGACGCTCTGGGTGCCCCGCATGGCGAGGGTGTTCCAGTCGGAGTGGAAGCGGATGCTCGGCGCCGTGAGGGGGACGACCACGCCCACCAGGGCCTCGCCCAGCATCGCGTTGACGAAGGCGAGGTCGGCGTTGGGCCCGAAGGAGCAGTACGCCTTGCGGCCCCGGAGCAGGTAGCCGCCCTGGGTCCGGGTGAGCACCGTCTTCGGCAGGTTGCCGGAGAAGATGCTCGCCTGGGGCTCCGAGCCGAGTGCGCTGAACTTCACGCCCTCTCGCACCACCCTGCCGAAGAAGCGCTCCTTCTGCTCGGGGGTGGCCAGCAGGTCGATGAAGGTCATCGCCGTGTTGTGCATGGTGAAGCACAGCGCGGTGGCGGGATCTCCCTTGGCGACCTCCAGGGTGACGGCGGCCTGCGTCAGGCTGCTGGCGCCCTGGCCGCCGTACTGCTTCGGCACCCGCAGCGCCATCAGCCCGTGACGCTGGAGGTCCTCGAAGTTCTCGGTGGGAAACCTGTTCTCCGCGTCGTAGCGCTCCGCGCGCGGGCCGAAGTTCTCGTAGGCCAGGCGCCGCGCCACCGTGATGAGCTCCTTCTCCCCCGGGGACACCTCGAGGTGGGAGTGATCGAAGACCTCGGGGCCCCGGTTCAACGTGCTCATTGGCTCACCGCTTTCCGTGCTTCCATGCACCGCTGCGAGGAGACTGCTAACGCCCGGCCACGGCGCGGTTGCCGGAGGCGGCTTCCAGCCGCTCGGCCAGGGCCGCCACCGTACGGCCCTCGATGAAGTACCTCAACGGCACCTCCATCCGGAGCGCCGAACGGATCTTCGCCACGAGCTGGGTGGCGAGCAGCGAGTGGCCGCCCAGCTCGAAGAAGTCGTCGTGGATGCCGACCTGCTTGATGCTCAGCGCCTGGGCCCACAGCTCGGCCAGTTGCTGCTCGAGCGCGGTGCGCGGCGCGACGTACTCGCCCTCCAGCGTGGGGCGGCCGAGCTGCGGGGTGGGCAGTGCGTTGCGATCCACCTTCCCATTGGGCGTGAGCGGGAACGACTCCAGCGTCACGAAGATGGAGGGGAGCATGAACTCGGGCAGGCGATCCTTGAGGAAGGCGCGCAGCTCGGACTGGGACAGCTCCACACCCCAGCGGGTGACGAGGTAGGCCACCAGGCGCTGATCGTCCGCGGGGCCCCGCACCACCACCACCGCCTCGCGGACGCTGGGGTGCTCGCCGAGCGCGTTTTCGATCTCCCCCAGCTCGATGCGGAAGCCGCGCAGCTTGACCTGGTGGTCGTTGCGGCCGAGGAACTCGACGGTGCCATCGGGCAGCCAGCGGGCCAGGTCGCCGGTGCGGTACATGCGCGCGCCCGGCGAGGTGGAGAACGGATCCGGCACGAAGCGGGAGGCGGTGAGGTCCGGCCGCTCATGGTAGCCGCGGGAGACGCCCGAGCCCCCGATGTACAGCTCGCCCACCACGCCGATGGGGAGCAGGTCCAGCCGCTCGTCGAGGATGTAGAGCGAGGTGTTGGCGATGGGCCGGCCGATCGGCACGGAGTGGCCCACCTTCTCCACGCGCTGGGTGGAGGACCAGACGGTCGTCTCGGTGGGCCCGTACATGTTGAGCACCTCGGGCACCCGCGCGGAGAGCTCCCGCGCGAGGGGGACGGGGAAGGCCTCGCCGCCCACCAGCAGCTTGCTCAGCCGGCCCAGTCCCTCGGGCTCCTGGAGCAGCAGGCGCCCCAGGGACGGGGTGCACTGGAAGTGGGTGACGCCGTGGCGCGTCAGGTTCGACAGCAGCGAGGGCTCCTTCTGGGCGGAGCGCGGCGCGTTCACCACCCGGCGCAGCTCGTCGAGCCTGGGCAGGCTGGCCAGCACCTCGTCCGCGTCCACTCCGAAGTCGATGAGGCAGCCCAGCTCGTCCACGCCGATGGCGCGCAGCCGGTCCACCATCTGCGCGCAGCTCTCCACCGTGCCCATGAGGCTGCTGGTGCCGAAGTAGCGCTCGAAGGCGTGACCGAGCAGCGCCTCCAGGTCGTCCTCGGTGAAGCCCTGGGCCTTCACGTCCACGCCCATGCTGCGCGCCAGGTTCTGGATGAGATCCAGCGACGTCTTCAGGTAGTTGCAGAAGGGGCGGCGGACGAGCTTCTTCACCGCCTCGAGATCCTCACCCACGAAGGTGTGGAGCATGAGGGTGACGTGGCCCTCGCCAGGGTGGCCGGCCTTGCGCCACGCCTCACGGTAGCGGGCGACCTTGCCCGCCAGCTCCTCCACGCTCTGGCCGAGCAGGTGGGTGAGGATGCCCGCGCCGGCCTCGCCCGCGGCCTCGAAGGTCTTGGGATCGCCCGAGGCGGTGAGCCAGAAGGGCAGCTCCTTGCGCACCGGGCGCGGAAGGGGGCTGACCTGGATCTCGTTGCCGGCGCCGTTGAGGAAGGGCCGGCTCTCCCCGCGCCACAGCCGCCGGACGGTGTCGATCTCCCGCAGCATGATGGCGCGGCGATCGGCGTAGTTGTCCTTCTGGAAGACGAAGTCGTCGGCGTGCCAGCCGGCGGCGAAGGAGATGCCCACCCGGCCGCGGGAGAGGTTGTCCACGACGGACCACTCCTCCACCACGCGGATGGGGTTGTGCAGGGGGAGCACCACGCTGCCGGCGCGGATCTGGATGCGCTGGGTGGCGACGGCCAGGGCCGCGCTGGTGACGGCGGGATTGGGGTAGAGCCCACCGAAGGAGTGGAAGTGGCGCTCGGGCGTCCACACCGCGGCGAAGTGGTTCTGGTCCGCGAAGCGGGCCGCCTCCAGCAGCAGGCGGTACTTGTCCTCGGACTGTTGGTCCTCGGCGCTGGCGAAGAAGAACAGGCTCACCTGCATCTCGCGCTGGCGCGGCGCCTGCTCGGTGGACTCGGCGGCCGCCTCGTCCTCCTCGCGGGGCACCACCACGCGGAAGCCGCGCGTGAGCGTCCAGAGCAGCTCCAGCACGGAGATGTCGAAGGCGAAGCTGGTGAGTGCCAGCCAGGTGCCGCCGGTGGCTCCCACGCGCGAGTCCATGGCCAGGAAGAAGTTGGCCACGTTGCCGTGCTCCACCAGCACGCCCTTGGGCCGGCCCGTGGAGCCGGAGGTATAGAGGACGTACGCGGTGTTGCCCGCGCGGGCGCGGGCGGGCACGTCGAGCGGGCTCGCCTCGGCGAGCGCGGCCGACTCGGACTCGGGGCAGAGCACCTCGAGCCCCGGCGCGGAGAGGAAGTTGCGCAGCCGCTCCTCGGTGACGAGGAGGGTGACGCGCGCATCTTCCAGCACGAAGGTCAGGCGCTCGTGCGGGTACTCCGGATCGAGCGGCACGTAGGCACCGCCCGACTTGAGGATGGCCAACATGGCCACGACCAGATCCGGCCCGTGCGACATGCACAGGCCCACCCGGCTCTCCGGGCCCACCCCGCGCCGCTCGAGCAGGCGGGCCAGGCGGTTCGCCCGCTCATTCGCCTCGCGGTAGGTGATCCGCTGCTGGCCTCCGAGCAGGGCGAGCTCGTCCGGGGTGCGGCGCACCTGCTCCTCGAACTGCTCGACGAGGGTGGTCTCCGGCACCGGTAGCGTGCGGGTGTCGTTCCAGGAGTCCAGCAGGAGCGTCCTCTCCTGGCGCGAGAGGATCGGCAGCCGCGACACCTGCTGGCCGGGCTCGCTCACCGCGCCCTCCAGCAGCACCAGGTAGCGCTCGGCGAACAGCGCCGCCGTCGTGGCGTCGAAGAGGTCCGTGTTGTACTCGAGCTCCGCGCGCAGGCCGTCCTCGGCCGTGGGGATGACCTCGAGCGTGAGGTCCAGGCGCGCCGTCCCGGCGTCCACCCGGTCCGGCTCCACGGTGAGGCCGGGCAGCTTCAGCTCGACCGGGGGCACGTTCTGGAGGGTGAACATCACCTGGAAGAGCGGGGCCCGGCTCGGATCCCGCTCGGGCCGCAGCTCCTCCACCAGCTTCTCGAAGGGCAGCTCGGCATGGGAGAACGCCTCGAGCGTGCCCTGCCGCACGCGCCCGAGCAGCTCGCGGAAGGTGGGGTTGCCGGAGAGGTCCGTGCGCAGCACGAGGCTGTTGACGAAGAAGCCGATCAGCCCCTCCGTCTCCACGCGGCCGCGGTTGGCGGTGGGCGAGCCGACGATGATGTCCGTCTGGCCGGAGAGCCGGTGCAGAAGCACATCGAACGCGGCCAGCAGCACCATGTAGAGGGTGGCGCCCTCGGCGCGGGCCAGCTCCGCCACCTGGCGGGCGAGCTCGGGTGGGAGCTCGAAGTGATGGACGGCGCCGCGGTACGTCTCCGAGGGAGGACGCGGGCGGGACGTGGGCAGCTGCAGCGTGGCGCGTGGCGCGGCGAGCTTCTGCTTCCAGTAGGAGAGCTGCTGGGCGAGCACCTCGCCCTGGAGCCACTCCCGCTGCCACGCCGCGTAGTCGCCGTACTGGATGGGCAGCTCGGGCAGGTCCGGCTCCTGCCCGCGGGCGTACGCCCCGTAGAGCGCCACCAGCTCCTTGACCAGCACCGTCCGGGACCAGCCGTCCGAGACGATGTGGTGGTTGGTCAGCAGCAGCACGTGCGAGTCCTGGCGCACCTCGATGAGGGTGGCGCGCAGCAGCACGGGCTGCGTCAGGTCGAAGGGCTTGCGTGCCTCCTCCTGCGCCAGGCGGGCGACCTCGGCCTCGCGCTGGTCCTCGGGCACCTCGGCCAGCCGCACGCGCTCGAGCGTCAGCTGGGCGAGCATGGGGATGCGCTGCACGGGCCGCTCATCCACCAGGACGAAGCTCGTCCGGAGGATCTCATGACGGCGCACGAGCTCCTCGAGGCTTCGCTCCAGGGCCTCGACATCCAGGGTGCCGCGCAGCCGCAGCAGCACGTTCTCGTTGAAGGCGGGGTTGCCTGGATCCAACTGATCCAGGAACCACATCCGCTCCTGGGAGAAGGAGAGGGGGGCCCGCCCCGTGTCCTCGCGGCGCCGGATGCCTGGCCTGGCGGTCCCGGCCTCGCCCCTCAGGCGGCGGGCGAGGAGTTCTTGTTTCTCGGGAGAGAGATTGGCGCGGCGCCGCGCCAGGTCCTTGGGGTCCCTGGTGTTCGTCATGGGGGCGGGTTCCGGGTGATCAGTCGATCAGATGAGGTTGAACTCGCGCGTCCACGTGCGGCGATGGGCCTGGACGAACTGGTGCGCGGCGTTGATGTCCGCGTCCATGGGGCGGTCCACCTCGAGGAAGGAGACGTGCTGGCGGAACTGCTTGTAGATGCTCTCGGTGACGGGCGACAGCCGCAGACCCTGGTTGAAGTCGATGGCCTGGGCGGCGGTGAGCAGCTCGATGCCCAGGATGTACTCGCAGTTCTGCGCCACCGTCTCCAGCTTGTAGGCGGAGGTTCCGCCCATGCTGACGTGGTCCTCCTGGAGCTGGCAGGTGGGGATGGTGTCCACGCTGGCCGGGGTGCAGAGGACCTTGTTCTCGTTGAGGAGCGCGGCGGAGGTGTACTGGATGATCATCAACCCCGAGTTCACTCCGGGGTGCTTCACCAGGAAGCTGGGCAGGCCGCGCTGGCCGGAGAGCATCTGGTAGGTGCGGCGCTCGGAGATGTTGGCGACCTCGCTGGTGGCGATGGCCAGGAAGTCCAGCACGAAGGCGGTGGACTCACCGTGGAGGGCGCCGCCGAAGAGGACGGTGTCCTGCTCGGGGAAGAAGAGCGGGTTGTCCGAGACGCCGTTGTACTCCTTCTCCAGCGTCTCCTTGGCGAAGCGGAACGTCTGCCGGATGGCGGCGTGCACCTGCGGGATGCAGCGGTAGGAGTAGGGGTCCTGCATGGACTTGTTGCAGGTGGGCAGCTCCCAGTGGTTGCTGCCCTCCAGCAGCCGCCGCAGGTTGGCCGAGACGATCCTCCGGTCCTCGTGGAACGACGTCTGGTGGTAGAGGGCCTGGTAGAAGGTGCGCGAGGCGCTGTATCCCTGGATGCTCAGCGAGGCGATGACGTCCGAGGCGGAGATCAGCTCCTCGATGTGCATCAGCGCGTTGGCGCCGAGCGCGTTGATGTACTGCACGCCGTTGGTGAGGGCCAGGCCCTCCTTGGCCTTGAGCCGCAGCGGCTGCCAGCCCATCTCCGCCAGGGCCACCTTGGAATCGACGAGCTGGCCGCGGAAGTGCACCTTGCCCAACCCGAGCAGCGGCATCGCCATGTGCGCCAGCGGCGCGAGGTCACCACTGGCGCCCACCGTGCCCTTCTTCGGGATGGCCGGGATGACGCCGTGGTTCCAGAAGTCGAGCATCCTCTGGACGGTCTCCATCGACACGCCGGTGTGCCCGGTGCGGAAGGTGAGCAGCTTGATGAGCATCACCAGCCGCGAGATGCGCTCGGGGACGATCTCCCCGACGCCGCAGGCATGTGAGACGACGTGGTTGTACTGGAGCAGTTCCACCTCCGCGGGGGTGACCCGCGTTTCGCAGAGGGAGCCGAAGCCCGTGTTGACGCCGTAGATGTAGCGGTCTTCCTGGGCCTTCTTCTGGACGTAGCGGGCCCCCGCGTCGATGCGCTCGACGACTTCTGGGGCCAATGACAAGTGGGGCGTCTCCTCCACGAGGGCGCGGAGTTCATGGAGCGAATAGAAGGCGAGGGAAAGAGCGTGCGTGCGTTCCGATGACATGGGGCGCGCAAGCTACCCAAGACCGGAAAGCTCATTCAAGCACGCAGATGCGTATGCAACCGACGTTTGCTTGCCTGCCATATGTGCGCCACGCATGGGGCTCGCGGCTCCGGCCCGATGCGTGCGACGTGTCGACGCTATTTGAATACGGCGGCTCCTGTAATAGATGGCGCGCATGAACGTCCCGCACGAGCCTTCTTCTCCTCCGAGCACTCACTCCGGTGGTGAGACCGACATCGCCATCATCGCCATGACCGGCCGTTTTCCCGGTGCTCCGAACGTGGAGGCGCTGTGGGAGAATTTGCTCGCCGGCAGAGAATCCATTTCCTTTTTCTCATCGGATGAGTTGGCGGCGGCGGGTGTGGAGGAGTCGCTGCGCAAGAACCCGCGGTATGTCGCGGCGCGCGGCATCGTGGAGGGCATCGAGGACTTCGATGCTGGCTTCTTCGGCTTCAATCCGCGCGAGGCGGAGATCATGGATCCGCAGCAGCGGCTCTTCCTCGAGTGCGCGTGGGAGGCACTGGAGGCGGCCGGCTATTGCGCGGAGGGCGCGGGGGGGCGGGTGGGTGTCTACGCGAGCGCCTACTTGAGCACCTATCTGCTGCGCAACGTGTACCCCAACCGGGGGGCGCTCCGGGAGCTGGGGCCGGCCCTCGTGCATCAGGGCAACGTGGGAGACCAGCTCGCCACCCGCGTGGCGTACAAGCTGGGCCTCACCGGGCCCGCGCTCACCGTGCAGACGGCGTGCTCCTCCTCGCTGGTGGCCGTGCACCTGGCCTGCCAGGCGCTGCTGGTGGGGGAGTGTGATACGGCGCTCGCGGGCGGTGTGTCGCTCATGGTGCCGCAGCGCGCGGGCTACCTCCACGAGGTGGGGGGCATCGTGTCGCCGGACGGCCACGTGCGCGCCTTCGATGCGCGGGCCCAGGGCACCGTCTTCAGCGATGGCGCCGGCGTGGTCGTCCTCAAGCGCCTGGCGGACGCGATCGCGGACGGTGATGAGATCCTCGCGGTGATCAAGGGCTCGGCCATCAACAATGATGGTTCGGGCAAGGTGGGCTTCACCGCGCCGAGCGTGGACGGGCAGGCGGAGGTCATCTCCAGCGCCCTGGCGATGTCGGGCCTGGAGCCCGCGGACATCGGCTACGTGGAGGCCCACGGGACGGGCACCGAGCTGGGTGACTCCATCGAGGTGCACGCGCTCAACCGCGTCTTCGGCGGCTCGCGGCGCCCGGGCGGCTGCGTCCTGGGCTCGGTGAAGACGAACCTGGGGCACCTGGACAACGCCGCGGGCGTGGTCGGGTTGATCAAGGCCGCGCTGGTGGTGGGCCGCGGAAAGCTCCCCGGGACGCTCCACTTCGAGACGCCGAGCCCGAAGCTCGGGCTGGAGCAGGGGCCGTTCCAGGTGTCGGCCGCGACGCGCGACTGGCCGCGGGACGGGCAGCCGCGCCGCGCGGGCGTGAGCGCGTTCGGAGTGGGCGGGACGAATGCTCACGTGGTGGTGGAGCAGCCCCCGGCGAGCAAGGCCTCGGCGGCGTCCGCGCGCTCGCACCGGCTCGTGGTGCTCTCGGCGAAGACGGCCTCGGCGCTGGATGCGGCGACCGAGCGCGTGGTGGAGGTCCTCGCGAAGCGACCCGACGTGTCGCTGGATGACGCGGCGTACACGCTGGCGGTGGGGCGGCGGGCGCTGCCGCACCGGCGGGTGCTGGTGTGCCGGGACGTGGCGGATGCCGGAGCCGCGCTCCGGGGCGGTCCCTCCGGGCGCCGCGTGGCGAGCGCGCACCACGAGGGCGCCGCGGCCGAGGTGGCCTTCCTCTTCCCGGGGCAGGGCGCGCAGCATCCCGGCATGGCCCGGGCCCTCTACGAGACCGAGCCTGTCTTCCGCGCGGAGGTGGATCGCTGCGCCGAGCTGCTGCGGCCCCTGCTCGACGTGGACCTGCGCCAGGTGCTCTACCCCGCGCCGGGCGCCCGCGCCGATGCCATCCACCAGACGGCCTTCACCCAGCCGGCGCTGTTCGTGACGGAGTACGCGCTGGCCCGGCTGTGGATGCACTGGGGTGTCCAGCCGCGCGCCATGGCCGGGCACAGCCTGGGCGAGTACGTGGCGGCGTGCCTCTCCGGCGTGCTGACGCTGCCCGCCGCCCTGGCCCTGGTGGCCGCGCGGGGCCGGATGATGCAGGCGCTCCCGCGCGGGGCCATGCTGGTCGTCCCGCTCGCCGAGGAGGAGCTGCGCCCGCTGCTCGGGCCGTCCCTCTCGCTCGCCGCCGTCAACGCGCCGCAGCTGTGCGTCGCCTCGGGTCCCGAGGAGGACATCGCCGCGCTCGAGCAGACGCTCACCGGGCGTGGCCTCAAGCCCCGGCGGCTCACCACGTCCCATGCGCAGCACTCGGCCATGGTGGAGCCGCTCCTGCCGGACTTCGAGCGCGAGGTGCGCAAGGCGGGCCTGTCCGCGCCGCGCATCCCCTTCGTCTCCAGCCTGACGGGCACGTGGATCACCGCGGAGCAGGCCACGGATCCGGCCTACTGGGCGCGTCACCTGCGGCAGCCCGTGCGCTTCTCGGACTGCGTGGAGACGCTCTCGAAGCTGGAGGGCGTGGCGCTGCTGGAGGTGGGGCCGGGGACGACGCTCACGACGCTCGTGCGGCAGCGGCCGCAGCCGCCGCGGTCGTTCGCCTCCCTGCCGCACCCGCAGGATCCGCAGCCCGAGCATGCGCAGCTGCTGGAGACGGTGGGGCAGCTGTGGCTGGCCGGGGTGCCCGTGGACTGGAAGGCCTTCCACGACGGCCAGGAGCGCCAGCGCGTGAGCCTGCCGACGTACCCGTTCGAGCGGCGCCGCTGCTGGGTGGAGCCGCCCGCGGGTGAGGGCGAGCTGGCGGGTGGCCGCGCGGAGGACGTGGCGGAGTGGTTCCACGTGCCGTCCTGGCGGCAGGGCGCGCCCCTGGAGGGGTTGGAGAGCGCGCTCCCCGCGTACAAGCGCTTCTGGTTGCTCTTCTCGGATGGAAGCGCCCTCTCGCGCGAGCTGGTCACCCAGCTCGAGCGCCACGGCCAGGCCGTCACCACCGTCACGCCCGGCGAGAAGTTCCAGCGGCTCGGCCGCGACGCCTTCGTCATCAATCCGGCGAGCCGGGCGGACTACGAGGCGCTCCTCCAGGAGCTGCGCGCCCTGGCCAAGACGCCGAGCATGGTGCTGCACCTGTGGAACATGGGCGCGCCCGAGGGCGCCGCGCACGTGACGCCGGAGGAGCTGTCCTTCCACGGACTGCTCTTCCTCGGCCAGGCGCTGGCCTCGCATGGCGTGACGCACTCGCTGGAGCTGACGGTGGTGTCCACCGGCGTGCAGGACGTCACGGGGGAGGAGCGGCTGGTCCCGGAGCGGGCGCTGCTGCTGGGGCCCTGCAAGGTGCTGCCCCAGGAGCTCGCCAACGTCTCCTGCCGGAGCGTGGACGTGATCGCGCCGCGGGGTGAGGCGGAGGTGGCCGGACTGGCCACCCGCCTGCTCGCCGAGGCGCTCCTGGGTGGCAAGCAGACGCCCCGCGTGGCCCTGCGCGGCCGGCACCGGTGGCTCGAGGGCTTCGAGCCGCTGCGCCTGGAGCCGGTGGAGGGCGTGCCCCTGCGGGTGGAGCCGCATGGGACGTACCTCATCACGGGAGGCCTCGGAGGCCTTGGCCTGAGCCTGGCCGAGGTGCTCGCGTCGCGGTGCCCGGTGCGGCTGGCGCTGGTGGGCCGTGGAGGATTGCCGCCTCGCGAGGAGTGGGCGGCCTGGCTGGCCTCGCACGAGGAGCGGGAGCCGGTGAGCGTGCGCATCCGCCAGGTGCGGGCGCTGGAGGACCGCGGGGCCGATGTCCTGGTGCTCACGGCGGACGTGACGCGCGAGGAGCAGATGCGCGCCGTGGTGGAGCAGGTGCGCGCCCGTTTCGGGCGGATCCACGGGGTCATCCACGCGGCGGGCGTCGCGGGCGGCGGGGTGCTCCCCACGCGGAGCCGCGAGGCGGCGGCGGCGGTGCTGGCGCCGAAGGTGGAGGGCACGCGGGTGCTGGAGCGGGTGCTGGAGGGCGAGCCGCTCGCCTTCTTCGTGCTGTGCTCCTCGACGGCCTCGGTGCTGGGAGGCATCGGCCAGGTGGACTACGCGGCCGCCAACGCCTACCTGGACGCGTTCGCCCGGAGGAGGAGCGCGGCGGGCGCATGGACGGTGTCGGTGGATTGGGACACCTGGCGAGAGGTCGGCATGGCGGTGGCCGCGGAGCTGCCGGAGGCGCTCCGGGCGCTGGACGAGGAGCGGCGGCGCGATGGCATCTCCCCGGCCGAGGGCGCCGACGCCTTCCTGCGTCTGCTGCGGTGCCCGGCGGCGCAGGTCGTGGTGACTCCGCGGTCGTGGAAGGCCACGCTGGCGCGCTTCTCGGGCGCGGCGCTGCTCGAGTACGTCAAGCGGCTCCAGGGCCGGCAGCCGGCCCATGACCGGCCGGCGCTCGCCCAGGATTTCGTCCCGCCCACCAGCGACGTGGAGATCCGGGTGGCGGAGGTCTTCCAGCAGATGCTGGGCGTGGCGCGGGTGGGGGTGAACGACGACTTCTTCGCGCTCGGCGGGCACTCGCTCCTGGCCACCCAGGTGGTATCGCGGCTGCGTGACATGTTCGACGTGGACCTGCCCGTGCTGGCCCTCTTCGAGGGGCGGACGGTGGGCGAGGTCGCGCTATCGATCGAGGAGCTGGTGCTGGAGCAGGCCGAGCACTCGTAGTCCGGGGACGGGCTCGGGGGTGCAGTCCCCCGGGCCCGCGGGCCCTCAGAGGCTCCACAGGTAGGACCACTTCATCATGAGGGCGTCGGTGGAGGCGCCCGTGAGCAGGCCGACCGGCAGCAGCGTGGTGGGCACCGGTGCCTCCAGGGCACGTGGCGATTCCTGCTGGGTCCGGGTGTAGATGAGGAAGAGGGTGGAGCCGAGCCGGTACTCCCACCGCAACACCAGGTTGAGGTTGAGCGCCGAGCCGTGGAAGCCCTGGGCCAGTCCGGGCTCCGCGGGGGAGAGCTCCGCGAGCCGGATGCGCGAGCCGTCCACCACGGTGCCCTGGTAGACGCCGGTGTAGTCGCCGAAGCTGCTGAAGAGCTGGGCATAGGCCTGGAGCATCAGGCGGGGTGTGAGCACCAGTTGCTGCCGGAAGGTGAGCGACAGGACGTGGGAGTGGAGCTCGCCGAAGTAGAAGGGGGCGCCCGGATCCGTCGCGCCCACCCAGCGGGGACCCTGGGGCGTGCTCTCCGCCGCCACGGTGAGCCGTGACTCCAACCGGTCCTCTGGACGGAACGTGAGGGTGCTGTCGACGGACCAGCCGGTTGCGGCGCGGCCCTCGCGCGCGTACGGGCGGTTGAGCAGCTGCACGGTTGCCTTGAGGGACAGGGGCAGGTTCACGTCCGTCTCGCCGGAGAGGGCCAGGTAGCGCTCGCCGGGACGCTCGAGGGCCACGCCCGAGCCGGTGAGCTCCCGGAGATCATGGTGGGGCAGGTAATAGCCCGCCTCCAGGTTGAGCGAGTGGAAGCCGGGCAGGAGGGTCAGGAGCTTGAGGGTGGCGCCCTGGAGAAGCGCGAGCTGCCGCGTGTCGGCGCTCCAGCGTCGCTCCAGGATGAGGATGGCCATGAAGGAGTGGAGTGGCCCCCAACCGCCCGGGCGGACGTACTGGAGACTGCCGCCGAGGTAGTGGTGGTTCTGCGTCGGGAGGAAGCCCGCGGCGTTGAGCTCGAGGGTAGGGGAGGCGTAGCGGTAGCGCGCGTCGAAGCGGAAGGGCTCGCCTCCGAGCTTGCCGAGGTTGACGTAGGCCCCCAGGCCGGTGTCACCGCGGCGCAGGCGCGTGCCGTCCGGGAGGATGCGCTCCGGGGGTCCGCCCACCACCTGCGTGCCGGTGATCTGACCGAGCAGGTGCCACTGCGCGTCGGACGTCCGGAGGAGCCAGTCGACGGCGGCCGCGTTGCCTCCCAGGGCGACACACGAGGCGGGTTGCCGCTCGAGGGGGAGCGCGGCATCGGCCTCGGAGCAGGTGCCGGTCAGGGGAGTGGCCGCGGCGAGCTGCGCGCCCACCGTGGAGGTCTCTCCCAGCTTCGCCCGTGTCACCGCGACCAGGTAGTTCTCGGGGAGGGGACGCGTGCGGGCGAGCTCGTGGTTGAGGCCGAGGTGCAGGGGCTGGGTGGGGTGGAACCGGAAGCGGAGATCCGGGTTCTCCTCGTCCGGGTCGGGGAGCTGCGCGCCCATCACCACCGCGTCCAGCACGCCCACCTCCACCCCGCGGGCCACGGTGCCGGCCAGTTTGGCCGCGGTCAGGATGGGCGTCGTCAGACCGATGCGGCGCGAGTAGAAGAGCATCTGGGGTCCCAGTCCGTCCTCGGCACCCACGGGCTGGAAGACCCCCATCCCCTGGGTGAAGAAGGGCCGCTTCTCCGGGAAGAATTGCTCCTGGTTGGTGAGGTTGAGGATGAGTTGATCCGCCTCCACCTGCCCGAAATCCGGATTGACCGTGGCATTGAGCGTCAGGTCGCTGCTGAGCGCGGCCTGCATGTCGAGCCCCAGGTCGAGCGAAGGCTCCAGCAGGCGTGGCTGGTAGCGGAGGGGATCGGAGTACCTCGGCCGGAGCACGGCGCGCGTGACGGCATAGGGGAGCAACTCCACATGCCGGCTCGTGGGAGGCGCCGTCTGCACGGCGAGGTGGCCGAAGCGTGAGACGCGCCCGGTGCTGCTGCGGGGGATGTAGACGGAGGAGATCTCCTCGTGCGTCCGGGAGATGCGGCGCAGCACGGAGAAGCCCCAGGTCTGCTCGGGCATCTGGGCGAAGCGCAGCAGGTGCAGGGGGATGGAGAACTCGGCGGACCATCCATCCGGACGTGGCCGCACCGCCACGTCCCAGAGTGCGTCCCAGGAGGGGCTGGAGTTGTTGTCGGCGAAGAGCAGGCTGTCGAACTGGACGCCACCCGCGTTCACGCCGAAGGCGTAGGCGGTCTGATGATCATGGGCGGAGTCGATGAAGATCTGGACATCATCCGAGGCGGGCGGGCTGTCGCGCCGCCCGAGCTTGCGGACGATGAGGTCCGGTTGCGAGTCGTGGCAGACGATGCCGAAGTAGACGTTGCGCTCGTCGTGGAGGATGCGCAGCTCGGTGCGCTCCGTGGGAGCTGCTCCCTCGTTGGGGAAGAGCTGGACGAAGGACTCGAAGAGCGGCGCCTGGGACCAGGCCGGCTCGTCCAGACTTCCGTCGACGCTGATCTCCCTGGAAGAGGTGCGAGCCGCCTCGATCCGTTGGTCGACGCCGGGCCCTTGTGTAGCGGCCTGGACTGGAAGTGCGAGGAGGGTGGCGAGGGACAGGAGCCAGAAGCGCATAAGAAGCAGGGCGGGCGGGGCGCGGCATGCTGCCCGAAGTACCCCGGGCTTCGCAACGCGGCCTGGAGCACGAGGTCCGGCTCGCACGAGGTCCGGCTCGTATGATCCTTCACCATTTTCCGGATCACCCGTACTGTGCGACCCCACTGGGTCTGGTACGTTCAGTCGTCGTTCCAGTGACCTGTCCGGTTGGGCATTCACGACCGGTTCGTGCACGAGTGGCGAAACTGGCAGACGCAGCGGACTTAAAATCCGCAGGCCCGAAGGGGCCGTCCGGGTTCGATCCCCGGCTCGTGCATCCCGCTCCCCCGGCAGGCGACCAGGTAGGTATCGAACACTGGAAGCCCCTCGTGGGCATGGGGATGTCCCCAGTCGCTGTTCGATGAAGTGCGTGCTTGCGTCGGCGGAGGAAGTCGGTTACTTACCCACCCGTTGTCGCGGCCTCTGCGCGATTAGCTCAGCTGGATAGAGCGTTGGCCTCCGGAGCCAAAGGCCGCAGGTTCGAATCCTGCATCGCGCGCAAGTTGAAGGGCCTGGAATCCTCGGGGACATCCCCGATGGTTCCAGGCCCTTCGCCTTTTCCGGCCGGGCCTTGCAGCAAGGATGCAGCAAGCGGTTCGGAGGCGGGAACTTGCAGCATGGATGCAGCAGAAGTCGCCTCCGTGTCGGCTGCGGCCTGCCCACCTGAATCGTCCTGCCGCTGGGCAGGCCGCAGACCAAAGGAGAGGGTGTCCACTTCCGTTCGGAGGCAGTCCGGGGTGAGGTGGCCGTAGACCTCCACGGTGATTCGCGGATCCCGGTGCCGGAGGATTTTCTGCACGCTGGCCTCCGCGGCAGTTACTCCGCCTCCTTCAGGCCCAGTTCCTCCGCTCTTCAGCCCTGTCCAACACCGCCTTCACCGCGTCACCGAGGAGCTGTCAGGCACCCCGGGGCGCAGGCATGTGCCCTGCGCTCCCGGGGGGCTCCGGACTCAAGGTGATGTGCTGCGTGATCGGCGCCGCGCCCCCAGCGCTACCAGGAGCAGCCACCCCGCCAACAGGGGTCCTCCTCCTCGGGCGGCACTGGAGCAACCCCCGCCTTCTCCCTCGAGCAGCTGGACCTTTCCATGCAGCTCGATGGAGAGATCCGTCACCTGCTCGTCCTGCAGGCGCAGCCGGAGCTCGCCCTTGACCTCTCCGACCTTCCTCGGATGGAACGTCACGAGCAACGTGGTGGTACCCGCTGGGGGGATTTCCGTGACCTGTTCGACTGCTTCCACTGAGAAGGACTCCGGGTCGGAGACCTCTGGGAGGAGCATTCGCGCCACCACGCTGGACTGGTTGGTGATGGTGAGCACCTTCTGCTCGATCGGTTCCTGCGGCTCGATGGGCTCGTTCGGTTCGATTGGCCTCCTCAGGGTCACCAGGCCGAAATCCACCTCTGACGACTCGGCGGACAGGATGCTGGGCACCATCTCTCCCTTGAGGGTGACCCGTGCGGCCGGAACCCGGGTCTCCTCGTTCTCCGTCGACACTTCCAGCACCAGGGCCGCGGACGAGCGGGTCGTCTCCTTCGCGACATACGAGAGCTTCAGATAACAGAGCTCGCCCGTCCTGAGCTCGATTCCCCGTGGTCCTGGCTCCCGGCAGGACAGTGCATCGGGTTCGACGGCGAAGTCGTCTTTCCGGGCTCCCTCCAGGCCGTAGCTCTTCACGAAGATGGGCCTGTCGATGTCATTCTGGAGGGGGAATCTCACCGGCTCCTTCTTGTCGGACAGACGTTGCGTGCCGAAGTCCACCTCCCACTTGAAATTCTTGAAGCCCGAGAACGGCCCCGTCGCGACGCCGTCGAGCTCGAGCACGAGAGGCGTGTGCCTGTTCTTCGTGTAGATTTGGGCCGTGGCCTTGCGCTGACCCGCCGCCCCCTTCCTGGGTTTGAAGCTCAGCTTCAGCTCGGTGCCCCCGGTCACCGGAACCGTGAGCGGAAGCTTGCTCACGGCACTGAAGTCGAGCCCATCCGGCCCCGTGAGGGCAATCTGTGTGACCGAATCATCCACCTTCGCCGTGTTCCAGAGGTTGATCCCCTTCTCGACCTTGGTGGTGGGGCTCTCATCCATGGCACAGGTCCCGAAATCCAGGGGGGCGCCCTGGATGGCGACACCATCTTCCCCGACGAGCAAGGCCACTTCCTTGATGGATGCGTCACCCGCTCCTTCATTGGTCGTGATGGTCAGCGTTCCCATCATCCTCCCGCTCGTGGGCATCACCCTCAGCTCGATGTCCTGTTGTTGCTGCCAACCGATCGGAGGAAAGGAGCCCGCTTGGGTGCTCTGGACGTAACTCTTCGTGGAAGGAATGACGACACGAAAAGGACGTGTGACGTTGAGGTTGTTGATGACGAGAGGCGCCTTGCCATCGTTCTGCAGGGTGAGGAGCGCCTTCATCTCCTGGTAGGCCGTGCCCCCATCACCCGGCACCGCCGCACCGAAGTGGACCGACGACCGCACCGTCAGCTTCGGCCGTGTCCCCGTCCCCTTGAGGGAGACCACCACACCACCGGCGGGCTCGTACGGGTCATTGCTCGTGAAGGTGAGACTCTCCTCCACCGGCGACCCGGAGTCGGGGATGAAGGCGATCTGGAAGTCGAAGAAATTGGAGACGTTCGTTGCTTGAATAGGAATGATCATGGGCCAGCCACCCGGGGGATCCTTGACCAGGAAGTGGGCGCTCGGTGTGGGCTTGTTGACCCGCAGGGGCGACGAGCCCGTGTTCGTGATGCGCAGGGAGAGAGTCCCGGTCTGCCCGATGGGGACCTCACCAAAACCGAGCGTCCGGGTCTCGAAGATCGCCTTCGCGGCCGCGCCCCACCCGGACAGGAGCACCTTGGTCTTTCCCGAGGAATCGACATTGCTGCTCGTCGCGTTCGACGTGATCTCGAGATCCGCGGTGACGGCGGCCAGGCTGTCGGGCGTGAAGGTGATGGGGAGCTTCTCCTCGCCTCCAGCGGGGATGTACATGGGCCAGCCCGTTCTACCCAGCATGAAGATGGTTCCAGTGGACCCTTTGAGGTTGGTGATGTTGATGCTGTTGATCCGGAGTGTGGACTTGCCTTCGTTGGTGAGGGTGAGATCCATTTTGCCTGGCTTGCCCACCTCCACGGCATCGAAGGGCAGATCCGGCGAGACTTTCAGCAGCGCGGTCGCGCCCAGGCCCTGGAGCGGGATGAGCTTGGTGCGGGCTATCTTGGTCGTGTACCCCTGGTACACGATGACCAGGGAGCCCGAGTAGTTCCTGTCCACGGTGGTTGGCTTGAACTGGACCTCGACCTCGCGATCATCTCCGGGTGCGACCAGCTGGTTCGCATAGGTGCCGACCAGGGAGAACTCGGGCGTCCCGTTCTTGGTGCCAACGCTGACGAGCTGGAGCGTTTCGGAGGCGCCCGTGTCGTTGGTGATGCGGATCTTCATGGAAGCGGTTTCGGCGATCCGCTGGGCTTTGAAGTCGACCTTGTCGCTCGGGTTGAAGCTGACGGACGAGGTTCCGCTCAGCTTGAGCTGCGGTGAAGTGAGTGGCGTGCTGGAGTTGCTCGCGTAGAACTGGAGCGTCGCTTCCTTATAGCCTGGACTGCTGGGGTTGAAGGTGACACCGAACTTGATGGAATCCCCCGGGTTCATGGTCCGTGGCGGGTTCAATCCCTGGACCTTGAAGGGGGCCGAGTCGCTGGCGGGGGCGATCTTCTCCAACGTGAGAGGCGCATCCCCGATGTTCTTCAGGGTCACTTCCTGGGTGGTCTCGGTACCCGGTTCCTGGATGCCGAAGGACAGGTTCGGGGACGCGGGCTCGGTGATGGACAGCTCTGGAGCGACGGCCGTGCCACTGAGCGTCACGGCGGTAATCGTCTCGATGGCATTGCTCGTGAGCTGGAGGGTCCTGTTCCACTGCTGCTTGCTGCCCGGGTTGAAGGACACCGTCACGGTCCTGCTCTCGTCGGGGGGGATGTCCACCGGGAGGCCCGTGACGGAGTAGGGGACCAGCGAGCTCGCGGCCACTTCGTAGACCTTGACGGGCAGCGCGGTGGGGTTCGTGAGGACGAGAGTCTTCTCCTGGGGGGTGGTTCCCACCTCCTGCTCGTCGAATGAGATCGAGGTGGCCGATAGAGTGATCCGGGTCCTTACGACCTCTCCGTGGAGCGGGATGATCCTCGTGGATGCTCCGCTGCTCAGGGTGAGCTGTCCGAGCAACGGACCGGAGGCCGTGCCGCTGGAGGGGCTCGAGGTCAGGACCAGCTCCTGGATATCTCCTGGAGACAGGGGGAACGGGCCCGTGGGGGTGACCGTGAAGGCGGAGGGAACCGTGGCGGTGACGCTCAGTGCCTTCGACCCGGTATTCTTGACGGAGACCTTCTTCGTTTCGACCTGGCCCGGTGCCTGCTTGGGGAAGTCGACCGACAGGGGCTCGACCGTGAGTGGTGAGGTTCGCACGCCATCACCGGTGAGCACGATGGAGTCGGGCGAGCTCTTGCTATTGCTGACGAGCTGGAGCGTTGCCTGATGAGGGCCCGTCGTCGTGGGAGTGAACCTCACCGAGAGGAGCCGCTCCTGTCCCGGTTCCAGGCTGAAACCCCCGCTCGGGCTCACGACGAAAGGTGTCCCGGAGTCCGGAGCCCCCTGGATCGAAAGGGAATCGATGGTGAGTGGAGCCCCGCCCTCGTTGGTGAGCTTCACCTGCTGGGGCTCACTGCTGGACCCCACCTCCTGCTCGGCGAAGGCGAGAGCGGTGGAGCTCGACACGAGCTTGGGAACCGGGGTGCGGAAACCCGAGAGTGGAACCTTGGTGGAGGGTGAGCACGGATCGTCGCTGTCGATGAGCAGGGTGTCCGTGAAGAAAGGCTCGCTGGAAGAGGAGGGAGGGGCGAAGGTCACCACCAGGTTCGCGGTATCTCCAGGCCCCAGCGCCGTCTTCGAGAGTTCCGCGGAGAACGCGGAGGTGACGGGGCGCAGGGCGAGGGAGTTCAACGGCTCGTTCCCGTCGTTCTTCAAGCGCACCGTGCGCTGGAATGGGGACTCCAGAGTGCCCGCGTCCCCGGGAGTGCCCGCGTCGGTCATCTCCCCCGTCAGACTCAAGGTGAGGGCGGGAGGGGACAGTTCGAGACGGGGCCCCGTGCCCTTGCCAGAGAGGGGAATCTCGAGGGGACTCGGCGCGTCACTGAAGACCTTGAGGTACCCGGAGTGGTGGGCGGGAGTCCGGGGACTGAATTTCACCAGGAAGTGCACCTTCTCCCCGGGAGCCAGGAGGAAGGGAGTGAACGACAGGTCCTTCTTCGTGCCGGCTTCGTCCTGGATGGCCGTCAACACGAACGGTTCGGTCGCTTCGGCGAAGCCAATCTTCCGGGAGGAGGCATCCTCGTTGTACACCGTGATCTTCTGCTCGGTGCTCGAGCCGCACACCGCCTGATCGGGGAAGAGCGTGTTGTTGCTCGTGAGCTCGGAGATCCGCAGCGAGACCGCCTCGGGCTTCGCTCCTCCGGTGGTCGAGGGTGGCGGAGACACGTCACAGGCCGCGAGCAGGCAGAAGGCCATCAGGAGCAGGGGATGGAAACGTTTCATCGGTTACCTCTTCTGGGCATGGGAAGGGCGTCCGCGTGTCATGGGCATGGGCATGACACGCGTGGGAGTGGGAGTGGGAGTGGTTGGGAATTGAAGCCTGTCTGGAGTTGCCCCGCTGTGACCCGTCTCATGCGGAGGGGGTGAGATGGGTCACGATCCTCGAGGGGGCGGCGTCAGGATTTGGCCGGCGCGGGGGCGGCGGGTGCTTCCGGTGCCGCCTTGGCCTCTTCCCTGGGAGGTTCCGCGGGGGCCGCCCCCGTCTGGATGCGGCCCTCGAGCAGCTCGACGTCGAGCGAGGGCGGAAGGGGCGTGTTGAGGAATTCCTGCCACGTGCCGTCGGGAGCGGTGAAGAGGAAGGAGACGGCCAGGGGCGACTCCGGGGGAACCTTCACCTGGAGCCGCCGCAGCGTGCCCGGATAGATGATCTCCGAGTGGAGCACGTTCGGGTCGGACTGGAAGGCGCGGGCGGAAACCTCGGCATAGGACTCGACGGCGTACTGCGTGGGGTCCACCTTGCGCACGAGCATGTAGAGGGGGCGGCCCTGGTTGGTGCCAGGGGGCGCCTTGATGCGCAGTTGGAGCGTGGCCGGCTGGCAGGCGGTGAGCAGCAGCGGCACGACGGAGCAGAACAGGAACTGGCGTTTCATTGCGGCACCTCCCGGAAAGGGGTCCAGGGCTCGCCCTTGAGACCGAAGCGCAGCTCCAGGGCGTACTGGGTGTTCTCGGCGTCTCGTCCACGCAGGCTCCACAGCCGTTGTTGCTCTTCCGTGGGCAGGGATTCCTCGAGCAGGCGGAAGCAGCTCCATGCGGAGTGCTTCCTCCCCTCCATCGAGAAGTACTGGACGGACTGCTGCTCGGGCGAGCGCACCTCCAGCATGAGCGAGGCGGTCTGTTGGTCCCACCAGTCGAGCGGGAACGCCTGCCAGGTGGGGCTCTGGTTGTAGGCGAAGGCCGTGGTCTTGCCACACTTGAGCGAGCCCCGCGTGACGTAGCTGCCGGGTAGGGGCTCGGCGGGCAGGGGGAGGGGCATGACCTGGAGCATGAGCGGGCGGGGGCGGCCCTCGGCGTCCCAGAGCACCCGTGACAGCCGGGAGAGCCGGCTGAGCGTGGGCAGCAGGTTCTCGGGCACGGTGAGCCGCTCGCGCAGCGCTCCGCGCACCACCCACTCCGTGCCGCGCTCCTCGCACACGGGAGAGAGCACCCGGTCCACGAAGGCCCAGAACACGCCATCCTGACGGCGCAGGATGTCCAGGTCACCCGGTTCCACCTCCTGGGTGGCCTGGGGGTTGAACGGGTAGCGGTCCATCAGGGGCCGCAGCATGCGTTCCCAGGTGATGTCCCACTGCTGTTGCAGGGTCCACTCGACCTCCTGTTGTCCCAGCTCCCGCACCGCCAGGAAGGGCTGGCGGAAGGGCTGGCGCAACTCCCCGATGATGCCCTGCTGGTCCAGCCAGGCATCCACCTTGCGGAGGTACGAGCCCTCCTCCTCGAGCATCATCGAGAGGGCGATACGCCCCAGGGGGGTGAGCATCTCCGTGAGCTTCGCGGCGCCGCCCCCCTCCTTGCCGGGAGGGGCCGCCCCGGTGGGAGCCGGCACGGCCCGTGCGCCGCCCCGGGACACGGCATGGAGCTCGTCCGACAGCTGCGCCACCAGGGCCTGGTAGGGATTGAGGAGGGCATAGTTGCCGCTCTCGTCCGGCTTCATGACCTGCACGATGGGCTTGAAGGGGGCCACGGCGTTGCGCAGGGATTCGTAATGGGGATCCTCGAGCGGCTCGAGCGTGGCGCCCTTGGCCACGTCGCGCAGCATGTCCACCAGCTCCGAGGAGGGCTGGGTGAGGCGCGACAGCTCCTCGGAGAGCAGGCTGGGGGTGGGCGCGTCGAAGCGGTAGTTGCGCGCGCGCTGGAAGAGGCGCTGCCGGTACCGGAGCGCGAACTGGTCCACCTTGCGGCGCACGTGCTCCTGCCGCTGCGAGGCCTCCTCCACGGGCAGATCGGCGTTCTTCAACCGCTGGGTGAACTCTTCCACCAGGGGGCGGATGCGGGTGTCGAACGCCAGCCGCTCCTCGGCCACCCCGGCGGGGGATGGGCCCGAGGCCTCCTCCCCGTTCCAGGCCGAGCCGAAGGGCAGGCGGCCCGTCCTCCCGTAGTAGCGGAGGATGGCCAGGTGCATCTGGCGCGAGCTGTCCCGCGGATGGAACTCGAGCGGGCCCTGCGTCACGGTCACCTGGAAGGAGCCCTTGGTGGAGGCGCCCGGCTGCCACACCCCGTCACGCACGAGCAGCTCGGCCACGCTCATCTTCTGCGCGGCCTTGAGACCCGCATAGAGCTCCTCCTCCATGCGCAGCACGGCGGTGAGCACCTCGCGGTTCTTGTTCATCCACTCCACCGCCAGGAGCGTGGAGGACACGCCCCTGAAGCGGCTCGTGTCGACGCGGGCCTCGGAGGCCTTGAGCAGGTCCAACGCGCGCGGCAGGGAGACGAAGATGGCGCTATCGTCGAGCCAGGCCTGGAGCCGCAGCCGCTCCTCCTGCATCGACTCCAGCTCCGTGTTCAACCAATCCATCGGCCCGGGTTCCACCGACTGGGCGCGCAGGAACTCGTCCAGGCGCTTGAGGTGGGCCTGCCAGGGCGCGAGCTGGCCCTCGCGCGAGACGGGCTCGGGGAAGGGCCAGCGGGCCCAGTCGGCCTCCGGCGTGTTGGGTGCCTGCCAGGGCTTGTCGCTGAGGACGACGTAGTCCCCCACCAGGGACTCGACCAGGTTGACGGCGGTGAGCCATGAGCGCTTGGACTCGAGGCTGGAGGCCTCGGCCGTGGAGGCCCCCTGCTGCTCCTGGCCGCCGAAGCTCGACGTGCGCCGGTTGCGCAGGCTGGAGAGGACGAACTGGCCGAGTGGCTCCTCGCGCGAGGCGTGGAGGGCGGCCAGTATGAAGACGACCTGCTCGGGACGGCACGTGTCGGGCTGCTGGTGGCAGCGCTCGAGGGCGGGACGCAGATGGGCTTCCCGGATGCCGCGCGTCAGGCGTCGGCGCAGGTCCTCGCGGGGCTCGGTGAAGCTGTAGGGCAGCAGGGGCCAGTAGCTCTTTGCCCGCTCCATTCCCTCCATGGCCTGGCCGGCGGCGAGCACCTGATCCTGCACCACGCCGCCGGACACCTCCTGGCCCTGGTCGCGCATGCGCTGCACGGTGTCCTCGAAGCGCCCCACGCGCTCCCGGGCCTGGGACAGCCGCCAAACGAAGTGGGCATAGGCGGCCAGCATGGGCAGGCTGCACGCCGCGGCCAGCATCGCGGCGCGCTTGAGGTGCGTCCGCGAATAACGCTGGTGCAGGGCCTGGGCGTCATGCGCCTCGCTGGGCACGGAGAGCACGCCGGCCGCGCGGGCCGAGGGCGAGGACAGGTACACGCGCGACAGCGTGGGAACGAAGGCGAGCGTTCCTCCCTCGAGCAGCGCGGTGGTGAAGCGGGCGAGGGCCTCGAAGGGGCCCTGCCCCTGGGAGTAGAAGCGCTCCAGGCGCTCGAAGGCGTCCACCGGCAGCGCGGTCAGTCCCAGGGCGAGGTATTTCTCCTGGGCGTGGAGCAGGGAGGCCACCTGGCCCTCCTCACCGCGAGGCGGCAGCGCGAAGGACAGGGGCACGTGGTGGGAGTGGAGCAGCTGGGAGAAGTCCTCGAAGCCCTCCAGCGAGTCCATGTGCGTCAGGCACAGGCGCGTCTCCACGGGGGCGCGGCGGACCTCGGCGAGCAGGTTGAGCTTGCCGCGCAGCAACTGCGCGGTGCGCCGCACCTCGTCGGGCGGAGTCTCCGCCAGCCAGCGCACGTCCAGCACGAGGATGACGAGGGCATGCTGTCCCTGGCCGAAGGTGTCCTTCCACAGCCCGCGCAGCGCCTTGCGGGCCTGGGGCGTGTCGTCCTCGAGCAGGGGGGCCGACACCTCCTGCACCACCGAGTCCGGCCCGAGGTAGAGCTTCAGCAGCGAGTCACTCGTGTGGCTGGGGAGGAACTGGCGCGACTGCCGTTGCCAATCCACGTCCAGGGCGACGAGCTTCGACTTGCCACTGCCCGCGGGCCCGAGCACCACCGCGCACGGCAGGTCCTTCACGGCGGCGCGCTGCAACAGGGGCAGCGCGGCGAGGAACTGCTGGCGAATCCTGCGCAGCCGGTTGCCCGGCATGGGGGGCGGGGCCCCCTGGGACGTGGCCCCCCGCTGCCGCCGCCGGCGCAGCCACCAGACGAGTCCTGCCCCGGCGGCCAACAGGAGTAGTACGCCGAGTGCGAGCAGCAACCAGCCCCGGTAGGGGCTCGCGCTGGACCAGATACCGCGAAGCGTTTCCATGACTCAGTCCTCCCTCCGGCCCATCGCGGGGCCAGGATGGCGCTGGGCGCGCGCGGCGCGCTGCAACGCCTCCAGAATGTCCTCGAGTGTGTCCAGCACCTGGTCGAGCCGGGTGCGTTGCTCCTGTTGCCGCTGGGGCGAGAGCTGCTGGCCTCCGGGCCCCGGGTGCAGCGCCGCCAGCCCCTGACGCAGCTCCTCCAGCAGCGGATCCACTCCCGCGCGCAGCGGGCCGAGCTCCGTGTCGATGAGCCGCTCCAGGCGCTCCAACAGCGAGGGCGCCGTCTCCACGAGTGCACGTGCGTTCATGGCGCGGGCCTCAGTTGGAGCACCACCACAGCAGTCCCTGCAGCCCCAGCACGCAGAGGCAGGCACCGGCGTAGTAGCGGGTGGGAAGCTCGTAGAGCAGGGGCCTCGCGTTCGTGGCCACCGCGGGCGCGGCGGGCAGGGACTCCGGTATGACGATGCGGGCCGCCAGCCGCTGTTTGTACTCGCGCAGCTTCGCCGTGTTGCCCACGTAGCGGCCGCTGAATCCCGCGGTGAGGCAGAAGTGCAGCAGCTCGAACAGCAGGGGTGAGGCGCCCGGCTGATTCAGCTTCTGGTCGGCGAGCTCGTAGAACAGATCTCCACCGCCCTCCTCTCCGAAGAGGTGGCGCTGCAGGAGGGGCCAGTCGTACTGCTCGGCCTCGGCGAGGCGCCGCAGCACCCGTTCATCCAAGAGGTAGGTGAAAGGCCTCAACGCCTCCTCCACCTCCTCGGAGCGGTAGTGGCCGCCCAGCCCGGACCGCAGTCCCTCCACCGTTGCCAGCAACTGCTGCTGCAACTGCTCCAACCCCGCGCGCCCCACCTGCACCTGGGTGCGCTCCTCCGTGTCGGACGACTCGGCCGGCAACCATTGATCCAGCAACGTCCGGGTCCGCCGGTACTCCGTGAAGACAATCTTCCAGTGCTCGAGATTCATCGGTTCCCCCAGGGGTTGAAAGGTCCGGCTCCCGCCACCGAGGCCCGCAGCTCCACGGAGGCCTCGCCATTCCACGCATCCAGCAGGGCCAGCAGCTGCTCGAGGAGGCAGGCCACCAGGGGCTCCTGGCTGGAGTCGAAGGGCGCGAGCTGGGCCTCGTACACGTGCCGCAGCCCCGTGCCCCGCAGGGCGCCATCCGGCAGCACGGAGGCGCGCAGCGTGCGCAGCAGGGGGATGATGGGGCGGAAGGCGCCCTCCACGGGCGTGCCCAGGTAGGAGAGCAGGGCGACCAGCTCGTCGCGCTCCAGGGTGGGGCGGTTCTTCCAGGACAGCAGCTGGACGAGGGCGGACACGTCCTGGCGCACGGGGCTGTCCCGGGGGGGCTGGACATCTCCCACCACGCGCCAGCGCAAGCCCTCCACGTGGACGCTGGGGGTGGACACCTCCAGACGGCCCGTGGCCTCCGAGGCGAAGCGGGGCTGGTACCAGAGGGCGTCCACGTGCAGCTTGCGTGGCTCAAGGAAGGCCTCCGGCATGCGGACCAGCAGCTGATGCAGGGGGCTGCCATCGGCGGCCAGTTGCTCGTCCAGCTCGTAGGCCGGCCCTGGCCCTGGCACATGGGCGGGGCGCATGGGCTCGCGGCCCCGAGGCCCTTGCAGGTACACCCCCGTCACCGAGTGCAGGCGGAGCTCGCGGCTATTGCGCAGGCCGAGCAGGGGGTGCTCGGTGCGGGTGCCGTCCAGGGTGATGGGCTGGGCGGGGGCGGCCTTGAGGTTGACGACGGGCGCGACGAAGGGGTGGAGGAACTCCGGGTGGAGCGAGCGCCCCACGGTCCACTCCTTCTTCAAATCCAGACACAGGCTGAAGCGGCTCCAGGCCTGTCGCGTGGGCGCCACCCGGACATGCAGGAAGAGGCCCTGCTCCGGGAGCTGGAAGAAGGAGCGCGCGCGGTGCAAGGGATTCTCGTAGACGCTCGCGTCGTCTGGCGCGAACGGCTCCTGGCCGAAGGAGTGCTCGCACCGCAATCCCGTCGAGCGCTCATCCGCCCTCTCGTCATACACCACGCTCACCCGCTCCAGGTGCTTGCGCAGCGCGTGGTGCACCGCCAGGGAGCTGCCGTACTCCTCCAGGTGGCGCACGTGGAGGCTGAGCACATCCAGCGGATCCCTCCGGGGGAAGGCCGCGGCGAAGCGGAGGATGAGGCGGTGGCCGCCGTCCGCCAGGCGCAGCACCTGCGTCTCCTCCAGGAAGATGGGCAGCACCCGCAGGTCTCGCTGAAGGCGGAAGGAGCCCGCCTCGCTTCCCACCGGCTGCAAGCGCAGCTCGGTGCCGCGGGGCAGCACCACCGCCTCCACCATCTTCTCCGTGGGCACTGCCTGCACCAGGCCCGCCGCGGGCAGCGGCTCGAGCAGACAATTGAAGAAGCTGGAGAAGAGGCGCAGCCACGTGGAGCGCAGGTTGCGCAGCGTGGCGTGCCGGGTCTGGATGGAGAAGAAGGCCATGGCCTCCACCAGCCGGCGCACGTCCGGGTCCTCCTGCTCCAGGGGCACCCCGGGGTAGGTGTGGCGGAAGCCCTGGCGGAAGCGTTCGAGAGCGGCCAGCTCCGCGAGATAGTCCTGATAGAGCTGATTGGTGGCACCCATGGCGTGTCGTATCCGTTCACCCAGGGCCGTGTGGCCCCGGGTAGCGCGTACTCTGAATGTTCTTCAGGGGAGGGGCTGTGACGGGCCCCATGGGAACGGCGTGAACTGCGTCACAGTGCCGGGGAGGGTGCTTTCTCAACCCAGCTTCACGAGCGAGCCGCTCACGCTGGTCATCGAGCCCTTCAGCTCGGCGACTCCCGAGGACTCGAGGCCGAGCTGGCCCTGGGCGGCCACCTTGATGAGGGGGGCCCCCAGCTCCGCCTGGGACTTGCCCTTCATCTCCAGCTTCACTCCCTCGAGCTTCAGCGCGCCGCCCGTGGCGGCGACCTGGCCCTCCATTCCCTCGAGAGCGAGCTTCTGGGTGGCCTTCACCTCGAGGTTGGCACCGGAGGAGAGGACCGCGTCCTTGGTGGACTTCTGGGTCAACTTCGCGCTGGAGGTGAACGTCATGTCCTCCGTGCTCTCGAGCTGCAGGGTCTTCTCACTCGTCCACGCCGATTCCTTCTTGGATTGGAGGGTGATGGTGTCGGACTCCACGGTGAAGGCCTTGCAGGTGATGGTAACGCTGTCCGGCTTCTGGACGATGGTGCTCGTGTCGGAGTCGCTCTTCACCTCCAGGGTGATGGCCTTGCCATCCAGCGTCACCGTCTGGGTGAGCTTCCCATCGGGATCCTCGACCGTGACGATCAGGCCCTTCTCCTTGTCCAGATCGATGGTGCAGATGAGCTTCGCCATGACGTTGTGCTCCTAGCTCTTCTCTTCCTTGACCTGGATGCGCAGCGCGCCCTCGCGCAGGCGGATCACCCCGGTGTCCTTCTCGTTCGTGCGTTGCAACAGGAGCACGGGCTTGTCGTCCTCGTAGGACTGCTGGAGGGTGGCGCCGTTGGTGGGCGTCTTGCCCATCAGCAGCTGTACGCCCTGGCTCTCCTGGGGCAGCCGCGCACCGGCCCGCCAGTCCAGGAAGCGCTTGACCCAGGCGTTCTGGAAGTCGAGCGCCACCAGCACCCGCTCGTTCTTGTAGGCGGGGAAGTAGAAGTGGCCCGGCATCAGGTTGGGATTGAAGGGCGCGTGCACCACCTGGTCGTCCCAGATGGGGAGCTTGACGTGGTAGCACTCCAGGGAGGTCTTCTCCTCGCTGTAGACCTGCCATGTCTCATGCTTGTCCTCTCCCACCTCGCTCACCAGCACGCCCTCCACATGGCGCGGGTAGCGCGGCGGGGTGTAGGCGGGCAGGTCGATCCAGGCCTCGTCCTTGCGCTCCAGCCGCGTGCTCATCTGGAAGTGGAAGCCGGCGTACGGCGCCTCGCGCTCTGTGTCGGGGTTGGACTCGATGGCTTGCCCACGGAGGAGCAGGGTGCGGACACGGAAGGTGTCCTGGGCGGCCACGCTGGCCGGGTTCCAGCCCTTGCCGGGGGGCAGCTTTACCAGGGACCCCGGGGAGAAGGCCGTGGCCGGCATGCGCCGCCACTCCAACTCCAGCTCCATGCCTCTCGCCTGGAGCCGCGCCTTCTCCAGATCCACCCGCGCCTGCACCACATCCGCCAGCGGGGTGCACATCAGGACGTCCTGGCGCAGGCCCGCCACCGCCTGATCGTGGGTCAGCTCCTCCTTCTTGGAGCCCTCCGCCACGGCATTGAAGACGGTGGCTCCATGGCGGAGGACCTCGGGCAGGAGCACCTCCAGCGAGGCCACCTCTCCGGGCTCCAGCTCCAACGGCTCGCCCGCGTCCGCCTTCGCTCCGAGCAGGGAGTAGCTGCCCTTCTCCGCGTCGTACGCCAGCACGCCCTGGTGGCGGTCCAGGTACCACAGCAACAGGTCATAGAAGCTCGCCCCCGCCTCCCGCTCCAGCCCGAGGAAGAGCAGCGGGTGGGAGACGCCCAGCACGGCGTCCCAGTCGTAGCTCAGCTGGATTTTCTCCCCCTTGTGCTCCTCGAGGACGTCCTTGAAGGTCTTCTCCGTGTAGAGCGCGCAGGGGTGGTGCTGGCGCCACAGCAGTCGGGCCGCGTCGACGAAGCGCACGGTGTAGCGACGGTGCAGGAGGGGAGCCTTCGGGGCCGAAGAGCCCGGCAGCTCCACGAGCGTCTTGGAGGACACCAGTCCCTTGAGCTTCAGGGGCGTGGGCTTCTGCTTGGGTCTGGCGTCCGTCTGGATGGCGCTCACCTCGAGCGACACCTCACCAAGGTCCGGCTTGAGGAAGTCCGGCAGCAGGGTGTCCTTCTGCTTGCCGCCCAGGTCCTTGTTGTCGGTGAGGATGAACTCCACCCGCCCTTCCAGGCCCCAGCCGTGCATCTCCAGGGCGAAGGCTTGGATGTTGCCGGGGGGAATGACGTGCTCCTTGCCTCCCGCGGTGAGGGTCAGCGAGACGGCCAGCCTGTCCTCGAAAGTGCCTTGCATGTCAGTCCTTCCTTTCGAGCCGCACCCGGCTGCTCACGGTGTCGAAGATGAGGCGCAGCCGGAGGGCTTCCCCGCCCAGCAGGCCCGTCACATCGAAGTGCAGACACAACGCTCCATCCTGGCCCCTCAGCGTCACCGCCACGTCGCGCAGCCGCGGCTCGTACTGCGTCACCTGGCGCTGCAACTCCTCCGTGAGGAAAGGGACCAGCTCCTTGCCGCCCCGGTCCCCGGTGTAGTCCCCGAGGCCGAAGCCCTGCTGGAAGTAGCCGTAGCCCTCTCGGGTGTTGAGCACGGCCTCGAGGTTGCGCACCACGGGGCCCAGGGCATCCCGAGCGGTGGGACCACGGCTGGAGAACCTGTCGAGAAAGGGGCGGCGCGCCATGTCACGTCCTCCGCCAGAAGAGGAAGAGCTGGGCACCCTCCAGCGGCGGGGTGACGGGGAGGGCCACGCCGTCCTCGCGCAGGGCCGCCTGCCACTCGTCGCCCTCGGTGGTGAGCTGGTACCAGTCGATGTCCGAGTCGAAGGAGTGGGGGAACGAAGGGTAGGGGACGTGGCGGAAGGTCAGCCCCTTGAGAGCCATGCGCCGCACCGTCGGCAGGCGCAGCGGGCTGGCGAGCTTCACGCCATCCAGGGAGCGGGGCTTGTCGCGCTCGTGGCGCCGCACCAGCAGGTAGAAGTCATTGGGCATGGGCTCCTCCTGGGGGAGGGGCGAGAGCACGAAGCGTCCCTCGCGGCACTCGAAGGGCCGGTACGAGCGCTTGTTCGCGCTCGTCGGGCGGAGGCCCCGGTCGAGCAGCTCCATCCACCGCCACAGTCCCGGGCCGGGCTGGTCGTGCTCGTAGGCGGGCAGCTCCTCTTCCGGCTCGCACTCCAGGTAGCAGCACAGCTCGAGGTACAGCCGGCGGAGGACCTCGAAGAGCTGGTACGTGGGTGGGTGCAGGCCATGGCGCATGTCCGCGCGCAGGCCCTGGACACGGCGCACCTCGCACAGGGCGCGCCGGGCATTGGAGAGCCGGTCGCCTCGCACGAAGGTGTCGCGGATGGCGGTGCGCAGCTGCCCGCGTGCCTGATCCAACATTTCATCCAGGCGGGTGAGCAGCCCATCGAGGAACGGATGGGGGCTCGCCCGCAGCAGCGGGGGAAGCTGCTCCCGCGAGAGCGACCATCTGCCGTGCTCGTCCTTGGTGAGCTCGGCGAGCGCCAGGGTGCTGATCGCCCCATCGAGGGCCTGCTCCATGGAGAGTTGCAGGATGTGCAGCGAGCGGTGGAGCGCCGGGGGGTCCTTCTCGTACAGGGGGATGCCCTCGGCGCCGCGCGTCTCGTGCATCAGGTGCAGGTACAGGGTGAGCCGCGAGCGGCCCGTCTCGTCCAACGAGACGGGCGCCACGGTGGCGTTGCCGGGCACCTGCACCAGGTGGCCGCCCGGCATGATGGCCGTCAACGAGCTGAGGGCGAAGGTGCCCTCGGCCAGTTGCGCCCGGTTGAGCTCGAGCGCACCAATGCCAGACAAGGGCAGGCCCGTGAGCTCGGCCGTGAGCAGGGTTTCGGCGAGGAGGACCTCGTCCTGGGCCCGGAAGTGCTCGGGCAGGAGCATCTGCCCCGCCTGCCAGCGGACGCGTGCGATCTTGTGGGGATTCATGGTGTGCTCGGACTCGGAGGGTGGGGGACCAGGTTTCGAGGGGACCTACCCCTTGAAGCCCCACTTCTTCTCGACCTTCATCTGCGGCGCGCTGGCCAGGGTCAGCTGCTGTTCCTGGGGCTGCGGCTTGATGCCGATCTGGAAGGTGAAGTTCTGCGGCGAGGCCACCTCGTCGTCCGGGTCGTCCGCGACCATCAGCTTCAGTTCGTCCCCGCTCTTCTCCACCAGGCCCATCAGCGCCTTGCTGGGGAAGTTGGACTTGAAGTACTTCTTCTCCAGCGGGTCGTACTGGTAGATGGTGTAGTTGAACTCCACCTCGATGCTGGTCATGTCGCTCAGCACCAGCATGGCGAGGAGCTGCCGGTTGGCGGTGGAGATCTGGCCGGAGAAGTACATGGAATCCGTCGCGCCCGTATCCCACAGGTAGTGATTGAGCACCGCCACGGCCTTGAGATCCTCCGTGGGCTTCTCCGGGTTCTTGATGGTCTCCAGGTCGGCCTTGATCTCCTTGCCGGCGATCTTCATGGTCAGAATGACGCCGACGTTGCTCTGCTTGTCCTTCTTGAAGTTGAATCCCTGGTACACGTCGAGGCTGCGGCTGAACTTGGGCATGGTGCTTTCTCGCGAGTATGTTGGTGATGGAAGACGGAGGGACTAGCCGAGCCGCGACTCGAGCTGGAGCTCGACGTTGAGGCCCTCGAACTGGATGTGGGGGAGGACGGAGACCTTGCAGTCGTACCAGCCGATCTCTCCCGAGCGCTTCACCACCTGGACCTGGGCGGCCTTGAAGGGGAAGCGGCGCAGCGTGAGGTCATCCGGGTTGGTCACTGCGGTGACGTAGTCCATCAGCCAGGTGCTGATCTGCTGGTGGATGTAGACCTCGTCGGCCGAACTGCCGATGTTGTCGCGCATGATGCTCTTCACGTAGTGCGCGAGCCGGGTGATGGAGAACGTGTAGGCCAGGTTGGTGACGAGCTGCGCGTTCTCCGAGTCCTTCGGGTCCTTGTAGCGCTTGGCGCGCTTGATGGAGGGGGTGCTGAAGAACGTCGCCTCCGCCTCGTTCTTCCGGTACACCAGCGGCATGAATCCGTGGCGGACGAACTCGTACTCCCGGAAGTCCGGGATGCACATCTCCACCGGCATCTGCATTTCCTGCTGACCGCGCAGGGTGAAGGTGTCCACCGGCAGGCCCTGGATGCGCCCGCCGCCCTTGGGGCCGCGGATGGACTGGCACCAGCCGGACAGCTCGAAGGCGCTCGCCAGGTTGCGTCCGAAGAGGATGGCGGCGTTGCCCCAGAGGTACTTCTTCGAGTCGCCGTGGGCCTCCTCGGTGAAGTTGAGCACCTCGCACGGGTTGGTGACCGGGTTGTACGGCAGCCGCACCACGTAGCGCGGCAGCGCCAGGCTGACGTAGGCCCCCGACTCGCTCTCGCGCAGCTCCGCCCACTTGCCGTAGCGCGGGTGGTTGAGCACGCCGTCCAGGCTCTTGAGCGACTCGAGCTGCTCGACGCTCTCGCAGTCGAAGAACTTGTAGCTGGCCGAGGCCACGAAGGGGCAGTGCGCGGCGTTGGCCACCCAGCTCATGCGCTCCAGCCACAGCAGGTCCGGCCGCGACGCCGTGAACTCATACAGTCCGAGCATCACGCCGAACGGCCGCCCGCCGTACTGGTCGTACTCGCGGGTGTAGACCTTGTTGAAGAGCGCGCTGGAGAAGATGCTGCTCGCGTTCTTCTCGAAGTCCTGGGCCAGCTCCTGCTTGGACACGTCCAGCAGGTCGATGGTGATGTTGGCCTGGAAGTTGGTGTGGTTGACTAGGTCCTCCACGCCGCGCCACGTGGCCTCCGCCTTCTGGAAGGTCTCGTGGTGGAGGATTTCATTCACCTGGGCCTCGATGATCTCATCCAGGCGGGCCACGGCGTTCATCACCTGGCCCTTGTCGAAGCGCGGCCGGTTGTCCTCGTCCTTGAGCGGCTTCACGTTGTGGAGCAGCGCCGCCAGCGCGGACAGGAAACGGCTGTCGGTGGAGATCTCGCTCTCCTGGAGTGAGGTGGGGATCAGGCCCGAGCCGATCATGGGCTCGGCGGACGCCGGAGGGGCGCCCAGGCCCCGGCTCTTGAAGATGTCCTGCAGGTAGTTTCTCTCAGCCATGGGAGGGTTCCTTGTGGGTAGGGGTGACTGGGGTTGGGGGTGGGATCAGGCGTCCGCCGTGCCGCCAGCAGGCAGGCGCAGGTTCTCGAAGCCCTTGAGCGAGTCGCTCTCCAGCAGCTTCTCGATGTCCTCGGGGTTGGCGTACAGCTCGGAGAGCGTGCGCCAGAGGTCCTTGCGGTTGTCGATGTCCGCCTGCATCTCCAGCAGCAGCTTGCGGAGCACGAGCAGGGCCTTGAGCTTGGGCACGTGCTGGACGAACTCGTCGGGGTGGAAGGACTTCATCTTCTCGAGGGGCAGCGTCACGTTGAGCGAGCCCTGGCCGTCCGCGGCGGTCTTGTCCGGCACCTGGAACTCGATGGACATGTTCATGTCCTTCATCAGGTCGTCCAGGCCGCCGGGCTTGACGGAGCGCAGCTTGCGCTCGTCCAGGTCCACCTTCCGGTCCTTCGCCGAGCCAAAGGAGAGATCGGCGAGGACGAGCATGCGGAAGGGCAGGTCGACCTCCTCCTCCTGCCCATTGATGGTGGTGCGGTAGGTGAGGGTGATGCGCGAGGTGGGAAGTTTGTCTTGGATGGGCAAGGTGCTACTCCTTCTGACTGCGGTGGCCGGGAGCTTGTGGCCCCAGGGTGATGCGTAATCTGGTGGAAACGGTTCGACTGGGCTGTGACGAGATTCATGGGAGGGAGGTGAAGTCCGTCACAGTGGCTCGAGCTGAATGCTAGGTGATGCGACGGTGTATGAGGCGGAGCATGCCCGCGTGCCGTGCTCCAAGGATCTCGCGAGGCTTCCCACGTCCAAGGAACAGTCGGCCAGGGGGACTTCGGCTCCTGCTTGTCGAGCGTCTTGCTTCTCAAATTCGGTTCTGGGCGATCTCGAACCTCGACTCCTCCATCTCCTTCATGGCGTCGCCCTTCGCAACCAGGACATAACACACCTTGCCGCCACAACCCGCGTGTTCCGGATGGCTTCTCTTCAGCGAATCGTAGATGTTTTGCTCAACGGCCAGTTGCGCTCGGTCGACCTCCTTGGTGAAGGAAAGCGTGACCAGCGCATGCTGGTGCAACTCCAACACCACCCGAAGCAACTTCATCATCTTGTCCCAGGAGACGGTGAGTATGGCCAGATCGCGTGCGTACTGGTATGCGTCACCACACGCCAGGACATCTGGCCTATTCTTGAGGTTGTACTCGTCGCGAGCGTAGGCGATCTTGAACTCGTCATAGGCCTTCTTGAAGCGCTCGAATTCACTGGTGAAGTCGTCGAATACTTTGCCGTTCTTCAGGACAGACCGAAGCGCGTCAATGCGCTTCAGTTGGCCGTCCAGCCCCTCAAACTCATTTGTGTTTTCGATGGGCTCCTCGAGCCGCTTCGCGTCCCAATATAGATTCAACATCTCGCCGGTGGCTTGGACCCCGGCTTTGAGGATCATGTTGGCCAAGTAGGGAACGTTGACCGCGTCCCCCGGTTGGGTATCCCAACCCTTCCAGACCTTGATTTCGTATTTGGCCTGCTTGACTGCCGCCCCTAAGGCACCGGTGCCCAATTTCAATGCGAAGGTGGACCCGAGCACGGACGCGAGCTTCTTGAACTCACCCCGATCGCAATACTTCTGGAGTTCCTTGAGTTCCTGCCAAGCCTTTTCCTTTTCGGCTTTGGTCATCTTCTTGTCCTGCTCCACCATGACATCCAGTTTCTTGAGAATGCGCTTGAGACCGTTTGGATCGATGGGGGCTGGCTGCGCGGAGGGAGCCAAGGGGTCGGACGGCTGAGTATTCCTCAGGGCCGACGGAGCCTTGATGGCGACCATCATGTCATTCAGTGCGCTTGATAGGTCCACCATGAGGAAGAGGCTTTGCAGAGAGAAGAAGGGCTCGTCGGCCTTCCGAAGCTCGTTTTCCCCGCTCTGCTGCTGCTGCGACTCCTCTAGGAGGGCCCGGAAGGCATCCACGTCCGCTGTATGGTCATGATAGATGCGATTCCCGACGGCGACGTTGTAGACGTCGTTGAAGAGGCGGTAGACAGGATCGTGCCTGTGCTTCGGGAACTCGCCTCTCGTCATCCACTGCTTGAAGCCGGGCTTCCTGGGAGTGTCCCCCTGCATTTGATAGCAGAGGCCATTGAAGGACGAGCCGCCGCGGCCGAAGAAATGGACGTCGCATTTCTTCCCATGGGCAGCCCCCCTTACCTGCCTCTGAATGAAGGTGTAAAGTTGATGAACCTTGGCTCTCGTGAGATCCTTCTGCATGGCATCGAGTTGATCGAAGCACCAGTCGACGAAGAACCCGAACCCCTTGAGCTTCTTCATGAGGTCTTCTTGTTTGGAGGCCCAGACATAGTAGATCGCGACCGCCTTGTCCGCGACCTCCTCCGCTGCAGCACAGTTGTGGATGGCACGGGCCTGCAGTTCCTTCAGCTTCTGTTTGCAGTTGATGATGTCCGCGAGGGAGTCCGTTATTGAGGTCAATTGTAGGCCCTGGATGTACTTCCGGACGGCGGAAAGCTTGTCGCCGACAAAGGTCCCCTGCTGATACTGCTCCATGAACTTGTTGTAAGACTTCTTGTAGTACCTTGACCGGACCCAATTCAAAATCTCAGAGATGATGGGACCCGCCAGAGCGCCCGCAATGAGGACGGCGGCGCCGCCAAAGGTCACCGCCGCCACGATTGCCGATACCGTGAGGCCACCCACGATCGAGATGACGGCGTAGACGACCTTTCTCTTGTTCCTGTTGAGTCGGCGCGCGGGAAGGAAGATGGAAGGTGCCTTGCTTCCTCCGCCCTTGGATTTGCGCGCGTAGGCGTCCACCATGATGGCTTCCAGGGCCATGTAGCACGAGGTCTCGTGTTCGATCTGCTCCTTCGAAACGGGCACCTTGTTCGCTCTGCTACCCTTTGAGCCACCGGACTGACGCTGGCCCTTGTCCAAGATCTCTTCCTTCGCTAGTTCCAGGTCGGCACGGGAGAGCTTCTGGCCCAGATTCGCGGCGCTCTCGAGCAGCACATTGTCGAAGGCCTCGGCGCTCGCTCTTATGTCGGGTTTCTTCTGCTTCGGGGAGGACGGTTGCGCCACCATCGTCCGCTGCGGAGATGGTTTGAGGTCCTTCTGTGGAAGAATGCTCTCAGACTGTTCCACCGAGTCGTCATTGTCCCCGGGATGCTTGTGCTGAACTGGAGGCGCGAGATGAAACTTGCGCTGTTTGTATGTGGCGGAAGGCTTCTCCGAATGGGACAAAGAGCCCTTGCTCTGCGTAGTAACCTTGTCGGACATTGCCATGTTCCTCCTGCCGTGAATTACTTGTTCCGTGCTCGTTCGCCAAAGCATCGAAGCCCTACCGCTACGACACACACCAGACTGCCCTCCAAGCCACATCCGCGCTGTGACGCGACTCACCCTCCGGGTGTGAGTCAGGACACGATGTTTGTGTTGAGCCCGTCACACGTAAGCCCAGCCGGTTCCTGGTGTGAGGTCTTGCCGCAGAAGAGGATGAACTGTTGAGGGCGGTTCTCCGCATCCACCAACGGTGCATAGCCGAGGTAGCTGTCTTGCTGGAGACGGGCTGGGGCGCTCTGGTCACGCAGCGCCATCTGGACGGTCAGGGGCAACGAGGTCTGGACCAGGAGGGGCAGCACTCCTTGCGTCAGTCGGCGCGGAGCTTCAATAGCCCAGGGGATTCCCATTCCGCATTGGCTCTCATTGAAGAAGAGCACCACTTCCAGTCCACCTGTGGGCACGGAAGCAAAGCCACCCAGGGCCGTGGAGTCTCCCAGCGTTGTGGCACTCAACTGGGAGCCTTGTGTCGCCACCGGTTGCACGTGCACCTTACGCCGCACGGACACTTCTGCCTCGGGATAGGCTTGGATGAACAGCCAGTGCAACGTGCTGGGGCTGGTGAGGTTCAGCAGGCTCAACCGGTGCTGGGTGGCGTTCTCCCATCCGGGGAGCAATGCGGAGTTCTGCTCCGGATAGAGCCCCGCGAAGCGCGCCCGGAGCAATTCATGATCAAAATAGCCCAGGAACCGCTCCATCCGCTCCGCCTCCAGCGGGTCCGTCTGCTCCATCGTCTGGAGGAGGAACGCGGGGAGGGGAGATTGCACGCCGAGCAGGCCGAGGTTCACCGTGAGGATGACGCGGCGGTGCGGCACCTGGAGGAATTGGATGTCATGCACCAGGTGGCCCTGGTGCACGAGCGTGCGGTGACTGCGGTATTCGATGTCATTCTCGCCGTAGCCTTCCTGGGCAAGCAGGGCCAGCAGGGCGGGCATGTCGAAGTGGCGGATGCGCTCGCGGAGGCGTTGCTCGAGCTGGGGACCGCTCATGACTCGTCCTCCGCTCCGGAAGCGGCGCTCAGGAACGCTTGCAGGTCCGTCCGGTAGAGCCGCTCGAGGGCACGCTCGCTCAAGGACCTGGAGCCCTGCATCCGGGGCTCGAGCCTTTCCCCATGGGCGCTCAAGCCCGCGAGGAAGCGGGAGAAGAGCGAGGGCAGATAGACGAGCGGATCGAAGTGGTCGATGACGTGGAGCACGTCCGTGGCGATCATGCTGGCGCGGGAGAAGTCCTGGCGTTCCACGAGCGTGTCGAAGGCAGCCAGCTTGTGCAGCAGTTGCTCCAGTGCAGGCGAGTGCCCTTGCGCGAGGGGCGGGGGCGAGCGCGTCCGCAGGGCCCTGGGCGCCTCGAGATGGAACTCCTCCTCGTCTTCTTCCTCCTCCTCCTCGTCTTCCTGCTCCTCGTCCTCCAGTTCCTTGGAAGTGTCCTCGTGGGTCGCTTCCTCTTCCGGCTCGGCGGGCGGCTCTTCCTTTCTCCTTTCGACCACCGGCGCTTTCTCTTCCTTCACCAGCGCCTTCGCCTGCTCCACGGCTCGCGCCTGTACAGGGTTGGCATTCGTCTCCGGGAAGAGCTCCCGCTGCTCGGTCAGCCAGCCGGTCACCTGGAGCAACCGGGTGAGGCCACCTCCACCGGGCGTGCGTTGCTCGAGTACCTCCACCAGCTTGCTGGCGTGCTGGAGCGCCTCCTGGACGTGGGACTGCGAACAGCTCTCGCACCACCTCCGCCATACGTCGTCCTGGGTCCGCCCATGAAACTCCAGGTGTTTGTGGAGTGTCTTGAACAGCCAGAGCAGGCCACTGTCGGCCAGGGTGGGCTTGTTGTCGTCGGGCCCGAGCTGCTCCCATCCCCGCGTGTAGACCTGGTGCAGGGCGGAGAAGAGCGCGGGCAGGGACCGCGGGCCCTGTGCCAGGAAGGTTCCAAAGACATACGGGGTCACCAGTCGCACATCACGGATGCCGTCGCGCAGCAGCGTCTCGGACGCTCGCGCCGCCTCGTCATAGGCGCCCCGCGCCATCTGGGCGATGACCCGATCCACCCGCGTCTCCACCTGCTCGGGTGTCAGGGTGGACATCGGGCCAGGGGCCGCCTTCAGTGTGCGCTCCAGCGCGGCGAGCGACTCCAGGAGCTCAGCCATCTTGCACCGCCGTCTGTCCGGGGTTGACGACCTGGATGACGCCGCCCCAGTTGCACATGCATTTGGAATTGCTGTCGAGGGCCGGCATGTTGCCGATGAGCACCTTGGGGCAGCCCGGGGCCCACGGGGCCGCGGTCACTGGGATGCACGGCATGGGGGTGAGCACACCCATCGCCGCCGCCGTGGCCGAGGCCACCATCGGATTGGCCATGGACTGGCACATCCCAAACGGCGGGATGTTCACCATCGGCTTGTTGTCCAGGATGTTGGCGGCGGGCGTGCTCGCGAGCACCTTGTTCGCCGGTGGCACCACCAGGGTCGATGGCGCCACGCCGAAGCTGCACTGGAGCGTGGCTCCCGTGACGACTTGGATGGCCATGGTCATTTCCTCGTGTTCGGGGGGGACGCGGCTTGCCGCACCTGGGCTCGCAACGCGGTGAGTGTCTGGAACAGGGGCTCCGAGGCCTTGTGGTAGAGCGAGCCCGTCAGGTATTGCGCGTGGCACCACGCGTCGCTCACCCGGCCCTCCTTGAGCCTCGGGTAGAGCGGGAAGACCTCGAACCGGTCGGGGATGTGCTCGGGGCCGAGCTGCAACTCGATGCGCCGGCGCATGTCCGCCAGGAACAGCGCCGGATCTCGTGGGGGATGGCCGGTGAAGACGAGCAACACGGTGCGCAGCTCGCCCGACACACCTCCCGTGGGCACGGTGAGCAGGGAGGTCGCGCAGGGCGGGTCCATTCCCTCCAGCGCCTCCGTCACCTCGGCGGCGGGAACGACCCGTCCCTCGTGCCGCGGCTCCCGCGTGCCCGCGTAATGGTACCGCTGGCGGATGCAGGAGAGGACGACATGGCCGGGCGGCCTGCCCTCCGCGGGCAGCAGGGTGAAGAGGCCCGAGTCCCCCGCGGCGCGTTGACCGCTCCGGTTGAGATCCTTCAGGGCCCAGCGCCGGCCCGGCGCGGGCGCGGCCTCGGTGTGCACATCCCCCACGCGCCGGAGCGAGCAGAGCACCGCGCCTCCCGCCGTCGCATCCACGAGGACGTTGGCGCAGGGCACCGACGTCAGCCCGCACTGCTTCACCCAGGCGCGCCACGCCTCCCAGTCGAGGGGGGCCTCGGGGTTGCGGAACCAGCCGCCCACCTTCTCGAGCCGGGTCCGGGTGCGCAGCAGCAGGTCCCTCAGCGCCGGGGTGACGCCGAGCGCGCGCACCGGGTATTCGGTCAGCAGGGTGGGGCGCTCCTCCAGGTCCGAGGGCTCGAGGTGGAGGAAGGTGGCGCCCCGCAGTAGCGTGGCGAAGAGGAGGGCGGGCAGGTGCTGGAGCAGGTGGAAGCCGGGGGCGGCCAGGTGGTCTCCCGGGGCCAGCGCGAAGGTGAGCGCTCCATCCACCAGCGCGCCGAGCCAGGCGTCCCCGGCCTTGAGGGGAACCGGGGTGGAGGGGGAGTCCACCAGGGGAGAGAAGAGCAGGCCCACCGGCTCGTCCGGTTTGTAGGAGTAGGAGGCGAGCGCGGGCGTGGCGGGGCCGGTGGTGGGCAGCAGGCACTTCGCATAGGGCCCCAGGAAGGGCGCCTGGTGGGGCTCGGCCGCCACGTGCTGGGGCGCGAGCGCGGCCAGGCGGCGCGAGACGAAGCTCCGGCCCACGGGCGGCAGCAGGCTGATGCAGGCCCCCAACCCCAGCGCCGCGGCGAGGCCCACCCACAGCTCGGGGCCGGGGTGGAACAGCAGGCACACCCGGGCTCCCGGCTTGACGCCCCGCTGCTCCCACGCCGTGGCCAGCCGTGCCGCCTGGTCGTGCAGCTGGCGGTAGCTGAGGGTCCGCCAGCCCCGGGTCCGGTCATACGTGCGCAGCGCGATGCGATCCGAGGCGGCGTGGCGGACGATGAGGTCATGGAAGAAGTCGTGGTGCTGGCCCGTGCGGCTCTTGAAGGGTGCACCGCGGCCCGCGTGGGCCGGAGACAGGGCCGCGGCGAAGCCCTCCGGGTCGGTCCAGCTCCGGCGGAGCCAGTCGGGGAGGCCCGGGGCGGGGGCGGCCTCCTCGACCTGTTGGAGAATGGTGCGGAAGTCGAAGGACATGCGGAGCACTCTGCCGGTGCTTCGCCGCACGGGCTGTGACGGTGTTCAACCGGAGCTTGTGAGAGGAATCACAGCGCTGAGTGGCTCCAGGGGCGCGCGGCTACCGCGTGCTTGCCCAAGGTGCGTGCACCGGGCCAGGTCGAGCACCGATTCCGGGGCCAGGTGGGTTCATTGGTGGGGCCGAAGGAGCGGGAGGGGAGGGAAGTTGCGGCCAGCGGTGCTCGACCCCGCTGGAACGAGTGCTCGAGTTGGCCGGAATACGCAATCCGGGGGCACAGGTCGTGCGGGCGTAACCCCCCTCACACCCGTTCAACGGAGTCCTTTGTCACCTTCCCCGGGCGAGGCGAGGCACGCCTCCTCATACCCCCACCGCTCCTGAGCCTCTCCTTCATCCAGCATCGCTCTCAGCTCAGCCAGGGATACGGAGGGGGGAACATCCACGGAAATCAGGCCTGGGATGTGACTGCCCTCGCTCGTGCATCCTCGTTCCTCGAGGAGCTTACGGACAATGGGCACCTCGTTCTTGTCGTAGATGATGAGCCTCAGCGTGCTGTGTCCAGAGGGACGTACGACCTTCTGGAAACGGAGCTCGCCTCCAGCTGAGATGGCCGAGACGACATCTCCGAGGGCAATTCCCGTGACGAAGAAGGGGATGTTGTCGATCTGGAACAGCCCTTCTCCAACGGGGAAGGCCCAGACGCTCTCGTAGTTCGCGGGAGGGTAGTCGTCCTCGTCCTTCTCCAGCTTGAAGACAACCTTCACCATGTCATCCGTGTTCATCGGGCCCATGATGCTCATTTCCCTGGTGGGACCTTGTCGCCCTTCTTGAGATTGCAATCCCGACAGAGTACCTGGCCGTTGTCGACCTCGCTGGGACCCCCTTTCGCACTGGGGATTCTGTGGTCCACATGGGTCTCGTTCAGTGGAGGAGTGACATCCTTCTCATGCTTCTTGGCAGGTACGGTTTCGACACGGCATTGCTCACAATGATTCTTGCCCTCGTTCGCCTGGGCGTTCTCCTGCTTGATCTGGCTTTTTTGCTTTCTTGTGAACCGTTTGCTTCCCCCGGAGAGCACAGTGGGCTCGTTCGAGGGTTGGGGCTCGACGACGAAGCGGGTCACGTCCGGGCTTGCAGAAAGGGAGTCTGTTTCGGGGCTGAGGGCCCCACCTGACGCCGTGGTCGCCAGCACCATCAGGAGGGTGCAAAGAATGTGTCTGAACATGAGCGTGTGCTCCTCGAAGCCGTATGACCACTTCGCCGTACATTTCCCACCGTACTACTGGTGGGGTGGGCGCGGGGGACGGCGCTCTTCTGCTTCAGCCGAAGGGGCACTGGAGGGGAGGCCGGAGCGCGTGAATCGCTGCGCGAGGTCCCCCGCGCTCCCGCTGCCCGCCGCGCAGCCGCAACCGGTCTCCTCGTCCTTGACGGAATCGTCCGGGTCGCACGCCGCGCCGGCCCCACCCTTGTCGGCATCGTGGACGGTAGCTGGGGGTCCGCCAGCCCCGGGTCCGGTCATACGTGCGCAGCGCGATGCGGTCCGTGGCGGCGTGGCGGACGATGAGGTCATGGAAGAAGAATGGTGCGGAAGTCGAAGGACATGGCGGCTTTTAGGGGACTTCCCTGGTGATGGGCGCCGGCACGGTCGAGACGAACACCTCCACTCGCGGGGTGCGCACCTGTCCCTCGGACCTCCGCACCCGCAGGTTCGCCGGGGGCACCCCTTGCCCGGCCAGGTAGTTCCGGACGGCCTGCGCGCGCTTGAGCGGCAGCAGGCGATCCGCTGTCTCGCTCCCCTCCTGGCCCGCGTGTCCCTCGAGGACGACGACGGACTCCCCGGGACGGGAGCGCAGGAGCATGAGCACCGCCTGCAACAGGCTCAGGTCTCCGGGCAGCTCCGCGCGCCCCGGCTCGAAGAGCACCGAGCCCTGGAGGAGGGGAGTGGTGTTCGCGGCAGGAGCCTCGGCGGGGAGCAACTCCCGGGTGGGTACGGGCATCACCCTCTGGCGGGGCGCTTCCTCCCGGGAAGCGAGGAGCTCCGGCTCCAGGCGGAACCGGGGAATGGTCTCCGTGAGCCGCTCCAGGCCGGGAGGAGGCTCCGTGTGGAACCCCAGGCCCAGGAGCACCCGCGCGGTGGGTGTACCGGGCGCCGTGCCCAGGCCGGGTCCTCCCAGGGCGAACAGCTCCAGCCCATGGGGCAGCGGCATCCGCACGCCTCCCAGCACCTCGATGGAGGGGGACCGCGTGTCCATGGAGAAGGCGCTCCGGATGGCGAGCTCGCCTCGGAGCCCCTTGTGCGTCACGGCCACTCCGGCGCCCAGGCGCAGCTCGGGAATGAGGTTCGTGGAGGCCGTGCCGGACAGGGGGTTGGAAGGCCGCAGCAGCACGCCCGCGTCGAGTGCGGGCTCGAGCCATCCCCACCGTCTACCCACGGTGACCCGGGCGCGGAAGCGCATTCCCGGGTCACGCGCCAGGGCGGACGGGCTCCCCACGGGCAGTCCGGCGCCCAGGTCCACCGAGAGATCCACGGGCTGCTCCTGGCGCAGCGACAGCAATCCCAGCCGGGCCTGGAGCACCGGTGTACCGAGCCCGTGCGCGGTCAGGGGCGGCAGTCCCATGTGGCTGGAATCTCCGCCCTGCTGCCAGAGCACCACGGGGAGCTGTGCTCCCACTTCGAGCCAGGGCAGCACGCCATAGCTGCCCGCCAGCACGGTCGAGGCCCGGTGGCGGACCCGAGCCATGCGTTCCCCCCCGTTCCGCAGCACGAGCGGCAGGTGCTGGTAGTGTCCGACCAGCCCCGCGCTCACGCCACCGGGGACCAGCAGCTCGCCATTGCCAGCCAGCAGGGAGCCCCGTCCCGTATTGAGCTCCAGGCGCTCCAGCTCGAAACCGGACGCCGCGGTCTGGGCCGGGGCCGTCGAGCAACTCAGGAGGGCCGCCACGGCAGCGCCTCGCATCAACGCGGGGATGTGCATGCGGAGCACTCTGCCGGTGCTTCGCCGCACGGACTGTGACGGGATTCAATCGGAGCCTGTGAGAGCAATCACAGCGCTTTCGATGCCAGGCGCCGGGCCCTCTTTCCTCCTGCCGGTGCGCGCATCCACTGTGCTTGGAACCCACTTCTCCAGCGGCGATGAGGGACGCGACACTGGTGCGTACCAGCGGGCTGCACGCCGTCACCGAATCGCTAGTGGTCGCAGGCGTCTTCGGCATCGCTCGCTGGTGCCTGTACGAGGTGGGGCACCTGCTGCTCAAGCTGGTGGCGCTCGCACCGAGGCCGGTGCGCTTGGTGCTCGATGACCCCCTGTGCGCTCGTGCGCGTGCCGTGCGCGAGCTGGCCAGCTCAACGGCTGCCCGAAGGGCAGCGCCCCTGGCGGCGCGTCAGCGGCCTTGAACCAGGTGGCCCCGCCTGGCCGCGCTTGTGTCTCGCGTCGTCGTAAGGGTGCAAGGGGGCCTCACCTGGGCCCCCTGAGCCACGGTGTAGCGGGAAGTCCCACCTACGCTGGACAGGGCTGCTCGCAGGGCCTTCAGCTGTTCTCGGAACTCGCTCCTCCAGCGGAGATGAACGCCTCCACGCTGGCCGGATCAATCCGGAGGGCCCCCGATACCCGAACGTGCCGGAGCTGCGTCCCAGAGGCCGGGCCGCACCTTGCAGCAAATATGCAGCAAAAGGCTTGGTAGACCCTGCGACCGGATGGGACGGTTGGAACCGTCCTGCCTCGGAATCTCCAGGAGTTACGAGCGCTTGCGAAGGGCTGATAACGCCTGGAGGAATCCCCGGTTGGCCTCCGGAGCCAAAGGCCGCAGGTTCGAATCCTGCATCGCGCGCAAGTTGAAGGGCCTGGAATCCTCGGGGACATCCCCCGATGGTTCCAGGCCCTTCGCTTTTCTCGGCGCCCCCTGGCGCCACCCGCCTCAGCCGACGCTCTGCCGCGCCGTGCTCTCCCTCGCCGGGAGCGACTCGAGCCGCACCTGGATGCCGTGACGGGCACGCAGCGTCAGGCCGGCCTTGAGGACCAGCGCCGACTTGTCCCGCACCTCCATCCGGAAGCGCCGCAGCCCCATGGCCAGCACCACCGTGGCCTGCATCTGCGCCAGGTGGTTGCCAATGCACAGTCGCTGGCCCGCGCCAAACGGCATGTAGGCCTGCCGGTGCCGCTTCGCCACGCGCTCCGGATCGAAGCGCTCCGGGTCGAACGTCTCCACGTCCTCCCAGAAGTCCGGGTGCCGGTGCAGCAGGTACGTGCAGATTCCCACCATGGTCCCCGGTGGAATGTCCCAGCCGCCAATGCGGTCCGCCCCCATCGCCACCCGTCCCACCAGCCACGCGGGCGGCAACAGGCGCATCGACTCCTGAAACACCTGCGTGGTGTAGCGCAGGTTGGGCAGATCCTGCGCACCGGGCTCGCGCTCGCCCAGCACCTCGGCGATCTCCTGGCGCATCCGCTGCTCCACCTGGGGATGGCGGTGGATCTGGTACCACGTCCACGCCAGTGCGGTCGCCGTGGACTCGTGCCCTCCCACGAAGAGGTTCATCACCTCGTCGCGGAGCAGCTCGTCGCTCATGCCCTCGCCCGTCTCCACGTCCCGGGCCGCCATGAGCAGCGAGAGCATGTCGTCCCACTCGCCCGGCGACTGGCGCCTCCTGGCGATCTGCTCGTAGATCATCTCGTCCAACGCGGCGAGCGCGTTGGTGTAGCGCCGCCAGCTCGGACGGGGGATGCGGATCAGATCCCACAGCGAACGGTCCCGGTTGTCATGGGTCATGATGAACCGGATGCTGTCGCGCACGCGGGGCCGTGTCTCGTTCATGTCCTCGGTGAGCACCGCCCGGCCCATCTGCGAGAGGGTGATGCGCGACATCTCCCTCAACAGCTCGAGGGGCTCGCCGCCGCGGGCATGCTCCTCCCAGCGCGCCAGCATCGACCGGGTACTGTCCACCAGCGTGTCCACGAGCCCCGCCAGCCGCTCGCGCGAGAAGGCCGGCTGCGCCATGCGCCGCTGCCTCCGCCAGTGCTCACCGTCCGCGGGAAAGAGGCCCCGGCCGAAGCGGCGGTTGCGCCTGGCCTCCGGTGACTTCGCGTAATTGGCCGCGTTGTCCACCAGGACGTGCCTGGCATGGTCCGGGTGGCTCAGCAGCACCATCGGGTGTTTCCCCATGGTGAAGGTCACCACGTCCCCGTACCGCTCCCGCTCCCGCACGAAGAAGCTGAGCGGATCCTTCATGTGCTGGTACACGTGGTCCAGCACCCAGCGGGACTTCGGGCCGGGAGGCAGCGAGGGAGACGGCGTGGAGGGCGGCATGGCGGCTCTCTTCACGGCAGGAGGATCTCGGACTGGACGTACGGCAGATCCGCGGTGACGCCCTTGCCCCGGCAGTAGTCCAGCAGCTTGCGCGACTCCACCAGTTGCGGCGAGTTCTCGTGGTAGCCCATCACCATCACGTGACCCATCCACGGCTCGCGGCCCATGGCGTAGATGTAGACCTGCTTCGGGTTGAGCCGCCGGACGATCTCGATGGCGCGCTCGGCGTTGGAGCCATTGAGCCGCCGCGACTGATCCATCTTGCGCGGCAGCGGCGTGGTGAGCAGCGGGCCGTACATCCAGCTCAGCGGCCCTCCCTCCGACTCCATTCCCAGGAACATCACGTCGATGTCGCCCACCAGCGCGTGGACATGATCGTACAGGCGCGGCTCCAGTGCGTTCGAGTCCGCCGCCATCAGCAGCGACTTGCCCTCCAACTGCACCAGGTGCGCCATCTTCGCCTGGATGTTCAGGTCCCCGTGCTCGCCGATGAAGGGCAGGCCCGTGATGGAGCCTCCCGGCACCTCGAGGGACTCCATCTCACTGAGGGCCACCACGCGGCGGAAGCCCGTGTGCTGGAGCATCAGCTTGAGCGAGGGATCCGCCAGGCCTCCTCCGCTGCTCGCGGGCACCACGAGCGTGCCGATGCGCGAGCGCAACTGCAGCAGCGGCTCGAACATCAGGTGGTCGGCGTGACCGTGGGTGATGAGCGCGTAGTCGATGTGCTCGGGCAGGTCCGCGTAGGTGTAGCGCGGCAGCTCCGTGGGGAAGTCGTAGCTGATGACCGGATCCGTCAGGATGCTCACCTCGCGCGTCTCGATGAGCACGCACGCGTGGCCGAAGTAGCGGATGCGCACGCCCGGGCCGTCGTACCTGGGCGCCGGACGCGGCGCCTCCTCCGTGAAGAACGTGGAGAAGAGCTCGGCGTCCTTGCCCTGGATGCCGAGCGCCTCGCGCACCGGCTCCACCTCGCCCGGCGTGCGCCGCATGGCGAAGAGCCGATCAATCGCCTCGTGGCGGTAGGGCACGTTCACGTGGATGCTTCCATCCTCCGTGTCCAGACGCGGCGTGCTGAAGACGTACGGCCGCGCGTCCCCGTGGATGAGCCGCATCGCCAGGCTCTGTGACGACTCCTTGTAGTGCGGACCCCGGTAGAGCAGCGACTCGAAGAAGCGCGGCGAGGCCCGGTTGTTCAGGTCGTACGTCAGCTCCACGTAGCCCTGCAGGATGTCCGGCACCTTCTTGTACATCTCCTCCAGCGAGAAGCCGTTGGCCGTGAGCAGCAGCTTGTCCAGCTCCGCCACCGCCTGGGCGAACCGCAGCGACGAGGCCTGCTCCTTGAGCGTGCGCTGCAGCAACTCCTGGATGTCCCTGGCCCGCTCCACGCCGTAGTTGATGTACGGGCCGCCCATCAGTGCCGGGCTCTTCAGCGCCGCCACGTGGACGGCCGGGTTGGCCACGAACGACTCCATGATCTTCACATGGTGGTTGGCCACGAAGAGCGGCGCGGTCGCGGGCGAGATGAGGAACCACCACGCGTACCACTGATTGTAGAGCGGCTCGGCGACGACGTTCTGCTTCAGGTAGCGCGCGGGTTGGGACATCTCGGCTCCTCGCATCTTCCAGGGGTGGGGGGCGGCGCGGGACCTGCTCGCTGGATGCGCTCGTGTGACTTTCTCGTGACGCGAGCACTCTTGCCGCTTGTTGGCCCAAAATGGATAAATACAGGCTTATTTCAGATTCGGGCGGAAGTGTATAGTCCCACGCCTTTCCACGAATCCAGATTTGACTTCTCCGCCCATTCGGTGGGGGCGGGAAGCGCTGGATGCGCCGCGCCGAATTCGACTCCTCGAGGCCCCTGATGTCCGCATCGTTCCGTCGTATTTCCACGCACCACACGCTCGTCGAACTGCTGGAGGCCAGGGCTTCCGAACGTCCTGGGGAGAGGCTCTACACGTTCGTGGAGGAGGATGGCGGGGAGCCGACGCTGACGTACGGCGAGCTGGAGCTGAAGGCCCGGCGCATCGCCGCCGCGCTCCAGGCGAGGGCGCGCGCGGGAGATCGCGTGATGCTGCTCTACCCGCCGGGCCTGGAGTACGTGGCGGGCTTCTTCGGGTGCCTCTACGCGGGGATGGTGGCCGTGCCGGCGTACCCGCCGGATCCGGTGCGTCTGGAGCGCACGCTGCCGCGGCTGCGCGCCATCATCCAGGACGCCCAGGCCACGGTGGTGCTCAGCACCTCCTTCGTGGTGTCCATGGGCGAGTTCCTCTTCGAGCAGTCGCCCGACCTGGCCGAGCTGCAGTGGGTGGCCACGGACGAGCTGCCCGCCGGGCTCGAGTCCTCCTGGCGGCGGCCGGAGACGGGGCCGGACTCGCTCACCTTCCTCCAGTACACCTCCGGCTCCACGGGCACGCCCAAGGGGGTGATGCTCAGCCACCGCAACCTGCTGCACAACCTCGGGCTGATCGCCGGGGCCTTCGGCGCCCACCCGGGCAGCGTGGGCGTCATCTGGCTGCCGCCCTACCACGACATGGGTCTCATCGGCGGCATCCTCGAGCCGCTGTACATGGGGTTCCCCGTCACCCTCCTGTCACCGCTGGACTTCCTCAAGCGCCCCTCGCGCTGGCTGGAGGCCATCTCTCGCCACCGGGCGACCATCAGCGGTGGCCCCAACTTCGCCTTCGACCTGTGCGTGCGGAAGATGACCCCGGAGCAGCGGCGGGGGTTGGATCTGAGCTCCTGGCAAGTGGCGTTCAGCGGCGCCGAGCCCATCCGCCCGGAGACGCTGGCGCGCTTCACCGAGGCCTTCGGGCCATGTGGTTTCCGGCGCGAGGCCTTCTACCCCTGTTATGGCCTGGCCGAGGGCTCGCTCATCGTCTCGGGTGGAGCGATGGAGGCCGCGCCGGTGCTGCGCGCGCTGGACACGGCGGCCCTCGAGAAGGGACGGGCCGAGGCTCCTCGCGACGGTGGCCAGCGCACGCTCGTGGGGTGCGGCCGCACGCTGGAGGAGCAGCGTCTGCTCGTGGTGGATCCGGAGTCGCGCGTGGCGTGCCCGCCGGGGCGGGTAGGGGAGATCTGGGTGTCGGGCTCCTCCGTGGCCCAGGGGTACTGGCGCAAGCCCGAGGCCACCGAGGAGGTCTTCCTCGCTCGCACGGCGGAGGGTGACGGTCCCTTCCTTCGCACCGGCGACCTGGGCTTCCTCCAGGAGGACGGGGAGCTCTTCGTCACCGGACGGCGCAAGGACCTCATCATCCTGCGCGGGCGCAACCACTACCCGCAGGACCTCGAGCTGACGGTGGAGCAGGCCCACCCGGCGCTGCGGCAGGGGTGCGGCGCCGCCTTCTCCGTCGACGTGGAGGGGCAGGAGCGGCTCGTCGTCGTCCAGGAGATCGACCTGCGCGGACAGGGCGATCTGCGGCGGCAACTCCTGGCGGCCGAGGAGGCCGCGGGCATCATCCGTCAGCGGCTGGCCGAGGGCCACGAGGTGCAGCTCCACGCCCTGGCGCTCATCGAGCCGGGCAGTCTGCCCAAGACGTCCAGTGGCAAGGTGCAGCGCCATGCCACCCGCGCGGCCTTCCTCGCGGACGAGCTGCGCTCGGTGCTGTCGTGGCGCGAGGAGGAGGAGCGCCGCGAGGCGCCCGTCCCGGAGCAGCCCCGGCAAGAGCCACCGGCCGCCACGGCGTCACGGGACGTGCCCACCACGCAGCAGGCGCTGGAGTCCTGGCTGGTGTCGCGTCTCGCCGCGCGGCTCCGGGTGCGCCCGGAGTCGGTTCGCACGGACGAGCCCGTCACCCGCTACGGTCTGGATTCGCTGGCGGCGGTGGAGCTGACGAACGAGATCGAGACGGGCCTGGGCGTGGTGCTTCCCATGGAGGTCCTGTTGCAGGGCCCGACGATCGCCGGGCTCGCGCGGCGCCTGGCGGGCGGTCAGGGCTCCGAGGTTCGTGCTCCGCTCTCGCGCCGTCCTCGCGAGGGCGGTCTGCCCCTGTCCTTCTCCCAGCAGCGGTTGTGGTTCTTCCACCAGCTCGAGCCCTCCAGCCCGCTCCACAACATCCCCACGGCGGTGCGGCTCTCGGGGGCGCTCGACCTGTCCGCGCTGGAGCGGAGCTTCGCCGAGCTGGTGCGGCGTCACGAGACGTTGCGGACCACCCTCGCCGACGAGGGTGGGGTGCCGGTGCAGCTCATCTCCCCGGCGGTCGGCGTGAGGCTGCCCGTGGTGGACCTGAGCACGCTGCCCGAAGCGGCGCGCGAGGCCGAGGCGCGACGGCTCGCGGATGAGGAGGCTCGCGAGCCCTTCGATCTGGCGCGCGGCCCGCTGCTGCGCACCACCCTGCTCCGGATGGGTGAGCGGGAGCATGTGCTGCTGCTGACGGTGCACCACATCGTCTCGGACGGCTGGTCCATGGGCGTGCTCGTCCGCGAGGTGGCCGCGCTCTACGAGGCCTGTTCGTCCGGCCGGGCTCCCGCGCTGGCGGAGCTGCCCGTGCAGTACGTGGACTTCGCCGCCTGGCAGCGCGAGTGGCTGTGCGGCCGCGTGCTGGAGTCGCAGCTCTCGTACTGGCGCAAGCAGTTGGAGGGCGTTTCCCACGCGTTGGAGCTCCCCACGGATCGTCCCCGCCCCTCAGCGCAGAGCTTCCGGGGAGCGAGCCTCCCCGTGCGGCTTCCCGCGGAGCTGTCCTCCGCCGTGCGCGAGCTGAGCCGGCGCGAGGGCGTCACGCCCTTCATGGTGCTGCTGGCCGCCTTCGAGGCGGTGCTCCACCGCTACTCGGGACAGGAGGACTTCTGCGTCGGCTCGGCCATCGTGGGCCGCTCCCGGCGCGAGCTGGAGGGGCTCATCGGCTTCTTCGCCAACACCCTGGTGCTCCGCGCCCGGGTGGCCGGAGGGCTGTCCTTCCGCGAGCTGCTCGGGAGGACTCGCGACACGACGCTGGGCGCCTACGCCCACCAGGACATGCCCTTCGACAAGCTGGTGGAGGCTCTCCAGCCCGAGCGCGAGCCCGGCCGCTCCCCGCTCTTCCAGGTCATGTTCGTCCTCCAGCAGGACGTGCAGCCGCACCTGTCCATGCCTGGGCTGTCGTTGCGCAGGCTCGACGTGGACACCCGGACGGCGCAGTTCGATCTGGCCCTGTCCCTCACCGACTCGGCCGAGGGCTTCTCGGGCTTCCTCGAGTACAGCACCGACCTGTTCGACGCCGGCACCATGGAGCGGCTGGCCGTGCACCTGTGCACCCTCTTGGAGGGCGCCGTCTCGCGTCCGGAGCTGTCCGTCTCCGCGCTGCCCCTGCTGCCCCCGGAGGAGCGTCACCGGCTGCTGGTGGAGTGGAGTGGCCTCGCCGGGCCCGCCCCTGATTCCCGTCTCGTGCTCGAGCTGTTCGCGGAGCAGGTGGCCGCGCGCCCGGACGCGGACGCCCTGGACTTCGAGGGCCAGCGGCTGACGTACCGGGAGCTGGATGTGAGGGCCAATCAGCTCGCGCACCATTTGAGGTCGTGGAGCGTGGGGCCCGATGTGCGCGTGGGCCTGTGCGTGGAGCGCTCGCTGGAGCTGGTGGTGGGGATGCTGGGCATCCTCAAGGCCGGTGGTGCCTTCGTGCCGTTGGATCCGGTGTACCCCGCCGAGCGTCTGGCCTTCATGCTCCAGGACTCGGTGGTACCGGTGCTGCTCACGCAGCGGACGGTCCTCGACCAGCTCCCGAGGGAGCACGGCGCTCGCGTGCTGTGCCTGGATTCGGAATGGGCCCGGGTGGAGTCATTGCCTCGCGAGGCGCCCGTCTCCCCGTTGGATGCGGACAACCTGGCGTACGTCATCTACACGTCGGGCAGCACGGGCCGGCCCAAGGGCGTGCTGGTGGTGCACCGGAGCCTGGGCAACGAGTCCCTGGAGTCCGCGAGGCTCCATGGCTGCGGGCCGGGGAGCCGGATGCTCCAGTTCTCGAGCCTGAGCTTCGACATCTCGGTGTGGGAGGTGTTCGGCGCGCTGGTCGCGGGTGCGTGCGTGGTGCTGGCGCCCAGGGAGCGGCTGCTGCCGGGCTCGGCGCTGGGGACCTTGCTGAAGGAGCAGCGCATCACGGCGGCGACCCTGACGCCCATGGTGCTGGCACAGCAGGAAGAGACCGGGCTGGAGGCGCTGAGCACCCTCATCTCCGGCGGTGACGTGTGCACTCCCGAGGTCATCCGCCGGTGGAAGCCAGGCCGGCGTTTCCTCAACGCCTATGGCCCGACGGAGATCACCATCTGCGCCACCATCGACACCGACGTGGATGCGCAGCGGCCGTCGATCGGCCGCCCCCTGCGCGGCATGCGCGTGTACGTGTTGGATCCGGCCCTGCGGCCCGCTCCCTCGGGCGTGCCGGGTGAGCTCTACGTGGGCGGCGTGGGTGTGGCCCGCGGCTACCTGGGACGGCCGGAGCTGACGGCCGAGCGCTTCGTGCCGGATCCGTTCAGCGCGGACGCGGGAGCCCGGATGTACCGCACCGGTGACCGCGTGCGCTTCCTGGCGGACGGCCGCATCGAGTACCTGGGCCGGTTGGACGGCCAGGTGAAGGTGCGCGGCATCCGCATCGAGCCGGGCGAGGTGGAGGCGGTCCTCAAGGACCACCCGGCCGTGCGCGAGGTCGCCGTGGTGCCCCGCGAGGACGTGCCCGGCGACAGACGGCTGGTCGCCTACGTGGTGCCTCGGCCCGGTCAGGACTCGGAACTTCGTGCCCTGCGCTCCTGGCTCAAGGGCAAGCTTCCCGAGGCCCTGGTGCCCTCGGCCTTCGTCCCCCTGGAGGCGCTGCCCCTCAACCCCAACGGCAAGCTGGATCGCAAGGCCCTGCCCGCGCCGGACCGGCTCGGCCAGGACGCGCACTTCGTCGCTCCGCGCACCCCCGTGGAGGAGATGCTCGCGGGACAGTGGACACAGCTGCTCGGCGTGACGCGGGTGAGCAGCGACGACGACTTCTTCGCACTGGGTGGGCACTCGCTGCTCGCCACGCAGGCCCTCTCCCGTCTGCGTGCCGCCTTCGGCGTGGAGGTCTCCCTGCGCGAGCTCTTCGCCACCCCCACCGTGGCCGGGCTGGCGGAGCGCATCGAGGCACTGCTGCGCGCACGCCAGAGCTCGCGCGTGCCGCCGCTGAGGGCCGCGCCGCGCCAGGAGGCGATGCCGCTGTCCTTCGCCCAGCAGCGGCTGTGGTTCCTCCAGCAGCTCGAACCCGATGGGGCTTCGTACAACATGCCCGCGGCCGTCCGCATGCGGGGGACGCTCGACGTGGCCGCCCTGGAGCGCTCTCTCGGCGAGCTGCTCCGGCGCCATGAGGTGCTGCGGACCACGTTCCGCCTCGAGGCGGGGCAGCCCGTCCAGAGCGTCTCCTCCGTGCCGGTACGGCTCCTGGCGCGAGTGGATCTGGGCTCGCTGCCCGAGTCCTCTCGCGAGGACGAGGTGCGGCGGCTCTCGCACGAGGAGGCTCGGCGGCCGTTCGATCTCACGCGCGGCCCGCTACTGCGTGCCACCCTGCTGCGGCTGGACGAGCAGGAGCACGTGCTGCTGGTGACGTTGCACCACATCGTCTCCGATGGCTGGTCCACCGCGGTGCTCGTCCGCGAGGTGGCCGCCCTCTATGAGGCCTTCCTGTCGGGCCGACCGTCGCCGCTGCCCGAGCTGCCCGTGCAATACGCGGACTACGCGGTGTGGCAGCGCTCCTGGCTCCAGGGCGAGGTGCTGGAGTCGCAGCTCGCGTTCTGGCGCCAGCAGCTCGAAGGCGCGCCTCCGGTGCTGGAACTGCCCACGGATCGGCCTCGCTCGAGCTCGAATCACCGGAGCGGTGCGTCCCTCCCCGTGATGCTGCCCTCCACCCTGGCCAGCGCGCTGCGGTCCTTCAGCCAGCGCGAGGGCTCCACGGTGTTCATGACGCTGCTCGCCGGCTTCCAGGTGCTGCTGTCCCGCTACAGCGGGCAGAAGGACATCGTCGTGGGCACCGACGTGGCCAACCGCCATCACGCGGAGACGGAGGGCCTCATCGGATTCTTCGTCAACCAGCTCGTCATGCGCACGCGTCTGGAGGGCAATCCCTCCTTCCGCGAGGTGCTGGCGCAGGTGCGGGAGTCGGCCCTGGGCGCCTACGCGCATCAGGATCTGCCCTTCGAGGAACTGGTGCGCGCGCTCAATCCGGAGCGCAGCCTGGCGCATGCGCCCCTCTTCCAGGTGAAGCTCGTCCTCCAGAACGTGCCGGACGGCCAGCTCGAGCTGCCCGGGCTGTCGCTGGACCTCGAGGTGCTCGACTCCGGGGCGGCGAAGCTGGACATGGTGCTGCTGCTCTCGGAGACGGAGCGGGGCCTCGAGGGCACGTTGGACTACGACGCCAGCCTGTTCGAGCCGGCGTCGATGGAGCGTCTGGTTGGCCACCTGCGCACGCTGCTGGAGGCCGCGGTTGCCAATCCGGGCCAGCGTGTGTCCGCGCTCCCGCTCCTCACCGAGGAGGAGCAGAGGAGGGTGTTGGAGGAGTGGAACGCCACGGAGGTGGAGTGGCCTCGGGAGAAGTGCATCCACGAGCTGGTGACGGAGCAGGCCAGGGCGAGGCCCGAAGCGGTGGCGGTGTCCTGTGAAGGCCAGAAGCTCACGTACCGGGAGCTGGAGGAGAGGGCGAACAAGCTGGGCAACCACCTGAGGGGGCTGGGAGTAGGGCCCGAGGTGAGGGTGGCGCTGAGCGTGGAGCGCTCGCTGGAGCTGGTGGTGGGGATGCTGGGCATCCTGAAGGCGGGAGGGGTGTACGTGCCGCTGGAGCCGAGCTACCCGGCGGAGCGGCTGGCGTACATGATGAGGGACGCCGGAGTGTCGGTGGTGCTCACGCAGGAGCACATCGCGGACGAGCTGCCGGCGCAGGGAGAGCTGCTGCTGTGCCTGGACACGGAGTGGGCGCAGGTGGAGGCACAGCCGGCGCAGGCACCCGAGTCAGGGGTGAGAGCGGAGAACCTGGCGTACATCATCTACACGTCGGGGAGCACGGGACGGCCCAAGGGAGTGATGTTGGGACACCGGGGCCTGTGCAACACGGCGAGGGAAGCGGGCAAGGCGCACGGGTACGGGCCGGAGAGCAGGGTGCTGCAGTACGCGAGCATGAGCTTCGACGCGTCGGTGTGCGAGGTGTTCGGAGCGCTGGTGGCCGGAGCGAGCCTGGTGCTGGCGCCCAAGGAGAAGCTGCTGCCGGGTGAAGCGCTGGGAGGGTTGCTGAGGCAGGAGGGAATCACGGCGGTGACGCTGACGCCCTCGGTGCTGGCGCAGCAGGAGGAGGAGGGGCTGGAGGGGCTGGGGACAATCATCTCGGCGGGAGAGGCGTGCACGCCGGAGCTGGTGAGGAGGTGGGGCAAGGGAAGGAAGCTGCTGAACGCGTACGGACCGACGGAGGTGACGGTGTGCGCGACCATCACGTCGGGGAGCGTGGAGGAGAGGGTGACGGTGGGAAGGGCGTGGGGGAACGTGAGGGTGTACGTGCTGGACGAGGCGCAGAGGCCGGTGCCGGTGGGAGTGGCGGGAGAGCTGTACGTGGGAGGAGAGGGACTGGCGCGGGGCTACGTGGGGAGGGCGGAGCTGACGGCGGAGCGGTTCGTGCCGGACGGGGTGAGTGGAAGGGCGGGAGAGCGGCTGTACCGGACGGGCGACAAGGTGAGGTGGGCGGAGAAGGGGGAGTTGGAGTACCTGGGACGGTTGGACGAGCAGGTGAAGGTGCGCGGAATGCGCGTGGAGTTGGGGGAGGTGGAGGCGGTGCTGATGGGGCACCCGGCGGTGAGGGAAGCCGCCGTGGCGCAGAAGGAGGACGCGGCGGGAAACAAGAGGCTGGTGGGGTACGTGGTGCCCAGGCCCGGCCAACAGGTGGAAGTGGGGCTGCTGCGCGCGTGGTTGGGAGAGAGGTTGCCGGAGCACCAGGTGCCTTCGGCGTGGGTGGTGCTGGAGACGCTGCCGCTGAGCACCTCGGGCAAGGTGGACAAGAAGGCCCTGCCCGCTCCCGATGGCTCGCGTCCCGAGCAGGAGCGGCCCTACGTGGCCCCTCGCACCAGCACCGAGCGCCAACTCGCTGAAGTCTGGGCGCCACTGCTCGGCCTGGATCGCGTGGGCGTCGATGACGACTTCTTCGAGCTGGGCGGCCACTCGCTGCTCGCCACGCAGGCGATCTCCCGCATCTCCGCACTCTTCGGCGTGGAGCTCCCCCTGCGCGAGCTCTTCGAGGCCCCCACCGTCGCCAGGCTGGCGGTGAGGCTCGAGGCGGAGCTCCAGGCCGGACGGGCCCTGCGCGCACCGGCCCTGCTTCGCGTGGAGCGCACTGGCTCGCTCCCCCTGTCCTTCGCGCAGCAGCGGCTGTGGTTCCTGGACCGCATGGAGCCCGGCAGCCCGCTGTACAACAACCCGGCCGCGGTGCGACTGGATGGCCCTCTCGACGTGGCCGCGCTGGATCGTGCCTTCCAGGAGATCGTACGCCGGCATGAGGCCTTGCGGACCCTGTTCCAGGACGTGGAGGGACAGCCGGCGCAGGTCATCGTGCCCTCGGTGCAACTGCCCTTGCCCGTGGTGGATCTCCGCGAGCTGCCCGAGCCCTCGCGTGAAGAGGAGGCGCGGCGCATCTCGGTCGAGGAGGCGCGGCAGCCGTTCGACCTCACTCGCGGCCCGCTGCTGCGCGCCCTGCTGCTGGCGCTTGGCGAGCACTCGCACGTGCTGCTGCTGACGATGCACCACATCGTCTCCGACGGCTGGTCCACCGCCGTGCTCATCCGCGAGGTGGCCGCGCTCTACGAGGCCTTCCACTCCGGTCGGCCCTCGCCCCTGCCCGAGTTGCCCGTGCAGTACGCGGACTACTCGGCCTGGCAGCGCTCCTGGCTCCAGGGCGATGCGCTGGAGGCGCAGCTCGCGTACTGGCGCCAGCAGCTCGCCGGAGCACCCTCGGTGCTCGAGCTGCCCACGGATCGGCCTCGCCCCGCGGTGCAGTCCTTCCGTGGCACGAGCCTCCCCGTCCGCCTCCCCCGCGAGCTCTCCGCCGCGGTGCGCGAGCTCAGCCGGCGCGAGGGCGTCACCTCCTTCATGACGCTGCTCGCGGCCTTCCAGACGGTGCTGTCCCGGTACTCGGGACAGGACGACGTATGCGTGGGCTCGCCCATCGCGGGCCGCACCCGCTCCGAGCTCGAGGGCCTCATCGGCCTCTTCATCAATACCCTGGTGCTGCGCACGAAGCTGTCGTCACAGCTCACGTTCCGCGAGCTGCTGGCTCGGGTGCGCACGACGACGCTGGACGCCTATGCGCACCAGGATGTGCCCTTCGAGAAGCTGGTGGAGGAGCTGAAGCCGGTTCGCAGCCTGAGCCACTCGCCGCTCTTCCAGGTGCTGTTCATCCTGCAGCAGGACCTCCAGCAGGAGCTGAAGCTGCCTGGGCTGTCGCTGCATCCGCTCGCATCGGAGAGCGGCACCGCGAGGTTCGATCTCACGCTGAACCTCATGGACCTGGAGGACGGCTTCGCCGGGACGATCGACTACAGCACGGACCTGTACGACGCGGAGACGATGGAGAGGCTGTTCGGACACGTGAGGACACTGCTGGAAGCAGCGGTGGCCGAGCCGGACAGGAAGGTGGGGGAGCTGCCGCTGCTGACGGCGCAGGAGCGCGAGCGGGTGCTGGAGGAGTGGAACCAGACAGGAGCGGAGTACCCGAGGGAGAGGAGCATCGGGGAGGAGTTCGAGGAGAGGGTGAAGGAGAGGGCGGGAGCGGTGGCGTTGGAGTGCGGGGAAGAGAAGAGGACGTACGGAGAGCTGGAGGAGAGAGCCAACCAGATAGCGCACTACCTGAGAGGGCTGGGGGTAGGTGCGGACGAGCGTGTAGGGCTGTGCGTGGAGCGCTCGGCGGAGCTGGTGGAGTGGGTGCTGGGGATAGTGAAGGCGGGAGGGGCGTACGTGCCGTTGGACCCGGCGTACCCGAGGGAGAGGCTGGCGGGGATGCTGGAGGACGCCAGGCCGAGGGTGGTGGTGACGGAGAGGGAGCAGGAGGGGCGGCTGCCGCTGGAAGGGCGAGTGGTGGTGGTGAGGGAAGAGGTGGAGCAGGAGGTGAGGAGGCAGCCGAAGACGGCGCCGAGGAGCGGGGCGGGCCCGAGGACGGTGGCGTACGTGGACTTCACGTCGGGGAGCACGGGAAGGCCGAAGGGAGTGCTGACGGAGCACCGGGGCGTGCTGAGGACGGTGAAGGGGGCGAAGTACGCGCACCTGGGGCCGGAGGAGACGCTGCTGCTGATAGCGCCGATTTCATTCGACGCCTCGACGCTGGAGGTGTGGGGAGCGCTGCTCAACGGGGCCAGGCTGGTGGTGTACCCGAGGGGGCCGGTGGGGGACGTGGAGGAGCTGGAGAGGGTGGTGAAGGGGAAGGGGGTGACGGTGCTGCACCTGACGGCGGGACTGTTCACGCAGGTGGTGGACACGAAGGTGGAGGGGCTGAGGGGAGTGAGGCAGGTGCTGACGGGAGGAGACGTGGTGTCGGCGCCGCACGTGAGGAGGGTGTTGGAGGAGCTGAAGGTGCCGGTGACGGCGTGTTACGGGCCGACGGAGAACACGCTCTTCACCAGCTGCCACCGGATGGAGAGGGTGGAGCAGGTGGGGGAGGTGGTGGCCATTGGCCGGCCGATAGGAAACACGCGGGTGTACGTGCTGGACGAGGGACTGCAGCCGGTGCCGGTGGGGGTGGTGGGAGAGCTGTACACGGCGGGAGAGGGCTTGGCGCGGGGGTACCTGGAGGAGGCGGGGCTGACGGCGGAGAAGTTCATGCCGGACCCGTACGGAGGGGAAGGGGAGAGGATGTACCGGACGGGGGACATGGCCAGGTGGAGGAAGGACGGGGTGCTGGAGTTCGTGGGACGAGGGGACACGCAGGTGAAGGTGCGTGGCTTCCGGGTGGAGCTGGGGGAGGTGGAGGGAGCGCTGAGGGGGATGGAGGGAGTGAGGGAGGCGGTGGTGGTGGCGAGGAAGGAGGAGGGGGGCCACAAGAGGCTGGTGGCGTACGTGGTGGGGCAGCCGGGGAGGAAGGTGGAGGCGGGAGAGGTGAGGGCGTACGTGAAGGGGAGGTTGCCGGAGTACATGGTGCCGGCGGCGGTGGTGGTGATGGAGGAGCTGCCGCTGACGCCCAACGGGAAGGTGGACAGGAAGGCGCTGCCGGAGCCGGAGAGGGTGAGGGGAGAGGCGCGGGAGTACGTGGCTCCGAGGACGCCGGAGGAGGAGAAGCTGGCGGGGATATGGGCGGGGGTGCTGGGAGTGGAGAAGGTGGGGGTGCACGACAACTTCTTCGAGTTGGGCGGCGACTCCATCCTCAGCCTGCAGATCATCGCGAAGGCGGGACAACAGGGACTGCGCATCACGCCGAAGCAGCTCTTCGCGCGGCAGACGATCGCCGAGCTGGCGGAAGTGGTGTCCGCGAGCAAGGCGCGGGGAGAGCAGGGCGTGGTGGAAGGCCCGGTGCCGCTGACGCCCGTCCAGAGGGAGTTCTTCGAGAAGGGGCTGAAGAAGCCGGAGCACTTCAACCAGGCGGTGCTGCTGGAGGTGCGCGAGGCGTTGGACGCGGCGCTGCTGGAGAAGGCGCTGCGGCACGTGGTGGAGCACCACGACGCGCTGCGCATGCGCTTCGAGCGCACCGACTCGGGCTGGACGCAGCTCAACGCGGGCCTGGACGTACATGTGACGCTGGGCCGGGTGGATCTCTCGGGCACGCCGGATGAAGGACTGAAGGCCGCCATCGAGTCGGGTGCGGCGCGAGTCCACGCGGGAATGGAACTCTCGCGGGGACCTCTCTTCCAGGCGGTCCTTTTCGAGCTCGGTGCCGCCCGCTCCGCGCGACTGCTGCTGGTGGCGCACCACCTGGTGGTGGATGCGGTGTCGTGGCGCGTGCTGCTGGAGGACCTGCAGACGGCCTATCAGCAACTGCGTGCGAACACGGCGGTGGCACTGCCGGAGAAGACGACGTCATTCAAGCGCTGGGCGGAGCGGCTGGAGACGTACGCGCGCTCGGAAGAGGTGGGTCGCGAGGCGGCGTACTGGCGAGAGCTGCTGAGCCATGAGGTGCCGGCTCTCCCGGTGGACAGGGCCGGCGGGGCCAACACGGTCGGGTCGGCTCGGGAGGTGAAGGTCTCTCTGGGCGAGGAGGAGACGCGGGCACTGCTGCAAGAGGTCCCAGGCGCGTGGAGGGCCAGCGTGCAGGAGGTGCTGCTGGCGGGCCTGGCCAGGGGCCTGTCGACGTGGACGGGAAAGGCTCGGCTACGAGTGGAGGTGGAGGGGCACGGGCGAGAGGAGCTGTTCGGGGACGAGGTGGACATCACCCGGACGGTGGGGTGGTTCACCGCGGTGTACCCGGTCGAGCTGGAGGTACCGGTGGGCGGCGGCGCCGGGGACGCGCTGCGGGCGGTGAAGGAGACGCTCCGGCAGGTGCCCGGGAAGGGTGTGGGGTACGGGCTGGTGCGTTACCTGCGCGAGGGCGGAGGTGCGCCGCGAGGCACGCCGCGCGCGCAGGTGGCGTTCAACTACCTGGGGCAGTTGGACGGAGTGGCGGCTCAATCGTCCGTGTTCGCGCCGGCCAGGGAGTCGAGCGGGCCGGTGCAGGACTCGGGTGAGGCGCGCGGGCACGTGCTGGAGGTGAACGGGTACGTGCTCGGCGGCCGGCTCGAGTTGACCTGGACGTACAGCGAGAATCTCCACGCCCGGAGCACCATCGATGCGCTGGCCGCGAGCTTCCTCGCGGGGCTGCGGGAGCTCGTCGCGAACCGCCGTTCGCCCGACGCGAAACGGCTCTCTCCGTCCGACTTCCCGCTGGCGAAGCTGAGCCAGGAGGAGTTGGAGAAGGTGCTGCGGGGACGGGGTGAGGTGGAGGACGTGTACCCGCTGTCTCCGATGCAGCAGGGCATGTTGTTCCACGTGCGGCTGGCACCCGAGACAGGGGTGTACTTCGAGCAGCTCACCTGGAGCATCCGCTCGGAGCTGGAGAGCGGGGCCCTGCGGCGTGCCTGGGAGAAGGTGGTGAGCCGGCACCCCGCGTTGAGGACGGCGTTCCTCTGGGAGGGGCTGGCCGAGCCGGTGCAGGTGGTGGAGGCGAAGGTCGAGCTGCCCTGGAGGGAAGAGGACTGGAGGGGCATGCCGGCCGAGCAACAGCAGCGCGAGCTCGAGGCGCTCCTGGAGAAGGACAAGGCGAAGGGGCTCGAGCTGAGCAAGGCGCCGCTCATGAGGCTCACGCTGGTGCGGCTGGCCGACAGGGAGTACCGGCTGGTGTGGAGCCACAGCCACCTCTCATTGGACGGGTGGAGCCTGGGCGTGGTGCTCAAGGATTTGTTCGCGCAGTACGAGGCCTGCCGCCAGGGTCGTGAGTTGGAGCTGGGCCGTGCGCCGCGGTTCAGTCGGTACGTGGAGTGGCTGGGCAGGCAGAAGGTGGAGGAGGTGGAGGGCTGGTGGAAGCAGGAGCTGAAGGGCTTCCGGGAGCCGACGCCGCTGCCAGCGGGAAAGGGGAAGGTGGAGAAGGCGGGTGAGGTGGTGGAGGTAGTGGAGGAGAAGGAGTGGCTGACGAAGGAGGAGACGGAGCGGTTGCAGGGCTTCGCGCGCAAGCACCAGCTGACGCTCAACACGCTGGCGCAGGCGGCGTGGGCGCTGGTGCTGGGCAAGTACGCGGGACAGAGGGATGTGGTGTTCGGGGCGACGGCGTCGGGAAGGCCGGCGGAGCTGGAGGGGGTAGGGGAGATGGTGGGCCTGTTCATCAACTCGCTGCCGGTGAGGGTGAAGCTGGAGGAAAGGCAACCGGTAGTGGAGTGGCTCAGGAAGCTGCAGGAGGGCCAGGCGGAGCTGAGGCAGAGGGAGTTCAGTCCGCTGGTGCAGGTGCAGAGCTGGAGCGAGGTGCCTCGGGGAGCGGCGCTGTTCGAGAGCCTGCTGGTCTTCGAGAACTACCCGCTGGATGCGGCGGCGAAGCAGTACGCGCGAGGGCTGGAGGTGGAGGCGGAGGTGGTGGAGCGCACCAACTACCCGCTGACGGTGGCGGTGGTGCCCGGGGAGAGAGTGCTGCTGAGGGTGTCGTACGAGGCGGCGAGGATGGAGGAAGGCGGCGCCAGGAGGGTGCTGGAGCACTGGAAGGCGGCGCTGGAAGGACTGGTGGAGGGAGCCGAGGGGCGGCTGGGAGCGGTGTCGCTGCTCAGGGGGGAGGAGAGGAGGAGGGTGCTGGAGGAGTGGAACCAGACGGGAGCGGAGTACCCGAGGGAGAGGAGCATCGGGGAGGAGTTCGAGGAGAGGGTGAAGGAGAGGGCGGGAGCGGTGGCGTTGGAGTGCGGGGAAGAGAAGAGGACGTACGGAGAGCTGGAGGAGAGAGCCAACCAGATAGCGCACTACCTGAGAGGGCTGGGGGTAGGTGCGGACGAGCGTGTAGGGCTGTGCGTGGAGCGCTCGGCGGAGCTGGTGGAGTGGGTGCTGGGGATAGTGAAGGCGGGAGGGGCGTACGTGCCGTTGGACCCGGCGTACCCGAGGGAGAGGCTGGCGGGGATGCTGGAGGACGCCAGGCCGAGGGTGGTGGTGACGGAGAGGGAGCAGGAGGGGCGGCTGCCGCTGGAAGGGCGAGTGGTGGTGGTGAGGGAAGAGGTGGAGCAGGAGGTGAGGAGGCAGCCGAAGACGGCGCCGAGGAGCGGGGCGGGCCCGAGGACGGTGGCGTACGTGGACTTCACGTCGGGGAGCACGGGAAGGCCGAAGGGAGTGCTGACGGAGCACCGGGGCGTGCTGAGGACGGTGAAGGGGGCGAAGTACGCGCACCTGGGGCCGGAGGAGACGCTGCTGCTGATAGCGCCGATTTCATTCGACGCCTCGACGCTGGAGGTGTGGGGAGCGCTGCTCAACGGGGCCAGGCTGGTGGTGTACCCGAGGGGGCCGGTGGGGGACGTGGAGGAGCTGGAGAGGGTGGTGAAGGGGAAGGGGGTGACGGTGCTGCACCTGACGGCGGGACTGTTCACGCAGGTGGTGGACACGAAGGTGGAGGGGCTGAGGGGAGTGAGGCAGGTGCTGACGGGAGGAGACGTGGTGTCGGCGCCGCACGTGAGGAGGGTGTTGGAGGAGCTGAAGGTGCCGGTGACGGCGTGTTACGGGCCGACGGAGAACACGCTCTTCACCAGCTGCCACCGGATGGAGAGGGTGGAGCAGGTGGGGGAGGTGGTGGCCATTGGCCGGCCGATAGGAAACACGCGGGTGTACGTGCTGGACGAGGGACTGCAGCCGGTGCCGGTGGGGGTGGTGGGAGAGCTGTACACGGCGGGAGAGGGCTTGGCGCGGGGGTACCTGGAGGAGGCGGGGCTGACGGCGGAGAAGTTCATGCCGGACCCGTACGGAGGGGAAGGGGAGAGGATGTACCGGACGGGGGACATGGCCAGGTGGAGGAAGGACGGGGTGCTGGAGTTCGTGGGACGAGGGGACACGCAGGTGAAGGTGCGTGGCTTCCGAGTGGAGCTGGGAGAGGTGGAGGGAGTGGTGAGGGGAATGGAGGGGGTAAGGGAGGCGGTGGTGGTGGCGAGGAAGGAGGAGGGGGGGCTCAAGAGGTTGGTGGCGTACGTGGTGGGGCAGCCTGGGAGGAAGGTGGAGGCGGGGGAGGTGAGGGCGTACGTGAAGGGGAAGCTGCCGGAGTACATGGTGCCGGCGGCGGTGGTGGTGATGGAGGAGTTGCCACTGACGCCCAACGGGAAGGTAGACAGGAAGGCGTTGCCGGCGCCGGACAGCGCGCGGCCAGAGCAGGCGCAGCCCTACGTGGCGCCTCGCACCGACATCGAGCAACAGCTCGCGCGGATGTGCGCGGAGCTGCTGGGCGTCGAGAAGGTTGGCCTCAATGACGACTTCATCGAGCTGGGCGGGCACTCGCTGCTCGCCACCCGGCTCGTCTCTCGTATCCGCACGACCTTCGGCGTGGATCTCTCCCTGCGGACACTCTTCGAGTCTCCGACGGTGGCCTCCATCGCCGTCCACATCGTGCACCTGCAGTCCCAACAGATTTCCCCGGACGAGCTCTCCCAGCTGATGGCCGAGCTCGAGCAGATGTCCGGTGACCAGGTGGAAGATCTCCTTTCCGGGCCCCACAACCCGACCGACAACAAGAAGGCATCCAATGAGTGACGCATTGCAGCGCATCGCGGCCCTTTCCCCTGAGAAGCGTGAGCTGCTCCTGAGACAGCTCCGTCAGCGCGGAGTGCGTCCCGGGCAACAGCCCATCCCTCCGCGGCCGAACAGCGGGCAGCCTCCGGCGCTGTCCTTCGCGCAGCAGCGGCTGTGGTTCATGGACCGCATGGAGCCTGGCAGCCCGCTGTACAACCTCCCCCTGGCGCTCCGATTGGAGGGCGTCCTGGACGTGGCCGCGCTGGAGCGAGCCTTCCAGGAAGTGGTGCGCCGCCACGAGGCGCTGAGGACTTCGTTCCAGGAGGTCGGGAGCGAGGCCGTGCAGATCATCGCGCCCTCGATGCATGTTCCTCTCCGGGTGGAGGACCTGTCCGCGTTGTCCCCGGCTGAACGGGAGCAGGCCGCGCGGCGCCGGGTGGCGCAAGAGGGCAATGTGCCCTTCGACCTCACCCGCGGCCCCCTGCTGCGCACCCTGCTGCTGCGCCTGGGTGAGCGCGAGCACGTGTTGCTGCTGACGCTGCACCACATCGTCTCGGACGGCTGGTCCATGGGGGTCCTCGTTCACGAAGTGGCCGCCCTCTATGACGCCTTTTCATCTGGAAGGCCGTCGCCGCTGCCGGAGCTGTCCGTGCAATACGCGGACTTCGCGGTGTGGCAGCGCGGGTGGTTGCAGGGCGACGCCCTGGAGGCGCAGGTCTCGTACTGGCGCCAGCAACTCGCCGGAGCACCCGCGGTGCTGGAGCTGCCCACGGATCGGCCTCGCCCCGCGGTGCAGTCCTTCCGCGGCGCCACGCTCTCGAGGGTGATGCCCCGCGCGTTGTGGGAGGGCATCAAGGCCTTGAGCCAGCGCGAGGGCGTCACCCCCTTCATGACGCTGCTCGCGGCCCTCCAGACGGTGCTGTCCCGGTACTCGGGGCAGGAGGACGTGTGCGTGGGCTCGCCCATCGCCGGCCGCACCCGCTCCGAGCTGGAAGGGCTCATCGGCGTGTTCATCAACACCGTGGTGCTGCGCACGAAGCTGTCGTCACAGCTCACGTTCCGCGAGCTGCTGGCTCGGGTGCGCGCGACGACGGTGGACGCCTACGCGCACCAGGATGTGCCCTTCGAGAAGCTGGTGGAGGAGCTGAAGCCGGTCCGCAGCCTGAGCCACTCGCCGCTCTTCCAGGTGCTGTTCGCCTTCCAGAACGCGCCCGAGGCGAAGGCCGACCTTCCGAGCCTCTCCCTGCGTCCCTTCGAGGCGGAGACCCATTCGGCGAAGTTCGACCTGGGCATCACCTTCGCGGAGACCCCCGAGGGTCTCGCGGGCACGCTGGATTACAGCACGGACCTGTACGACGCGGAGACGATGGAGAGGCTGTTCGGGCACGTGAGGACACTGCTGGAGGCAGCGGTGGCCGAGCCGGACAGGAAGGTGGGGGAGCTGCCGCTGCTGACGGCGCAGGAGCGCGAGCGAGTGCTGGTGGAGTGGAACCAGACAGGAGCGGAGTACCCGAGGGAGAGGAGCATCGGGGAGGAGTTCGAGGAGAGGGTGAGGGAGAGGGCGGGAGCGGTGGCGTTGGAGTGCGGGGAAGAGAAGAGGACGTACGGGGAGCTGGAGGAGAGAGCCAACCAGATAGCGCACTACCTGAGAGGGCTGGGGGTAGGTGCGGACGAGCGTGTAGGGCTGTGCGTGGAGCGCTCGGCGGAGCTGGTGGAGTGGGTGCTGGGGATAGTGAAGGCGGGAGGGGCGTACGTGCCGTTGGACCCGGCGTACCCGAGGGAGAGGCTGGCGGGGATGCTGGAGGACGCCAGGCCGAGGGTGGTGGTGACGGAGAGGGAGCAGGAGGGGCGGCTGCCGCTGGAAGGGCGAGTGGTGGTGGTGAGGGAAGAGGTGGAGCAGGAGGTGAGGAGGCAGCCGAAGACGGCGCCGAGGAGCGGGGCGGGCCCGAGGACGGTGGCGTACGTGGACTTCACGTCGGGGAGCACGGGAAGGCCGAAGGGAGTGCTGACGGAGCACCGGGGCGTGCTGAGGACGGTGAAGGGGGCGAAGTACGCGCACCTGGGGCCGGAGGAGACGCTGCTGCTGATAGCGCCGATTTCATTCGACGCCTCGACGCTGGAGGTGTGGGGAGCGCTGCTCAACGGGGCCAGGCTGGTGGTGTACCCGAGGGGGCCGGTGGGGGACGTGGAGGAGCTGGAGAGGGTGGTGAAGGGGAAGGGGGTGACGGTGCTGCACCTGACGGCGGGACTGTTCACGCAGGTGGTGGACACGAAGGTGGAGGGGCTGAGGGGAGTGAGGCAGGTGCTGACGGGAGGAGACGTGGTGTCGGCGCCGCACGTGAGGAGGGTGTTGGAGGAGCTGAAGGTGCCGGTGACGGCGTGTTACGGGCCGACGGAGAACACGCTCTTCACCAGCTGCCACCGGATGGAGAGGGTGGAGCAGGTGGGGGAGGTGGTGGCCATTGGCCGGCCGATAGGAAACACGCGGGTGTACGTGCTGGACGAGGGACTGCAGCCGGTGCCGGTGGGGGTGGTGGGAGAGCTGTACACGGCGGGAGAGGGCTTGGCGCGGGGGTACCTGGAGGAGGCGGGGCTGACGGCGGAGAAGTTCATGCCGGACCCGTACGGAGGGGAAGGGGAGAGGATGTACCGGACGGGGGACATGGCCAGGTGGAGGAAGGACGGGGTGCTGGAGTTCGTGGGACGAGGGGACACGCAGGTGAAGGTGCGTGGCTTCCGGGTGGAGCTGGGGGAGGTGGAGGGAGCGCTGAGGGGGATGGAGGGAGTGAGGGAGGCGGTGGTGGTGGCGAGGAAGGAGGAGGGGGGCCACAAGAGGCTGGTGGCGTACGTGGTGGGGCAGCCGGGGAGGAAGGTGGAGGCGGGAGAGGTGAGGGCGTACGTGAAGGGGAGGTTGCCGGAGTACATGGTGCCGGCGGCGGTGGTGGTGATGGAGGAGCTGCCGCTGACGCCCAACGGGAAGGTGGACAGGAAGGCGCTGCCGGAGCCGGAGAGGGTGAGGGGAGAGGCGCGGGAGTACGTGGCTCCGAGGACGCCGGAGGAGGAGAAGCTGGCGGGGATATGGGGGACGGTGTTGGGAGTGGAGAAGGTGGGGGTGCACGACAACTTCTTCGAGTTGGGCGGCGACTCCATTCTCAGCCTGCAGGTGGTGGCTCGCGCGACGCAGGCGGGTCTGAAGCTGTCGCCCAAGCTGCTCTTCCAACATCAGACGGTCGCGGAGCTGGCGCGGGTTGCCGTGGTGTCGAAGGGAGCGCGGGGAGAGCAGGGCGTGGTGGAGGGCCCGGTGCCGCTGACGCCCATCCAGCGTGAGTTCTTCGAGAAGGGGCTGAAGAAGCCGGAGCACTTCAACCAGGCGGTGCTGCTGGAGGTGCGTGAGGCACTGGACGTGGCGCTGCTGGAGAAGGCGCTGCAACACGTAGTGGAGCACCACGACGCGCTGCGCATGCGCTTCGAGCGGACCGACTCGGGCTGGAAGCAGCTCAACACCGGCAGGGTGGACGCCGTGAGGGTGCGGCGGGTGGATCTGTCCTCGGTGCCCGAGCTGGAGCAGGCCGCCGCACTGGAGACCGCGGTGGCGGAGGTGCAGCGGAGCCTGAACCTGTCCGAGGGGCTGCTGCTGCGCGTGGCGCTCCTCGAGCTGGGTCAGGACAAGCCGGGTCGCCTGCTGCTGGTGGGGCACCACCTGGTGGTGGATACGGTGTCGTGGCGCGTGCTGCTGGAGGATCTGCAGACGGCCTATCAGCAGTTGAAGAGCGGCGCGCCGGTGGCGTTGCCGGAGAAGACGACGTCATTCAAGCGCTGGGCGGAGCGGCTGGAGGCGTACGCGCGCTCGGAGGAGCTGGACCGGGAGCGGGCGTACTGGGAGGGCGCGCTGTCGAGAGAGGTGCGGGCGCTGCCGGTGGACAAGGCCGGTGGGGCCAACACGGTGGAGTCGGCTCGGGAGGTGAAGGTCTCGCTGGGCGAGGAGGAGACGCGGGCGCTGCTGCAGGAGGTGCCAGGCGCGTGGAGGGCCAACGTACAGGAGGTGCTGCTGGCGGGGCTGGTGAAGGGCCTGGGGGAGTGGACGGGACAGGGGCGCGTGCGGGTGGAGGTGGAGGGGCACGGGCGGGAAGAGCTGTTCGGAGACGAGGTGGACATCACCCGGACGGTGGGTTGGTTCACCGCGGTGTACCCGGTGGAGGTGGAGACGCCGGTGGGGGCAGGCGCGGGAGACGCGCTGCGAGCGGTGAAGGAGACGCTCCGGCGGGTGCCGGGCAAGGGCCTGGGATACGGCCTGTTGCGCCACCTCCGTGAGGACGGCGGAGGGCTGGGACGCGGGCACCACGCGGAGGTGGTGTTCAACTACCTGGGGCAGTTGGACGGGGCGGCGGCGCAGTCGACGGTGCTCGTGCCCGCGCGAGAGTCGAGCGGGCCGATGCAGGACGGGGCGGAGGAGCGCGGGCACGTGCTGGAGGTGAACGGGTACGTGCTCGGCGGTCGGCTCGAGGTGAGCTTCGGCTACAGCGCCAACCTGTACGACAGGGCCCGCATCGAGAGCCTGGCGGGGAAATACGTGGAGGCGCTGCGCGCGCTGGTGGAGGGCAGGAAGACGGAAGAGGCGCGTCGGCCGACGCCCGTTGACTTCCCGTTGGTGAAGTTGGGGCGGGAGGAGTTGGCGAGGGTGCTGGCGGGGCGGGGTGAGGTGGAGGACGTGTACCCGCTGACGCCCATGCAGCAAGGCATGCTGTTCCACATGCGGCTGGCTCCGGAGAAGGGGGTGTACCTCGAACAGCTGACGTGGAACATCCGAGCGCAACTGGAGAGCGGGGCGCTGAGGCGTGCCTGGCAGACGGTGGTGAGCAGGCACGCGGCACTGAGGACGGCGTTCCTCTGGGAGGGGCTGTCGGAGCCGGTGCAGGTGGTGCAGGCGAAGGTGGAGCTGCCCTGGCGGGAGGAGGATTGGCGGGGCATGGAGGAGGGCGAGCAGCAGCGCCGGCTGGATGCGTTGCAGCGGGAGTACAAGGAAAAGAGGTTGGAGCTGACCCGGGCGCCGCTCATGAGGCTCACGCTGGTGCGGCTGGCCGAGAGTGAGTACCGGCTGGTGTGGAGCCACAGCCACGTGGTGCTGGATGGGTGGAGCCTGGGCGTGGTGCTCAAGGATCTGTTCGAGCAGTACGAGGGCTACCGGCGTGGGCTGGAGGTGGAGACAGGCCGTGCGCCGCAGTTCAGTCGGTACGTGGAGTGGCTGGGCAGGCAGAAGGTGGAGGAGGTGGAGGGCTGGTGGAAGCAGGAGCTGAAGGGCTTCCGGGAGCCGACGCCGCTGCCAGCGGGAAGGGGGAAGGTGGAGAAGGCGGGTGAGGTGGTGGAGGTAGTGGAGGAGAAGGAGTGGCTGACGAAGGAGGAGACGGAGCGGCTGCAGGGCTTCGTGCGCAAGCACCAGCTGACGCTCAACACGCTGGCGCAGGCAGCGTGGGCGCTGGTGCTGGGCAAGTACGCGGGACAGAGGGATGTGGTGTTCGGGGCGACGGCGTCTGGAAGGCCGGCGGAGCTGGAAGGGGTAGGGGAGATGGTGGGCCTGTTCATCAACTCGCTGCCGGTGAGGGTGAAGCTGGAGGAAAGGCAACCGGTAGTGGAGTGGCTCAGGAAGCTGCAGGAGGGCCAGGCGGAGCTGAGGCAGAGGGAGTTCAGTCCGCTGGTGCAGGTGCAGAGCTGGAGCGAGGTGCCTCGGGGAGCGGCGCTGTTCGAGAGCCTGCTGGTCTTCGAGAACTACCCGCTGGATGCGGCGGCGAAGCAGTACGCGCGAGGGCTGGAGGTGGAGGCGGAGGTGGTGGAGCGCACCAACTACCCGCTGACGGTGGCGGTGGTGCCCGGGGAGAGAGTGCTGCTGAGGGTGTCGTACGAGGCGGCGAGGATGGAGGAAGGCGGCGCCAGGAGGGTGCTGGAGCACTGGAAGGCGGCGCTGGAAGGACTGGTGGATGGGGCGGAGGGAACGCTGGGCGCGGTGTCGCTGCTCAAGGGTGAAGAGAAGAGGAAGGTGTTGGAGGAGTGGAACGCCACGGCTGTGGAGTGGCCTCGGGAGAAGTGCATCCACGAGCTGGTGACGGAGCAGGCCAGGGCGCGACCGGAAGCGGTGGCGGTGTCCTATGAGGGCCAGAAGCTCACGTACCGGGAGCTGGAGGAGAGGGCGAACAAGCTGGGCAACCACCTGAGGGGGCTGGGAGTAGGGCCCGAGGTGAGGGTGGCGCTGAGCGTGGAGCGCTCGCTGGAGCTGGTGGTGGGGATGCTGGGCATCCTGAAGGCGGGAGGGGTGTACGTGCCGCTGGAGCCGAGCTACCCGGCGGAGCGGCTGGCGTACATGATGAGGGACGCCGGAGTGTCGGTGGTGCTCACGCAGGAGCACATCGCGGACGAGCTGCCGGCGCAGGGAGAGCTGCTGCTGTGCCTGGACACGGAGTGGGCGCAGGTGGAGGCACAGCCGGCGCAGGCACCCGAGTCAGGGGTGAGAGCGGAGAACCTGGCGTACATCATCTACACGTCGGGGAGCACGGGACGGCCCAAGGGAGTGATGTTGGGACACCGGGGCCTGTGCAACACGGCGAGGGAAGCGGGCAAGGCGCACGGGTACGGGCCGGAGAGCAGGGTGCTGCAGTACGCGAGCATGAGCTTCGACGCGTCGGTGTGCGAGGTGTTCGGAGCGCTGGTGGCCGGAGCGAGCCTGGTGCTGGCGCCCAAGGAGAAGCTGCTGCCGGGTGAAGCGCTGGGAGGGTTGCTGAGGCAGGAGGGAATCACGGCGGTGACGCTGACGCCCTCGGTGCTGGCGCAGCAGGAGGAGGAGGGGCTGGAGGGGCTGGGGACAATCATCTCGGCGGGAGAGGCGTGCACGCCGGAGCTGGTGAGGAGGTGGGGCAAGGGAAGGAAGCTGCTGAACGCGTACGGACCGACGGAGGTGACGGTGTGCGCGACCATCACGTCGGGGAGCGTGGAGGAGAGGGTGACGGTGGGAAGGGCGTGGGGGAACGTGAGGGTGTACGTGCTGGACGAGGCGCAGAGACCGGTGCCGGTGGGAGTGGCGGGAGAGCTGTACGTGGGAGGAGAGGGACTGGCGCGGGGGTACGTGGGGAGGGCGGAGCTGACGGCGGAGCGGTTCGTGCCGGACGGGGTGAGCGGGAGGGCGGGAGAGAGGCTGTACCGGACGGGCGACAAGGTGAGGTGGGCGGAGAACGGGGAGTTGGAGTACCTCGGACGGTTGGACGAGCAGGTGAAGGTGCGCGGAATGCGCGTGGAGTTGGGGGAGGTGGAGGCGGTGCTGGTGGAGCACCCGGCGGTGAGGGAAGCCGCGGTGGCGCAGAAGGAGGACGCGGCGGGGAACAAGAGGCTGGTGGGGTACGTGGTGCCCAGGGCGGGGGAGCAGGTGGAAGTGGGGCCGTTGCGCGCCTGGCTCGAGGAGCGGTTGCCGGAGCACCAGGTGCCTTCGGCATGGGTGATGCTGGAGGCGCTGCCGCTGAGCACCTCGGGCAAGGTGGACAAGAAGGCCCTGCCCGCTCCCGATGGCTCGCGGTCCGGTGGGCCGGAGCTGGTGCTTCCCCGGACTCCCATGGAGGAGGTGGTGGCCGGAATCTTCTCGCGGCTGCTGGGCATCAAGCAGGTGGGCGTGAGAGACAGCTTCTTCGAGCTGGGCGGACACTCGCTGCTGGCCACCCAGGCCATCTCGCTCATCCGCAACTCGCTCGGGGTGGAGCTCGCCCTGCGCGAGCTCTTCGATGCGCCCAACGTGGCCGCCCTGGCCGAGCGGATCGAGGTGGCCAACCGCGCGGGACGGGGCCTGCACGTGCCTCCTCTGAAGCCCGCATCGCGCGAGGCCTCCCTGCCCCTGTCCTTCGCCCAGCAGCGGCTGTGGTTCCTCGATCAGCTCGAGCCCAACACCGCCCTCTACAACATCCCCTCCGCCCTCCGGCTGAAGGGGGAGCTCGATGTGGCCGCGCTCGAGCGGTGCTTCGAGGAGTGCATCCGCCGTCACGAGTCCCTGCGCACCGTCTTCCAGTCCGGTGAGCAGGGTCCGGTGCAGCTCATCCTTCCCACGGCGGGCAGCCCCCTGTCCGTGGTGGACCTGTCGGCGCTGCCCGAGCCCCAGCGTGAGCAGGAGGCGCGGCGGCTGGCCGATGAGGAGTCCCGGCGTCCCTTCTCCCTGTCGCGAGGCCCCCTGCTGCGCTCCACGCTCCTGCGTCTGGCCGAGCGCGAGCACGTCCTGCTGCTGACGATGCACCACATCATCTCGGACGGCTGGTCCGTGGGCATCCTCATCCGCGAGGTGGCCGCGCTCTACGAGGCCTTCCGCTCGGGCCGGCCCTCGCCGCTCCCGGAGCTGCCCGTGCAGTACGCGGACTACGCGGTGTGGCAGCGCGGCTGGCTCCAGGGCGAGGCGCTGGAGGCGCAGCTCGCGTACTGGCGCCAGCATCTCGCGGATGCTCCCGCCGTGCTGGAGCTGCCCACCGACCGTCCCCGGCCCGCCACGCGCAGCTACCGCGGGGCCTCGTGCGTCACCTCCATTCCCAAGCCGCTGGCCGACTCCCTCAAGGACTTCAGCCAGCGCGAGGGCGTCACCCTCTTCATGACGTTGCTCGCCGGCTTCCAGGTGCTGCTGTCCCGCTACAGCGGGCAGAAGGACATCGTCGTGGGCACCGACGTGGCCAACCGCAACTACGCGGAGACGGAGGGCCTGCTCGGCTTCTTCATCAACCAGCTCGTCATGCGCACGCGCCTGGAGGGCAACCCCTCCTTCCGCGAGGTGCTGGCGCAGGTGCGCGAGTCCGCCCTGGGTGCCTACGCGCACCAGGATCTGCCCTTCGAGGAGCTGGTGCGCGCTCTCAACCCGGAGCGCAGCCTGGCGCACGCCCCCCTCTTCCAGGTGAAGCTCATCCTGCAGAACACCCCCGTCTCGGAGCTGGTCCTGCCCGGGCTCGAGCTCAGCTCCAGCGTGAACCTCGAGCAGGGCTCGGCCAAGCTGGACCTGACGGTCTCCATGGGCGAGACGCCCGAGGGGCTCTCGTGCGTGTGGATGTACAGCACGGACCTCTTCGACGCCTCCACCATCGAGGGGCTGGCGGGCCACTTCCAGCGCCTGCTGGAGGGCCTCGTCTCGGACGCGGGGCAGCGCGTGTCCGCCCTGCCGATGCTGTCCGCGCCCGAGCGCCACAGGCTGCTCGTGGAGTGGAACGACTCGGCCGCTCCGTTCCCCGGAGACACGTGCTTCCACCAGCTCTTCGAGGAGCAGGTGGTCCGCACCCCGGACGCCATGGCCGTCCACTGTGAGCCGGCCGGGCTCTCGTACGCCGAGCTCAACCGCCGCGCCAACCAGCTCGCGCACCACCTGCGCACGTTCGGCGTGGGGCCGGAGACGCGCGTGGGCCTCTTCCTCGAGCGCTCGGTGGAGGCCGTGGTGGGCCTGCTGGGCATCCTCAAGGCCGGCGGCGCCTACGTGGCGCTCGATCCCGCCCAGGCGCACCTCTCCGAGCGCATGGCCTTCATGCTCCGCAACGCTGGAGTGGGCATCATCGTCACCCAGGAGGATCTCGCCGACGAGCTGCCTTCCCAGGGCGCGCTCCTCGTGTGCCTCGACGCCGATGAGCCCCTCCTCTCCGTGCAGCCCGAGAGCAACCCCGACAGCGGCGTGACGTCCGGCAACATCGCCTACGTCATCTACACGTCCGGCAGCACCGGCCAGCCCAAGGGCGTGGCCATCGAGCACCGGCACCTCTCCTGCTACGTGGCCAGCGTCTCGCGGCGGCTGGAGCTGCCGCCCCAGGCGAGCTTCGCCTCGGTGTCCACGCTCGCGGCGGACCTGGGCCACACCGCCATCTTCCCCACGCTGTGCGCGGGCGGCACGCTGCACCTGGTGCCTCGCGACACCGCGGCGGATGCGGCCGCCCTCGCCGCCTACGGCGAGCGCCACGCGGTGGACTGCCTGAAGATCGTCCCCACCCACCTGGCCGCCCTGCTGTCCTCTCCCGGTGCCGAGCGGCTCCTGCCGCGCAAGCGCCTGGTGCTGGGCGGCGACATCTCGGACTGGTCCCTGGTGGAGAAGGTGCACGCGCTCGCGCCCGAGTGCGCCGTCTTCAATCACTACGGTCCCACCGAGACCACGGTGGGCGTGCTGGCCCACCCCGTGGAGCGCGGCGTCCGCGTGCCCGGCTCCGCGTCCGTGCCGCTGGGCCGGCCGCTCGGCAACGTGCGGCTCTACGTGCTGGATGCCCAGGGGGAGCTCGTTCCCCAGGGTGTTCCGGGCGAGCTCTTCGTGGGCGGCGCCAGCGTGGGCCGGGGCTACCTCGGCCGGCCGGACCTCACCGCCGAGCGCTTCGTGCCGGATCCCTTCGGCCAGGAGCCCGGCGCGCGCCTGTACCGCACGGGTGACAAGGTGCGCTGGTTGTCCGAGGGCCGCATCGAGTTCCTGGGCCGTGTGGACCACCAGTTGAAGATCCGCGGCTACCGCGTGGAGCTCGGCGAGGTGGAGGCCTCGCTGGCCACGTACCCCGCGGTGGAGGACTGCGTGGTGGTGGCTCGCGAGGATGTGCCCGGGGACAAGCGGCTGGTGGCCTACGCCGTCGCCCGCTCCGGAATGACGGTCGAGCCCGAGGCGATGCGCGCCTACCTCAAGGAGAAGCTGCCGGAGTACATGGTGCCCTCGGCCTTCGTCCCGCTGGAGGCCCTGCCGCTCACGCCCAATGGCAAGGTGGATCGCAAGTCGCTGCCGGCCCCGGAGCGCGGCCGCTCCGAGGAGGACGCCTTCATCGCGCCCCGGACTGACACGGAGCAGTTGCTGGCCTCCATCTGGATGGAGCTGCTCCGGCTGGAGCGGGTGGGGGTGAAGGACGACTTCTTCGAGCTGGGTGGCCACTCACTGCTGGCCACGCAGGTCGTCTCGCGCATCCACGTCACCTTCGAGGTGGAGCTGGCCGTCATCGACCTCTTCGAGGCGCCCACGCTCGGAGCCCTGGCCGCGCGGATCGACTCGAGGACGCCCTCGCGCTCGGTGCTGGTGCCGCTGCGCCGTGGGGGCTCGCGGCGTCCCTTCTTCTGCGTCCACCCGGTGAGCGGCGGCGTGCTCTGCTACCTGGAGCTGGCGCGGCGGCTGCACCCGGAGCAGCCCTTCTACGGGCTACAGGCGCCGCCGCCCGAGGGCCTGGACGCCGCCACGTCCATCCAGGCGCTGGCGGCCCGGTACGTGGAGGCCATCCGCACCGTGCAGCCGGAGGGCCCCTATCTGCTGGGAGGCTGGTCCATGGGCGGCCGCGTCGCCTTCGAGATGGCCCGTTTGCTCCAGCAGCGGGGACAGCAGGTGGCGCTGCTGGCCATCATCGATGCCCGGGGCAGGGACGAGCAGGTGCCTCCCTCGGGAGAGGAGGCCACCACGCAGGGCCTCTTCGCCTTCGCGGACCACCTCACGCGGCTCGCCGGCAGCCACCCGCTCGCCGCGGAGCTGGCGGCCCAGCTGGACCTGGACACGCTGCGCGCCGTGCTGGAGGAGCGCTCCGAGCCGCCAGCCGGGCTTCCCCAGGACGGACTGGCCGAGCTGCGCGCCCTGTGGCGCGTCTTCTCGAGCAACCTCCGCGCCTCGTGGGCGTACGTGCCGGGGTCCTACGCGGGCGCCCTCAAGCTCCTGCGTGCCAGTGACGCACCGGGGAACGCGGCGCCGGAGCCCGAGCTCGGCTGGGGTCCGTTGGCGGAGGGTGGCGTGTCGGTGAGCGTCCTGCCCGGCGATCACTTCAGCGTGATCGCCCCGCCCGGGGTGGAGCACCTCGCCACGCGGCTCCAGGAGTTGCTGGAGGAGGCGCGAGCCGGGGACGGCGCGGGAACGCAGCAGCGGGTGGGCTGAGTGCCCCGAGGTGCCCCCGGTCTCCGGGGGCACCCCAGCGGGGCGGGTGGCTCAGGCGGCGGAGCTGGCCGCCTTGCCGTACTTCTCGATGCGCGCGAGCGACTCGCGGGCCGCGTCGCGCAGCGGCTCCTCCTCGTTCTCGAGCTGCTTCAACGCGGCACGCACCTCCTCGCCGGGGTAGAGGATCTCCCCCAGCCGCGTGGCGGCCCGGATGCGATCCGGCAGGGCGCCGCCGCGCAGCTCGGCCAGCAGGTAGTCCCGGTACAGCCCCAGGAAGTGGTTCTCCAGCTCCACCATCCGGGCGCACAGCTCGCGCACGTGCGCGCGATCCGCGGGCTCGGTGGGCAGCAGGTAGCCCCACCGCGTCCGGCTCTCGTAGATGGCCTCGAAGAGCGGCGTCCACTCGTCGTGCAGGTGCTCGCGGTGGGCCTTGATCGTCGAGCTCTTCGAGATGGTGTACTCGCCCTTCTGGAGCGCCAACAGGGCCGTGGCCATGCGGCACGCCATCGTCACCAGCTCCTTGATGCTCGGCTGGAGGCTGCCGTCCGGCATCCGCATGTGCCGGTAGTCGTAGCCGTAGAAGTCCCCGCTCGGATCCGGGAAGCCCAGCGGGTAGCGCAGCGGCTCCTCGTCCGCCCTGGGCCGGCTGCGCTCGATGTACATGAAGGGCTGGTGCATGCTGGTGCGGATCCACTTCTCCATCGGCATCTGGGGAATCCGCTCCCGGATGTCCTCGCCCATCAGGAACAGGGAGGAGTGCTTGAGGTTCACCTCTCCGTCCGCGAGCAGCCGCGCCTCCTCCTTGATCGAGACATCCAGCGGCACCCGGCTCACCGGCTGGCAGAAGTGCAGGAACTGCTGGAAGCGCTCCCGCTCACCCTCCTGCAGCCGATCCTTGAAGACGATGCACACATCCACGTCGCTGGCGCCCACCGCCTCGTTCGTGGCCTGGGTGCCCAGCAGGTAGTACGCGCGCACGCGGCCCGGGAAGGTCATCTGGAACAGGCCGATGAACCCGTAGAGCGCCGCGTCGATCTCCATGTTCCCGGTCGTGTCGACCAGGGAGACGTCTTCCATCATCATGTCGTTGGTTCCTCGGGATGTGTCTGTGACTCAGAAGGAGGTGCCCACTTCCAGCAGACCGAGCTGGAGTGCGAGGCCGGTTCCGGGCAGGTCCGTGCCGACGCCCACGCCCAGCTCGAGCGCGGACACGTGCAGGCCGCCGGAGGAGAAGCGCAGCGGTGCCACGCTCACTCCGAGCGAGACCGCGGGACTCTTCACGGGGGTGGGGTGCTGGGGTGTCAGGAAGGTGAGCCCGTCCCCCGCCAGCGCGGAGAGGGAGAGGAGCACGGCCGGCGTGTACGTGCCGCGCCGTTGCACGCCCGCTCCCAGCCGGAGCGCCGCCGTGTTGCCGATGCCCAGCAGGTAGTGGAGCTCGGCCTGGACGAAGAAGCGCTCCTGGAAGGTGGCGCGCAGCCCCAGGCCGCCGCCCACGCCGCCCGTCGTCCTCGCGTCCGAGAGGTACACCAGCGCCGCGGACTGGCTGTAGAGGGTGAGCCGGGGCGAGCGCGTGGGGGCCTGTTCCGGTTCGGGAGCGGATTGGGCGCGGGCGCTCGTGACGGTGAGGAGGAGGCCGAGGCACCCGGCGGCGGCATGCAGGGACTTCATCGCGGACCTCCCGCCCAGTACGCGAGCGCGGCGGCGGACAGCCGTACCACCTTCTGGAAGCCGGTGGGATCCACCGTGTCCACCGTGTCCGTCTCCTGGTGGTAGTGGGGGTTGCGGAAGTTGGCGGTGTCGGTGAGGAAGAGCGCCTCGTGGCCGGTGAGCCAGAAGGGCGTGTGATCGCTGCGCATCAGGTTGCCGGCCGCGGGGGAGGTCCCATCGCGGGGCGCGAGGATGGGGAGGAGGGGCAGGAGGTTCAGCTCCTGGTTGAGCGCGTACAGCTCGGAGGCCCTGCGGCTGGAGACGTCGTTGCCGATGACGGCGAGGAAGTCACCGGCCGCGGGGGTGGGCAGGCCTGGCAGCGACTGCTGGGTGCCCGGCCGCGAGTCGAAGTAGCCGATGCAGTCGAAGACCACGGCGGCGACGACGCGCTCGGGGCCGGACTGGGAGGTGACGTAGCGGGTGCTGCCGATGAGGCCCAGCTCCTCCAGGTCGAAGCCCACGAAGCGCAGGGTGCGCGGGTAGCGGTGCTGCGAGAGGACGCGGGCGAGCTCCAGCACCGCGGCCACGCCGGTGGTGTTGTCATCCGCGCCCGCGTAGAAGGCGTCGAAGTGGGCGCCCACCAGGACCACTTCCTCGGGGTGGGTGGTGCCGGGGAGGTCGGCGATGATGTTGGAGGTGGGAAACGCGCTGCTGGAGGACTCGTTGCGCTGGACGCGCAGTCCGAGCGCCTCCAACCGGGTCTGCATCAGCTTTCCCGCGTTCTCCCGGGTGAGGTGGCAGTAGGGCGGATACCTCTCTCCGTCCAGCTCCGAGCAGTCCAGCGGAGTCTCGTGGCGATGCGCGTCCACCAGCTCGCGCAGGGTGTCCATCAGCAGCTCCCCATCCACCTGGGCGGAGAGGGACGTCAGCTGCTCCAGCTGGGGATTCTGGAGGACCGGTTCGGAGGCGCAGCCGCAGAGGGCGAGCAGCACGAGCCCGGCCAGCCGGGCGGGACCCTGGAAGGGGCCATTCATAGGGAGGCTCCGATCCGCAGCAGGCCGAGTTGCACGCGGGCCACCGCGCCGAAGGAAGGCGCGGTGGTGCCCACCTGGAGCTCCAGGGCGCTCACCAGGAACCGGCCGAAGTGGAAGCGCAGCGGGGCCGCGTCGAGGGCCACGTACAGGGGACTGATGCGGGTGTCCTCGAGGTTGGGGAGATCCTGGGTGGGAAAGCCCCTGTTCGAGTAGTCGAGCCGGGCGAAGCCGCTCAGGCCGATCTCCGGGCCCATCGACGCCTCCCAGATGCCGAAGCGCGCGGTGAGCTGCGCCTGGAGGAAGCCCTCGAGGGGGAAGAAGGTGGCGTTGGCGGGCAGGCCGCTGCGCACACCGACTCCGAGCCGCAGGGCGTTCCAGGGGCCCTCGGACGCGGCGCGTCGGTGATAGGCGGCCTCGAGCATCAGGAAGGGCGCGGAGGGCCGCAGGAAGGAGTTGTACGTGAGCGCGGACGTCCCCAGGGACACTTCCTGGGTGGCTGGATGGGCCTGCGCGGACGCAACCGGCGGGAGCAGGCTCGCCAGGAGGAGGGGGAGGATGTGGAGTTTCATGAGGGAGCGGCGGGCGGGGGGCGCCCGTCGGAATCCCGGAGTCTAGCCGGAATGCCGGCGGTCTTCAGCCCTCGGACGCTTCCGCGGGGGGAAGGTGGATGCGCACCGAGCGCACCCGGCGCTGGCTCGCGTCGAGCACCTCCAGCACCGTCCCGTCCTCCAGGGTCAGCTTCGTGCCCTTCTCGGGGATCGTCCCCGCCTTCACCGTGCACAGGCCTCCTACCGTCGACCAGCCCTGGCCCTCTTCCAGCTCCAGTCCCAGCTCCCGGTTCACGTCCCGGATGGCCGCCGTGCCCTGCACCACCGCCGTGGTGGGGCTCTCGCGCCGGACGAGCTCCTCGGGCGTCTCGAGCTCGCTGGCGATCTCCCCCACCAGCTCCTCGACCAGGTCCTCCACCGTCACCAGCCCCGCCACGCCTCCCCGCTCATCCACCACGATGCCCAGCTGCATCCGCCGCCGCTGCAGCTCCTTCAGCGCGTCGATGGCCCGCATCGACTCGAAGGCGAACCAGGGCGGCCGCATCACGTCCTCCAGGACGATCAGCTGGCCCTCCCAGGCGACTCCCAGCAGATCCTTCGCGATGACGTAGCCCACGACGTTGTCGAGTGAGCCCTCGTACACCGGCATCCGCGAGTGTCCGTGCTCCAGGAGCACCTGTTTGATCTCCTCCGCGCTCGAATGCCGGCGCAGCGCCACCATGCGGCTGCGCGGCACCATCACCGCCGACAGGGGGATGTTCCCCATCTCGAAGGCCCGGGAGGCGATCTCCCCCGCCTTCGGATCCAACGAGCCCGCCTTCGCCGCCTCCTCCACCAGCTGCATCAGCTCGTCCGGTGACAGGCGCGACTCGGTGAAGGTGGTCCGGTCCCCGAAGAAGCGCAGCAGCAGGTTGGAGCTGGCCGTGAGGAACCAGACCAGCGGCCGCATCAGCCAGGCCAGCCCCTTGAGTGGGCGGGCGATGAACAGCGCATAGCCCTCGGAGAAGCGCAGGGCCAGGGACTTGGGCACCAGCTCGCCCAGCACCAGCGAGAGGTAGGACACCAGCCCCACCACCAGCGCGAAGGCCAGCTGCTCCGCGAGCGCCTCCTCCAGCCCCAACCGGGTGAGGGGCCCGACGAGACGCTGGGCGATGGAGGCTCCACCGAAGGCCGCCGCGGAGGCTCCCACCACCGTGATGCCGATCTGCACCGTGGCCAGGAAGCGCTCGGGGTCGTCCCGCAGGGCCTGTACCGCCCCGGCCGCGCGGCTGCCCTCGTCGAGCAGCTCCCGCAGCCGCGTCTTGCGCACCGACAGCAGGGCGAGCTCCGCCCCGGAGAAGACGCCGTTGGCCAGGATCAGCAACAGGATGATGACGAGCTCGGTCGCGATGGCCGCATACCCTCCAGTCACCGTCTATAGCAGCAGGAGCCGCTTACGGAGCCGGAAACCTACCTCGCCTCACGCGTCCAGTGACTGGAGCAGGAGCGAGAGCTGGTCCCGGCTGGCTCCCTTGGGCAGGTAGTAGTGCGGCCCGGAGCGGAGCGCGCCGCCCACCTCCTGCGCCGCGGCGGCCGTCAGGAACACCACCCGGGGTGGGTTGCCGTTGCGGGGCATCCGCTCCACCACCTCGAAGCCATTCATCCCGGGCATGTTCAGGTCCAGGAGCATCACGCCGTAGCGCTGCCGTGACAACGAGTCCAGTGCCTCCTGGCCGTTGGCGGCCTCGATGGCCTCGTAGCCGAGATCCTCGAGGCATAGCCGGAGGAACTCCCTCCAGTCGGCGTCATCGTCGACGACCAGAACCTTGCGTGTGTCGTCCGCGGTTGCCCTTCGCCCCAAGTGGCCTCCTTGTACGTGGGGACAACTCCTCAGCGGGAATGTGCCATCCACCTGGGAAGCAAGGCCGCCTGGAGGGCAGGGGAGGGGCCTTGGATCAGACGAGCGACATGGTCAGCTGGCTGGCCAGGTATTGCAGGGCGGGCATGACGTTGGGGGCGGAGCGCTTGCGAGCGGGGGGAAGCGCCATCCCCTGCCACGCGGGCTCACCGACCAGGCGGCCGGCCGCATGCTGGAAGAGGCGGAAGCGGCCGAGCTCGATGGAGCTGCCCGAGTTGTAGATGCGCAGGCCGCGGCCCTGGAAGCGGCCCAGATCGAACTCGCGCGGCACGTGGCGGTGGCCGTGGAGGATGAGATCGCACCGGCCCTGGGCCCGGCGGACGAGCTCGGCGCCCAGCGCCAGCTCGGAGGCGTGCGGCCAGCCCATGCGGGTGGCGAGGCGCTCCGGGAAGCTCTCCTCCGGCAGCGGCAGCACGTGGTGGTGCAGCAGCACCGCGGTGAGCGCGCCCGTCGGCGCGGCGCACAGGGCCGCGTCCACCTCGTCCAGCACCGCCGGGGTCAGCTCGCCGTGACAGGCGAAGTAGTTGCGGTTGTGCGGGCCCGTGGAGTCCACGCACACCAGGTAGAGGCCCTCGTGCCGCTCCACCCGCACCTTCCGGCCGTTCATCCACTGGCCGCCGGCGTCCTCGCCCGTGCGGTCGTGGTTGCCGGGGATGAAGGAGAGCCGGCCGGCGTCGATCAGCGGCGCGAAGAGCTCGCGGAAGCGCCGGTACTCGCTCCGGCTGCCCTGGTGGGTCAGGTCTCCCGTCACCACCACGTGGTCCACGCGCTCGGCGAGGAGGGTCTCCACGAGCGCGCTGGCCGTCGCGTCGCTCTCGCGGGTGAGGTCCAGATGCAGGTCCGACAGATGTGCCAACTTGCGGATGAGCATGTGCCTCTAGAGATACCCACCCGCTGAAACACGGCCATGTCCCCCGGGTGAACCTTTCGGGTGGGGCCGGTGACTTCGCGGTGAACCCGTCAGCCGGCGAGCAGCTCCTCGGCGCGCTCGGGCTCGGGCGTGGCCAGGGGCCCCTGCACGGCGGGCGTGGGTGGCACCAGCTTCGAGCCGGGCAGCACGCGCAGCTTGTTGCCGCGCCAGTCCACCGAGCGCGCGAAGAGTCCGTTGGTCCAGGCCACGAAGAGCAGCAGGTCCTTGAGCAGCACCGCGGGCACCACCTTCCACGAGGTGGTCTGTTCGGGGCGCGACAGGTGGAAGATGGTCACGTCGTGGACCAGCTTGGCCAGCAGCGCCGCGCCCACCACGCCCAGGGCCCGCTCCGACGGCGACAGCAGCGCGCCGAGCAGCGCCCAGGGCAGCGGATTGAGCAGCGACTGCGCCAGGTACACCGGCGTGGGGATGCAGGTGTGGTGGATGATGCTCCAGCGCACGTAGCGCTTGAGGAAGGCCGTCACGCTCTTCTCCCGCGACACGTTGTAGACGGGCGAGCGCGCCACCACGGCCCGCTTGCCCAGCCGCCGCGTCACCCACCGGCCGATGACGAAGTCCTCCGCCAGCACGTTGCGCACCGAGTAGAAGCCTCCCAGGGACTCCACGTCCTCGCGGCGCAGCGCCATGGACTTGCCCACCACGATGTCCTGATCCACGGCCTGCTTGGCGGCGATCTGTCCCGCGCCCGTCGTGGTGCTCTGGTACAGGTTGTCCATCAGCGAGCCCAGCGTCCGCTCGCCCACGCCGCTCACCGGGTGCGAGATGCAACCCACCTCCGGGTCCTCGAAGGTGCGGGAGATCTCCTCCAGGTAGTCCGGCCCCACGCGCGTGTTGGAGTCGCTGATGACGAGGATGTCGTAGCGGGCCGCGCCCGCCAGGGTGATGAGCTGGTTGACCTTGGGGTTGAGGCCGGGCTCGCCGTGCTGCAGCTCCAGCCTCATGACGTGCGGCCAGCGCGCCACCGCCGCCCGCGCCACCGCGTAGGCGGGATCCCTCGTGTCCTTCACCCCGAGGATGACCTCGTAGGCCGGATAATCGAGCGCGGCGAAGCAGGCCAGGTTGGCCTCCAGGTCATCGTCCACGCCACACAGGGGCTTGAGGATGGAGATGCCCTTGGGCTGGCCACTGGACGCCGGGGAGCCGGCTCGGGGGCGGGTCTGGCGGTAGCGCAGCACACAGAGGAGCTGGGCTCCCAGGGCGACGATTCCGACGACGGCGGCGGCGAGCAGGGCCAGGCTGAGCGCGTGGAGCATGGGGGGCGGGCTTTCTCCTGAGCAGGGGCGCGTTCATCGCGCGTCCTACCCGGGACGTTAGGAAAGCCCGGCGACTGCCCCGCGACGGTCCCGCGTCACCCGGGAGAACTCTTGGTGACGGGACCGTGAACCCCTTGCCCGCTCAGGACGTGGTCGTCAGGTTGCGGCTGCGCGGGTGGCGGATGTCCGTGCCGCGCACCATGTAGATGACCATCTCCGCCACGTTGGTGGCGTGGTCACCGATGCGCTCGAGGTGCTTGGCGATGAACATCAGCGCCGTGGCACGGCGGATGTTCCTCGAGTCCTCCATCATGTAGCCGAGCAGCTCGTTGAAGATCTTCAGGTAGAGGACGTCCAGGTGGTCGTCCTCCTTGCGCACCTCTTCGGCCTTGACCGGGTCCGAGGACACGAAGGCATCCAACGCCTTCTTCACCTGCTGCTGGGCCAGCTCGGCCAGCCGCGGCGTGTCCACGTAGGCCTTGAGCGGTGGCGCCTCGTTCAGATCCTTGGCCCGCTCGGCGATGTTCACCGCCAGGTCGCCGATGCGCTCCAGGTCGGTGACGATCTTCAGCGCGGTGGTGATGAGGCGCAGATCGCTCGCGGCCGGCTGGCGCAGCGCGAGGATGCGGCGGCACGTCTCGTCCACCTCCACCTCCAGGCGGTTGACCTCCTTGTCCGCCTGGATGACCTTCTCGGCGAGCGCGGAGTCCCGCTCGGTGAGCGCGCGCACGCTGTCGGCGATGTGCGCCTCCACCTTGGCGCCCATGCCCAGCAGCTTCTCGCGCAGATCCCTCAGGTCCGCTTCGAACGCCTTGTCCGTATGCGTCGATGGCATGTCCGCTTCCCTCGCTCCTACCCGAACTTCCCGGTGACGTAGTCCTCGGTGCGCTTCTCACGAGGGTTGGTGAAGATCTGCTCGGTGGGACCGCATTCCACCAGCTCGCCCATGTAGAAGAAGGCCGTGCGATCGCTCACCCGCGCCGCCTGCTGCATGCTGTGCGTGACGATGGCGATGGTGTAGCGCTCCTTCAGCTCGTGGATGAGCTCCTCGATCTTCGCCGTGGCGATGGGATCCAACGCGCTGGCGGGCTCGTCCATGAGCAGCACCTCGGGCTCGATGGCCAGGGCGCGCGCGATGCACAGACGCTGCTGCTGGCCGCCGGACAGGCTCAGGGCGCTGTCGTTGAGCCGGTCCTTCACCTCGTCCCAGAGGGCCGCTCCCTTGAGCGACTTCTCCACGCGCGCGGCGATCTCCGCCTTGTCCTTCATCCCGCCCACGCGCAGGCCGTAGGCCACGTTCTCGAAGATCGTCTTCGGGAAGGGGTTGGACTTCTGGAAGACCATGCCCACGCGGCGGCGCAGATCCACCACGTCCACGTTGCGGTCATGGATGCTCGTGCCGTCCAGCAGCACGGTGCCCTCGTGGCTGGCGCCCGGGATGAGATCGTTCATCCGGTTGAGCGAGCGCAGGAAGGTGGACTTGCCGCAGCCGGACGGGCCGATGAGCGCCGTCACCTGGTGCTCGGGGAGGGTGAGGCTCACCGCCTTCACCGCCACCTTGGGGCCGTAGCGGAGGGTGAGCGCGCGCGCCTCCATCTTGACGCGCGAGGGAGCAGCGGGAGAGAGGGGCATGGCTCGGTGTCAGTGGGACGCGGAGGCGCGCCGGCGGGTGCGGGCGCGGATGAGCACCGCGACGAGGTTGAGGGCGAAGGTGAGCGCGAGCAGCACCAGCACCGTGGCGTACAACAAGGGTTGGGTGGCCTCCACATCCGGGGACTGCGTGGCCAGCACGTAGGTGTGGTAGCCCAGGTGCATGAACTGGGAGTTGAACTTGTTGGGCAGGTCGGGGAGGAAGTAGGCGGCGCCGGTGAAGAGGATGGGCGCCACCTCGCCCGCGCCGCGGGACACCGCCAGCACGGCGCCGGTGAGGATGCCCGGCAGCGCGCCCGGCAGCACCACCCGCGCCAGCGTCTGGGACCGGGTGGCCCCCAGCGCCAGGCTCGCCGTGCGGTGGTCCATCGGCACCGCGCGCAGCGCCTCCTCGGTGGAGACGATGACCACCGGCAGCGTCAGTACCGCCAGGGTGAGCGAGGCCCAGAGGATGCCCGGCTGGCCCCAGTGCAACTCCTGGTAGCCCAGCAGCCGGTCCATGCTCCCGCCCACGAAGTGGATGAAGAAGCCGAGGCCGAACAACCCGAAGACGATGGACGGCACGCCGGCCAGGTTGACCACCGCCAGCCGCACGGCTCGCGCCAGGAGCGAGCTGGGGGGCGCGTACTCGTGCAGGTACACCGCCGTGAGCACACCCACCGGCATCACCGCGAGCGTCATCAGCAGGGTGAGCGCCGCGGTGCCGTAGAGGGCGGGGAAGATGCCGCCGCCCATCATGCCGTCGGAGGGCGGCTCGCTGAGGAACCGCCAGTTGACGTGCCCGAGGCCGCCCCGCGCCACGTCGAAGAGGATGATGGCCAGGATGGCCACGATGAGCAGCGCGGCGAAGCCGGTGAGGGACGTGAGCGCTCCGCCCACGGCCCGGCGCATGGTGTGCTTCACGCTCCCGCTCCCGACAGCCGCTTGAGGACGCGGCGTGTCCAGACGTTCGCCAACATGTTGAGGACGAAGGTGAAGATGAAGAGCTCGACTCCGATGAAGAACAGGAGCGAGTAGTGCGGGCTGCCCACCACCACCTCGCCCATCTCCGCGGCGATGGTGGCGGACATGGAGCGCACCGAGTCCGCGAAGTTCCACGACACGATGGCCGCGTTGCCCGAGGCCATCAGGACGATCATCGTCTCACCGATGGCGCGGCCGAAGCCCAGCACGCACGCGGCGAGGATGCCCGGGGCCGCCGCCGGCAGGACCACCTTCCAGGCCGTCTCCCAGGGCGTGGCGCCCAGCGCGAGCGACGCCTCGCGGTAGCTGCGCGGCACCGCGGTGAGCGCGTCCTCGGCCACGGTGAAGACGACGGGGACGATCGCCAGCGACAGGCCCAGCCCCGCGACGACCGCGTTGAGCCGGGAGGTGAGGCCGAAGGTGTCCTGGAGGAAGGTGGCCAGCACCATCAGGGCGAAGAAGCCCAGCACCACCGAGGGAATGCCCGCCAGCAGCTCGATGGTGGGCTTGAGGATCTCCCGCAGCCGCCGGGGCGCGAACTCGGCCGCGAACAGCGCGCCCGCCACGCCCACCGGCACCGCCACCACCATGGACACCAGCGTCGTCTTCAGCGTGCCGATGAAGAGCGGAATCATGCTCACCTTCGGTACCGAGGACACCGGCTGCCACACGAAGGTGGCCGGCTTGCCGGCGCGCACCACCTGCGGCAGGAACATCTTCCCCAGGCTGGCCTCCTCGCGGGCGTGGGCGTCCAGGAAGATCGCCAGCGCCTCCTTCGCGATGAAGACGAGGATGAGCACCAGCGCCGCGATCCCCGTGAAGGCCATGGCCGTGATGAAGCCAGCGATGACCTTCTCCCGGATCTGCCTCCGCCGGGCGACGGAGGAGAGCCGCGGCGCCACGGGTACCGTCTCCACGAGCCCCTCACTCTGCATGGCTGCTTGTCTATCCACGTTGTCCTCGGGGAGCGTGTGACAATCTCGTGACGCCTGGGGCCCTGGGGTACTACTTCACCGGGAAGTAGCCGACCTTGGTGACGAGCGCCTGGCCCTCGGGGGACAGGACGTAGTCGATGAAGGTCTTGGCATCCGCGGCCGGCTTGTTGCGCAGGTAGAAGTAGAGGTCGCGCGAGAGCGGGTACTTGCCGCTCTTGATGTTCTCCGCGCTGGGGGCGATGGCCTCGTTGCCCTTCTTGATCTTCAGCTCCTTGATGCCCTTGGCGTAGGCGGCGCCGCCGTAGCCGATGCCGTTCTTCTCCTTGGACACCGCGTTCACCACCGCGGCCGTGCCGGGCAGCGTCTGGGCGCTGGAGGTGTAGTCATCCCCGTTGAGCAGGTTGTCCTTCACGAACACGTAGGTGCCCGAGGAGTTCTCGCGCGAGTAGACGATGATGGGGGCGTCCGGGCCGCCCACTTCCTTCCAGTTGGTGATGTCGCCCAGGTAGATGCCCTTGAGCTGCTCCTGGGTGAGGGCGTCCAGCGGGTTGTTCTCGTTGACGTAGAAGGTGACGCCGTCCTTGGCCACGGAGATCTCCGTGCCGGTGGTGTTGAAGCGGGTGCGCAGCTTCTCGCCCTCCGCCTCCTTCATGGGGCGGCTGGACATGGCGATGTCCGTGGTGCCGTTGATGAGCGCCGACAGGCCGACGCCCGAGCCGCCACCCGTCACCTGCAGCTTGATGGTGGGGTTCTTCTTCATGAACTCCTCGGCCCAGCGCTGGCCGAGGATGACCATGGTGTCGGAGCCCTTGACGGTGATGGTACCCGCGCGAGCCGCGCCCGGGAGGGCGAGCAGCAGCACCGCGGCGATCGAGGCGATGAAGTTCTTCATGACGGATGTCTCCTTGCGATTCCGGGAAAGTGAGGGCTGCTGACTAGAAGCGGGCCTGCAACTGGGCGGTGAGCACGTTGTCGCGCGGGTCCTTCACGCCCGAGACGGTCGCCGTCATGGGGTGCTCGTAGGTGGCGGAGAGCTTCAGGTTCTCACCGAAGTAGTGGACGACGGTAGCGCCGATGGTGCCGACGGCGTTGGTGCCGGCCGGGCGATCCGAGCCCTCGGAGGCGGCGGCGGCCGGGACACCGCTGGCCGCGTCGAAGTAGTCGTAGCGCACGGCCACCGCGTCGTGCAGGCCGATGTTCTGCACCAGCAGCACGTACCAGCCGCTGGCCTGGCGGTCGAGCAGCTCGGCGCCATTGCTCACGTACGTCTTGCCCTTGATGTACTCACCCTTGAGGGCGGTGGCGCCGACGGGCAGGAAGTCCAGGTAGACCTGGAGGTCCGCGCCGACGCGGCTGCGCTCGTGGGCGTGCCGGTACGTCTCACCGGCACCCCTGCCCATCGTGTGGCCGTACCAGCCGGAGACGCCGCCGGAGATCCACTTCGCATCGAACCCGGCGCGGCCGACGAAGTCCTTCTCCTTGTCGTTGTCGACGCCGACGGAGCCCGGGTAGCTCATGCCGTTGCCGTCGAAGAGGCCGATGCCCAGGCGGAAGACGCCGAACTTGCCGGCGTACTTGACGCCGCGGTCGCGCTCGTCGGGGAGGAAGGCCCGGACGACGCGGGTGCGCTCGGGGAACTCGCGGTCGCTGGAGGACTGCACGGACTCGTAGCCGAACGGCCACTTCAGCTGGCCCAGCGTCACCGACATGTTCTGCTTCGTGCCGGGGATGAAGAGCGTGGCCTCCGCGTCGCGGACCGTCACGCCGGTGGGGACCGCGTCGATCTGCAGCATGTACTGCACGAGATCGCCGGTGTAGGTGGCCTTGATCCGGCCGCGGCGCACCAGGAAGCGGCTGTAGCCGCCGGTGCCGTCCTCGCGCGACTCCTCCCACTGGTAGCGGGCCTGCACGTAGCCGGAGAACTTCAGCTTCGTGAGCGGGGAGAGGATGCCCTTGATCTCGATCAGCTGCTCCTCGATGGAGGCGACCTTGCCCTCGGCGTTGGTCATCCGCTCGTCGGGGCTCGGCGAGGCGGGGGCGGCTTCCGAGGCGGGGGCGGCTTCCGAGGCGGGGGTGGCTTCCGAGGCGGGGGCGGTCTCGGGAGCGGGAGTGGCCTCCTGGGCCAGGGCGGCGCCAGAGGCGAAGGTCAACATCGCGGCAATCAGGTTGCGCATACGAGGAGGGGGCTCCGGGTGTCTTTTTCTGTCCGTTGTTGAAAGACGCGGACCATGTACGGGTCGTTCGTGGCCGTTTGAGGGACGCGGCGTGACAATTGGGTAACGACGGGCTCAGACCGTGTTCGGGTCGACGATGCGGTAGCCCACGCCGCGCACCGTCTCGAGGTAGGCACGCGCGGAGCCGAGCTTGTCGCGCAGGCGCATGACATGGGTGTCGATGGTGCGCGTCTCCAGGGAGCTGGACAGGCCCCAGACCTCCTCGAGCAGCTGCTCGCGGGACTGCACGCGGCCCACGCGGGCCATGAGGTGCTCCAACAGGCGGAACTCGAGCGCGGTGAGGATGACCTCCTTGCCCTCCACGTAGAAGCGGTGGGCGGAGATGTCGAGCGCGAGGGGGCCCAGCTTGAGGGGCGCGGAGTCGTCGCGCGCGGGGCCGCTGCGGCGCAGGATGGCCTTGAGGCGCAGGACGAGCTCGCGGACGCTGAAGGGCTTGGTGACGTAGTCGTCGGCGCCCACCTCGAAGCCGCGCACGCGGTCGGCCTCCTCTCCCTTGGCGGTGAGCATGACGATGAGGACGTCACGGGTGTTGGCGGCGGCACGCAGCTGGCGGCAGACCTCCACGCCGGAGATGTCCGGCAACATCAAATCCAGGAGGACCAGATCCATCCGCTGCTCGCGCGCGGCGGTGAGCGCTGCCTCGCCCGTGGGCGCGACGCGGGTGGAGAAGCCAGCGGCTCGGAGATTGAAATCGATGAGCTCGGCGAGATCGCGCTCGTCGTCGACGATGAGGACGTGGGGCATGGCGGCGCGCACTCTGGACACCGCCGTTTGCGTTCTGGTGACGCGTCTGCGACAAGTACGTGACATCACTCACGCGCGGTGAAGGTCCTCGGCGCGCTGGAGGTAGCGGCCCGGAGCCGCCAGCCACGCGAAGGAGAAGTGCTTGCCGCGTCCCTCGGGGTGGAGCGCGAGCGCGGCGCCCTTGCGCAGCTTGTCGGGCAGCTCGTCCATGTCCAGTGCGAGACAGCCGGCGCGGGCGAGCGAGGGGTTGTGGCCCACCAGCACCCAGCCGGCGCCCAGCTCGCGCGCGAGCCGGAGGATGCGCTTGGGGGCGCGGGCGCGCGGTCGCAGTGCCGGGTGCACCTCCACGCGGGACAGCCCGAAGGCCTCGGCGAGGATCTCCGCGGTCTGCACCGCGCGCACCAGGGGGCTGGTGACGATGCCCACCATGGGCGTGAGGCGGGCCAGCTTGCGCGCGTGGGTGCGGAAGGCGGCGCGGCCCTCGGCGGTGAGGGGGCGGGCCTCGTCACCCAGGGGGTGGGTGTCCTCGGCTACGGCGTGGCGCACGAGCAACAGGGGCATCTGGTGAGGAGACATGGCGGACCGTGTCCCTAGGCTCCGAGGGTCAGGCATTCAAGCAACGTTCCCGCGTCGTGCTTCCCACCCGACGCGAGTCACAAAGTGTCGGACCGGGCGTCTCCAGGGTGTGAGGCCGGGTGTCCCCTGGCCGTGAACCGTCGTGAATGACTCGAGGAGAGCCTGCCCCCATGTCCGCACTGACCCGATTCAATGAGACCCTCGATGGACGTGCCCGCTTCGAGCGGTACCTGACTTCCTGGGGTCGTCCCCAATACCGGGACGCGCTTGGCCTGCTGGGGGTGGACGCCGAGCTGAAGTCGGCCGTGCAATCGGCCAACGCCGAGCCCCAGGTGTCCGCCGCCTGGGAGGCCTTCGAGGATGAGAGCGAGAGCTCCAAGCTGTACGTGGCCCTGCGTGGTCCGGTCGAGAAGCTCTTCCGGATGGACCCGAGGCCGGCCAGCAACGGCGACATCGCCACCCGCCTGACGACCTTCGCCACCGAGGTCGCCTCCGCCCTCGCCAAGGTGCAGGGGGATGCCGGACAGCCGAACGGTCTGGTCATGGCCCTCAACGTCCCCATCCCCTCGGGGGCGGATTCGATCTACCCCGACCTCTCCCTGCTGGACGAGCAGCGCAAGGCCGTCGTGATGCTGATCAAGGCCATGGGCCGGCAGACGGGGACGAAGAGCTGGTCGGAGTGGTTCGGCGAGAAGTTCGCCGCCGTGAAGGACGGGTTCCCGGCGCTGGTGAACCTGGGCGCGACCACCGGGCTCGGCACCATCATCAACAAGTCCCTCGAGGCCGCGGCCGGACATGCCGTGGGACTGGTCGGGTACTCGGTCGTCGGCTTCAGTGGCTACGTCGTCACCTTCGGCTCCAACCTGCTCACCCCGTGGCAGGCCACCTACCAGTTCCCGAAGCTGATGAAGACCCAGTCCGTCCTCTACCGGCTGCGGGAGTACGGCGACAAGCGGCTGCAACTGCCCGCGAGCCACCGGGTGATGAAGGCCCTCCAGGCCTCGACCGACTCCATCGACTGGTCCGCCGTGCAGACCGCCTTCAAGGTGACTCCGTTCGGCCTGCTCGTCAGCGTCTACGGCGGCGTGAAGTGGTTGGCCCTGAAGGCCAAGCCCCAGGTCGGCGCCTACTACAACAACGCCAAGGATCTCATCGACGCCGCCGACACCATCCAGACCGGCGAGACGAAGGAGAACCGGCTGGCCATGCTGACCATCCTCCACCTGTGCGGTGGCCTGGAGAAGTTCGTCCAGGTGATGACGTGCCGCAGGGAGGATGCCTACAGCACCCTGTCCGGGATGATCGACGTCTGAGCGCCTCGGGGCGTCAGCCGTCCAGGTCCGTCACGGTGGACAGGGGCAGGGGCCCGTCCTCGGTGGACGGGGGGTGGCCTTCATCGCCCACCGCCTGCTTCAAGAGCGGAGGCGTCACCACCGGCAGCTCGATGGTGGGGGTGTGGGTGATGGCGGAGGAGCCGGGGGGCGGGCGCAGCACCGGGCCGGGGGGCGGCAGGCCCGAGTGACGGCGCGCCGCCTCCATCAGTGCGTGGTGGTGGCGGTAGCGCGCCTCGACGAGCTTGTGGATGAGCAGGGGTCCGCCGGGGACGCGGCGCGCGGTGAGGGCCTGGGTGGCCTTGCGCACCGGGTAGCGCACGCGGCGGATCTGCACGCGCCAGCCCTTGGGCGTGAAGGTGAAGACGCCGTAGGCGGGGCGGAGATCTCCATCCCGGGGGATGCCGGCGCTGGCTACGTCCGCGATGAGGAGCCGGCCCACGCGGCGGCGGTAGGGGAAGTGCAGGTGGCCGAAGGCACACGCGGCCGCGTCCAGGTTCTGGAAGTAGCGGCGGATGGTGTTCTCGTCCAGCGTGGGGTCCAGCGAGTCCTCGAGGTTGCGCGGGTTGGCGTGGCAGACGAAGAGGTCCTGCCCCTTGCGCGGCGAGTAGCGCACCGAGAAGGGCATGGCCCCCAGGCGCTTGAGCCACGGCTCCCCGAGCTGATCCCTCGTCCACTGGAGCAGCTCCGTCTTCCAGTGGTCGCGCTCGCGGTAGGCCCCGCCCAGGTAGTGACCGGCGAGGTAGCAGTCGGTGTTGCCCATGAGGACCGCGTCACAGCGATCGAAGAGCAGCTCCACCGTCTCGCGCGGGTGCGCGCCGCGAAGGGCGAGGTCTCCGGCGGCCACGACGTAGTCGGGCGCGACGCGGGCGATGTCCTCGAGGACGGCCTCGCAGGCGGGGAGGTTCCCGTGAATGTCGGCGAGGATGGCGACCCGCATGGCCGCCCCATCCTAACCCGCCGCCGTCGCCGTGGGCACAGACACTGGAAGGAAAATCGTGAAGGTAGAGCCCTCGTTCGGCTGGCTCTCGACCTTCACCTCGCCCCCCATGGCGCTCAGCAGGTGCTTGACGATGGACAGGCCCAGGCCCGTACCCCCCATGTCCCGGCTGCGTCCCTTGTCTACCCGGTAGAAGCGCTCGAAGATGCGGGCCAGGTGCTTGGGCTCGATGCCCACCCCGGTGTCCCGGACGTGCACCACGCACCGCCCGTCCTCCTGGCTGGCCGTCACGAACACCCGGCCCCCCTCGGGCGTGTACTTCACCGCGTTGTCCAGCAGGTTGAGCAGCACCTGCTCCAGCCCTCGCTCGTCTCCTCGCCCCACCAGCCCCTGGGGGACGTTCAGTTCGAGCGTAATGTTCTTGCCCTGCGCCTTGGGCCGGACCACCTCGGCCGCCCGGGAGGCGGCCACCGCCAGCGGCACGTCCGTCACCTTCAGCGTCACCTCGCGGGACTCCAGCCGGGACAGCTCCAGCAGGTCCTCGACGAGCTCCGAGAGGCGCTCGGACTGGCGGTGGATGATGTCCACCATCTTGGGCGCCACGTTGGGGTCCTTCAGGGCGCCGCCCTGGAGCGTCTCGGCGTAGCCACGGATGGCGGTGATGGGGGTGCGCAGCTCGTGGGAGACGTTGGCGACGAAGTCCTTGCGCACCTTCTCCAGGTGGCGCAGCTCGGTGACGTCGTGGAAGACGGCGGCGCTGCCGGGCAGGTCCTTCCCCAGCGGGGTCACCCGGATGGCGAGCGTGCGGGGGAAGAGGCCCTCCAGTGCCAGCTCGAGGCGGGTGGAGGCCCCCTCGCGGCAGGCGCGGGTGACGGCCTCGTTGAGCACGTCGTTGCGCAGCAGCGCGAGGGGACGCTGGCCGACGATGTGCCCGGCCGTCTGGAGCATGCCGCGCAGGGCGTCGTTGTGGCGCACCACGGTGCCCTCGGCGTCTGTCACCCAGAGGCCCTCGGCCATGCCGTCCAGCACGGCGGTGAGGATGCGGGCCTCCTGGTCGAGCCCGGCGTTGCGCACGGAGAGCTGGTGGTGGAGCGAGTCGATGGCGCCCTTCAGGTTCGCTACCTCCTCGAGCCGGTCGTTCTCGTCCTCGCTGCTACCCGGGGAGGGGGAGCCCTCGGCGCGGGTGCGGACCTGGCGGGCCAGGGTGAGGATCTGCCGCTTGAGCGCGTCCCGGCTGGCCACCAGCGTCAGCGCGGAGGCGGTGAGGGTGGCGAGCGACACGTAGACGGCGTCCATCCTCCAGCCCAGCAGCAGGAAGAGGATGAGCGCCGCCAGGGCGGGCAGGAGGAGGGGAAGCAGGAAGAGGCGCGGGGGCATCGGGCCGTACCGTCAGGGAGGGCTGAGCTTGTAGCCCACGCCGCGGACCGTCTCGATGATGTCGCCCGCGGGGCCGAGCTTCTCGCGCAGGCGCTTGATGTGCGTGTCCACCGTGCGGGTGTGGATCTCCGCCTGGATGCCCCAGACGTCGGAGAGGAGCACCTCGCGCGTCTGCACGCGATCGCCGCGCTCCAGCAGGGTGCGCAGCAGGCGGAACTCCAGCGCGGTGAGGACCACCTCCTGGCCCTTCACCCGCACCTGGTGGCGCGAGGTGTCGAGCTGGATCTCCCCGGCGGACAGCTGGGCCGAGGGCCCCTCCTCGACGTCCGCGCGCCGCAGCACCGCCCGGACCCGCAGCATCAGCTCGCGGACGGAGAAGGGCTTCACCACGTAGTCGTCCGCGCCCTGCTCCAGGCCCTGGATGCGGTCGGACTCCTGGCCCTTGGCGCTGACGATGATGACCGGCACCTTGCGCAGCTCGGAGTCGCTCTTGAGCAGGCGCAGCACCTCGCTGCCCGCCAGGTCCGGCAGCATCAGGTCCAACAGGACGAGGTCAGGCACATGGGCGCGGGCCTTCGCGAGACCACTCGCTCCGGTGCCCGCTGCCTCCGCCTCGAATCCCGCGGCCCGGAGGTTGTACTCCACCAGTCCCGCCAGGTCCTGCTCGTCCTCGATGATCAGGATGCGCGCCATCGTTCCTCTCGAACCCCAGATTCTTTCCCGTGCCCTAGCAGATCGACCGTGGCGGGTGCATGACGAGGATGTGACGCCTGGGTGACAAGGCGTGTCCGCCCGCCCGGCGGCCACTCAGGGGGCGAAGGTTGGATCGCACTCGCCATTGGTGAGGGAGATGGCGGCGGCGATGAGCGGCTCGTTGCGGGTGGCGCTCACGGATTCCAGGTAGTTGCAGGAGCTGCCCAGGAATCGCGGCGGGTTGGAGCGCGAGAGCGCTTCGATGACGACGACGTAGTCGCGGCCCACCGGGATGTCCACGGTCAGCTCCTGGGCACCGCCCTGGAGCCCCACGTCGAAGCGCAGGGCGCGCGCCTTCTTGCCATCCGGCCCCTGGAGGACGAGCGCCTCCTCTTGTTCCACCTGCTGGTTGAGGCAGGAGCGCTGGAGGTCGCCGCACCGGCGCGACCGGCCTTCGGGGAGCACCACCACCTGGAAGGCACCCAGCTCATCGGCGACGGCCCGATCGATGAGCACGTCCAGGCCGAGCCGGGCTCCGGACGAGGGAGGTTCCGCCCCGCAGCCGGCGGCGAGGGTGGCACCCAGCAGGACGAGGAGGGAGGGACGCGAGCTCATGGATTGACGCGGATGGTGATGGGGACGCGGCCCCGTTCCTCGGAAGTGGCATAGACGACGGCGCCGGCGGTGCCCGCCACGGCCACCGCGCCCACGGCCACCCAGAGCCACGGGCTCTTGTACCAGGGACGCTCGCCCACGGGGGCCACCGCCGTGCCTTCCTGGGCCACCTGGAAGACGAGCGGGTTGAAGGTATCGCCCCGGCCCGCCAGCCGGCGCTGCGCCGCGTCCACCACCTCGAAGTAGTACTCCACCTGATAGGCGGTGCGGGCGGCGGGCAGCTCGTAGGCGGGGATGGTGGCGACGTAGCGCTCCTTGTCGGCCCGGTCACGAGCGAAGTCCACCGAGCTGTACGCCTGGGCCCCGGCGCGCCGGTAGAAGAGCCGGGCCCGCGCCCCGAGCGCCATGTCCTCGATGCGCGCCACGGCGACCACCGGCTCGCCTCCGGCCACATCGGGCAGAGGGTCCACCTGGAGCGTGACGGGGCGGACCCGGCGGTTCTTGATGTCCTCCTTGATGCGCGCGTAGAGCTGGCGGATCTTCGGAGGCGCGGTGCGCGGCAGCTCGTAGTCGGGCCGGGCCTGGAGGAGCATCTCGTAGGCCTCGCGTGCCCGCGCCTCGTCGCCCAGGTAGAGGGCGGTCAGGCCGAGCAGGCGGTAGAGCTCCACGAGCTGGTCGTCGGTGACGTCCGGCGCGTCGAGGCCGGACTCCAGCGTCTTCACCGCCTCCTCGAACTCGCCGTTCTCGATCTGCTCCTGCGCGCGGGCGATCTCCGGCCGGGCGGGGGCCACCTGGAAGAGGAGGGGAGGTGGGAACAGGGGGCGGGCGAGCGAGGCGCCGGGCGACAGCAGGCTCGCCAGGAGCAGGCCCGCCACCAGGCGATTCAGCGAGGGGTACATTGGCACCCACCCTAGCAGACGGCCGAGCGGGCCTCCAATGAGAGGACGGTCCCGCAACGGTGACGGGCCGGTGACATCTATTGGAGTTCGGACGCGTTGACTGCGGGGGAGCACCTCCCCATGATGCGCGCCCCTTTTTGGATAGGAAGCCAGGTAGATGCTCGTAAAGATTGAAGAAATTCGCGACGAAGGGCTCAAGATCAATGATCGGATGAGCCTGGAGCTGCTCGAGGCCGCGCTCGAGGGCTCTGGCTTCCGGGCCACCGAGCCCCTGGCCTTCTCGGCGAACTTCCGCAAGGTGAGTGGCGGCGTGCTGCTCGAGGGCAAGTTCACCGAGCGCGTGGTGGCGGAGTGCAAGCGCTGCCTCACGGAGTCGAAGCTGGAGCTGCCGGTGAGCTTCACCCTCAACCTCGTGCCCGAGTCGCTCGCCCGTGGCACGGACGTGTTGGACGAGGACGAGGTGGAGGAGAAGGAGCGGAACCAGGGAGAGACCGGCGGCTCGTTCGCCATCGATGACGCGGACGAGGAGGTGTTCGACGGCAAGGTGATCGATCTGGATCCCATCATCCGGGAGCAGGCGCTGCTGGCCCTGCCGATGAGCGCCGTGTGCCGCGAGGACTGTCAGGGGCTGTGCACGCAGTGCGGCCAGAACCTCAACGAGAAGCAGTGCGGTTGCGACACGAAGTTCGTGGATCCCCGACTCGCGGTGCTCAAGAACATCAAGCTCCAGAAGAGCTGAGCCGGTGCCCTGGGGGCCCGGAAGCACGGAGGCCGCCACCTCGTGAAGAGGGGCGGCCTCTCGTGTTTCGAGCCTGGGCGCGGAGCGCCGCCGCGGCCTCAGCTGGCCTTGGAGACGAGCTGTTGGGCGGTCTGCGCGGGGACGGCGTAGCCGGCGGACAGGAGGATCTCCTCGACGGCGAGGGCCACGGCGCCCGACGCCGCTCCCGCCAGGGAAGGCTTGGCCCACACCTGGACCGCCAGCACGGGCCCGAGCGCGGTGAACTCCGCCACTCCGACGGAGGGGGCGGGCTGCTGCAGCACGTCGGGCACCACCGAGATGCGCTCCTTCAGGGCATTCATCAGTCCGAACACGTCACCGCCGTGCTGCAGCGGCACCTTGATCGTGACCTGACGGTGGGGGTGATGGGTGAAGTTGATGATGTTGTCGCCGAACAGCCGGCTGTTGCCCACGGAGATGCGCAGGTTGTCGGGGGTGTCGAGGGTCGTGGCGAACAGGCCGATCTCCTGCACCAGGCCGGTGACGCCGCCCGCGGAGATCTCATCGCCCACCCGGAAGGGGCGCAGCACGAGCAGGAAGACGCCCGCGGCGAAGTTGGACAGCAGGCCGGACCAGGCCGTGCCGATGGCGATGCCCGCCGCCGCCAGCAGCGCGGCGAACGAGGTCGTCTCCACCCCCATCAGGCCCAGGATGGCGATCAGCAGGAGGATCGTCAGGGAGCCGGTGAAGAGCGACTCGATGTAGCGGATGAGCGTGGCATCCAGCTGGCGCTTCTGCAGGCCGAGGTTCAGCACGCGCCGGAAGCCGTTGATGAGGGTACGGCCCACGAACCACAGCACCAGCCCACCGACTACCTTGATGAGGAAGGGCACGGCCTGCGTGAGAGCCAACGACTTCAACTGTTCGATGAGGGCATCCATGATGTTCGAAAGGGTGTTGCGTTCTGGGAGTGGTGAAATTGTGACGGGGGCGGATGCGCCAGACCTTAGTGAAGCGGATCGGAATGCGCCATGGGGCGGCAACTGCACGGGGTGGGCCAGGGGTCGTCCCACGCGCAACCCCGCGGAGGGACGGGCCTCGGGCCCGGTGCCGCGGTAGGAGGCGCCCGTGTCGACACGTCGGCTGACATGTCCGGCCCGTGGCGCTGACGTGTCAGCGGGGGGCGCGGGACATTCCCGGGGTGGCTGCCCGGCTGGTGACCAGTCGGGCTGACCCCTGGGCCGCGAGGGTCCCTACCTTGGCCTGAGAGGGAATCGAGTATGGACCTCTACAGCGCCGCCAAGCGGATGACCCGGCCGTTCCGATTCTCGAATCCGGCCTCCCACCGGGAGGTGTCCCTGGCCAGCCGGGGGCTGATTGGCGATGGGATTACCTGCGCCCTGGTCCGCCCCGATGGCGTCATCGACTGGCTCTGCTTTCCCCGCTTCGACAGCCCGAGCGTCTTCGCGGGCCTCCTCGATGAGGTGAGGGGGGGCTTCACGGGAATCCTCCCGGCCACCTGGCCCTTCGAGAGCCTGCAGCGGTACGACCCGGACACCAACGTCCTGGAGACGCTCTTCCGGGTCGAGCGCCAGGGCGTCGTCCGGCTCATCGATTACATGCCCTGGACGAATGATCCGCGCTCCACCATCCACGAGGTGCACCGGCGCATCGAGTGCGTCGAGGGCTCGCTGGAGCTGAACATCATCTTCGACCCGCGGTTCAGGTACGGGGAGTCGGAGACGCGAGTGACGCGCGAGGAGCATGGGCTGGTCGCGCATGGGGCGCGCGGCGAGCGGATGGTCGCGGTCCTCAGTGGCGAGGTCCAGTGGGAGCCCTATGGCGCGTCGGGCCTGCGCACGCGCATCCGGCTCGACACGGGGGAGCGGCGCTGGATGGTGCTGGGCTGGGACGCGGAGCGGCCAGCGCCCATCGCCGCGTACCGTCCCTTCGAGCAGCTCCGGGCCACGCGTCAGGCCTGGCGCGAGTGGTCCCGGCAGTTCCGGTACGAGGGGCCCTGGCGGGACAATGTCCTGCGCTCGGCGCTGGCGCTGAAGCTGCTGATGTACGCGCCCACCGGTGCCATGGTGGCCGCCCCCACCACCTCGCTCCCCGAGTGGATCGGCGGGCCACGCAACTGGGACTACCGCTTCAGCTGGGTCCGCGACGCGGCCATGGCCGTGCGCGCCACCAACCTGATCGGCTACCCGAACGAATCACGGGAGTTCTTCTACTTCGTGCGCGACACGTTGAAGCACGGCGACCCCCTCCAGGTGATGTACTCGCTGGATGGGGGCCCCGTGCCAGAGGAGCGGATCCTCTCGCACCTGGTCGGCTTCCAGGGCTCGACTCCGGTGCGGATCGGCAACGCCGCGCGCGATCAGCTCCAGTTCGACACCGCTGGCGCGCTGCTCGACGCCGCCTACCTCTACGAGCGATTCGGTGGCCGGCTGCCACTGCGCACCTGGAGGCTCCTGAAGGCGGTCATCCTGACGACCGCCCGCCGCTGGCGCGAGCCGGATCACGGCATCTGGGAGCCGCGCCGGGAGATGCGCCACAACGTGCACTCCAAGCTCATGTGCTGGCTGGCGCTGCATCGCGGCCGGCACCTGGCCCGGCTCTTCGCCGAGCCGGACCTCCTGAAGGCCTGTACCCGCGAGGCGGAGCTCATCCGGAGCGACATCCTCCGCCATGGCGTGGACCCCTCGGGGAAGCACTTCGTGGGCGCCTACGGGAGCAACGAGCCGGATGCCGCGTTGCTGCTGCTGCCCATCGTGGGGTGCTTCGAGGCGAGAGATCCGCTCGTCCAGGGGACCATCGACTGGCTGCGCGAGGAGCTGAAGGCTGGCCCGTTCCTCCGCCGCTACCGGACGGACGATGGCTTGACGGGGCCGGAGGGGGCCTTCCTGCTGTGTGGCTTCTGGCTCGCCGAGGCGCTGGCGCTGGCCAACCGCCTCGAGGAGGCCGAGAAGGTCTTCGTGGTGCACGCCGAGGCCGCCAACCACCTCGGGTTGCTCGCCGAGGAGGTGCATCCGCTCACGCGCGAGCAGCTGGGCAACTTCCCCCAGGCCTTCAGCCACCTGGGGCTCATCAACGCCGCGGCGCGCATCGACCTGGCGCTCCGGATGCGGGACGAGGGCCAGAGCGCGCCCCCCTATCTGGTCGACCCCTGACCGGCTCCATGCCGAGAGGCCCAAAGCACAAAGGCCGCCCCTCGTGGGAGGGAGCGGCCTTCTTGCCTTCCAGCGGAGCTGGACGGACGCCGAGGCTCAGGCCTGGGCGCCGGGCACCGTCTCGCGGCCCTTGTAGAAGCCGCACGCCGCACAGGCGCGGTGCGGAAGCACCGGCTCCTTGCAGTTGGCGCACTGGATCACCTGCACGGCGCTGCGCAGGTTGTTGTTGGCCGCACGGCGGCGGTCACGACGCATCTTGGAAGTACGCTTCTTGGGAACACCCACGGCTCACCTCTATATCGTCACGGTCCGCGACCCCGGGTTTCCCCTCATGGTTCAGACCGGCAAAAGCTCGGAAGGCGGCGGACCCTAGCCGCTCACCGCGTGTGAGTCAACGCGCGAGAGCAGGGTATCGCCACGTTCCCTGCAAACCCCGGCCCGGTGGCCGGCATTCTTATGTCCACCACCCCATAGGTGTCCACCTGCTTGCTCTCCGGGCTCCCGAGTCCGGGGCGTCCATGGAAGGATGCGCCGCCCATGAGGCTCGTCCTGGATGCCATGGGAGGTGACCATGCCCCCGAGGCGCCCGTACAGGGTGCCCTCCTGTTCGCGCGCGAGCACCCGGAGCACGAGGTGGTGCTCGTGGGGGACCTGTCGCGCCTGCGCGAGCCCCTGGCCCGTGCCGGCGGACCCCCCGCCAACGTGCGCCTCCACCCCGCCTCGGAGGTGGTGGAGATGGAGGATCACGCCCTCTCGGCCATCCGCCGCAAGAAGGACTCCTCCCTCCGGGTGGGCTTCGAGCTCGTCCGCCGGGGCGAGGCCGACGCGCTGGTGTCCGCGGGGCACTCGGGGGCGGTGATGGCGGGGGCGCTGCTGGTGCTGGGCCGCATCCCCGGGGTGGAGCGCCCGGCCATCGCCACCCTGCTGCCCACCATTGAAGGAGGCGGCCGCTGTCTGCTGCTGGACGCCGGGGCCAACGTGGAGTGCCGGCCCGTCCACTTCGCCCAGTGGGCGGTGCTGGGGGCCGCCTACGTGCGTTCCCGCCTGGGCATCGAACGCCCGCGCGTGGCGGTGCTCTCCAATGGTGAGGAGCCCTCCAAGGGCACGCCCCTCACCCGCGAGGCCTGCGCGCTGCTGCGCACCTCGGATCTGGACTTCGTCGGCTATGTGGAGGGGAAGGATCTCTTCTCCGGGGATGTGGAGGTGGTCGTCACCGACGGCTTCACCGGCAACGTGGTCCTCAAGGCGTCCGAGGGCGTGGCGGCGGCCGTGACGGGGCTCCTGCGCTCGGCCATCGAGCGCCGGGGGGGACTGCCGGAGAAGCTGGGCGCGCTGCTACTCCAGCCCACCTTCGCCGGCCTGAAGAAGATGATGGACTACGCTGAGTATGGGGGCGCGCCGCTGCTCGGCATCCAGGGGGTGGGCATCGTGGCCCATGGCCGCAGCTCGCCCCGAGCGGTGCAGCAGGCCCTGGAGGCCGCCCTTCAGACGGCCCAGGCGGGATTGAGCGCCGAATTGACGCGATGCATCGCGGAAGCCGCCGCCTGGCTCCCTGCCCGACAGAGGGGAAAGGGGGCGACAGAAGAGGCTCTTTCCGATTAGAGAGCGCGCGCGAGGCGTTCGTGTCGGGAACCCCCACAGGGAGCCCCTCTTGGCACGCACGCAGATCATCGGAACCGGCTCGTACGCACCGGAGAAGGTCCTGACCAACGCCGACCTCGAAAAGCTCGTCGACACCACGGACGAGTGGATCACCGAGCGCACGGGCATCCGCAAGCGCCGGGTTGCCGCGCCGGGCGAGACCACCAGCGACATGGCCGTGCATGCGGCCAGGCGTGCGCTGGAGATGGCGGGCGTGCGTCCGGAGGAACTGGGGCTCATCGTGGTGGGCACCGTCACACCAGACATGCCCATGCCGTCGTGCGCCGCGGTGGTGCAGGCGAAGCTGGGCGCGAAGAACGCATTCGCCTTCGACGTGTCGGCGGCGTGCTCCGGCTCGCTCTATGCCCTCAGCGTGGCGGACCAGTTCATCCGCACCGGGCAGGTGAAGCGCGCGCTGGTGATTGGCGCCGAGATGCTCAGCCGCACCGTGAACTGGGAGGATCGCAACACCTGCGTGCTCTTCGGGGACGCGGCGGGCGCCATGGTGATCGCCCCCACCGAGGACGAGGCGCGCGGGCTGCTCTCCACGCACCTCTATACGGACGGCTCCTTCGCGGAGATCCTCTGCATCCCGGGCGGCGGCACCAGCAAGCCCGCCTGCGAGGAGGTGCTGAAGGAGAAGCTGCACACGCTGCACATGAACGGCCGCGAGGTCTTCAAGTTCGCGGTGCGCGCGCTGGCGGACTCCACCGTCACGGCCCTCAAGTCCAATGGGATGCATGCCCGGGACGTGGATCACGTCATTTCCCATCAGGCCAACATCCGGATCCTCGAAGCCGTGCTACAGCGGCTGGAGCTGCCGGTGGAGAAGTGCTGGCTCAACCTGCACGAGTACGGCAATACGTCCTCGGCGTCGCTGCCCATGACGCTGGACGAGGCCAACCGGGCGGGTCGGCTGAAGAAGGGCGACGTGGTGGCGATGATGGCCATTGGCGCGGGGATGACGTGGGGCAGCGCGGTGATGCGCTGGTAGAGACCATTCAGGGAGGGAGCAGGAAGCATGTCGAAGATCGCGTTCGTCTTCCCCGGACAGGGCAGCCAGGCTGTCGGCATGGGGAAGGACCTGTACGAGAAGTTCCCCGAGGCGCGGGCCGTCTTCGAGGCGGCCGACGAGGCGCTGGGTGAGAAGTTCTCCCAGATGCTGTTCGAGGGCCCCGAGTCGGCGCTCAAGCTGACGGCCAACACGCAGCCAGCCATCCTCACGGTGTCGGTGGCGGCGCACGCCGTCTTCTCCAAGCGCGGGCCGGCGCCGGCCTTCGTGGCGGGGCACTCGCTGGGCGAGTACTCGGCGCTGGTGGCGGCGGGCTCGCTGCAGCTGGCGGACGCGGTGCGGGCGGTGCGTGCCCGTGGCACCTTCATGCAGGAGGCGGTCCCCGAGGGCGTGGGCGCCATGGCGGCCATCCTCGGCCTGCTGCCGGACAAGGTGAAGGCGGCCTGTGATGAGGCGGCGCAGGGGCAGGTGGTGTCCCCCGCCAACTACAACTCGCCGGAGCAGACGGTCATCGCCGGCCACGCCCAGGCGGTGGAGCGGGCCGGGGCGAAGTGCAAGGAGCTGGGCGCCAAGCGCGTCATGCCCCTGCCCGTGTCCGCCCCCTTCCACTGCGCGCTGATGGATCCGGTGAAGCCCCGCCTGGGCGAGGTGCTGGCGAAGGTGAAGGTGTCCGCCCCGTCCGTCCCCGTGGTGACGAACGTGGAGGCCAGGCCCAACGCCGACGCCGCCCGCGTGGTGCCGCTGCTGCTCGAGCAGGTCAGCTCCCCGGTGCGGTGGATCGAGTGCATCGAGGCGCTCAAGGCCGAGGGCGTGACGCGCATCATCGAGCTGGGCCCCGGCAAGGTGCTGAGCGGGCTCACCAAGCGCATCACCAAGGACGTCGAGTCGTTCAACGTGGAAGACGCCGCCAGCCTGGAGAAGGCTCTCGCGGCACTGGGGGCCTGAGATGAGCGCGTTCAAGGACAAGGTGGTGTTGGTGACGGGTGGCTCGCGGGGGATCGGCCGCTCCATCGCCGTGGCGTTCGCGAAGCAGGGGGCCACCGTGGTCATCAGCTACGCGGGCAACGAGGCCGCGGCGCAGGAGACGCTGGGCCTCATCCAGGCGGCCGGGGCCAAGGGCGAGTCGGTGCGCTTCGACGTGGCGGACACCGCCGCGTGCGCCAGCACGGTGGAGGGCATCGTCAAGACGCACGGCCGGCTGGACGTGCTCGTCAACAACGCCGGCGTGGCCGTGGACGGCCTGGTCATGCGGGTGAAGGACGAGGACTGGGACAAGCAGCTGGACACCAACCTCAAGGGGGCCTTCGCCCTCATCCGAGCGGCCAGCCGCCCGATGATGAAGCAGAGGGGCGGGGCCATCATCAACCTGACCTCCGTGGTCGGCGAGATGGGCAATGGCGGACAGGCGGCCTACTCGGCATCCAAAGCGGGTCTCATTGGACTCACCAAGTCCGTGGCCCGGGAGCTGGCCAGCCGCAACATCCGGGTCAACGCCGTCTCCCCGGGCTTCATCGGCACGGACATGACGTCCCACCTGGAGGGGGAGACGCGGGAGAAGATGCTGGCCGCCATCCCCCTGGGCCGGCTGGGGTCCCCCGAGGACGTGGCCAACGCCGTCCTCTTCCTGGCCAGCGACACCGCCGCCTACATCACCGGAGAGGTTCTGAAGGTGAATGGCGGCATGTACATGTAGCCAAGGGTTGGATCAGGGTCGGGCGTGGGATATACCGCGCCCGCATTTACCCAGGTTCGGGGAGTACACCGGACCGCCACGTGGTTCCTGGAGGGTTCAATACCTATGTCGACTTCTGCTATCGAGGCCAAGGTCAAGTCCATCATCGCGGACCAGCTGGGCGTGGGCGAGGAGGAGATCAAGCCGGAGTCCTCGTTCATCGAGGATCTGGGCGCGGACAGCCTCGACATCGTGGAGCTGGTGATGGCGATGGAGGAGGAGTTCGAGGTCGAGATCCCCGACGAGGAGGCCGAGAACATCAAGTCCGTCGGCGACGCCATCAACTACATCAACACGCACAAGAAGTAGGCATCACCGGTAGGGCCGGGGAGCGCTGGTCCCCCAGCGTTCCATGGCAGTAGCGCGTATCGAGTGGAGAGCAACGTGTCAAACCGTCGAGTCGTCATCACCGGAACCGGCCTCATCACGGCGCTGGGTACGGGCACCGAGAAGAACTGGCAGGCGATGCTCGCCGGTACTTCGGGCATCGCACCCATCACCCGTTTCGAGGTGGGGAAGATCGATACCCGCTTCGCCGGCGAGGTGAAGGACTTCCAGCCCGAGCAGTTCATCGACAAGCGCGAAGTGCGCCGGATGGATCTGTTCGCGCAGTACGCGCTGGCGGCGGCCGACATGGCCGTCAAGGAGAGTGGTCTGCCCATCGGGCCGGACGCTCCCCATGGCTACGCGCAGGAGAAGGTGGGCGTCATCGTCGGCTCGGGCATCGGCGGCATCTCCTCGCTGGAGGAGCAGCACCGCAAGGGCCTGGAGAAGGGGTTCGACCGGCTGTCGCCCTTCTTCATCATCCAGATGATCATCAACATGGCCCCGGGCCTCATCTCCATGCGCTACGGCTGCAAGGGGCCCAACTGGTCGCCGGTGTCGGCCTGCGCCACCAGCGCCCACGCCATTGGCGAGGCGTGGAAGTCCATCCGCCTGGGTGAGACGGACGCGGCGATCGCGGGCGGAGCCGAGGCGGCCATCACCCCGCTGGGGATGGGTGGCTTCTCGGTGATGAAGGCGCTGTCGACGCACAACGAGGATCCGACCAAGGCCAGCCGCCCGTTCGACAAGGAGCGCGACGGCTTCGTGATGGGCGAGGGCGCGGGCATCGTGGTGCTCGAGGAGCTGGAGCACGCGAAGAAGCGCGGCGCGAACATCCTGGCGGAGCTGGTGGGCTACGGGGCGAACTCGGACGCGCACCACGTGACGGCACCTGCCCCCGAGGGCGAGGGTGCGGCGCGCTGCATGCGGCTGGCGCTGGCGTCGGCGGGGATGAACCCGGAGGAGGTGGGGTACATCAACGCGCACGGCACCTCGACGCCGTTCAACGACGCGAACGAGACGAAGGCGATCAAGACGGTCTTCGGGGCGCACGCGAAGAAGCTGGCGGTGTCGTCGACGAAGTCGATGACGGGCCACATGCTGGGAGCGGCGGGAGGAGCGGAGGCGGTGATCAGCGCCTTGACGCTGCTGCGCGGAATCATCCCGCCGACGATCAACTACACCACGCCGGATCCGGACTGCGATCTGGACTACGTGCCGAACAAGGCGCGGGAGCAGCGTGTGGACGCGGCGATGAGCAACTCGTTCGGCTTTGGCGGAACGAACGCGGTGCTGTTGTTCAAGCGCTTCAAGTAACACCCCTCTCCCGCCGGGAGAGGGACGGGGTGAGGGTAGAGCGGACCGAGGAGTGATGCCCGTGTCCGCCCCCTCTCCCGCTGGGAGAGGGCTGGGGTGAGGGTCAGCCCGGTCCGAGTGGAACAGGGAGGGCGAACGTGAAGCTCATCATCGCGTCGGACCATGCGGGACTGGAGCTGCGCCGCGAGCTCGTGGCCCTCCTGTCGGAAAAAGGCATCACGTTCGACGACGTGGGCCCGACCACGAATGCATCGGTGGACTACCCGGACTTCGCGAAGAACGTCTCGCGAGCGGTCGCCGAGGGCCGTTACACACACGGAGTGCTGGTGTGTGGAACAGGCATCGGGATGAGCATCGTGGCGAACAAGTACCGGGGTGTGCGCGCGGCGCTGTGCACGACGGAGTTCGAGGCGCGGATGGCGCGAGCGCACAACGACGCCAACGTGCTGTGCCTGGGCCAGAGGGTGGTGGGGTTGGGGGTGGCCTGGAGCATTCTCGAGGCCTTCCTGGCGACGCCGTTCGAGGGCGGGCGGCACCAGAAGCGCGTCGACAAGATTCGCGAGGCCGAGTCCGAGAACGGACGCTGAGGCCGGCAGTTCCTACCCGAGGGAGGACCGCATCCATGGAGAACATCCGTAAGCTGGCCGAGGTCGATCCGGAGATCGCCAAGGTGGTACTCGAGGAGACGCGGCGCCAGGAGGAAGGCCTGGAGCTGATCGCCTCGGAGAACTTCGTGAGCCCGGCCGTGATGGAGGCGATGGGCTCGGTGCTGACGAACAAGTACGCCGAGGGCTACCCGGGCAAGCGGTACTACGGGGGCTGCGAGGTGGTGGACGTGGCGGAGAACCTCGCCATCAACCGGGCGAAGGAGCTCTTCGGAGCGGACTACGTCAACGTGCAGGCGCACTCGGGAAGCCAGGCGAACATGGGCGCCTACATGGCGCTGATGAAGCCGGGTGACACGCTGCTGTCGTTGGATCTGAACTCGGGCGGCCACCTGACGCACGGGGCGGCGTTCAACTTCTCCGGCAAGCTCTACAAGATCGTCCACTACGGGCTGACGCGGGACACGGAGACGCTGGACTACGCGCAGGCGGCGGCGCTGGCCAAGGAGCACAAGCCGAAGGTGGTGGTGGTGGGCGCCTCGGCGTACCCGCGCACGATCGACTTCGCGAAGTTCCGGGAGATCGCCGACAGCGTGGGCGCGGCGCTGATGGTGGACATGGCGCACATCGCCGGCCTGGTGGCGGCGGGGGTGCACCCCTCGCCGGTGCCGGTGGCGGACATCGTCACCTCCACCACGCACAAGACGCTGCGTGGTCCGCGCGGAGGCCTGGTGCTGAGCAAGGAGCAGTACGGCAAGGCGCTCAACAGCCAGATCTTCCCGGGCATCCAGGGTGGCCCGCTGATGCACGTCATCGCGGCCAAGGCGGTGGCCTTCCGCGAGGCGCTCACCCCCGAGTTCAAGGCGTACCAGCGGCAGATCGTCGCCAACGCCCAGGCGCTGGCCGAGGCGCTCAAGCGCGGGGGCCTGCGGCTGTGCTCGGGCGGTACGGACAACCACCTGATGCTGGTGGACCTGCGGCCGAAGAACCTCGTGGGCAAGGTGGCCGAGGAGGTGCTGAACAAGGCCGGCATCACGGTGAACAAGAACATGATTCCGTTCGACCCGGAGAAGCCGACGGTGACGTCGGGAGTCCGGATCGGCACGCCGGCCGTCACCTCGCGAGGGATGAAGGAGGCGGAGATGGCGACCATCGGCGCGTTCGTGGTGGAGGCGCTGGACAACGCCTCGGACGACAAGCGGTTGGCCCAGGTCCGCGGGCGCATCCAGGAGTTCACCCGGAGCTTCCCGCTCTACGCCTCGCGGCTGAAGTAACCGAGCTCCCTCTCCCTCTGGGAGAGGGTCGGGGTGAGGGTCTTCCCCCTCACGCCCGTGTCCCGAAACCATGCGCTGCCCCTTCTGCCAGGACGCCGAGAACAAGGTCATCGACTCGCGCGAGTCGCACGAGGGGTCCGTCATCCGCCGGCGGCGTGAGTGCCTGCAGTGCAAGCGGCGCTTCACCACGTACGAGCGGGTAGAGGAGCTCTACCCGCTCATCGTGAAGAAGGACGGGAGGCGGGAGACGTTCGACCGGGACAAGCTGCTGGCGGGGCTGAAGAAGGCCTGCGAGAAGAGGCCGGTGTCGGCGGACCAGCTCGAGGAGACGGTGGTCGCCATCGAGCGGCTGTTGCAGGGGATGGGCGAGAAGGAAGTGCCCTCGTCGGTCATCGGCGAGGAGGTGATGCGCCGGCTGCACGGGCTGGACGAGGTGGCGTACGTGCGCTTCGCCTCGGTGTACCGGAGCTTCCGGGACATCTCCGAGTTCATGGAGGAGCTGAAGGATCTGCTGTCGGACCGGACGCGGGAGCTCAAGCCGCCGAAGCCGGCGGGCAAGGATGGTTGACGGGCGATGCGGCTCTTGACGCGAGCGCGGATGCAGGCCAGGCGGACCCCGCGGGCGAAGCGGGCGGCGGACTTCGATCGGGCGGTGGCCGAGTTTTTCATGCGCCTGGCGCTGGAGGAGGCGGCCAAGGGACTGGGACGGACGAGCCCCAACCCGGTGGTGGGGGCGGTGCTGGTGAAGGGCGGCCGCATCGTCGCGCGCGGCTACCACCGGCGGGCCGGTACGGCGCACGCCGAGGTGGTGGCGCTCGAGGCGGCGGGGAGCAAGGCGCGCGGGGCGGACCTCTACACGACGCTGGAGCCGTGCGACCACTACGGGCGCACCCCGCCGTGCAGCCAGGCCATCCTCGACGCGGGCGTGCGCCGGGTCTTCGTGGCCTCGTCGGACCCCAACCCGAAGGTGAACGGCAAGGGCGTGGCGCGGCTGCGGCGCGCGGGCGTGGAGGTCGTCACCGGCGTGCTGAAGGACGAGGCCGACAAGCTCAACCGGCCCTTCTTCAAGGCGGTGAGCACGGGCCTGCCCTACGTCACGCTCAAGGCGGCGGTGACGCTGGACGGCAAGCTGGCCACGGCCACCGGGGACTCGCGCTGGGTGACGGGTGAGCAGGCCCGCGCGTGGGTGCACCGGCTGCGCGATCAGGTGGACGTCATCCTCGTGGGCGCCAACACCGCCCGGCAGGACAATCCCCAGCTCACCACCCGGCTGCCCGAGGGCGGAGGGAAGGATCCGGTGCGGGTGCTGGTGGACTCGCACCTGCGCCTGTCCCCGAAGCTGACCGTCTTCACCCAGCGCTCCCCGGCGCGCACCGTGGTGGCCACGCTGGAGGACCCCGCCGACCGCAAGGCGAAGCGCTTCCTCGCGGCGGGCGTGGACGTCTGGCGGATGCCCGAGAAGGACGGGCGGGTGGACATCGAGGCGCTGATGCGCCGCCTGGCGAAGGAGGGCCTCAACCACGTGCTGGTGGAGGGTGGGGCGGAGATGTACGGCTCGTTCCTCCGCGAGGAGCTGGCGGACGAGCTGCTCCTCTTCGTCGCTCCCAAGCTGATTGGGAGCGAGGGCCTGTCCTGGTCGGGCTCCCTGGGCGTCAAGCAGATGGCGCGGGCGCTCACCGTGAACACGCCCTCCTTCGAGCAGGTGGGCGAGGATCTGCTCCTCCGGGCGCGGCTGCGGAACGCGAAGTGACGGCGCGGGCCTAGAACGGCTCGAAGCAGTCGTAGTTGCGCAGCGAGGTGATGCGCCCGTCGCGCAGCGTCATGAACATGGCGAGCGAGGCGCGCATCGTGCCTCCCGCGGGCAGGGAGCCCACCGGCACCTTGAGCGTGGCGCTCCAGTCGACCTCGAGCGCCACGGTGTCTCCCTCCGCCACCGCGTGGCGGATGTCGTAGCGCTGCGAGGACACCGAGTGCTGGCCTCGCTCCGCCGATTCGAGCAGGGCCTTCAAATCCCTCGTCTTCCCCGACGGCGTGAGCCGGTTGGGGTACTCGCGCTGGGAGACCTCGGGGTGGAAGAAGGCGGCCAGCGTCTCGCCGGTCGCTCCCTGCTCGATGGCCCTCAGGTAGCGGCGCGCGGCCTCCAGATTCGTCGTCGACATGTGCTGCCTCCCGTCTGATGCACAACCAGGGTTGCACAACTCAATTTGCACAACCTGGGTTGTGAATGCAAGCTTCCCCGCATGACACGTCGGACGGACGCCGCGGCGGTGCGGCTCGACTCGCTGGACCTGGGGCACCTGGCCCTGTTCGTGGGAATGAGGGTGAACGACCTCGTGCTCGAGGAGCTGCACGCGGCGGGCTTCACGGGCCTGCGTCAGGCGCACGGGTACGTCTTCCAGCACCTGCTGGGAGGCGCGAGGTCGATTGGAGAGCTCGCGGGGTTGCTGGAGGTGACACAGCAGGCGGCGTCGAAGACGGTCGCCGAGCTGGAGAAGCTGGGCTACGTCGAGGAGGCCGGGTCCGACGACGCACGCGTCCGCCGGGTCCGTCTGTCGGCGCGCGGGCAGGCCGCCGTGGAGCGGAGCCGCTCGCTCCGGGCCGAGCTCGAGAAGCGCTTCGAGCGCCTCCAGGGGCGTCGCGCCCTCGAGGACGCGCGGAAGCTGCTGGGGGAGGTGCTCGAGTCGCTGGGAGGCGCGGAGGCCGTGCGGACCCGGCGGATCCGCTCCCCGCGCTGAGGACCCCGCTCAGGCCGCGATGTAGCCGAGCGCCAGGTCGAAGATGAGCATCTCCAGCCGCTCGTGGTCCTGCTCGCCCAGGTCCGTGAAGTGGAAGGAGACCCGGCGGGGACCCTCGGGGGCGGCGGAGGCGATGGCGACGACCCGGGCGCGGCCCACCACCGGCTCCTCCTCCTGTCCCGGCAGCCACAGCACGAAGCCGCCGAGCTCGTCCTGGGCGGGAGTGCCGGCCAGCATGCAGGAGAAACCCCCCGAGGAGATGTCCAGGGTGCGGCTGCGCGCCGAGCCCGAGCGGAAGCCGATGTCCACGGGCATGCCCTTGGGGACGCGGAAGTTGCGCCGGGCGGCCGCTCCCGCCTGGAGTTTCTGCCCCTGGGCGGCCAGCAGCGTGCTCGCGAGCTGCTCACGCGCCTCCAGGTAGAGCACGCGCTCCTCGGTCGTGTGCAGCTTCCGGCGCGCACGCTCGTGAAGTTCTCGGAAGCTCGCCAGCCACGCGGAAAAGTCCATGGGTCCTCCAAGCATCCATTCTAGCGTGCTTTTCCGGACAGAAGTGGGACTGGATTAATCTTGCTATCCAGGTCTTTAAGAAAAGGCTATTAATACGACTTTCCCATCTTTCTCCCTCGCGATCCCGCGGGATGGAGGTCCGTATGAGCAGCCAGAGCAGGAGCGGTCATCCCATGAAGTGGCTGGTGGTGCTGGCGGTCGTGGCGGCGGGTTGCGGCGGCGGAGCGTCGTCCGTGGAAAGCGTCGAGCTGAAGGGCGCCGACGAGGAGCTCGGCACCAGCGCCAACGCGCTGACGGGCTGTGTCACCGCCGGCGCGAGCCTCCAGACGACCACGGACCTGAACCTGCGGAGCGGAGCCGGGACGAGCTACGGCATCCTGCTGACCATGCCGGGCAACAGCATCGCCAAGGAAGCGGGCGGGGGCTGTCCCACGAGCGGCTGGTACAAGGTTACCTACAGTGGCGTCACGGGCTGGGCCTCGGGCACCTACCTCACCCTGGTGGCCAGCTCCTCGACGGCGCGCGACGCCGCCGTGACGCGTGCCCAGGGCGCCATGGGCTTCTCCTACTGGTGGGGCCACGGTGCCTGGAAGTCTGGCGCCTCCGTGGGCTCGTGCTCGGGCAACTGCCCCAGCTGCACGCACAGCGGCTCGTACGGCGCGGACTGCTCTGGCTTCCTCGCCAAGGCGTGGGTGGTGCCCAGCACCAACAGCAACGTGTCGGTCGACTCGCACCCCTACGGCACCATCCACTTCAACGTCGACTCCAGCCAGTGGACGACCATCTCCCGTGACAGCCTGCTGAAGGCGGACGCGCTCGTGTACAACCAGGACGGCGCGGGCCACACCTTCCTCTACGAGTCGGGGGATGGCTGGGGCAGCATGTGGGCCTACGAGTGCAAGGGCTGCGCGTACGGCTGCGTGCACAACCTCCGCACCGCCACCACCACCTACCACGCCATCCGGCACTTCTAGTGGACATGGTCGTGTTGCGCATGCTCCCTCTCCCTCTGGGAGAGGGCGGGGGGTGAGGGTCGTCACCCTCGTGTTCCTCGCCCGGCTTGCATCGCGGGACGCAACCGCCCCCCTCGCCGTCGTCTGTGAACTCCCATGGGGTCATGCGCTCCAGGGGGAAGACCCTCACCCTAGCCCTCTCCCAGAGGGAGAGGGGACATCCACGGGCCCTCGGACCTTGTCCAAGGACTTCGTGGACACTCCACCAGCCCCGCCGAGGCTCGCGCTCCGGCCGTCGTGGGGTCCACCGCATCACCCGGTATCTTGGAAGGGTAGGGGTCATGGAGTCGCGCAAGCGCGCTGGCGTCGTCATCCTGGGTCTCGTCGTCCTCGCGCTCGGCATCGCGTTCGTGACGGCATGGTCGAGCGGCAAGGGCCACCCGGATTCCGCCACGAGCCCGGATGAGCCGGCGGCCTCGGCGGCCCAGGGGGGTGGTGCCAGCGCCACGGCCTCGTCGGGAGGCAAGGGCGGCGGACGGACATCAGGTGCCTCCCGGTCCGGTGATTCATCCAGGCCCCGCGAGGTCCTCGCGGAACTGGGTTGGGGCACCGGAGACTCCCAGCTCGGGCGCGAGCGTCCCCAGGAGGGCAACCCCGAGGCGCCCATGTCCCTGGCGGTGTCACCGCTCGGGGACGTCGTGGTGTTGGATCAGGTCAACGGCCGGCTCGTGAAGCTGAGTCCGGACGGCAAGGTCACCGGCACCACGCCCCTCACCCAGCAGACCCCGCAGGACGTCGCCGTGGCGAAGGACGGAACCGTGGTGGTGCTCGACCGGTTGCGGGACAAGACCGTGGCCATCATCGACCCCTACACGGGTGCGCTCAAAGGGGACCTGCCGGTGCAGGGCGAGGGCATCCCCAATCCCGGCGGCATCACCGGCACCTTCGTGGATGGGGACTCGGTGTACGTCGAGCGCGAGCACGGCGCGCTGATCCGCATCGGCGACCTCTCGGGCAAGGTCGACACCACGCGCCCGGAGATTCCCGGCCGCCCCACGCGCGACGGCCGCGCCTACATCCTCGCGCGCATCATCGACGGCCCGAGCGGCCGCCTCTTCCTCAACGTCGTGGATCGCCAGTCGGGCCAGCACCGCTACACCCGCGAGTACCGGCTGCAGTTCCCGCTGATGTTCATCACCCTGCTCGACTCCGACCGCGCCGGCATCATCTACCTGGCCGTCGCGGGCGAGCTGCCCACCGGCAAGGCCAGTCCGGCCACCGAGCACGCCGTGCGGCTCTTCTGCGTGGATCCGCTGGACGGCAAGGTCATCGGCCAGGCCGACCTGCCCCTCAACACCCTGCCCGAGGAGACCTTCCGGGACTTCACCGTGCTCGACGAGGGCGGGATCCTCTACCAGTACCGCACCGAGTCCGGCGTCTCCCTGCGCCGCGCCGACTGCCGGTAGGGCGGAGCGGAGCTCGCCTCCCGCACGGCTTCTCCTCCAGGAGTCCCAGTTCGTCGGGTTTTTCCGGTTGCTGGACGGACCTCGGCTTGTTACCTTGCCCCTGATTTTTGATTGATAAAATCGTCAATCAAAAAGGAGATGAGCGTGAAGATCGTGGTCGATTGGGATCGCTGTGAGGCCAATGGCGTGTGCATGAACGTGGCGCCGGAGGCCTTCAACCTGGACGACAAGGACACGCTGCACGTGCTCACGGAGAACGTGACGCCCGAGCTGCGAGCCAAGGTGGAGAAGGCCGTGCGTGATTGCCCGCGCCAGGCGCTCTCCCTGTCCAACGACTGACCCCGCGCAGTACCCCTCGAAAAGGAGTTCATCGATGTCCGGCAACCCGACGAACCAGAGTGAGACCCGGCCCGCGGTGCAGTTCAATCCCTACGCGCCCGGCTATGACGTGAATCCCTATCCCGCGCTCGAGAAGCTGCGGACGGAAGCGCCGCTCTTCTACTGGGAGCAGGGGCGCGGCTGGCTCGTCACCCGGTATGAGGACGCGGTGGCCGTGCTCCGCGATGGCCAGCGGTTCTCGCCCAACCGGGAACACTGGGAGTTCGCCGCCTCGCTGGGCGCCTCCGCGATCGTCCCCGAGCTGGCGGAGCTGAACAAGAACGGGCTGTTCGCCCTGGACGCGCAGAACCACGCTCGCGTGCGCAAGCTCGTCAGCCCGGCGCTCACCCCGCGCGCCATCGAGCGGCTGCGCCCGGAGATCCAGGCCATCGTCGATGAGATCCTCGACGGCGTGGCGGCCAGGGGCCGGATGGACGTGGTCAACGAGTTCGCCGAGCGCATCCCCGCGCGTGTCATCGGCTCCATGCTGAAGATCCCCAAGGGTCGCGAGGAGCTGTTCCAGGACTTCACGAACGCGGTGGTCAAGAACTTCCTCCCTGGCCTGGTGACTCCCGAGGAGCAGGAGATCCTGCGCGGACACATCCGCGAGGGGCTCGCCCTGGTGAGCGAGACGATCGAGGACCGGCGCCGCAACCCGCTGGAGAACGACATCATGACCGCGCTCATCCAGACGGAGGAGCAGGGGGACAAGCTCAACAAGCAGGAGCTGCTCTCGCTGGTGTCCGCGCTCATCGTGGGAGGCTTCGAGACCACCATCCACCTGATTGCCTTCTGCACGTACAACCTGCTGCAGCGGCCCGAGGTGCTCGCCCAGGTGAAGAGCGAGCCCGAGCTGTTCAAGAACCTGATCGAGGAGGTGCTGCGCTTCGACAACTTCGGGAAGATGGGGATCGCCCGCTACGCCCTGGAGGACGTGGAGCTGGGCGGGGTGCGCATCAAGAAGGGCCAGATGCTGCTCATCATGCTCAACAGCGCGCTGCGCGACGAGAGCACGTTCGACAAGGCGGATGCCTTCGATATCCGGCGCAACACGAACGTGAGCATCGCGTTCGGTCACGGGGCGCACTACTGCATCGGAGCGAACCTGGCGCGGCTCGAGGTGCAGATCGCCGTGGGCACCCTGGTGCGCCGCTTCCCGGAGCTGCGGCTCGTGAAGCAGCCCTCGTTCGGACCGCACCCCGTCATCCGCCGGATGGAGGCGCTCGAGGTCGACCTCCGCTCGCCCTCGGCGTGACGCTGTCATTTCCTCGTGAATGAGCACGAGGCGTCCGCGTCACACCGCCCTCGCTGTAGCTCAGGCCGGCGCGCCGTACGTCTTCTCGAGGTAGGCGACGATGTCGGCGGACTCGAACATCGCCGTGCCGGTGTTCGGGTCCGAGAGGTAGGGCACCATCATCCGCCCCGAGCGCGCGACGAAGTCCGCGCGGCGTGGGCTCCCCTTGGCCACGTTGTGCAGCAGGTAGGGGAGCTCCAGCCGGCAGAGCGTCTCGCGGACGATGCGGCAGTAGGGCGAGGCCTCGAAGCTCCACAGCTCCAGCGGCTTCTCCGGGGCGCGGCTCGGCCGGGCCCGCGCGCCACCGAGCCCGCGCGTCCACGACGCGAGCATGGAGCCCGCGTTGGTGAGCGGCCCGAGCGCCAGCGCGGTGGGCACCTTGCCATCGCCATACGTCTCGAAGAGGTAGCGGATGATGGCGTTGGACTCGTACATCCGCTGGCCGGTGTTCGGGTCCACGAGGTAGGGGAACTGCTGCTTGCCGCCCAGCTCCACCGCACGGGGACGGAAGCGGGTGCCGCCCTTGGGGCACGGGTAGATGAAGGCCTCCAGGTCGAGCAGGCTGAGGGCCTCGCGCACCTTGCGGCAGAAGGGGCAGTTCTCGAACTCGTAGAGCTCCAGCGGCTTGTCGGGACGCTTGCCGAGCGCGCTCACGCGCATGCCCAATCCGAGCCGGGCCACGCTGGCCGCCAGGGACGTCGTCACATTCACGGTCCGGTTCATCGCTCTCTCTCCTCGGGGGACGGTGTCTCGCGCGCTCACCCCGGATTTCCCGGTCCAAGCTAAACACGCCGCCGCGTCAGGTGGCGTGGAATCGCGGCCTCGAGTTCCCGCCAGGACAGCGGCCGAGCGGCGAGCCCGGACCGGATGGCACGTGAATGCATTTCCCCGAGGTCCACTCGAACGAGTGAGAGACACAAGGAGGCTGCACGTGAACGCATGGAAGAAGGGTTGGGTGCTCGTCCCGGCGCTGATCCTGGGCGGGATGGGCTGCGTGACTCCGGGCAAGCGGACCGCGGCGGGCGCGGCGGCGGGCGCCATCGTGGGAGCGGGAGCCGGGGCCATCGCGGGGGGGGACCTGGAGGGTGCGGTCATTGGAGCCGGCGTGGGGGCCGCGGCGGGCGGCGCCGTGGGCAATTATCTCGATCGGCAGGCGCGCGAGCTGGAGCAGGTCGCGGAGACCCAGCGGACGGACCACGGCATCCTGCTGAACCTGCGGAACGACCTGCTCTTCGACACCGACAGCGCCGTCCTCACCGAGGGCGCCATCTCCCAGGTGTCGCGCATCGGAGACATCCTCACGAAGTACCCGGAGGATCACATCCGGGTCGAGGGCCACGCCGACAGCCGCGGCACGGTGGCCTACAACGAAGCGCTTTCGCTCCGCCGCGCCGAGGCCGTCGCGCGAGTGTTGACCTCACGGGGAGTGACGCCACGGCAGATGCTGGTGCTGGGCATGGGAGAGTCGAAGCCGGTGGCATCGAACGCCTCCGACGACGGCCGCTCCGCCAACCGCCGGGTCCAGCTCCACATCACCGTGCCGCCCCCCACCTCGTGAGGAGGTGCGCCAGCCCTCACTGGCTCCACTGCGCGTCGAGCAGGAACCGGGAGATCCTCCCCGACAGCCAGGCGCGGAACTCATCGGTCGTCGGCGGGCAGTGCAGGCAGTTGGCGATGAGCTCCGTGTCCTTCAGGTTCGGCAGGACCTTCGCCGCCCGGTCGAGCAGCTTGCGCCCCGGAAAGCTGAGGTCCTTGTCGGCCCCGATGACGAGCGTCGGCGCGGTCAGGTTCGCGAGCTCCTCGGGCTTCGCGAGGGGCGGGATGCGCATGTCGAGGTCGATGCCGCGGAAGGCCTCGCCCAGGTAGCGTGTCCAGTCGTCGCCGACCGTCGTCAGCAGGTGCTGAACGGACCGCGCGAGCCGCTTCTCGCTCGGGAACGCGCGATACAGGAGCATCGGCAGGCCGAGCTTGAAGAAGCCATCGAGCGGCGGACCGCTGACCATGCCCGCCGGGACGAGCAACACCAGCCGGTCGATCCGCTCCGGCGCATGGGCCGCGAGCCGCAGCGCGACGAAGCCGCCGTAGCTCACCGCGATGACGTGGGCCTTCGGAAGCGCGAGGCCCTCCATGACCTCGGCGAGCCAGATTCCGTACGAGTTGTCGCTCACCGAGGGCCGCACCTCGGCGCTCTTCACCGACTGGCCGATGATGTCGACCGCGTGGACGCGGAAGGTCGACAGCAGGGGCGCGAGCTCGGAGAGCACGTGGGCGGACGAGGCCAGCGCGCCGTGCAGGATGACGACCGGGGGGCCATCCTCCGGGCCGCCGACGAGGACGTGGGTCTCGCCGAAGCGCGTGGCCACGCGGCGCTCGGTGGTCTTCGTGGGGAGCTTGGCGCGGAAGGTCTGGTACCAGCCCTCGAGGGCGGTGCGGGCGGCGGGGGTCTTCACGAGCGATTTCATCGGCGGGTCCTCCGGTCAGGGGTTCGTGGCAGCAGGCCGCGCAGGTGCTGGGCGACGAGACCGTCGACCATCCGCACCGGTGCGTCGTTCGCGCCCTGGGCCCAGGCGATGAGCGCGAAGTAGTAGAAGGACAGGTAGGCCACGGCGAAGAGCGGGGCCTCGGCGGCCGAGTCGACTCCGGCCTTCGCGGCGGCGGCCTGGTAGAGCCCGGCGATACGCGCGTGGACCTTCGTCACCTGTCCGGAGAAGCGCTGTGCCCAGGGAGGCTCGGCGAACAGCGATTCCTTCAGGAGCGTCCGCGAGAGCTTCGGGTGCGCCTGGTAGTAGCCGAAGAACGACTCGGTGATGGCGTGCAGCTGCGTCTCGAGCTCCGCCTCGGGCAGCTCGCGCAGCGCCCGCTCGATCGTCTCCTCCAGGTCATCGAAGAGGGCGGCGTGCAGCAGCTCCTTCTTGTCCTTGAAGTGGACGATGACCGTCGCCGCCGACACGTTCGCTTCCGCCGCGATGGCCCGCAGGTTGGCCTCGTCGAAGCCGTGCTCCTCGAAGTGCCGGCGCGCGGCCTTCAGCACCCGGAGCCGGGTCTCTTCCTTCTGCTGGGCACGGCCGGTGGACATGACGCTCCAGTTCGCTAAACACGTTCAATGAACATGTTTAGCGAGTTCTGGTCGCCAGCGCAACCCGGGGTGGACGTCAGCCGAGCCCGGCGAGCAGCTCGGCGAGCCGCTCCGGCTGCGAGGCGAAGGGCGAGTGGCTGGCGTCCAGGGTCTTCTGCTCGAAGGGATTGCCGGGGGTGAGGGCATCCGCCTCACGGATCATCAGCTCCTGGAGGGCGGGCGCCAGGGCGCGGTCCTTCGTGCAGCGGATGTAGCTGCGCGGGATGCGGCCCCAGCGCTCGCGCGTCGCACCGACCTCGGTCGTCCAGAGCGCGAGGGGCAGGTCCGGTGTGAGGGTGAGCGCGAAGGGCAGGAAGTCACGGGAGTCGACGTCGTTGTAGTAGGCCGTGCGCAGGGCCTCCAGGTAGGCGGCATCCCCGCGCGGGTTGATCCGGACCGCCCCCAGCGTCGCGGGGTTCCCGATGAAGAGCGTCTCGCCATACCCCGTCTTCGCCTCGGGCAGGGCCCCGTAGGCACTCGGCTTCTTCAGCCGCAGGGGGCAATAGGCACTCAGATAGACCAGCCGGCCGATCAGCTCGGGGGCGAGCTCTCCCACCCGCGTGATCACGGTCCCTCCGGCGCTGTGGCCGACCAGGAGTGGCCGGGTTCCTCCCTGAAGTGCCTTGAGCGCGTCGATCACCGCGGAGGCGCAGTCGTCCAGGGTGATGCTGGCCTGCGGCGACGGCTCCTCGGCGAACCGCTTCCGATCGCCCGTGAGATACGAGGAGGGAAAACGGGCATTGAGGCCGTGGCCCGGCAGGTCGATCGAGACCACGCGGTGTCCCAGTCCCGAGAGGTGCCGCGCGACGCGTCCCCAGTGCAGGGCGTTGTGCCAGGCGCCGTGTACCAGCAGGAAGGTCTTGCCCGCCGGCCGTGATGCCGGCTGTGGCCCGAGTGCGTGTGCGCCGAGGGGGAGCGTGGCGGCCCCCAGCATTGTGTTCCTCAACAGGTCCCTGCGGTTCATCTCATCCTCGCTTGTGCGAAGCCCCGAGCGTCTCGACGAGCCGGACGCGACGTGCCTCCAGCTCGGCGAGCTGCCGTTCGATGTCGGAGAGCTTCTCGTGGTGGGCCGCGAGGGTATGCGGGCAGATGACGTTCGACGTGCCCGTGAACATGCACGCCGGGAAGGTGGCGATCTCCTCGAGCGAGAAGCCCAGGCGGATCATCCGGACGATGTGCTGGACCCGAAGCACGACCTCGGGACCGAAATCACGATAGCCATTGCCCTGGCGGCTCGAGACGAGCAGCCCTGCCTTCTCGTAATGGCGGATCGAGCGCGCACTCGCGCCCGACAGCCTGGACAACTGCCCGATATTCATCGCGGCCTCTGTCGAAGAACCCTAGCAGCTGACACCAGTGTCAAGGTCAAGGGGCGTCTACTTCAGGAGACCGTAGGGTTTCCATTCGAGGATCTTCAGCTCGAACCCGGCCCGTCTCTTCTCGGCGAGCCAGTCCTCAAGCGCGCGCAGCGCGGAGGCCTCGTCGTCGAAGCGCTGGCTCTCGCCATCCCGTGTCACGAGTGTGGTGCCCTTGACGATGGCCGAGGTGTATTCGGACTTTCCGCCGTACCTGGCCAGCTCGCGCTCGAGGGGGCCTCGGCCGGGAATTCCGGTCGTGACGCGGAGGAAGTCCCCCTCGTAGCGGGCCTCGAGGCGCCGCACCTCGCGCGCGGCGGCGTCGGGACCGTCGAAGGCGAAGCGGAGCGTCGTCTTCGTTCCATTGTTGTAGCCCGCATGCACCTGCACGATGGCATCGAAGCGCTCGATCTCGAGGAACAGATCGCCACGCTTGCGCCAGAAGGTGACGCGCTCCGAGGCCTTCGTGGCCTCGAGGGCTGGCGAGGGCTCGGTCCCGAGGAACTTCTCCCCATCGTAGATGTGCACACGGAAAACGCCCGGGCGCAGCAACCACACCTCGCCGGTCTTCCGCTGTGCATAGACGACGTCCCTGGGGGTCGCACTGACGGGCGAGCGCGCCACGGTTCCAGCCACGTCGATGCCCTCGAGCTCCTCGGCCGTGGGCCTGTCCGGTTCGCGCCGCTGTCTTGGCTGTGGCGTCTCGGCGAAGACCGGCTCGTTCCGTTCGAGATGCTCGAAGATCTGGTCGTGATGGATCTCGCCGAGATCGACATCATAGAGCCCCGGGAGGAGGAAGACGGAGGCGAGGGACGCCGCCTCTTCACCCGAACGGCCGTTCTCGAAGTGATGCTCCGCGTGCACTTCGCCGTAGCAGGAGACGTCGTGGTCGTTCTCGTCGAGGAAGCGCACCGAGAGGTCGCCGGCGACCACGAGGCTGTCATCGTTGTAGATGCCCTGGATGACATCGCGCACCACGAGGTCGCCGAGGACCAGGAAATTCCCCGACGTCCGGAGCCCGCGCGCGACGCAGTTGCCGACGACGACGACCGTGGAATCCGGCCCGCAGTCCTCGAGCACTCCTTCGACCTCGAGATTGCCGAGGACGACGAAGGGGCTCGTGATGTTCAGCGAGCCGGAGGCGCGTGCGTTGCCGGTGATGACCGTTGCCTCGGACACCGGCGAGTCGAGCACTTCGTCCCTGGGCTCGAGGAGCCCGCGCATCACGACGGCGGCGAAGCCGATGTCCGTGAGGGGCCCGGGGCACAGCGCCTCGGCGAGCTGCGCGGGGGAGCGCGACACGCCGTCCTTGAACACCTGTGCGAGGGATTCGACGCCGGGTCCTCCATGATGGGAGATCGCTTCGAGGACGGCTCCGTCGAGCTCGGCGAGTGTGGCTTCGGCCTTGGGAAGGAAGGTGTCTCGGTTCAGGTTCACGGCCGATGTATACGATGCCCTGCCCGAGAAAGGGGCCCCCGAATGCATGAAGATTCGGGGGCCCGTTGCGCTACGGCGCGCCGAGTCCCGTGAGGATGGACGTCAGGGAGCTCCGCAGCTCGGCCGCGGTGTTCGCACGGTAGAACTGACCCTGGCCCGCCTTCGCGATGCTCTGGAGCATGGGGCTGTGATCGCCATGGCCAATGACGAACGTCCGCACGGACTCGTTGCCGCTCCTGTCACCGCGCAGATCCGAGTGCGACAGGAAGAAGGCCACATCATCCATGAAGTTCTTGTTGCCCACGCCCAGACCGGCCGGCCAGTTGTAGTCGGTGTAATCGCAGTCCGCCTGGGTATACGTCCCGCTGGCCGGGGGATACTTCACGGCCTGGTGGCAGTAATTGATGCCACCCACGTTCGGGTTGTGCTCGGGATCGGTCGGGTTGAACTGGACAAACGTCCCATCCGGATGTTTGGCGCCCTGGGCCTGGAGGAGCTCCATCATCCGGGTGATGGGCACCGAGTTGTCTTCATACCGGGGCGTGCCTCCGGCCACCAGGATGACGGCGCTGCGCTGGCCATCGAAGCAGATGGACTTGTCGTTGCCCTCTCCCTCCCAGGGCTGGCCCGGCAGGGAGGTCTCGCTCAGGGGATCGACATAGGGGGCCTTGAGCCACTCGTCGGGAGCGGCGGCCCAGGTCGCACCCGGCTGGCCCGTGTAGGGATTGTCATACGTGCCACCGGAGCAGCACCCCGGCCAGCCCCAACCCGGCGCGATGGGTTGAGCGAACCAGCTCCCCCAGCGGTTGTCCTGCACCTGGGAGGAGAAGTAGGCGCCCAGGCCGAACAACGCCTCACCGACGTTGCGGTCCTGATTGCGGAACTGGATCTGATTGACGGCATGCTTCAAGGCGGCGCGGTCGAGCGCCGTCTCGTCGATGGTGGGGGAGGACTTGTCGCAGCTCGGGCTCATCCCCTTGATGATGCTTGGCGGATCGAACCAACCCTGATCCCTCCCGAGGGTGGCCACCCCCAAGCGCGCGTTGGAGGCCTGGGCGATGGCCTCCTTGATGGCCTTGCGTGCCGCCACGAACTTGGGTGGACGCAGGTTGAGGATGCGGCCATTGATGACCCACTTGCGGAACGCCTCGGGGGGAAGCGGCGGGTCGCCAGGATTCTGCGTCGGGCCGTCGAGCCCGGGCTCGGTCAGCGCGGAGACCACCGGGCCGCGCCACCATCCCTTCGTCTCCAGACACGTCATGCATTCCTGCATGATGGGAGAGTCGTAGTAAGCGCTCTTCCAATTGACGACGGTGTAGCAGGCGCTGAACGTGTCGCCGTTGGGGGCCAGCGCGTTGAAGAAGCTGGAGAGGGAGAAGGGGTACTCCTCCGACTGCCAGGCCAGACGCCGTCCCCGTGAATGATAGAACTTGTCTGGCTCGAAGAACTTCGACGCCAGGTCGGGATCCTCATCGTAGATGACGGAGCCATTCTTCGCCGGATCGGGGCTGTTCTTGTCGAACCAGCTCATCGCGGAGACCAACGCCGGGTCCGAGCAGCCCGTGTTGATGTTGTGTCCGGCGGGCCCGTCTCCGCCGAGATCTCCGGGGGCGGGCTCCTCGGGAATGGGTTGGTAGCCGGGCGTGAAGGCTTCGGGGAGGTACTCGGAGTACTCCTGCATGGACGCGTTGTTGTCCACCAGGAACATGACATTGGAGGGAGACCCTTCCGCGTGACTGGCGGCGGGCAGCAGCCCCGAGACGCCAGCCGCCACGATTCCCACCGTCAATCCCAATCCTTGTCTGGAAAAGCGCCTCGAGGAAATCATTCCTTTACAAGAATCATCGTGCATGTCGCGGGCTCCTGCGTGTCGGGACGCAACGGCCATGATCTCGAACGGCGTCGATGCGTGTTTATTGATACACCAAATGAGCAATCAAATCCAGGATGAAAGGGTTATCATTTGGTGAGAATCTGGAGTCCTGGGGAGGAACACATGTGAGGCTTTTGTAGGTTCCCCCTCCCATCCACGTGGGATTCCTGAGATAGGAGAAGGCAGGGGCTCCGCGCATGTGCCGAGCCAATGACCCGAGGTTTGGAATGACGTTGAAGAACTTCAAGCAGAACGCTTCACGACTCGTCTGTGCGGTCTCGCTTTCCGCCCTGATGGGGTGCGGGCCGATGGACGTCGAATCCTCTGTCGGTGTGGAGACCGGTCAGCGGGCGCTGGCGACGGTGAGCTTCCGGAGCAGCGCCACGGGAGGCGGAGTCGCGCTCAAGTCCCTTGGCCTCATCAAGCCGCCGGGAACCGCGCAGGGGGACGTGTTGCTCGCGCGGATCGTCAACCGGGACAACGTCACCGCGACCGTGACACCGCCCGCGGGCTGGACGTTGATCCGCTCGGACCAGAGTGCTTCGCAGCTCAAGGCCTGGGTCTTCTACAAGGTCGCGGGCGGCGCCGAGCCCGCCAGCTACACGTTCTCCATCGACCTCACGAGCAACCTCGCGGGCAGCATCGTGGCGTTCTCTGGGGCGGACCCCGTCAATCCCATCGACGCGCAGAGCGGCCAGAAGAACGGGCTCACCGCGAGCTTCATCACGCCCGCCATCACCACCACCGCTTCCAATGGCGTGGCGGTCTGGTTCGGCTCGCAGATCTGGACGGGCTCCGCCTGCCCGGCGAGCCCCATCGTTCCTCCCTCGGGCTTCACGGAGGCGTTCGATACGTGCCTGGTCTCCTCCTCCACGGGAATCATCTATGACGCGGCGTACCTGCAACTGGGCGCCGCTGGACCGCAGCCCGCGTTCAACGGCAGCTCGCCGTACGCCAACACGAACATCGCCCAGGTCGTCGCGCTCCGTCCGGCGAGCACGCCCGGCTGCACCGTCGGAGACACGTTCTCCAGCACGGTGACGACGGTGGGGACCGTGGCGTCCACCGCCATCGTGGAGCCGTCCGGCCTGGCCGCCAGCCGCGTCACCCCGGGTGTCCTCTACGTGCACAACGAGGACACCACCGCCGTGGTCGCCATCAGCACCAGCAACGCGAGCACGGTGGGCAGCTTCACCGTCGCCAACGTGACGCCGGCGGACTGGGAGGACATCGCCACGGGTCCGTGCCCGGCCGGTCAATGCATCTACATGGGAGACATTGGCCGCATCAGCGCGAACTTCCCCACGCCTCCGTCCACCTTCGCGGTCTACCGAATGAAGGAGCCCGACATCGCGGGTGGACAGACGAGCGGCACCCTGACCGCGGAGCAGTTCCCGTTCAAGTATCCGGACACGCCGCAGAACGCCGAGTCCATCATGGTGCACCCGACGACCGGTGACATCTACGTCATCACCAAGGACGGGTCCGGGCTGAGCAAGGTGTACAAGTTCCCCCAGCCGCTGCCCGCCCCTGGGACGATGTCGACCCTGCTCTTCGTGGCGAACCTTCAGCTGCCGACGAATGGCGACACCAACTTCGCCTCCGCGACGGCCGCGGCCATCCACCCCTGCGCCAATCGCTTCCTGCTCAGGACCTACCGCAAGGTCTACGAGTACCGCGCGCCGGCCGGGGGCGCCTTCGAGACGGCCTTCGCGGCCACCCCCGTCTCCCTGACGGACACCGTGGAAGGGCAGGGTGAGGCGATCGAGTACGAGGCCAACGGCGCGGGCTACTTCACGATGAGCGAGAGCCCCTCGCCCTTCAAGCTGAAGTACGTCAGCCGACAGTAGTCTGGCCGCGACCCCGTCGGGCCGCTCGGGGGCGACCGGGCTTTATCTTCTTCACGCAACTTGGAAAATCATCTCCCGATAACCCCTGTGTAAGTCCCTTCCTACACGAGGTTCGTTGCCATGGTCGCTCCCATCTCCTCGAGCCGCACGACGGCGCTGACGACTGCCCGGACCGCGATGCCCACCGTGAAGGAGGGCTCCCGTGGCCCCGCGGTGAGCGAGCTCCAGACCCTGCTGAAGAGCAAGGGCTTCAACCCCGGTGCGGCGGATGGCGTCTTCGGCCCCAAGACGAAGGCGGCGGTGCTGGCCTTCCAGCGCTCCCAGGGCATCGCGGCGGACGGCATCGTCGGTCCCCAGACGTGGGGCCGGCTGAAGGGCGCCAGCGGTCCGGCTCCGACCCCGAGCCCGGGCGGGCGCGGCACGGCCGATGCCTTCGTGAAGAAGGCGCTCGCGCAGGACGGCGACCGCTACGTCTTCGGCGCCGAGACCAACCTGAACGATCCCAACCCCAAGGCCTTCGACTGCTCGGAGCTGGTGCAGTGGGCGGCGCACCAGGTGGGCGTCTCCATTCCCGATGGGACGATGAACCAGCTGCCGCACATCCAGCGGGCGGGCAAGGCGATCTCCGTCGACGAGGCGCTGCGCACCAAGGGCGCGCTGCTGTTCCGGCCGGGCCACGTCGCCATCAGCCTGGGCGACGGGCGCACCATCGAGGCCAAGGGCTCCAAGTACGGCGTGGGCATCTTCAGCGCCCACGGCCGCGGGTGGACGGCGGGCGGTCTCATCCCAGGCATGAAGTATTGAGCGAGGGAGTCTCCGTCACCGGAGGAGGACCTTCCGAGCGCGCTTCGGACGAACTGGTCTGACTGTCAGACCAGTTGCTCTCGAGCGCGCCCGGGACCTCCCCCCTGCTTGATGCTCGCGCTCCCGACTCCAGGGCCTCGTTCAGGCTCCGTGGACCGAGGCCTGAAGCGCCTGGACCGGCTGCTCCTGCGTCCTTCCCAGGTCGATGTACGTCCGCATCATCAGGCGGGTCTGGGCCCCGACCTTGGTGAAGTGGACCCGCAGGTAGGTCTCCAGGTCGATGGGTGCGACCCGGGAGGCGACGGCGAGCAGCACCTTGAAGAAGGCCGGGCGGAGGAGTGGGAGGACGGCGGAGGCGCTCGTCCGTGTGTGCCGGGCCGCGATCTGGACCGCCTCCCGCGCCGCTCCCTGGAGCCGTTCCAGGTGCGCCCGCTCGCGGAACCGATCGAAGCTCCATCCCGCCGATTCCAGCTCGTTGATGAAGACGGTCAGTACCGCGGTGGGAATCGCCGCGGCCCGTGCCACGTCCTCGCTGCGGCTGGCCGGGTACCCACCGGCCCGCAGGGGGCGGAGGACTCCCTGGAGGCGCTCCGGGGGCCCGCTGAACAGGCCTCGCGACATCGGTGGCATCCAGAAGGCCGTGCCGGGTCCCTCCAACGGATCCCCGGGCTTCAGTGGCGCATGGAAGCTGAGGAAGGGAATCATCCCGGAGACGAGCCGCTCCTCGGGAACCCATTGCAGCAGCCAGTCCCGGTCGTCCAGCGCGGGCTGGAGCATGACCCAGGTGGCGTCCCCCGTGGCCCGGGCGAGCTCTCCCACCCAGTTCCCGTCACGCAGCGCCGTCGAGGAGACGCAGAGCCAGACCTGATCCCACCGCTCGGCCGCGACCTCCCGGGCCGAGACGCGCACGCCGAACCCGGAGAACAGGACCGGCCTGGGCCGCCGTGAGAACAGGCCGAGCTCGTACAGCGGGTAGCCTCGCCGGGCCTCCTCCGCGTACTTCTCCTTGACCAGGAAGGACAGCTCGCAGCCGGCCGCCTGGAGGTACTTCCCAAACACCTGGCCGACCGCACCTGCACCGACCAACAGGACTCGGGGGGCTCCGCTCATGGGCGGTCCTCTTACCCCAAGAGAATCGTCCCGGGGCCCGGGATGATGGCTCCGGTGAGCCTGCCTGCCGGGCAGGGGAGGTGGATGGACGCGGCGGCGGATCCCCGGCCCCGAATCCGTTATAAGCGTGCCCGAAATGTTCACCGGACTCATCCAGGACATCGGTGTGGTGGAGCGGGTCATCCCCGGCGGGATGACGGACGTGTGGATTCGGACGGCGCTGGGCGCCCGGGACTTCGCGCTCGGCGAGTCCATCGCGGTCGATGGCGCCTGCCTCACCGTCGTGGAGCGCGGCGGGGACTCGTTCCGCGTCCAGGCCGCCCCGGAGACCCTCCGGCGCACCACCCTGGGCGGTGCCGGCCCCGGCTCGCGCGTCAACCTCGAGCGCGCCCTGGCCCTGGGCGACCGGCTGGGCGGCCACCTCGTCAGCGGCCACGTCGACGCCGTCAGCGAGGTGCTGGAGACCCGCCCCGAGGGCGGCTCGTGGGTGATGCTCTTCCGGCTCCCCCCGGAGCTCGCCCCCTTCTTCATCGAGAAGGGCTCGGTGGCCATCGACGGCATCAGCCTCACCGTCAACTCGGTGGGCCCGGACCGCTTCGGCGTGCAGCTCATCCCCGAGACCCAGGAGCGCACCACCCTGCGCGCCAAGGCCGTGGGCGAGCGCGTGAACCTGGAAGCGGACATGATTGGCAAGTACGTGGCGCGGCTGGTGTCGCTGCGCCAGGGGCCCGGTGGTGGGCTCTCCGAGGCGGTCATCAAGGCGGCCGGTTTCGGCGGTTGATTCGAAGGAAAGGCCAGGAGCACGCATGGCGCGCGGCAGGCAGCACGAGACGGACAGCATCGCCCTGGTGGAGCGGGCGCTCTCGGAGATCCGCAAGGGTCGGATGGTCATCCTCACCGATGACGAGGACCGTGAGAACGAGGGCGACCTCGTCATGGCGGCGCAGAAGGTGACCCCCCAGGCCATCAACTTCATGGCCACCCACGGGCGTGGGCTCATCTGCCTGTCGCTCACCGACGAGCGCCTGCGCCGCCTCAACCTGCCCCTCATGGTGCAGGACAACACCTCGTCCTTCCAGACGGCCTTCACCGTCTCCATCGAGGCCTCCCACGGCGTCTCCACCGGCATCTCCGCCGCGGACCGCGCCCACACCATCCAGGTGGCGGTGGCCCCCAACGCCAAGCCGAGCGACCTGGCGCGTCCCGGCCACGTCTTCCCCCTGCGCGCCCGCGACGGCGGGGTGCTCGTGCGCACCGGCCAGACCGAGGGCAGCGTGGACCTGGCCCGTCTGGCCGGCCTGGAGCCCGCCGGCGTCATCTGCGAGATCATGAACCCCGACGGGACCATGGCCCGCCGGCCGGACCTGGTGAAGTTCGCCCGGAAGCACAAGATGGTGCTGCTGTCCGTGGCCGACATCATCCGCTACCGGCTCGAGCGCGAGCGGCTCGTCAAGCGCCTCAGCGAGGCCACCATCGAGCGCCGGGGGCAGGGCTCCTTCCAGGCCTACACCTACGGCAGCGACGTGGACAGCGCGGTGCACGTGGCCCTCGTCAAGGGCGACATCTCCGGCCGCCAGCCCGTGCTCACCCGCGTCCACCGCGCCTGCCTCGTGGGCGACATGCTGGGCAGCGCCGGGTGTGACTGCGGCAGCCAGCTCGAGCAGGCCTTCCAGCGCATCCAGGAGGAGGGCCGCGGGGTGGTCATCGTCCTCCAGCGCGACGTGCCCGCGAAGAGCCGGCTGGAGTGCACCCACGTCTCCAACGAGGTGTCCGTGCCGGGCAACAACGACCAGACGCGCCTGCGCGAGTTCGGCGTGGGGGCCCAGATCCTCAAGGACCTGGGGCTGTCCCGGTTGCGGCTGCTCACCAACAACCCCAAGAAGATCGTGGGGTTGGAGAGCTACTCCCTGGAGGTGGTGGAGCAGATTCCGCTCACCCTGTCCGCCGAGCCGACCCGCCGCCTGGCCGCGCGCCGTCCCCCCCGCCGCCGCAAGACGTCCTGAAGGCGGCACCCAGGAAAACTCCCTGGCGACGCCCACCGGGTGGCTGGTGTAGAGAGGAGCCTCACATGCCCCGTTACATTGAAGGTGACTTTCTTCCCCCCAAGGGCCGTTTCGCCATCTGCGTGGCCCGTTTCAACGCGTTCATCACCGAGGAGCTGGTGAAGGGCGCCGTGGACACGCTGGTCCGTCACGGAGTGGCCGACGGCGACATCGACGTCTACCGCTGCCCCGGCACCTACGAGCTGCCGGCGCTCACCCGCCGCGTGTCCGAGTCGCGCGCCTACGTGGGCATCATCACCCTGGGCGCCGTCATCCGCGGTGGCACGCCCCACTTCGACTACGTGGCCGGTGAGTGCGCCAAGGGCATTGGCAACGTGGCCTTCACCTCCCAGGCGTCCGTCACGTTCGGCGTGCTGACGTGCGACACGGTGGAGCAGGCCATCGACCGGGCCGGCGTGAAGGCCGGCAACAAGGGCTCCGAGGCCGCCCTCGCCTGCATCGAGATGGTCAACCTGCACGTGAAGCTGGCCACCCTGACGGAAGGGAAGAGGGGCTAGCCATGGGCGCGCGCAGGACGGCACGGGAGCGGGCGCTTCAGGCGCTCTACCAGCTGGAGATGACGCCGGGCTCCGTCCACGAGGCCCTCGAGGCCGCGTGGGCCGCCACCGAGGAGGCCCGCAAGGAGCCCGAGGCGGTCAAGTTCGCTCGCGAGCTGGTGGAAGGCGTCATGGCGCACCGCGCGGAGATCGACCGGCTCATCGAGCAGCACAGCCACAACTGGCGGCTGGATCGCATGTCCCGCATCGATCGCAACGTGCTGCGCCTGGGCGTCTTCGAGCTGAAGTACCGCCCCGACATCCCCAAGAAGGTGTCCCTCAACGAGGCCGTGGAGCTGGGCAAGAACTTCGGCACCGAGGAGTCCAGCGCCTTCGTCAACGGACTGCTGGACCGCGTGGCCGCGGCGCTGGGGAAGCAGTGAACGTCACCTCCTACGAGCTCGGCCTCGAGGGCCTGGACGCGCTGCAGGGCGTGGATGCCCTCTGCCTCTTCGTGGGAGAGGACGACCGGCCCCTTCCCGGCTCGGCCGGCTATGTGGACTGGCGGCTGTGCGGCGCCCTGTCGCGCATCCTCCAGTCCGGCTTCTTCGTGGGCGCACAGGACGACTCCCTCCTGCTGCCCACCGATGGCCGCTTCCCCGTGCCTCGCATCTTCGTCATCGGCCTGGGGCGCCGTCAGGGGCTGGATGCCTCCTCGCTCGGCGAGGCGCTCGCCAACGCCGCCCGCGTGCTGGCCAAGGCGAAGGTGGAGGGGGTGGCCCTCGAGGTGCCCGGCGTCGGCAAGCTGGAAGACGCCGCCAGGGCTTCCGCTTTGAACGACAAGTTCCTCCCGGCTTTCAAGGGACAGCGGGTCGCCGTCCTGGCGGACAAGGAGCTTGCCCGCCGGCTGCCCAACCGCAAGGGCTGACGATCCGTGCCGACAGTCGTTCTGGTACGATGGGGGGCCGGTTCCAACGAATGAAGTTCAAGATCCTGATCGTGGAGGATTCCAAGGCTTCGCGGGAGTTGATTGCCGCGACGGTGGAGTCCATCTCCGGTCTGGAGGCCTTCGTCACCAGCAGCGGTTTCGAGGCGCTCAAGCTTTTGCCCCGGCATCGGTTCGACCTCATCATCACCGACATCAACATGCCGGACATCAACGGGTTGGAGCTCATCAACTTCGTCAAGAAGAACCCCAACTACCGTGACACGCCGCTGTTCATCGTCACCACCGAGGGGCGCGAGAAGGACCGTGACCGCGGGCTGGCGCTGGGCGCGGCCGAGTACCTCGTCAAGCCCTTCTCTCCGCAGAGCCTGGAAGGGCTCGTGCGCCGTTACCTGAAGCTCGCGTGAACCAGGCGGGAAAAGCACTGTCGGAGTTCGTCGCCGAGGGCACGGAGATCCTCGAGGCCCTGGGCAAGGATCTGCTCGTGCTGGATCAGCAGCGCGGTCAGGAGCCGGACCCGGACCTCATCAACGGCATCTTCCGGGCGGCGCACTCGCTCAAGGGCCTCTCCGCCCTCTTCGGCCAGGAGCGCATCGCCAAGCTGGGCCACCAGGCCGAGGATCTGCTGGACCGGCTGCGCCTGGGCAAGCTGTCGCTGGATGACCAGGTGCTCGACACCCTCATCGAGTCGCTGGACGTGCTCCAGGGCTTGCTGGCGGAGGCCTCGCGCGAGGAGTCCACGGCCGTCATGTCCCAGCGCGCGGTGGAGCTGGGCTCGCGGCTGGCGAACATGGGCGCCGCCTCGCCCGCGGCCGATGAGGATCCACTGGACCGGTTGGAGCTGGATCCGCAGGTGCGCGCCGTCTTCACCGAGTACGAGGAGCACCGCCTGCGCGAGAACGTGCGCCGCGGCGTGGCCCTCTGGCGCGTCCGGGCCGCGTTCGACCTGTCCGACTTCGACACCGGGCTGGGCGAGCTCAACTCGCGCCTCAAGCCCCTGGGCGAGGTGGTCAGCACGCTCCCCTCGTCGGAGCCGGGTGGGGCCACCGGCATCGCGTTCGATCTCATCTTCGGCGCCAAGGTGCCCGCCGAGGAGCTGGCGGCGAAGCTCCAGGGCACGCCCGCGCAGCTCTTCGAGCTGAAGGCGCGCCCCGCGGCGGGCTCCGGGGCCCAGGCCGCTCCGGCACCGGCCTCCGTGGCCCAGGTCGTCCGGCGCTCCGGGTCCGAGGCCCCCCCCGAGGAGGCGCCCGCCGCGCCCGCTCCCCCCAAGAAGGGTGGGCGGAAGAAGGCCAAGACCCCCAAGGCCCCGGTGCTGCACGCGGTCGAGCCGGCCAGTCCGAAGGCGCCCCCCCAGGAGCCGCTGTTCCAGGACGAACCCGACGTGCCCACCCCCCTCCGTCCCGAGACGTCCGCGCCTCCGGTGCGCACGCTGATGGAGGACCCAGGCTCCCGGGGGACCCGGTCGGAGAGCGAGTCGCTGCGCTCGCTCACCCAGACAGTGCGTGTGGACATCGGCCGGCTGGACGCGCTGATGAACACCGTGGGCGAGCTGCTGCTCATCAAGGCCAACCTGCAGCGCATGGCGGAGGCCGCGCGGCAGGATGGTCCGGTGACGGTCTCCAAGATGTGGGGCCAGGAGCTGTCGCGCGAGACGCGGCAGTTGGAGCGCAAGCTGGACGCGCTGCAGCAGGGCCTGCTCGAGGCACGCATGGTGCCGGTGGGCCAGGTGTTCGACAAGCTGGCCCGGCTGGTGCGCCGCATCGCCCGGGACGCGGGCAAGGAGATCGACTTCGTCATCAGCGGCGGCGAGGTGGAGCTGGACAAGCTCATCGTCGAGGAGCTGAGCGATCCCCTCATGCACATCATCCGCAACGCGATCGACCACGGCGCCGAGTCGCCGGAGGCGCGCGAGGCGGCGGGCAAGTCGCGGCGGGCGAGGGTGTCGCTGCGGGCCGAGCAGAAGGGCAACCACGTCGTCATCGAGGTGAGCGACGACGGCTCGGGCATCGACGAGCTGGGCGTGCGCGAGATGGCCCTGCGCAAGGGCCTCATCACCGAGGCGCAGGCGCGGGAGATGAGCCGGCGCGAGGTGCTCAACCTCATCTTCCTGCCGGGCTTCTCCACCGCCCGCAGCGTGTCCGAGCTGTCCGGCCGCGGCGTGGGCCTGGACGTGGTGAAGAACAACATCGGCAACCTGTCCGGCATCATCGACGTGTGGAGCGAGCGGGGGCAGGGCACCGCCTTCCACCTCACGCTGCCCGTCACCCTGGCCATCATCCGCGCCCTGGTGGTGGGAGTGAGTGGGCGCACCTACGCGGTGCCGCTCAACAGCGTGCTGGAAATCCTCTCCGTGAAGCCGTCGGAGATCCGCACGGTGGAGCGGCGCGAGGTGCTGGACACGCGCGGCACCACGCTGCCCCTCATGCGCCTGGCGCGGCTCTTCGGCCACCCCGAGCGCAACAACGACCGGCACTTCGTGGTGGTGGCGGGGCTGGCCCAGGAGCGGTTGGGCATCGCCGTGGACGAGCTACAGGGCCAGCAGGACATCGTCGTCAAGTCCCTCGGAGGCCGCCTGCAGGGCGTGCGAGGGATCTCCGGAGCGGCGGATCTGGCCAACCGGCGGACCGTGCTGGTGCTGGACGTCGGTGCCCTGCTCGAAGAGGGAATGAGCCTGGAGCGGCGTCGGGCGTGACGCCACCGGCCCGAGGACTGCTATCCTCTGATCCGTGCCCTCCCTGTCCGTCCTGCTCGACAGCTTCTTCTACCGTCCGGACGAGGACGTCGGTCTCCTGCAGGAGCTGGTGGCCGGCACCGACGAGACGGTCGAGCCCATTCCCGAGGAACCTCCCGAGGAGTACCTGGCCTTCCGGTTGGAGGAGGAGCACTACGCGGTGCCCATCCGCGAGGTGCGGGAGATCGTGAAGGTACCGCCGCTCACCGAGGTGCCTCGCGCCGCGGCCAACCTGCTCGGGGTGATGTACCTGCGCGGCGAGGTGCTGCCCGTCTACGACGTGAAGGTGAAGCTGCGGCTGACCGACAAGGCGCAGCTGGTGGCGGGCCCGGACGCACCGGAGCCCCCGCGCCGCGCGCGCATCATCGTGGTGCAGGCGGAGGACGGGCTGGCCGGCCTCTGGGTGGACTCCGTCTCCGAGGTGGTGCGGCTGCGGCCCTCCATGCTGGAGGTGGCTCCGCCGGGCGTGGGCGGCGGGGAGCGGGACTGCGTGGTGGGGCTCGGGCGGCGCAACCAGCAGCTCTTCATCCTGCTCGACATCTGGCAGGCCCTCGCATGAGACAGCGCTTCAATGTCCTGACACAGCCCCGGTCCGACGAGGCGGCGGCGAGGGAGGAGCGGGACCCGCTCGTCCAGCTGTGCGCCTTCTTCGTGGGACCGGAGGAGTACGCGGTGGACATCATGCGGGTGGAGGAGATCCTCCCGCCCCAGCGCCTCACGCCCATCCGGGGCGCGCCGCCCTTCATCGAGGGCGTCATCCACCTGCGCGGCTCCATCATCCCCGTGGTGGATCTGCGCAAGCGGCTGCTCGGCGGAGAGGCCCCACCGGCGACGCCCAAGACGCGGCTGCTGGTGTGCTGGCTGGGCCGCAGGCGCGTGGCCCTCTTCGTGGATAGGGTCTCCGAGGTGGCGCGCCTGCGGCGCAGTGAGATCAAACCCGCCCCGGCCATTGGCGCGGTGGGCCCGGCGCCCTTCGTGGTGGGGGTGTGCGGCCCGCCGGAGCGGCTCAAGCTGCTGCTGGACGTGAAGGCGCTGCTTCTGGCGGAGCTGGTGCGCGACACCGGCCGGAGGATGAACGGATGATCGAGGAGGGGCGGAACGCAGAGGAGGCGCGTTACCGGGCCCTGCTGGAGCTGGACGTGTCCTCGCCGGGCGCGCGCGAGGAGCTCGTGGCCGGACTCCATGACGAGAGCTGGCGTGTGCGTCGCGCGGCGGCGGAGGGCCTCACCCGGCTGCCGGAGCGCGAGGCGGTGGTGGAGCGGCTCGTCTCCGTGCTGGGCGAGCGCGACGAGACGGGCGCGCGCAACGCGGCGGCCGAGTCGCTGGCGGCCATGGGTGAGCAGGCCGTGGGGCCGCTGGTGCGGCTGCTCGTGCACGCGGACCCGGACCAGCGGAAGTTCGCCGCCGACATCCTCGGCCAGCTGGGACGGCTGGAGGCGGAGGACGCCCTGGTGCGCGCCATGGTGGAGGACGGGGATCTCAACGTCCGGGTGGCCGCGGCGGAGGCGCTGGGCCGGATGGGTGGCCGGGTCGCGGCGCGCGCGCTGGAGCGCATCCTTCATGATCCCGAGCCGCTGTTGCAGCTGAGCGCGCTGGAGTCGCTCGCGGCGCTGCGCCACCCGCCGCCGTTGCCGGAGGTGGTGCGGCTGCTGGCCAACCCCACGCTCAAGCGCAGCGCGTACCGGGTGCTGGGCCTCATTCCGCAGCTGGCGGCCACGGAGCTGGTGTGCCGGGGGCTGGGCTCGGAGTCCCGCTCCACGCGGGAGGCGGCGCTCGTGGCGCTGGGCACACAGGCCCTCCTGTCCGAGTCCACCCAGCGCTCGGAGATGGATGCGGCGGTGCGCCTGGCGCTGAGGCGGCTGCCTCGGGCGGGGGAGTGGGTGGCCGCCGCGCTGCTGTCCGAGGACGGGGAGCTGAGGGCGGGGGCGCTCGTCGCTGCGGCGGCCCTGCGCGAGCCCCGGCTGGCCCCTCTGGTGGCGGAGGTGGCGCAGGAGGAGCGGCTGATGCCGGAGGTGGTGCGGACGCTCTCGTACTTCGGCCCGGAGGCCGGGCGCGAGCTGCTGGCGAGCATGGACCGGTTCTCCTTCCCGGCGCGCGAGGTGGCGGGACAGGCGCTGGTGGAGATGGTGGACGCCACGTACGTGCCCGAGCTCGTCCAGATGCTGGAGTGGGGCGAGCTGGACTTGAAGATGGTGGCGGTGCAGGCGCTCGGCAGGACGCGCTCGCTGGATGCGGTGGAGCCACTGGCGCGCCTGTTGTCCCAGTCGGAGCTGTGCGCACTGGCGGCGCGCGCGCTGGTGTCGCTGGCGGCGAGCTTTCCCGCGCGGGTGCTCCAGGTGTTGGAGGATGCGCTGACGCACGGGGCGGAGCCGGCGGTGCTCAACGCGCTGGTGCGGGTGGGGGGGACGGGCATGTTGCCCCTGGTGCGGCGCACGGCCCGCGAGGCGTCCGTGCCGCTGCGCGCCACCGCCGTGGAAGTGCTGGCCGTGGTGGATCCCGCGGGGGGCCTGGAGATGGCGCGGCTGGCGCTGGCGGACGAGGCCACGCGGGTGCGTGTCGCGGCGGTGCGGGTGCTGGGCCAGCTCGGGGATGCCTCGATGGCGGGGCTCTTGAAACGGGCCCTGGGCGACGAGGCGCTGGAGGTGCAGCTGGCCGCCCTGGACGCGGTGGGCGAGTGCGGGGCGGTGGAGCGGGCGGCGGAGCTGGAGGCCCTGGTGCAGCACCCGGACGGAGCCATCGCCTTCCGGGCGGTGCAATCGCTGGCCCGGCTGGGAGCCCTGCGGGACGAGGTGCTCCGGCGCGCGGTGACTCATGGAGACCACGAGGTGGTGAAGGCGGCGCTGCTGGCGGGCGCGGTCTCGGCCGAGGGCGTGTCCCTGGCGGTGGAGCTGCTCGGCCACCCCAGCTGGGACGTACGGGCCGCGGCGGCGCGGGTGCTGGGAGACTCCGGTGGGCCCGCGTGCCTGCCGGCGACACGGGCCGCCCTGGAGGCGGAGATGGATTCACTGGCCCGCCGCGCCCTCGAGGACGCGGTGGATCGGCTGTCGGGACGTTGAGGAGCTGGGAGGTCCGGGGGGTGATGCCTTTCGATACAGGCAAGCCGGAGATGTCCGTGGAGGAGTTCCGCCTGTTGCGGGACTTCGTCTACGGCCATTGCGGCATCCTCGTGCGCGACGACATGAAGTTCGTCATGCAGCGACGGTTGTGGCCACGGCTGGAGGTGCTGGGGTTGACGGACTTCAGCTCCTACTACCGCTACCTGCGCTTCGACGCGCAGCGGCGCGCCGAGCTGGAGACGGCCATCGAGGCGCTCACCACGCACGAGACGTACTTCTTCCGCGAGCCGCGCCAGCTCAAGGCCTTCTCCGAGGAGGTGCTCCCCCGGCTGGAGCGGCGCAACGCGCGCACGAAGCGGCTGCGCATCTGGTCGGCCGGGTGCTCCTCCGGGGAGGAGGCCTACACGGTGGCCATGCTGCTCAAGGACAGCGGGCGCTTCGATGGCTGGGACGTGGAGGTGCACGGCACGGACATCTCGCGCCGGGTGCTGGCCGTGGCTCGCCAGGGCGAGTACGGGCCCTCGGCGCTCCGGGCCACGGCACCGGACAAGATCGCCCGCTATTTCGATCACGTGGGGCCCACCCGGGTGCGCGTGCGCGACGACATCCGCGCCTGGGTGTCCTTCGGACATCAGAACCTTCAGGACCCGGAGGCGGGCCTGCTCGTGTCGCGGATGGACGCCGTCTTCTGCCGCAACGTGATGATCTACTTCGACACGCCCGCCCGGCAGCGGGTGCTTCGCCACATCTACGACAAGATGGTGCCCGGGGGGTATCTGCTCCTGGGGCACTCGGAGAATCTCATCAACCTGAGCGCGGATTTCGAACTGGTGCACCTGCGCAGTGATCTCGTCTACCGCAAGCCGGAGCTCGGCGGAGGGCTCGCTCCATGAGCCAGATGGAACCAGTGAAGGTGCTGGTGGTGGACGACTCGGCGCACAACCGCCGGTTGCTGACGGAGCTGCTGGAGTCCTCGCCGGACGTGAAGGTGGTGGGCACCGCGGCCGACGGCAACGAGGGGCTGCGCCAGGTGATGGCGCTGCACCCGGACGTGGTGACGTTGGATCTGGAGATGCCGAGGCTGGGGGGCTACTCCTTCCTGCGGCTGCTCAAGAGCACGGCACCCACGCCGGTCATCGTCATCTCGAGCTACGCGCACAAGACGGACGTCTTCAAGGCGCTGGAGCTGGGGGCCTTCGACTTCATCGCCAAGCCGGTGAGGCCCACGCCGGACGCGGTGGAGAAGCTGCGCCGGGAGCTGCAGGAGAAGGTGCAGGCGGTGCGGCTGGTGCGCTCGTCGGATCCGAGGCCGGTGCGCCGGCCGAAGACGATGCCGATGGAGCCCGCGTTCGTGGCGGGAATCGGCGCGTCCACCGGAGGGCCGCCGGCGGTGCAGCGGCTGCTGGAGGCGCTCGCGCCGGAGCCCTCGATGTGCCTGCTGGTGTGCCAGCACATGCCCAAGCAGTTCACCCGCGCCTTCGCGGAGCGGCTGGACAAGCTGGGGCCCTTCTCCGTGCGCGAGGCGCAGGAGGGAGACGTCGTGGCGCCGGGCCACGTCTTCATCGCGCCCGGAGGGCGGCAGCTCGTGGTGTACCGGCAGACGGGGCAGTACGTGCTGGGCACGCCGCCTCCGACGATGCAGGACAAGCACGCGCCCTCGGTGGATCGGCTCTTCATGAGCCTGGCCGAGGCGTTCGGCTCCAAGGCGGTGGGCGTGGTGCTGACGGGCATGGGCTCGGACGGCGCCGTGGGCGCCAGGGCCATCCAGAAGGCCGGAGGCGAGGTGTGGGCGGAGTCGGAGGAGACGGCGGTCATCTACGGCATGCCCCAGGAGGCGGTGGCCACCGGGGCGGTGAGCCGGGTCTTGCCGCTGGGCGACATCGGCCCCTCGCTGGTAGAGCTGGCCCGCAGGAGGCGGTGACATGAGGACCTTTCCCACCGAGTTCGCGGACCTGCTGACGCCCAGGGGGCGGCGCATCCTGGAGGGCCGCGATCGGGACGCGTGCGGCGCGCTGCTGCAACCGGGGCGGCGCTTCGTGGCGCTCGGCGGGGTGCTGGACGCGCGCAAGGCGGCGGCGTGCCGGGACGCGCTGGAGAAGGCGCTGCGCAACACGCTGACGGAGATGGAGGATCCGATCCCCCCGGAGAGCATCTGGGGGATGACGGAGAACTACGCGGAGCTGCTGCCCAAGACGGTGCGGGTGAGGACGGCGCTGCTGGAGAGCCGGCGCTCGCGCTCGTGGAAGGCGGCGGAGGAGGTGGGGCTGGTGGGGATGCTCCACTCGGAGAGCTTCGCGGCGTTCGCGGCGGCGGTGAGCGGCAGGGCGCTGCGGCGCAAGTGGGGGATTCAGGTGCTGTGCTACGGCCCGGGGGACTACTCGGGCCCGCACAACGACCACCACCCCGAGGACCCCGAGGCCTTCGACGGCTACGTGGACATGCACCTCACGTTCGCCACGCCGACGGTGGCGCACCAGTGGCTCATCTACTCCAAGGGTGGGCACTTCACGGAGATGCAGAGCGTCAACACCCTGGGCGGTGTGACGGTGTACCGGCTGCCCTTCTGGCACTACACCACGCCCCTGATGGCGAAGCCGCGCGGCGAGGAGGATGCTCGGCGTTGGGTGCTGCTGGGCACGTTCCTGGACGCGCCGAGGGAGCACCGCCGGGGCTCCGCCATCGAGCCGCCCCGCGTCCAACCGTAGGCGAACGCGGGTGGCTCACCGCACGTGCCGCTGGTCCACCTCGTCGAGTCCGCGTGCGTCGAGGTGGGCCACGTCGCCCCACTGGGCGACGGTGAGGCGGTGGCCGTCACTGTGGAGCCGGTTGATGCCGGCGTTGCGCAGCTCATGCTTGCGCGGAGCATCGAGCGACATGCCATGCGCCGCCCGGTACAGACAATCCAGCACGCCCCCGTGCGCGACCAGGGCGATGCGTCCGCCGAGGTGGCGGCGCGCCAGCGACAGGGTGATGTCGACTACCCGGGCGTAGAAGTCGACGAGCCGCTCGCCGCCCGCCGGCGCATGGTCCGGCACCCGCGCCTGCCACGCCGCGAAACCCTCGGGGTACCGCTCGGAGACCTCGACCTGGGTCAGTCCCTGGAACTCACCGAAGTGGCGCTCGCGCAGTCCCGGCTCGGTCCGCACGGCGAGCGGCCTCCCGGCGGCGAGGGCTCGCGCGGTCTGCAGGGCCCGGGAGAGGTCGCTCGAGTAGATGGCGTCGAGCGGCTCGGCCTGGAGTGCCATGCCCAGCGCGGCCGCCTGGGCCTCGCCGTGTGAATTGAGAGGCACATCGAGCTGCCCCTGCAACCGCCGCTCGCGATTCCAGGCGGTCTCTCCGTGACGGATGACGATCAGCTGGGTGGGGGCAAGCACGGGGGATGACGACTGCACGGACATGAGCGGGCCCTGAGGATTCTTGGGAAGAACGCTCGCAGGAGAATGAGAGCCCCCTGGCTGGCTTGCAATAGCAGACGCGCAGCTGTGTGCGCAGGGCATCCAGTCAGTGGTCTGCCCTCCGCCCGCCCAGCCAGGTGGCCTGCCACCTCACCAGGGGTGCGTGGCCGCTTGCAGGGCTTCGGGTTGGGACTCGAGGGTACTGTCGATCGCCAGGGCCACCGCTTCCTCGAACTCCTCCAGCGGACAGGTCTTGGAGAGGACGTAGCGGACGCCTGGAATCCAGGGTGCCCGCCGGGTGCTGTGCAGGATGATGGGGATGGCCTTGAGCTCGGGGTCCTGGAGAAGGCGCTTGCAGAGCTCGACTCCGTCCAGGCGAGGCATCATCCAGTCCGTCACGATCAGGTCTGGCCGATGCTTTCGGGCCAGCTCGAGGGCTTCCAGACCATCGTGCGCATGGAGGACCTGGTAGCCCATGACCTCCAGCACGTCGGTGTAGAGCTCCAGCAGATCCATCTCGTCATCGACCAGGAGTACCGCGCTCACGGGGCATCCTCGCTTTCCGGAGCGCCTTGGCCTGGATGGCATCTCGCGCCCCTCGTTAAGGAGGAGTTGCCTTCACAACACGTGTGATTCAACGAAACTGCCGCGACAGCTCGTCGATACGGCCCAGCTCGTCCTGGGAGAGGTTGAACCCCATGGCGCCGACGTTCTCCTCGGCGTGGCGGCGCTTCGTCGCGCCCGGGATGACGACCACCGTGTCGCCGTGGAAGGTGGCCAGCCAGTTGAGGGCCACTTGCGAAGGCGTGACGCCGTGGGCAGTGGCGACCTTCCGGAGCTCCTCGATGAGGGGGCGGCTGCGCTCGAGCCCCTTGGCGCGGAAGCTCGGCAGGAACTTGCGAGGGCCGACGCGGCTGCGGATGAGCGAGGGGTCCTCGTGGAACTTGCCCGACAACAGGCCCTGGGCCAGTGGCGAGTACGCGATGATGGTGATGCCCAGCTCCTTGGCGGCGGCGAGCACTCCGTTCGATTCGATGCGCCGATCGAGGAGGCTGTACTGCATCTGATTGGAGACGAGCGGCACGCCCCGAGCGGCGAGCACGGCGTGGGCCTTGCGCATCCGCTTCTCGGAGAAGTTGCTGACGCCCACCGTGCGGATCTTCCCCTCCTGGACCAGGTCGGCCATCGCGTTGGCCTGGGCCGTGACGGTCGCGAGCGAGAAGGGCTGATGAATTTGATGCAGGTCGATGGGGAAGGGGCTCAAGGCCGAGAGGCGATCGCCGATCGTCTTGCCGATGTGGGAGGCGAAGCGAGGGAAGGGGAACCACTTCGTCGCGACGACGACGTCCCCGGGCTTCTTGCCCAGGCGCGTGAGGGCGGCGGCGAGCGCGCGCTCGGAGCGGCCATTTCCATAGGCCTCGGCGGTGTCGAACCAGTTGATGCCGCCGCGCAGGGACGCGTCGATGATCTCCTGGACCGTGTCGGCGGGCAGTGCTTCCCAGAAGCCGCCCGCCAGACCGGAGCCCTCGGAGAACTGCCAGCAGCCCAACCCGATGGGGGAGATCTCGATCTCGGACTGTCCCAGTCTTCGAAGCTTCATGTTCGGTCGCTCCTGCCGCGCGGGGGCGCGGGTCTTGGCCGGCGCGGAATCTCCCGTGCTTTCCAGCGGAGGGCAACGACGGTCCGTGGGAGGGCAGCCGGGGAGCCGGGCGCCTACACCCGGCCGGGGCCATCCCACACCTCGGCCCTTGCCGGCCCCCCCGGGGTGCCGTTAAAGCGGCGAGGTGCGTTCCCTCTGTCTCCGCTGCCTCCGTCCCCAGGTCACCTGCTACTGCACGCAAGTGCCCCAGGTGGAGTCGCGCACGCGGGTCGTCTTCCTCCAGCATCCCCGGGAGCGGCGGGTGGCCATCGGCACGGCCCGCATGGCGCACCTGGCGTTGCCCAATTCCGAGCTCTACGTCGGCGTGGACTTCTCGGGCCATTCACGGCTCGAGGAGCTGGCCGCCCATCCCGAGCGCGTCGCAGTCCTCTTCCCGGGAGAGGAGGCCATCCCACTCGAGGAGGCGAGGAAGCAGCCCCCCGAGACGCTCATCGTGGTGGATGGTACCTGGCCGCTGGCGCGCAAGGTGGTGAAGACGAACCCGCTGCTGGCGGGGCTGCCGCGCATCGGCTTCGTCCCGCGCCGCCCGAGCAACTACCGCATCCGCGCCGAGCCGGCGGACCACTGTGTCTCCACGATCGAGGCGGTGGTGGAGGTGTTGGGGGCGCTCGAGGGAGCGCAGGAGCGCTTCGACACCATGCTGCGCGCCTTCAACTACATGGTGGACACGCAGCTGGACCGCCAGGCGACGCGGACGGAGCCGCCGCGCCGGCGCATCTACAAGTCCGCGTGGCAGCCGCCGGCGGAATTGCGTGCCATCTCCGAGGACTTCGAGCACCTCGTGCTGCTCTACGCCGAGGCCAACGCGCACCCGTCGGGCGAGGGCATTCCCGCCGAGCTGGTGCACCTGGTGGCGACGCGTCCGTCCACGGGTGAGCGCTTCGAGGCGGTGCTGGCGCCCCGTCAGCCGCTGGCGCGCAGCACCCCGCTGCACGTGGAGCTGCCAGAGGAGACGCTGCTGGCCGGAGAGCCGCTGGAGGCGGGGCTCGCGCGCTTCCAGGCCTTCCTGTGCCCGGGCGACAAGTTCGCGGTGTGGACGACGTTCGCGCTGGACCTGTTGCGGCGCGATGGCTTCCCGGTGCCCGAGGCGGTGAACGTGCGGCTCTCGTGCGCGCGGGCGCTCAAGCACAAGTCGGGAGGTGTGGAGCAGGGGGCGGCGCTGCTGGGCGTGTCCCCGCCCGAGCCCTGGGCGCCGGGACGTGCTGGACGGCGCATCGTGGCGCTGGAGGCGGTGGTGCGCGCCCTCGACGAGCGGGGCCGGGCCACCGAGCCCCCTTCGCGCAACCGGCCCGCGGCCTGACCCTTCAGCGCTTGCCCTGGGCGGGCGTGGTGGCCTTGGTGGGGGAGGGCTTGCCCTGCGTCGCCTGGGTCGTGGGCTTCCGGGGGGCCGGCGGTGCCGCCTTCGCCGGAGCCACCGCCTTCACCTGGACGGGCGTGGCGGGCGGGGGCTCCGCGCGTACCGGCGCGGGAGCGTGACCCGCCGCGAGGAGCGTCTTCATGGAGTCGCGCAGCTCCCCGCGCACCACCGCGCGGACGTCCTCCTGCACCGCCTCCCGCACCTCCCGCTGGATGACGTCCTTGAACTGCTCGCTCTGGAGGGCGGCCCTCAGCTCGTCCTGCACCAGGGACTTCATGTCCCCGCGCAGCTGGCTGCGCAGGTCGTCCTTGAAGTCCGTCTTGAGGGACTGATCCAGCCCCTTCACGTCCTTGTGGAGCGGGTCCACGGCCTTGGTGATGCTGTCGAGCGTGGCGCCGGTGACGGCCATGATGAGCTGCTGGGTGCTCTCGCTCTGGCTCTTGAGCTCCGTCTTGAAGGTGCCCAGGGCGTCGCGCATCGCGCCCAGGGAGGCGATCTCCCGCTTCATGTCGTCCAGCTCCCTGGCGCGGGCGTCCAGCTCGCCCTTCTTCTGATCGAGCAGTGCCTGGGTGTCGCGCAGCAGCATCGTCTGCTGCGAGCAGCGCGCGTCGATGGAGAGCAGGTTGGCGTAGGTGTTGCCGGTCATCTGGCACATCGTCACCGCCTCCTGCGAGTCGAGCAGCACGAGCGAGGCGCTCAGCGCGAGCAGGACGACGGACAGCAGTGTCAGCGCGGCGCCGCGGGTGATGCGCGGGGGCGATTGGAGGCTCGGACGGTCGAACCAGCCCCGCTTCGGGCCCACGAGGCCCGCCAGCGAGATGACCACCAGGGTCAGCAGGGACAGGGCCTTGCCCGGGGTGATTTCCAGCACGAGCTTGGAGACGAGCTGGACGGCCTGCCACGTCGAGCCGGTCTCGATGTCGAGATCACGTCCGGGGGCGCCGTGCTCCGCGCTTCCCCAGGAGGGCTGGTGGGCCTGGCAGAACCCGCGCATGTCGGTGGCCCACGGGGGCATGGCGTCCACGAGCGGGGTGCTCGGGCAGAGGCTGAAGATGTACTTCGAGGTGCCGGTGACGAACGCGTGGTGCGTCCGATGGCGCTCGGAGGCCTTCGCGAGGGCCCAGTTCCACGAGTAACCCAGGGACGCGATCGCCAGGGCGAGTGCGATCCAGGGCAGGGCTCTCTTCGCGAAAGCTCGCAGGGACATCGACGGCGGCTCCTTGAATGGGCTCGTGGGAGGATCGCCCAGTTACCCGGCGGGGACAACGCCCCCTGCTACTGCTGTGTCGAGTTCACCCGCTCCAGGGCGAAGTCGATGAGGGCGATCTCCAGCAGGTCCAGCTCCCGCTCGGTGAGATCCAGGAAGTTGAACGAGGCGCGGTGCTTCTCGTTCTTCAGGAACTGGGAGACGACCCGGACGCGGCCCGCCAGCGTCGAGCCATCGGTGAGCTGAAGCACCACGTCGGGTCGCTCCGACTGTTCCACCGGGTGGGGCATGATCACCGAGAAGCCGCCGTAGGAGATATCCAGGGTGTTGGTCCACACGTTGCCGTAGTTCATCTGGAGCTCCACCGGCAGCGACAGCGCCACGCGGTAGTGGCGCCGGGCCTCGGGGCCCTCGAGCATCAGTCCCTGGGCCTTCAGCAATGTCTTCGCGAACTGCTCGCGCGCACCCAGGTATGCCTGCCGCTCGGTCTCGTCGAGCAGCCCCTGCCGTGCCTTCTCGTGAAGAGTGCGGAACTCGGTGATGAACTGGCTCTCGATCATGGTGTGACCCCTTCTCCACGCTTCCCTCTTACTTAGTGGGAATTCCGCTCCTCCGTCCATCCACGAGTGGGAGACATCCGTATACTCCGCGTCAACCTTCACGACGAGAGGCCTTCATGTACCGTCCATCGTTGCGTCATGCGGTTCTCACCTCGCTGCTCATGTTGTCCGGGGCCTGCAAGGAGGATGATCCGGGTACGTTGACTCCCGTGCCCGATGCGGGGACGAGGGCGCCGGACGCGGGGGAGCCGGACTCGGGTACTCCGGACGCGGGGGAGCCGGACTCGGGCACCCCGGATGCGGGCTCTGGTTTCACGGCCAGTGGTGCGCTGACGCCCGCCACCGGCAAGCAGGTCCCCTCGAGCGCGAAGGTGATGGTGTTCTGGTCGGTGAGCAGCACCTCTCCGGACTACATCTACAAGTTCGGCGGGGGCACCAGCAGCGGGGCCAGCTTCACGCTGCCCATGCCCACGCAGCCCCCCCTGGATGCGTTGAACAGTGGGGAACTGGGCGTGGGCCTGATCGCCCTGCTGCCCGCGGATTACACCCTCGCGGACGGGAAGCTCTCGGAAGAGGCCCTCGAGGGTATCTCGACCAATGGCCTGGGCGGGGCCGCCCAGTACGCCATCATCTACAAGGCCACTCCGACGGTGACGTACTGGAGCTGGGCGAACAGCTTCCCGCTCGGCTACTCCTGCGGCAAGGGAGTCAAGGCCAGGCCAGAGGAGAGCCACGATACGTTCGAGCCCGTGTCGTGCGAGTCGATCGGCATCACGGTCGATGACTTCGGCAACATCGAGTTCGTGAACTGGACCTGACGCCAGGGGCCCGCGGCGTCCTACACTGGGGACATGGTCGATGAACTGGTGAGGACGCTGGGGCTCGCGCCCCACCCGGAGGGAGGCTTCTACCGGGAGACGTGGCGCTCGGAGGTGCCGGTGGAGACGCCGCGCGGAAGACGCGCGGTGGGGACGGCCATCTACTACCTGCTGCCGCGAGGCACGTTCGCGGCCTGGCACCAGGTGACCTCGGACGAGCTGTGGCACTTCTACGACGGGCAGGCGCTGACGATGTACCTGCTCGACGAGCGCCAGGGCCGGCTGGAGACGGTGACGCTGGGGCGCGACGTCACGCGGGGCGAGCGGCCGCAGGTGCTCGTTCCGGCCGGGGTGCTGCAGGCCGCGGAGCCGCGAGGGGACTACACCCTGTGTGGTTGCACGGTGGGCCCGGGTTTCGACTTCGCGGACTGGGAGATGCCCCGGGGCGAGGTGCTGGCGGCCCGCCATCCCGGGCACGCGGAGCTGTTCCGCCGACTCTCCCACCCGGGCTGATACCTCACCTCGTGCTCCGGCGAGGAGCCTGGCAGCGCGGGCAGAAGAACAATGAGCGGCCGGCCAGCTCCTGGCGCGAGATGGACGTGGCGCACCGGGGACAGGGCTGTCCCGCGCGGCCATAGACGTTGAACCTGTCCTCGCGGCGCTTGCCGGGAGTCTCCCAGGGGGCCGGGGGCGCATGGGGCGCGACGATGCGTCCATCCCGGGCCGCGTCCTCCAACAGTTGTCGGAGGGCCTCCCACAGGCGCTCGAACTCGGCCGGGCGCAGCTCCGAGGCGGGACGCAGGGGCGGCAGGCGCGCGAGGAAGAGGGCCTCGGCGCGCAGGATGTTGCCCACGCCCGAGATGCGCTCCTGGTCGAGCAGCGCGGCGGCGAGGGGCGTCCGGCCGCGGCGGAGGGCCTCGAAGGCCCGTGCGGGGGAGGCATCCGGGCGCAGCGGGTCATCCCCGAGGCGGGCGCGGAGGGTGGCCTCGGCCTCGGGGCTCAGCAGCTCACAGGCCTGGGGGCCGGCGAGGTGGAGCGTCGCCCGGGGCGAGGCGAGCCGCAGCCGGCACGAGGGGGAGGGCAGGGGGGCTCCAGCGCGGAAGTGCCGGATGTGGCCGAAGAGGCCGAGGTGGATGTGCAGCAGCACTCCGCCCTCGAAGCGGTGGAAGAGGTGCTTGCCATGGGCCTCCACGCCGAGGAGCGTCCGTCCCGACAGGTGCCGGGCTCCTGGCGAGAAGCGACCCTGCGGCGAGTCCGCGGTGAAGCCTCGCCCCACGAGCCACCGGCGGTGGATGCGGGCGATACGGTGGATGATGTTCCCTTCGGGCATTCCTCCCAGGTAACGCGGAGCACATGACCTGTCTCGTCGGTCTTCGGGAGGCTCGCTCGCCTGGATGTTGATTCCGTGAATATTCGGGCGTGGCGTGCGTCGCCTGTCTGGCCGTCTGCTTTGGGCCTACTCACGGTGAGGTGCACATGAAGCTTCGACGTGGTGGTTTGTTCGCGGTCTCGCTGGTTGCTTCGACCCTGGTGGCATGCGCGCACACTCCGGTGGGGTACCGGATGCCGGGAGAGGACAAGGAAGGCGTGGTCGTCGTCACGGAGCACGATGCCGTGAAGACGAAGCTGCCGGCCTGGTCCGCGTCGATGCCGCTGGTCGAGGAGGGGGAGGACGCCTCGGTGCTGAAGTTCCTGGCCCAGGCCGATGCCTCCGGAGCGAAGTACCTGAGTGGCGTGGACCTGGTGTTCCTGGCCGAGGACGCGGGGTCGCCCATGGAGTGCCGGACGCACTTCCTGCCGGTCGTGGCGGTCGAGACCAAGCGGGTGATACGTGAAAACTTCCCCAAGTACGCGTCGCGGCAGGTCTCCGCCGGGCCCTCGGGAGGGGCGAATCGTCTGCCGGTGCCCGTGCAGGTGAACAACACCAAGACGAACCAGTACGTGTACGTGCACATGACGGACGTCCCGCACTACGACGAGCAGCTGACGGTGAAGCGGTGGCGGTTGTTGAAGTCGGACCCCGAGTGCAAGGCGCTCGAGTCCGGCCCCGACAAGTCCATCGAGCGCGTCGAGGGCCGTGCCTACGGTTGTGATGCCTCCGCCTGCGAGGACAAGAGCCTGTAATCACCGCGCCCGAGCTGGGGGTGTGAAGTCCTCCCCCAGCCGGGCGCCCGGCGGTGTATGTTGACGCCCATGACGCAGCAGATCCGTGCGCTCGTGGTGGACGACTCCCTGGCCATGCGGCGCAGCCTCATGTACGCGCTGCAGCGCCTGGGCTCGTGGGTCCATACCGACGAGGCCCAGGACGGCGCCGAAGGCCTCAAGAAGCTCACCCATGGCCGTTACGATCTCGTCCTCACCGACATCAACATGCCGTTGATGGACGGGCTCAAGCTCATCCGTCACCTCCGGCAGACGGATGCGTACCGCACCGTTCCCATCGTGGTCATCACCACCGAGTCCGCCGTCGAGGACCGGGAGCGCGCCATGGCGCTGGGGGCCAGCGCCTACCTGGTCAAGCCCGTGCAGTCCAAGGTCGTCCAGGACACGGTGAAGAGCCTGCTGCGCCTCGAGTAGCGGTGGCCCGCCCGGCGAGCGCTCGTTCCGGGGCTGGCCCGGGGCCCCGTGCTCCAGCCGTCAGAGGGACATGGACCGGAGCGTCTGTTGTTGCTTGGGGGCTGGCGTCCCACTAAGACGCACCCCGTCATGGCCATGAACGAGCGTTACGAGCCGCAGGCAATCGAGCAGAAGTGGCAGATCCGTTGGGAAGAGGCGGGGGTGTTCCGGGCGGGCAAGCGTCCGGGGGCTCCGAAGAAGTACATCCTCGAGATGCTGCCGTACCCCAGCGGGAAGATGCACATGGGGCACGTGCGCAACTACCTCATCGGTGACGTGTACGCGCGCTTCTTCCAGATGAAGGGCTATGACGTGCTGCACCCCATGGGGTGGGACGCCTTCGGTCTGCCGGCGGAGAACGCGGCCATCAAGGACGGCGTGCACCCGGCGGTGCGCACCCGGGAGAACATCGACTCCTTCAAGAAGGAGATCCGCTCGCTGGGCTACAGCTACGACTGGACCCGCGAGGTCAACACCAGCGAGCCCGAGTACTACCGCTGGAACCAGTGGTTCTTCATCCAGATGCTGGAGCGCGGGCTGGTCTATCGCCGTTTCAGCAAGGTGAACTGGTGTACGGGCTGTCTGACCGTCATCGCCAACGAGCAGGTGAAGGAAGGCACGTGCGAGCGCTGCGAGTCCCCGGTGGTGGACAAGGAGCTGCCCGAGTGGTCCTTCCGCATCACGAAGTACTCGCAGGAGCTGCTGGACGGGTTGGATCAGCTCAAGGAGTGGCCCGAGCGCATCACCTCCATGCAGCGCAACTGGATCGGCCGCTCCGAGGGGGTGGAGGCGGACTTCGACGTCCAGGGCGGTAACGCGCGCATCCGCGTCTTCACCACGCGCATCGACACCATCTACGGCTGCACGTACGTGGTGCTGGCGCCGGACCACAAGCTGGTGTCGCAGATCACCACCCCCGCGCAGCGCGCCGAGGTGGAGGCCTTCGTGAAGAAGATGGCGACCGTCTCCAAGACGGACCGCACCGCCGAGGGCGCCACGAAGGAGGGCGTCTTCACGGGCGCTCACGCCATCAACCCGTTCACCGGCCAGCCGGTGCCCATCTGGATCGCCAACTTCGTGCTGTCCGACTACGGCACGGGCGCGGTGATGAGCGTGCCGGCGCACGACGAGCGCGACTTCGAGTTCGCGCGCAAGTTCGGCCTGCCCGTGAAGGTGGTGGTGCAGCCGGCCTCGGGCGACAAGCTGCCGCCGGGGGACAAGCTGGAGGCGGCGTACACCGAGGACGGCGTGCTGGTGGACTCGGGGGAGCACACCGGGCTGAGCTCGGCCGAGGCGCGCCAGAAGATGGGCGCGAAGCTGAAGGCCGAGGGCCGCGGCGAGCCCAAGGTGACGTACCGCCAGAAGGACTGGGGCTTCAGCCGCCAGCGCTACTGGGGCACGCCCATCCCCATCGTCTACTGCGAGAAGTGCGATCCGGAGCGCAAGGGCCAGCCGGTGCCGCTGGATCAGCTGCCGGTGCGCCTGCCGGAGATCGACACCCAGGCGGTGCTGACGGGCAAGGGCGAGCCGCCCCTGGCCAAGGTGCCCTCGTGGGTGAACACCACCTGCCCCAAGTGCTCCGGCCCCGCCAGGCGCGAGGCGGAGACGATGGACACCTTCGTCGACTCCTGCTGGTACTTCGCGCGCTACCTGTCGCCGAAGTACGACGCGGCGCCCTTCGACGCGAAGGAGGCCCAGCGCTGGTTGCCGGTGGACGTGTACGTGGGCGGCCCCGAGCACGCGGTGATGCACCTGCTGTACTTCCGGTTCTGGACCCGGGTGATGAAGCTGCTGGGGTTGAGCCCGGTGGACGAGCCCGTCACGCGGCTGGTGACGCAGGGCATCGTCAACGGCCCGGACGGGCGGAAGATGTCCAAGCGTTGGGGCAACGTGGTGGCGCCCGCCTCCATCGTGTCCAAGTACGGCGCCGACACCGCGCGCGCCTACGTGCTGTTCGCCGGCCCGCCGGAGCGTGACTTCGACTGGTCCGACGACCAGGTGGAGGGCGCCTTCCGCTTCCTGAAGCGGGTGTGGACGCTGGCCGTGCAGCACCAGGGCGCGGTCGGGGCCACGCACACGGGGGCCTTCGAGGGCAAGGCGCTGGAGATCCGCCGCGCCGCGCACAAGTGCCTGAAGCGGGTGGGGGAGGCCATCGAGCGCCTGTCCTTCAACACGGCCATCGCCGGCACCATGGAGTACGTGAACGCGCTGTACGCGCTGGGCACGCCGGAGACGGCCGCGGAGAAGGCCGCCATGGTGGAGGCCATCCGGACGCTGACGGTGGTGCTGACGCCGTTCGCCCCGCACCTGGCCGACGAGATCGCCGAGGCCTACGGCTCCAAGGAGTTCACCGTGACGCAGGGCTGGCCGGAGTTCGACCCGGCCCTGGTGGTGGACGACGTGATTCCGTACGCGGTGCAGGTGAACGGCAAGCTGCGTGCGGAGATCCGCGTGTCGGCGGACGCGGCCGAGGCGGACGTGCGCGCCGTGGCCGAGGCCGATGAGCGGGTGCAGGCCGCCATGGCGGGCAAGACGCTGCGCAAGTTCGTCTTCGTGCCCAAGCGGCTGGTGAACTTCGTCGTCGGCTGAGACGGGGGCCCGGTGCCGACCGAGGTCCTCGTCATGTGCACGCGGTGCGGCCGCCCCCAGCGCGCGGGGGCGGGCCGCTGTGCCGCGTGTGGAGCCGAGCTGCCGGAGGCGCCCCTGCCTTCGCCGGCTGGCTCCTCCTCGGGTCCCTTCCTCTCGGCGGAGCTCGCGGGGGGGCGCGTCCTCGTCGGCGAGGGCAACCGCCTCTCCTTCCGTCCGGGCGCCTCCGCCACGCCCTTCCTCCTCGAGCTGCCCGGCCTGCGCCGCCTGTCGCTGGTGCGCCGGCCGCGCTACGAGGCCCTGCTCCTCACCGCCGTGGCGCTCGGGCTGTTGCCCTTCGTTCCCCTGGCGGTGGCGCGGGGAGTGCTCGTGCTGGTGGCGCTCGCGGGCGTGGCCCTCGCGCTCTCCGGGCGGCGCTACACGCTCGTCCTGGAGTCCTCGGGCCAGGTGGAGACGCGCTGGGACCTCGGGGCCGTGCGGCGGGGCTCTCCCCAGGAGCAGCGCCTGCGGGACGCCTGGAGCACGCTCTCGGGCGTGGTGCGCTCGCGAGGCGTGGAGGTGAGCGAGTCCTTCTCGCGGGACGGCTCCCCTCGCGCTTGACCGCGGGGATCGCACCGCTACTGTGGGCGTCATGTCCCGGTTGAGCGCGGTGGGGTGGGTCTTCTTGCTGTCAGGTCTCGGGTGTGGCTACCGCTTCACGTCCAGGAGCGCGGGGCTGCCCGAGGGGGTGCACTCGGTGTGTGCCCCCGTCTTCCGCAACGACACGTCCGAGCCGGGCCTGGAGCTGCTCTTCACCCAGGCCTTCCGTCAGGAGCTGGGGCGGACCGGGGCGCTCGGAGGGACGGGGGCGTGCGATGCGTCGGTGGAGGGCGTGGTGGTGTCCGTGAGCAGCGCGCCCACCATCGTCACCGAGCCCGTCTATCAGGGGAACACCTTGGTGGCCGGCTCGCAGCTCGCCAGCTATCGCGCCTCGGCGGCGGTGCTGTTGCGGCTGTCGAAGGACGGACAGGTGCTGTCGGAGACGACCGTCTCCGGCAACGAGGACTTCCTTCCGGGCACGGCGAGCGCGTCCGGCGATGTCCTGGAGGTGGAGGCCAACCGGCAGGCCGCGCTTCACCGTCTCGCGGAGACGCTGATGCGCGAGGGATTCGACCGGTTGGCCAGCAACTGGTGACGACCGCGACGACTACTTCGCGGCGGCGGCGGCCTTGGCGCGGTTGGTGGCCTTGGCCAGCCGGGAGATGCGGCGCGAGGCGGCGCGCTTGTGCACGACACCCTTGGAGGCGGCCTTGTTGATGGTGCGCGTGGCGGCCTTGAGGGCATCCGCGGTCTTACCCGCGTCCTTCGTGGTCAGGGTCTCGCGCAGGCTCTTCACGGCGTCCTTCACCGTGGTGCGGATGTTGATGTTGCGGGCGCGGCGCTTCTGCGCCTGGCGGTTACGCTTCTCTGCGGACTTGGTGTTGGCCAAGGTGATCTCCAGCTTACTTCTGTGGAAAAGAGGGGCCGTACCTACTTCGGCGCCTACCGAGCGTCAAGGCTTGCGTGATCCGTGCCACGGATCGGACGCTCGTCACACATCAATCAGCGGCCTCCGAAGGCGTATTCCCACCGGAAGCCGGCCGGATCCCGGAAGGTGATCCGCCCGGAGCCGGCCTCGCCCTCCACGACGCACCCCGGCCACGCCTTCTCCAGGGTGGTGCGCAGCCGCTCCACCGCCGCGGCGGACGGTGCCCCAAAGGTGAGGGTAGCGGGGGAGGGAGCGCCGGCTCCCGCCGTGAAGGCGAGCCGGTACAGTCCGTCACCGTACACCGCCTCGTCCGGCGCACCCCGCTCGGCGCTCCAGCCGAGGAGGGGGGCCACGGCGTCCCAGAAGGCCCGCTGGGCGGCGAGGTCCGCCACCAGGAGGCGCAGCCCCACCAGGGGCGCGCGGGGGACGCGGGTCGGGGGCGGAAGGGCCTTCTCCACCCCCTTGGCTGCCTGCCAGTGGCGCTCCATGTGCTCCAGCGTGGCCTCGCCCAGCGGCACGCCCTCCGAGCGCAGGGCGGACTCGATGTGCTGGAAGCGCGTGGTGAAGCGGCGGATGGCCATGCGCAGCGCGTCCTCGGCGGGCGTGTGGAGGAAGCGCGCGAGGTTGGCCAGCGAGAAGAGGACGTCGCCCAGCTCGTGCTCCAGCTCGTCCCGGTTTCCCGAGGCGATGGCCTCGTCCAGCTCCCCCAGCTCCTCGTACAGCTTGGCGCGCACCTCCTGGACGCTCGGCCAGTCGAACCCGATGCGGCTCGCCTTCTCGGTGAGCCGCTCGGCACGCATCAGCGAGGGCGCGGCCGTGGGCACACCGTCGAGCACCGAGCCCTCCCGGCCCGTCTTCTTCTTGCGCTCCTCCGCCTTGAGCTTCGCCCAGTTGGCCAGCGGCTGCGGGGTGCCGTCCGCCTGCTTCTCTCCGAAGACGTGTGGGTGCCGGTGGGTGAGCTTGTCGCTGATCGACTGGCACACGTCCGCCATGGAGTACTCCCCCAGCTCCTCCGCCAGCCGGGCGTGGAAGACGATCTGGAAGAGCAGATCCCCATGCTCCTCGCACAGCGCCCGCCACGGACCGCCCTCGGCCACCCGGTCCATTTCGTCGAGGACCTCGAACGCCTCCTCGAGCAGGTACGGACGCAGCGAGCGCAGGTCCTGCTCCCTGTCCCAGGGACAGTCGGCTCGCAGGCGGGCCATGATTCCCATCAGCCTGTCCAGTTGCTCCCCTGCTGCACTCACGTTTTCCTCTCCTGTCCGAGCAAGCGGGCTCCTGTAGCATGCGGGGAACCGTCGGCGAGACGGGACAACTTCCTGTGGACGGCCCCGTCGCCTATCATCCGGGCCTGAATGTCGCGCCTTCCCCTGTTGCGCTTCCTGTCGTTGATGATGTGCCTCGCGCTGTGGCTGCCGGCACGTCCCGCGCATGCGCAGAAGAAGCCGCAGCGCCAGGCTCCCGCGGTGCAGAAGCCGTCGTATCAGGATCCTTCGATGTTGGAGCCGGAGGAGATGACGGTCGAGCCCGATGAGACGGAGATCGACGACTCGTCCGAGGAGTCGGGCGAGGGCTCCACGCGTCAGGGCCGTGGCAAGAAGGGCAAGAACAAGAAGGGCTCGGAGGAGGACGAGGCCGAGCAGCCCGCGGAGATGACGGAGACCCCCGCGGCCGCCGCGGCGCCTCCGCCCGCTCCGGCGCCGGTGGTGCGTCCTCCGCCCCCGCCCATCCTCACCCCGCGCGTCACCGACGCGGATCTCCAGGCCGTGTGGGACCGGTGGCAGAAGGCGGTGGCCGCGCTGGACATGGAGGCGGCCCGGAAGGCCCAGCAGGAGCTGGTGTCCCTCAAGGACGACGTGGGGGCGCTGGACATGGAGGCGCTCAGCATCGGCTTCATCCGGGCGGCCGAGGGGCGGCGCAAGGCCAACGACACGGCCGGCGCGCTGCAACTGGTGGAGCACGCGGTGGCGCTCTCGCCCAACCTTCCCTATGCGCGGCTCGCGCTCGCCGAGGCCTATGCCCGCCGCTCTCCTGGCGACGTGGGCGCGTACTCCCGTGAGCTCAAGGCCGCGCTCGAGGTGATGCTGAAGGACCCGCGCTACCGGCGTCCGGCGCTGGCGGACCTCGGGGCGGTGTGCCTGGTGGCGCTGCTGGCCACGGCGGCGGTGGTGGTGGGCGTGCTCTTCCTGCGGCGGGTGCGCTACTTCCTCCACGACTTCCACCACCTGCTTCCCCGGGCGGCGGCGAGGTGGCAGTCCGCGGCCCTCGCGGTGCTGCTGGTGATCGGCACGCCCCTGGCGCTGCGGTGGGGCCTGGTGCCCGTGCTGCTCCTGCTGCTGGCGTCGGTGTCCCTCTACCTGACGGTGGTGGAGCGGGCGGTGGCCACGGTGCTGCTGGTGCTGGCGGCGATGGTGCCGTTCGCCGCCGGGCAGATCGCCCGGACCGCCTCCTTCGCCGGGACGGTGGCCGAGGACGTCTACGTGCTCGAGCGCGGTGGGCTCGCGGCGGAGCAGGTGGCGGATCGGGTGCGCGCGCGGCACGAGAAGAAGCAGGCCGGCTTCGCGGAGCTGTTCGCGCTCGGGCACTTCGAGGCCCGCCGCGGGCAGATGGAAGAGGCCATCACCCACTACAAGGCGGCGGCGGTCCTGAAGCCCGGGCACGCGGTGCTGATGACCAACCTGGCCAACGCGATGCTGGCCACGGGCGATCAGGATGGCGCGGCGCGGCTCTACGCCGAGGCCTCGGGCGCGGATCCTTCGCTGGCCGCTCCCGCCTTCAACCTGGCCGAGGTGTACCGCCGGCGTGCCGCGGTGGCGCCGGACCTGGAGATCGGCTCCGAGAACCAGAAGGCCCGCGATGCCCTGGGGGCCGCGCAGCGCCTGGATCCCTCCCTGTTGATGTGGCAGCGCCCGCCGGAGGATCGCCTGCTGATGAACCGCGTCCTGCTCGGCCCGGCGCTCGTCGAGGCGGACCTGCCGGCGACCGAGGACGCGGTGGCGGGAGATCGGGTGGAGGCGCAGCTGTCGCGCCGGCTGCTCGGTGGCGGCTCGGGTGCCGCCGCCTGGGGCCTGCCGGCGCTGGGCGCGCTGCTCGTCTTCGGGTTCGGCTTCGCCACCCGGTCGATGAAGGCCTCGCGCGAGTGCGAGAAGTGTGGCCGTCCGGTGTGCCGGCGGTGCGACAAGGAGCTGGGCGTGGCCGCCAAGATGTGCGCCCAGTGCGTCAACGTCTTCTCGCGCAAGGGCGCGGTGGAGGCGCGCGTCCGGGCCCGCAAGCAGATTGAAATCGAGCGCAACCGCAGGCTGGAGAGCGGAGTGTCGTTCGCCATCGGCTCGCTGGTGTCCGGCGCGGGCCACCTCTTCCAGGGGCTGGCGGTGCGTGGCGCCATCTACGCCTTCTTCTTCCTGCTGGCGGTGTCCGGCGTGCTGCTGCGCTCCGGGGTGCTGCGCTCGCCCTACGGCGAGGTGCCGATGTACCTCAAGCTGGCCCCGCTGTTGCTCTTCCTCATTCCCCTCCACCTTTTGACGTTGCGCGGCCTGTACCGCCGCCAGAACGAGTAGGTCGGAACGACGATGGCCCTCTCGGGAACGCTCAAGGACTTTGGTATCGCGGACATCCTGCAGCTCATCGGGCAGCAGCAGAAGACCGGTGTCCTCTACCTCAAGAGCAAGGAGCAGGAGGTCCAGGTCTTCTTCCGGGACGGCAACATCGTCCGCGCCGAGAGCGTCACGCGGAAGAGGAAGGACCTCATCGGCAACATGCTGGTGCGCGCCGAGCTCATCTCCGAGCAGCAGCTCGAGAGCGCGCTGGACGTGCAGAAGCGCACCCTCAAGCGGCTCGGGGACGTGCTCATCGCCAGCGGCTTCATCACCGCCGAGAAGCTCAAGCAGATGATGCAGCTCCAGGTGACGGAGACCCTCTACGGGCTCTTCTCCTGGAAGGCGGGCACCTACGAGTTCAAGCAGGAGGATGTGCAGGCCGACGGGGACTCCATCACGCCGCTGCGCGCCGAGAGCGTGCTGATGGAAGGCTTCCGGATGGTGGACGAGTGGCCCCACGTCCGGAAGAAGATCTCCCACGAGGCGATGACCTTCGAGAGGGTCAAGGAGCTGCCCGCCTCCAAGGCCAAGGAGAAGGAGGACGACTTCGACGCCGCCTTCGACGACGCCTTCTCCGAGGAGAAGAAGGACGAGAACAAGGGCGAGTTCAAGTCCATCGGCAGCTCCGAGCGCCGCGTCTACGGCCTCATCGGCCCCGGCCGCGACGTGCGCAAGCTGGTGGACCTCAGCGGCCTGGGCGAGTTCGAGACCTGCAAGGCGCTCGTCAACCTGCTCAACCTCGAGTACGTCCGTGCCATCCAGCCCACGGGCCGGGCCGCCTCCGCGGGCGGGGCGGGCATGCTCGTCCGGGTGGGCGGCATGGTGGCCCGGGGCGTCGTCACCATGGTGGTGCTGGTCGCGCTCGGCTTCGTCGGCTCGCGGCTCAAGCCGGACACCTGGGACCTGGGCGACGAGTCCGCCTCCTCGTACGCGGACCCGGCCGCCCAGCGGCTGCTGGCCCGGGCCCAACAGGCCCGAATCGAGTCCGCCCTGGAGGTGTTCCGTCTTGAAAAGGGGAACCTTCCGGAGCGGTTGGATGCGCTGGTGGAGGTGGGTCTCCTACAGCGGGAGGATCTCCGTTACCCCTGGCGGGACGATTACTACTATCGCCGCACGTCAGACCGTCAGTTCATCCTCCTACCTCCCCTGCGCTAGGCGGCACGCTTGCTTCCGCTCTTTCGCTGGCAGCGGGAGGACGTTAGCTTGAAGTGTGAGGTCGATTTTGGGACCGGAAACCCGCCCCGAGGGATTGGACGAATTGCGAAACCCCGCCACTGTAGAGGCCCCGGCAGTCAGCCCCACCTCCGCCAAGGTGGATGTCCGTGACAACGCGACGACCCTGGCGCTGTGTGGCAACCAGAACGAGAACCTGAAGCTCATGGAGCGGCGCCTCGGCGTCCGGATCGGACAGCGGGGCACCGAGCTCCACCTGTCCGGACCGGCCGACGCCGTCGCGTTCACGGTGCGCCTGGTGGAGAACCTCGAGGGCATCATCCGCGCCGGCCGCCCCGTCTACCGTGAGGACGTGGAGCAGGCCATCAAGGTGCTGGGCCGCGGCGGCGCGGAGAGCCTCCAGGAGGTCATGCTCGGCCCCGTGCTCAAGAGCTCGGGCAACAAGCAGATCTCCCCCAAGAGCATCGCGCAGAAGCGCTACGTGGACGCCATCCGCGCCCATGACATCGTCTTCGGCATCGGCCCGGCGGGTACCGGCAAGACGTACCTGGCCATGGCCATGGCGGTGTCCTTCCTCCAGGAGCGCAAGTTCAAGCGCATCGTCCTGGCGCGTCCCGCCGTGGAGGCCGGCGAGAAGCTGGGCTTCCTCCCCGGTGACCTGGCCGAGAAGGTCAACCCCTACCTGCGCCCGCTCTACGACGCCCTCCACGACATGATGGCCGTCGAGCGCGCCATCCAGCTCATCGAGCAGGGTGTGGTGGAGGTGGCCCCGCTGGCCTTCATGCGCGGCCGCACGCTCAACGACTCCTTCGTCATCCTCGACGAGGCGCAGAACACCACCGTCGAGCAGATGAAGATGTTCCTCACCCGTCTGGGCTACAACAGCAAGGCGGTCATCACCGGCGACGTGACGCAGGTGGACCTGCCCACGGGCAAGACGAGCGGCCTGCACCACGCGCGCTCCATCCTGAAGAACATCGAGGGCATCAACATCTCCGAGTTCACCGAGGTGGACGTGGTCCGCCACCCGCTGGTGCAGGAGGTGATCCGCGCCTACGATCGCTTCGACGCGGCGCAGCAGGCCGCCAAGGCGCTCGCCAAGGAGGCGGAGGGGGCCCCGGCTCCCGGAGCGGCTCCCACTCCGGCCGAGGCGACGGAATCCGACACGCCAAACCCTTGATTTTACAGGGTCGATGAACGGGCGAGCGGGCAGGGGCGGCGGACAGGCACTCCCGCCGCCCGCTTTGCTTGAAGAACCCGCCACCCCTCCCATAGGTTGAGTACCCCCATGGCCGAACCGGAATCGTCGCCCCCCGGACCCAGTCCGCTGGACGCACTCGCACACCGCTTCCGGCTCAGTCCCCGGTGGGGTCGACGTTTGACGAGCGTGCTGTTGCTGCTGGCGGTGTCGGTGGCCTCCGGCTTCGTCATCTCCCCTGGCCTCTACAGCCAGCAGATCCCCGCCCTCACCGAGGACCACCTGGGCAAGCCCTTCCGGGCGAGTTCCCCGGCGGGCTTCAAGGCCGGGCGGGACTACGAGATCATCCACCAGGCGATGACCGAGCAGCGGCGCCAGGAGGCGCGCGGCGCGGTGCGGCCGGTGTACGACCTGAGCCCGGGGGTGGTGTCGGAGGTACGCGCCGGGGTGAGCGGGGCCTTCACGGAGATGCGCCAGCGCCTGGCGGCGGCGAAGGAGCCCGCCGACGAGGTCGCGGTCGCCCAGCCGGTGGAGGCGCAGAAGCCCCCGGCGCGCAAGCCGACCCAGGCGGAGGAGCGTGAGCGCCAGCGCCGCGAGCTGGACGCGCTGCGGGAGGACTTCCAGGTGCTCCTGTTCGGGCGCAAGGACGCGGGGCTCGAGCCGGAGGACTTCCAGGCGTTGCACGCGGCGCGCTTCTCCGAAGCGGTGGAGGCGGCCACGCTGGTGCTGGTGGAGCGGGCCTACGGCTTCTCCGAGCCCACGGCGGTGTTCATCGCGAGCTCGCGAGAGGAGCTGTCGCGCGAGGGCCCCCAGGGCATCACCGTGAGGGACCTGCGGCACAACGGCGAGCAGATGCTGCCTGGAACGTCGCCCACGGTGGTGGACGTGCGCGAGGCCTACATGGAGCTGGACCGGTTCGCCTCCATTCCGGGCAACCTGCTGCCGGACTCGCCGGGCGTGCAGCGCCGGGCGGTGCTGCGGCTGGCCAAGCGGCTGGTGCGGCCCAACCTCACCATCAACCTGGCGGAGACGGACGCGCGGCGGCGTCAGGCGGCGATGGCGGTGAAGGACGTCTTCATCTCCATCAAGAAGGGCCAGCGGGTCATCGGCGACGGGGAGCTGGTCAACGAGACGCACCTGGTGACCATCCGGGGCATGCGCTCGCAGACGGACCGGTTGGATCTGGTGCAGCTGCAGGTGGGGGGCACGGGGCTGGTGGCGCTGCTCATCTCGGCGACGTACCTGTTCTGCCGGGCGGCCTTCCGGCGCTTCCGTCCCACACGCAAGGACGGGCTGCTGCTGGGCCTGCTGCTGGTGACGATGCTGGGGCTGTTGCAGCTCTGGGTGTCCATCGCGGACGCGGTGCAGGACCGGTACGCGGCGCTGCCGCTGGAGGCCTTCTATTACGCCTTCCCGGTGGCGGCCGGGGCCATGCTGGTGCGCTTCGTCCTCTCCGAGGAGCTGGCGCTCTTCTTCGCGCTGGTGATGGCGTGCCTGGCCGGGGTGATGCTGGGCAACTCGCTGTCCTTCGGCATCTATGCCCTGGTGGGCGCGCTGGTGGCGGCGGACCGCATCACCAAGGCCAAGGACCGCGTGGGCATCTTCAAGGCGGGCCTGTCCACGGGCGCCGTCAACCTGCTGGCGGTGTTCTGCCTCTTCCTGGCCGAGGGCAAGGGGCTCAACAGCGACACGGCCATGACCGCGGTGTTCGCCTTCGCGGGCACGTCCCTGGCGGTGCCGGTGGTGGTGCTGGCGCTCACCCCGCTCATCGAGTCCGTGTTCGGCTACGCGTCGGACCTGAAGCTGCTGGAGCTGGCCAACCTGAACCACCCGGCCCTCAAGGAGCTCATCGTCCAGGCGCCGGGCACCTACCACCACTCCATCATCATCGGCACGTTGGTGGAGAACGCGGCGGAGGCCATCGGCGCCAACCCGCTGCTGGCGCGCTCGTGCGCGTACTACCACGACATCGGCAAGGGCCGGAATCCGCTCTACTTCGGCGAGAACCAGAAGGGCGAGAACAAGCACGACAGCCTCGCCCCGGCGATGAGCGCGGTCATCATCAAGCGCCACGTCACCGAAGGCCTGGAGATGGCGCGCCAGTACCGGCTGCCCAAGCTGGTGGCGGATGCCATTCCCCAGCACCACGGCACGCGGCTGGTGGGCTACTTCTTCCACAAGGCCCTGAAGGAGCAGGAGGGCAAGGAAGGCGCCCAGCCCCTGGACGAGAGCATCTACCGCTATCCGGGCCCCAAGCCGCAGTTCCGCGAGGCGGCGCTGGTGATGATCGCCGACGCGGTGGAGGCCTCGACGCGCTCGCTGCCCGAGCCCTCCACGCCCCGGCTGCACACGCAGGTGCAGAAGATGATCAACCTCATCTTCTCCGAGGGGCAGCTGGACGAGTGCGATCTGACACTGCGGGACTTGAACCTCATCGCGCAATCCTTCCTGCACACGCTGGAGGGCATCTACCATGCGCGCCCGGAGTACCCGGCGGGCGCGCTGCAGGCGGGCCCCAAGGGGGCGGCGTTGACGGTGGCGGGGACGAAGCAGGACGGCAAGGCGCGCCCGGCGGGCACCTGAGGCGCGTGTCCGTGGGAGGCCGAACGTGGTGAAGCTGCGCAAGGGGAAGCTCATTCCCCGCGAGGACGGAAAGCGCGTCGAGGAGTTCGTGGGCGCGGCGACGACGGGCACCGAGTCCATGTCGGTGGCGCGCATGTTGGCGCCGCCGGGCTGGTCCGCGCCGGCGCGCACCGCCCGGTTCGACGAGGTGGTCATCGTCCTCAAGGGCGAGCTGACGCTGGTGGTGGATGGACGCAGCCAGCGGATCGCCGAAGGGGAGATGGGGCTGGTGCCCAAGGACCACCGGGTGGTGTTCCGCAACGAGGGGCAGGGGGCGTGCGACTACTACTCGGTCTGCGCGCCGGCCTTCCGGGTGGAGCTGGCCCACTTCGAGGAGGAGCCCGAGGAGCAGGAGGACAACCGGGTGACGCTGCAGGTGGCGCACCCGCAGGGCAAGCGCTTCGCGAAGCTGGTGACGGAGCTGGCGGAGACGTTCCTGCGCAAGCTGGAGCTGACGGGGTGCGAGCTGTCCATCTCCCTGGTGGGAGACCACGCCATCCGCCGGCTCAACCGCACGTGGCGCAAGAAGGACAAGGCGACGGACGTGCTGAGCTTCCCGGCGGGAGACCTGCCCAAGGGGACTCCGGGACCGAGGCAGCTCGGAGACGTGGTCATCTCGCTGGACACGGCGAAGCTGCAGGCGAAGGAGTACGAGCGCACGCTGGAGTCCGAGGTGGCGCGCTACCTGGCGCACGGGCTGCTGCACCTGCTGGGGTATGACCACGAGCGCCCCAAGGACGCGCAGAAGATGGCGCGCGCCGAGGAGCGGCTGCTGGGCGAGAGCGGCATGGTGGGCGACGCGGTGGCTCCGCGGGCCCGCAAGCTCATGACCTGAGCGGAGCGCTCACCACCACCGCACGTTGCCTCATGCATATACGAGGCGCCATGGATTGAATGCCGTCCCCCCGGAACCGTCTGCTTGCGCGCGGATTTCTTCCGCTCCCCTTTTCACGGGGACGCCGGTCTTCACCGGTTCTGAGAATCCAAAGGGAGACGACATGACGAAGAAGAGCGCGGTGCTGGGGTGTGTGGTGGCGAGCCTGTTCGCGGGGACGGTGGCGTGGGCGGGGAGCCGGTATGCCTATCCGGTCTTCATCGATGTGCCGGGGCGGACGGCCTACGGCACGCTCGGCGCGGCGCGGAACAGCAACGACAATGTCCAGTTCATCTCGTGCGACACGCACGCCTACAGCGACGGTAGCAAGAACATGAGCTGCGCCGCGAAGACCACCGCGGGCACCTACGTGTACTGTACGTCGAGCGTGGCGGGCCTGGTGGACGCGGCGCAGAGCATCTCGGGCGACTCGTTCATCTACTTCGAGTGGAACACGAGCGGGGCGTGCACGTACCTGGGCGTGGGCAACAGCTCGGAGTACGCGCCGAAGCTGCAGTAATCCAGCGGGGAGACGCGCGGTCCTCGTGGCCGCGCTCTCCATGCAGCCGGGAGATCATCGCCCATGCAGACACGGATGAAGCTGTTGCTCCTGGTGACGTGGGGGCTGGGAGGAGGCCTGGGCTTCCTCGTGGGCAGGGGCTCGGCCCCCCTGGACACGCATGACGAGCTGCGCACCCTGCTCGAGCGGCAGGGCGCGCAGCTCACGGCTCTGGAGGCCCGGCTCGGTCCCGCCTCGCGGCAGGTGCACTGTGCCGTGGCCGCGCCTGGTGGAGGTGGCCTGGATGCCGCGTGGCTCCGAGCGGAGCTGTCGCGCATCCTCGAGGAGGAGCTGGGCCCGCGGCGCGCGAAGGCGGGACAGGAGCCGGCCCCGGAACCCTCGACGGAGAGCGTGGCGTCGCTCCAGGAGGGCCACCGCCTCATCGACGAGGCCAGTCGAGCCCGGCGGTGGACGGAGGAGGATGCGCGGGAGCTGCGACGCATGATGGGTGGGCTGAGTGGAGCCCAGCGCGAGGAGCTCATGCGTCGGTTCGCCGTCTTCGTCAACGCGGGTGGCGTCGACGTGCAGGTGCGCGGGCCCCCCTTCTGAGCACGCAGGGGCCCGGCGCGGGCTCACCCGGCTCGAAGCGAGAAGGAGTGGGAGGGCTCCTGACGCAGCGGGGCGCTGCCGACGCCCAGCTCCTCGGCGATCGCGGTGAGCACGTCCTGGGCACCCACCAGCTGGGCTTCCGGCACGCGGGAGAGCGCCCGCTCCACGGCGGCCTCCACGGTGCCGGTGGTGGGGACGTCCAGCTCACGGCCCGCCTGGGTGAGGGAGAAGCGCGCCTTGCGCGCGTCGAGCGGATCCGGCGTGCGCTCGACATGGCCCCGCTTCTCCAGGCGCTTCATGACGCCGGTGAGCGTGCTGGGGTGGACATGGAGGATTCGCGCGAGTCGGCCCGCGGTGATGCCGGGGTAGCGGCCCACGAGCCGGAGCACCAGCCGCTGAGGGCCCGTCAGTCCCAGCTTGGACTCCATGAGCTTCGAGGTCGATTTCAGCTGATGATCCACGGCCCACAACAGGCGCATGAACTCCAGCACCTCGCCCAGAGGGGCCTTCTGGATCTCGTCCGCGGTGGAAGGAACGCCGGCCTCGTCAATTGCCTTCATGGCTACCGTCTCCTGGGCATTCATCAGGCCGCACGGGTCGGCGTGCCTGGATGCTCGGTGGATACTTGGACAGGCAAGCAATGCCTGTGCCGCTCCACCTCCCTCTCGGAGACACATGCGGAGGGGGGCGGGGCATTTTGCCCCATCTGTTCGCACTGGGGCGAAATGGGACTTCCTCCATTTCCCTGGCTGCCTGGCGAGCCCGTGGGTGGTCCGCCGTGCCGCGCTGGCACGGGTGGGGGAGCGGAACCACTTTTCGCCTCAGGTGATGCACATCCAGCGCGCCGTCACCGCGAGGAGGTTTCCCATGGCCCAGTGCGAAGTCTGTGGCAACGAGTACTACCTGGCCTTTCAGGTCGTCACCGCGGGAGTGACCCACACCTTCGATTGCTTCGAGTGCGCCATCCACAAGCTGGCCCCCATCTGCGGCACGTGCGGCTGCAAGATCCTGGGCCACGGCATCGAAGCCAACGACACGTTCTACTGCTGCGCCCACTGTGCCCACGCCCAGGGGGCGAGGGCGATCGTCGACAACGCGGCGCACGTCCAGGTGAGCTAGTGGAGTGTCCACGAAGTTCGTGGAGAGAGTCGTGTTGCCCATGCTCCCTCTCCCTCTGGGAGAGGGCGGGGGGTGAGGGTCGTCACCCGCGTTCCTCGTCCGGTGTGCATCGCGGCACGCAACCGCCCCCCTCGCCGTCCTCTGTGAACTCCCATGGGGTCATGCGCTCCAGGGGGAAGACCCTCACCCTAGCCCTCTCCCAGAGGGAGAGGGGACATCCACGGGCCCTCGGACCATGTCCGAGGACTTCGTGGACGCTTCACTAGCCGGGGAATGCTGTGGGCGTCCGGCTCGCGCCGTCCCGGGTCCGTCTCACGTCTCTCGCGTGGTGACCCCGCCGGAGCCGTCGTACCTGGAGCCTGGAGGAGGCTCCACATGGGTACACCGCTTCGCGCCGAGAATGACCGCCGCCCCGACCTGGACTGGCTCCGGGTGGTGGCCATCCTGCTGCTGCACCTGTTCCACACGGGCATGATGTTCAACTCGTGGGACTGGCACCTGAAGAGCCCCGAGCCCCTCACGGTGCTGGAGCCGCCCATGGAGTTCCTCCACTACGTGAGGATGCCGCTGCTGATGTTCATCTCCGGAGTGGGCACGGCCATCGCCCTGGGCCGGCGCTCGGCGGGCGCCTTCGCGTGGGACCGCACGAAGCGCCTCCTGGGGCCGGTGCTGTTCGGCATGGTCGTGGTGGTGCCTCCGCAGATCTACATCGAGCGGCTCCAGCACGGGTCCTTCCAGGGCAGCTACCTGGATTTCCTCCCGTCGGTGTTCCAGTTCGTGCCGTACCCCGAGGGCAGTACGAGCTGGCATCACCTCTGGTTCGTGGTCTACCTCTTCATCTACTGCCTGCTGACCCTGCCGCTCCTCGCGTGGCTGCGGACGGCGCGAGGCCAGACCTTCATCGCCCGGGCCGACGCGTGGCTCGCCCGGGGGTGGAACGTGGCGCTCCTCTTCCTGCCGCTGGCCCTGGGCCGCCTGCTGTTGCGCCGCTACCCGGAGACCCACGCCCTCGTCGATGATCCGAACACCTTCGTCTACTACGGCCAGCTCTTCCTGCTGGGCCATCTGCTCGGCCGCTGCTCGCGGGTCTGGGAGCATCTGGTGGCGCGGCGGCGCGCGCTGTTGTTGGCCACCGCGGTGCTCTTCGCCCTCATGGTGCACCCCTCCGAGTATCCGCTCGTGCCCGAGGTGCTCGGCACCTACGCGCTCGTGTGGGGGGTCCTGCTCACGGCGCTCGCGTACGCCCGTGCGCACATCACGGCCCGCCGCCCCTGGCTCGCCCATGCGCAGGAGCTGTCCTATCCCTTCTACATCCTCCACCAGACGGTGATCATCGTCGTGGGGTACCTGCTCCTGTCCCTCCGGGTGGGACCCTGGGCCCTCTTCGGAGGGGTGCTCGCCGGGTCGTTCCTGGCGACCTGGGGCCTGTGTGAGCTCATCGCCCGGGTGCGCTGGCTGAGGCCCTGCTTCGGGATGAAGCCGGCGCGGGCCCGAGACCCGGCCCGCGTGGCACCGGAGCCCGTGGAGGGACAATCCGTGCATACTGCCTGACGACGCCATGCCCGCCCCTGATTCCCTGGATGCATCGGCCCGTGCGCCCTGGCGCTGGCCACGGTTCCATCCGCGCACGGTGCTCGCATTGTTCGGCCTCCTGCTGGCCATGGGCCTGTGGCAGGGCAGCGCGGTGCGCTTGAATCTCCTGGGCGATGGCAGCCGGCAGCCCTGGTCCCGGCCGTTCCTCTGGGAGCTGACCGGAAGTCTCTCGGCCTGGCTCTGTCTGCCCATCATCCGGGTGGCGGTGCTCAACGCGCCGGGCCCGCGCGTGGGGTGGGCCCGTTTCCTGGGGCTGCACGGGGTGGCGTTCCTGCTCTACACCGCCCTCCACATCACGGTGATGGTCGGCTCCCGCCATCTGCTCTATCCGTGGCTCGGCTGGGGCGCGTACGAGTACGGGCCGCTGGTCTTCCGCGTCCCCATGGAGGTGCAGAAGGATCTCATCGGCTACGCGGTGGTCGCCACCGTCTGGAGCTTCCTGGACACGATGCGGGAGCGCCAGGCGCGGGCCCTGCACGCCGCCCGGTTGGAGGGAGAGCTGCGGACGGCGCAGCTCCAATCGCTCACCGGTCAGCTCAACCCGCACTTCCTCTTCAATGCCCTCAATACCGTGAGCGCGGTCATGTACGAGGACCTGTCCCGCACGGATCGGCTGCTGAGCGATCTCGGGCAGTTGCTGAGGGCGAGCCTGGAGCATGCGGGGCCGACCTGGACGCTGGCCGAGGAGCGGACGCACACCCAGCGGTTCGTGGACATCCTCACGGCGCGTTTTGGCGAGCGCCTGCGGGTGCGCTGGGAGGTGGCGCCGGGACTGGAGCCGGTCCAGGTTCCCCGCTTCGCGCTGCAGACGCTGGTGGAGAACGCGGTGAAGCACAATCAGGATCGGCGCGAGCCGCTGGAGGTGCGCATCCGTGCGAGAGGGGAGGGCGGAGGCTGGGCCTTGGAGGTGGAGGACACGGGGCGGGGCCTCGGGGAGCCCTCTCCCGCCGGGGGGACGGGGGTGGGCCTGGAGCACCTCACGCGGGTGCTCGCGCTCCTCCACGGAGAGCGCGCCCGGTTGGAGCGGGGCAGCGGTCCCGAGGGAGGCGCGCGCGTGACGCTGCTGCTGCCCCGGGAGGTGACGGTATGACGCCCCCGCGCGTGCTGGTGGTGGACGACGAGGCCCCGGCCCGGGCCAAGGTGAAGCGCCTGCTGGCGGACGACCCGCGCTTCCAGCTGGTGGGCGAGGCGGCCGACGGGAACGAGGCCCTCTCGCGGGTGGAGTCATTGCGGCCGGAGCTGCTCATCCTGGACGTGCAGATGCCGGGCCTCACTGGCTTCGAGGTGTTGGAGGTGCTGGGGCCCGAGGCCTGTCCCCAGGTGATCTTCTCCACCGCGTACGACCAGTACGCGCTGAAGGCCTTCGATGCGCACGCGGTGGACTACCTGCTCAAGCCGTACGATGCCGAGCGCTTCCAGAAGGCACTGGACAAGGCTCACGCGCGGCTCGTGGGGGGGCGCCAGGACGCGGAGCGGCTCGAGGCGCTGCTGGCGGGCCTGTCGCGAGCCCGGGAGCCGGGGCGTCCATTGGAGCGGCTGGTGGTGAAGGTGGGGGAGGCCTGGGTGCCGCTGCGCCTGGATCGGGTCTTCCGCCTCTCGGCGGAGGACAAGTACGTGCGCCTCCACACGGACCAGGGCGAGCACCTGGTCCGCCAGGGACTGAAGGCGCTGGAGGAGCGGTTGGATCCGGAGCGCTTCGTGCGGGTGCACCGCGGGGAGATCATCCAGCTGGACGCCGTGGCGCGTCTGGAGCCCTGGACGCACGGGGACGGCATCCTCGTGCTGAAGGACGGCAGCACGGTGGTGCTCAGCCGGACGTACCGTCAGGCCTTCCTGGAACGGTGGGGCCTGGAGGGGGGGAGCTGAACGCCCGCCCACCTGGCTGTCACACATGGGGTTGAGTCGGGCGTTACGCATGATAGGTAGGCCCGCCCTCATTTGTTGGGACGGACAATGCCCCGCCTTGCTCCATTGCTGACCTGCCTGCTCGGCCTGCTCCTACTGGTTGCACACCCGGCACATGCCCAGGAGATGCCTCCCTGGGGGACGGGCGAGAGCCGGGGCGAGGACCTGAGCATCTACCTGGTCACCTTCGGGCCGGGCGATGACGTGGCGTCGTGGTGGGGGCACGGCTCGCTGGTGGTGGAGGACCACAAGGCCCAGCAGGCGCGCCTCTACAACTACGGGATGTTCTCCTTCGACCAGACCATGCTGCTGCGCTACGCGATGGGGCGGCTCGAGTTCTGGGTGGACGACGCGAGTCCCGGGGCCACGTTCCGCTTCTACCGGTCGCTGAACCGGGACGTGCGGTTGCAGGAGCTGAACCTGTCGGTGGCGCAGAGGGTGGAGCTGGCGCGGCTGCTGGCGGTGAACGTGCTGCCGGAGAACCGCAACTACCTGTACCAGCACTACAGCGACAACTGCGTGACGCGGCTGCGCGATGGCATCGACAAGGTGCTGGGCGGGCAGCTCCAACAGGCGATGAGCACTCCGGGGCGGATGACGCTGCGCGACCACGTGCGCCGCTACACGTCGGTGGGCCCGCCCATGAGCCTGCTGCTCGACTTCCTGATGAACGATGAAATCGACCAGCCCATCACCCGCTGGCAGGAGGCCTTCCTCCCGGACGAGCTGGAGCGGCAGGTGGCGGAGATGCAGGTGGTGGGGGAGGACGGGCAGAAGCACCCGCTGGTGGCGAGGAACATGACCTCCTACGCCTCGCAGGGCCGTCCCCAGACGCCCGAGCAGCCGCCGAAGTACGGGCCGGTGCTGCTGGTGCTGGGCCTCGTGTTCGGCGGTGGCGCGGTGGGCTTGTCCCTCTGGCACCGGCGGAGCGGAGCCCGGGCGCCCCGCCTCCTGCTCGGCCTGCAGAACGTCCTGGTGGGTCTGGTGCTGGGGATTCCGGGTTTTGCCTTGTTCATCATGTGGCTGTTCACCGAGCACACGGTGACGCACCGCAATGAGAACCTCTTCCTGGCCAACCCGCTCACGTTGCTGGCGCTGCCGCTGGGCATCCAGCTGATCTTCGGCTCGGCGCGGGCGCCCGAGCGGCTGCGGCGCTTGTGGCTGGTGCTGGCCGGGTTGGGGCTCCTGGGCCTGGTGCTGAAGGCGCTGCCGATGTTCGACCAGGACAACTGGCGCCTCATCGCGCTCATCCTGCCCATCTCGGCGGGCATGGCCGGGGCGCTGCGGCTGGGCCGGGCTCCGGCGGCGGCCCGGGCACCGGACGCGCTGGCTTCTTCCCTGAAGGCTTCCTAAGAAGCTTCGGCAATCGCGCGCGGGTCACCCCCGCCGCACACTGAGGAAACACATGGCGAACGACTCGATGGAGAAGATCAACGGCCTTCGGGAGCGCCTGCTGGCGCTCCGGGGGCATCTTTGACCTCGACCGCAAGCGGTCACGTATCGCGCTGATCGAGCGCGAATCCACGCTCCCCACCTTCTGGGACGACAACACCAAGGCGCAGGCGATGCTCAAGGAGAAGTCCACGCTGGAGTCGAGCGTGAACTCCTTCGAGAAGACGCTGCGCGGCCTGGACGACGCGCAGGTGCTCTTCGAACTGGCGGCCGAGGTCAACGACGCCGACAGCGCGAAGGAGGCCGAGGACTCGCTCACCACGCTGGAGACGGAGGTGTCCAAGCTGGAGCTGGCGCGGATGCTCTCGGGCGAGCAGGACCGGTCCAACTGCTTCATGGACATCAACGCGGGCGCGGGCGGCACGGACTCGATGGACTGGGCCGCGATGCTCATGCGCATGTACACGCGCTACTGCGAGCAGAAGGGCTGGAAGGTCGAGCTCAACGACTCGGTGCCGGGTGAAGAGGCGGGCTTCAAGAACGTCTCGCTGCGCATCGAGGGCGAGTTCGCCTACGGCTACCTCAAGGCGGAGGTGGGGGTGCACCGGCTGGTGCGCATCAGCCCCTTCGACGCCAACGCGCGCCGGCAGACGGCGTTCGCCTCGGTGGACGTGTACCCGGAGGTCGATGACTCCATCCAGATCGACATCCCGGAGAAGGACTACGAGCTGAAGTTCATCCGCGGTGGCGGCGCGGGCGGTCAGAAGGTGAACAAGACCTCCTCGACGGCGCAGCTGCGCCACCTGCCCACCGGCATCCTCATCACCTGCCAGACGGAGCGCTCGCAGTCGGCCAACAAGGACATGGCGTTCAAGATCCTCCGGGCCCGGCTCTACGAGATGGAGCTGAAGAAGCGTGAGGCCGAGCAGGCGGCGGCCGAGGCGCAGAAGAAGGACATCTCCTTCGGCTCGCAGATCCGCTCCTACGTGCTGGCGCCCTACCGCATGGTGAAGGACCTGCGCACCGGCATGGAGACGGGCAACGTGGACGCGGTGCTGGATGGTGAACTGGAGGAGTTCGTCACCGCCCAGCTGATGGGGGTGAAGAACCCCAACCGGAACATCCCCGAGTAGCCCGGAACCCCGGTGGGAACCTTTCCGCGACCTCGTTGTCCAAGGTCGCGGAACAGGGAGCCGAGGGTGGGGTAGGATGGAAGCGCGCGGTGTAGGCCGCGTGGGAGGTCACCGGTGTCTTCGAGCGAGGTGCTCGGGATGGAGCGGGAGGGGATGCCGGTGACCGGCGAGGCCGAGGCCGCCGTGCGCGAGGAGCGCCTGCTGCTGGCGCGGTTGCGGCGGGGCGAGCCGGAGGCCTTCGAGGCGCTGGTGCGGGCCAATCAGGACCGGCTCTTCGACTTCTGCGTGCGGATGGTGGGGGATCGCGAGGAGGCGAACGATCTGGTGCAGGACATCTTCGTGAGCGCCCACCAGAACCTGTCGAGGTTCCGGGAGGACGCGAAGCTGTCCACGTGGCTGTTCCGGATAGGAAAGAACCACTGCATCAACCGGCTGAAGTACCTGAAGCGGCGGGGGAGGGGACGGTCGGAGGAGTACGGCGAGCAGAGTGAGGGGGCGTTGGCGGAGGCGTTGGGGGCGCAGCCGGGGCCGGACGCGGCATTGGAGTCGGCGCGGGAGCAGGCGCGGGTGCAGTGGGCCATCTCGAAGCTGGAGCCGGACGCGCGGATGCTGGTGGCGCTGCGGGACATCGAGGGACTGTCGTACGAGGAGATCGTCGACATCACCGAGCTGGCGTTGGGAACCGTGAAGAGTCGGCTCCACCGGGCGCGGGAGAAGCTGGCGGATCTCCTGGGACGGCTTGAGGAATGAACGGTTTTCAGCGGAGACTCCGGGACATGTCAGCACAGCTCAGCCACCGCGAGACCAAGGCCCTGTTCATCGCGCTCGCCGACGAGGAGCTTCCCGCCGAGAAGGAGCAGGCGGTGCGCTCGCACCTGGAGGAGTGTGGCGAGTGCCAGAAGGGCTGGCAGAGCTATTCGAGCACCGTGTTGCGGCTGCGGAAGGTGGAGAAGGAGAAGGCTCCGCCGGCGCTGACCTCGATGGTGATGACGCGGCTGAAGCGGCAGCGGCGCTTCGGGCTGAAGCGGCTGCACCTGGCGCACGCGCAGTACCGGCTCCCGGTGGAGGTGCTCATCCCGCTGCTCATCGCGGCGGCGGTGGGCGCCTTCCTCATCATGTCCGCGCCCTGAGCCGCGAGGGGCGGCTCTGAGGCATCAGCAGCCCGTCAGTCGTACCGCGGAAAGCACAGCCACGACTCTTCGACGGGAAGGTAGCCACACTTGTTGTTCGGGCCACAGGTATCCGGCCCGTTCGGGTCGCACCGCTGGCGGCAGGCACCAAAGTCACAAACGAGTCCGTTCGGGCACGGAGGTTTGTTCTTGCCACAGGGCACCACGCACTCCATGTCGACAGTGGGCCGCTGCCCTCCGAGCCGATAGCGGACCTGGCACTCGCGTCCCTCGGGGCAGGCCGTTCGCTGACAGTTGCTTCCCCGGAGAACCGCGCACATGGGGAGGTCATCGTCGTGGAGGATGCACTCCTGTCCTTCGGGGCACGCCCTGTCCTTGCAGTGGGGTCGACAAGAAGGACCATCGGGGCCATTGCGACAAGCAAAGCCGTCCGGACAACTCGTGGGTTCCTCCAACCCGCAGGGTCTGCCGCAGACGCCGTTGCAGACGAGCCCCTGAACACAGGCTTCTTCCTGTGTGTCCGCGCTGGTGACGCAGGGTTGTCCTTCCTGGCGCGTACCGATGACGACACATCTCCGCACCCGTGGGCCATTGTCCAGGGTGGGGCGTGTTCGGCAGGTGAAGCCCTCCTTGCACTGGGAATCCGACTGACACTCACTGGCGACGCAGAAGCGGGGCCCTCCCGTGTAGAGCTCGAGGCACCCGAGAGGTGGCTCACAATCCTCGAGTCGGGTGCAGTGCCTCTCGAAGGTTTGGAGCTGGCGACGCTCGTCGGGTGCCAGAATCGGGCTGATGTCCGTTTCGGGTGAGGGGGTGGACCAGCGTGTCCAGGAAGTCGCGGCGTGGAGGGTGAGGACGAGCGGCAAGGGCAGCAGCAGTCCCGCGATGATGCCAATGGCTCGTTTCCAACTCACTCGCATATCCAGCGGCATGGAGGTTGCCCGTTGGGGCCATAGCACTCCTTCCGGCGCGGCTGGTTGGGCGGGCACTCCTTCCGGGCCTCACGCTCCTCTTGGAGGTCCTTCTGCATGGCCTCATCCATGGTGCCACCAATCATCCAGTCATGAGGGCATCCTGTCCCGACGACGAGCAGGAGCAGCGCGGGCACGAGTGCGATACGTCCGGGCATGGGTCTTCCCCCCTTCCCACGGAAGGGTAGCACGTGGCTCGCGATGCCCCGCATCATGTTCCAGTCAGGTGTGAGATGACTTGAAAAGTCACATCCATGGGCCTGACCTGACTCCCCATGCGCCTCAGGGGAGTGCCCGTCGGGAACATCCGCCTTACCCATTCGTTGCGTCCCGGGGTGCGCTTGGCTACGGTGCCGCGCCCTTACGGGATGCCCCATGGCTGACACTCCAGAGAACAAGAACGCGGAAGCGGACCTCGGGTCCAAGGAGCAGGAGATCTACGACCAGCGCCTCGACAAGGCGCGCAAATGGCGGGACTCCGGCTTCAACCCGTACGGCAACGGCTACCGTCCCCAGCACCTCGCCGCCAACATCCTCGAGCGCCACGGCAACCAGTCCATCGAGGACCTGGAGAAGGCCGAGCCCATCTCCTACGACGTGGCCGGCCGCATCGTGGCCGTGCGCAGCTTCGGCAAGGCCGCCTTCGTCAAGCTGCGCGACCGCTCGGGGGAGATCCAGGCCCACCTCAAGAAGGACGCCCTCGGGGACGCCTACGAGCTCTTCAAGCTCACCGACATGGGTGACTTCGTCGCCGTCCAGGGCACCATCTTCCGCTCCAAGACGGGCGAGCTGACCCTGTCCGCCACGAAGTTCGTGCCGCTCACCAAGTCCCTGCGGCCCCTGCCCGAGAAGTGGCACGGCCTCACGGACGTGGAGATCCGCTACCGCCAGCGCTACCTGGACATGGTCTCCAACCCCGAGGTGAAGCAGACCTTCCTCAAGCGCAACAAGCTCATCCGCTTCATCCGGGACTTCCTCGACGCTCGCGACTTCGTCGAGGTGGAGACCCCGATGATGCACCCGCTGGTGTCCGGCGCGGCGGCGCGTCCGTTCATCACCCACCACAACGCGCTGGACATCGATCTGTACATGCGGATCGCTCCGGAGCTGTACCTCAAGCGTCTGGTGGTGGGCGGCATCGAGCGCGTCTACGAGATCAACCGCAACTTCCGCAACGAGGGCATCAGCACCCGGCACAACCCCGAGTTCACGATGCTCGAGTTCTACCAGGCCTACGCCACGTTCGAGGACCTGATGGACCTCACCGAGGAGATGCTCTCGGGCGCGGCGAAGGCGGTGACGGGGGACACGAAGGTGACCTACCAGGGTCACGTGCTGGACTTCGGCAAGGGCTGGAAGCGCATCCCCATGACCGAGGCCATCCGCGAGGTGGTCCCCTCGCTCTCCGACAAGGACATGGCGGACGCGGATCGACTGCGCGCCGAGCTGCTCAAGACGACGCACGGCGAGGCCGAGCGCCGCGCCATCGAGACCATGCACCACGGGGAGCTGGTGGGCGCGCTCTTCGAGCACCACGTGGAGCAGAAGCTGGTGCACCCCACCTTCATCACGCACTACCCCACCGCCGTCAGTCCGCTGGCGCGCCGCAACGACCAGAATCCGGACATCACCGACCGCTTCGAGCTCTTCGTCGCCGGCCGGGAGATCGGCAACGCCTTCTCCGAGCTCAACGACCCGATCGATCAGAAGGGCCGCTTCCTCGCCCAGCTGGACGCCAAGCAGCGCGGTCAGCAGGAGACGATGGACTACGACGAGGACTACATCCGCGCCCTCGAGCATGGCATGCCGCCCACGGCCGGCGAGGGCATCGGGATTGATCGCGTCGCCATGCTGTTCTCGGACGCGCCGTCGATCCGCGACGTCATTCTGTTCCCCCTCCTCAAGCCGCTTGCGAAGTAGGCAGGAAACCTCGTGAACGCCGAACGGCAGACCGTCTACCGCTGGAGCTTCATCTGGAGCGGCGCCCTCGTGGCGCTCGTGGGGGCCGTGCTGCTCGGCGTGGCCATCACCAAGTCCGACGCCTGGGAGCGAGTCGGCGGCGTGCTGGGGATGTCGATGCTCGCCTGGGGTGGGCTGCTGCAGACACTCCAGGCGCTGGGGCTCACGGCGGTGCAGTCCACCGCCCTGCGCTCCTCGGTGAACGTCTCCGGCACACAGTTCATCCTGTCCGGCGCGGCCGCCTGGCTGGTGGGGTGGGCGATCATCGCCGCCGGCATCCGGCGTGCTCCGGTCTCCGCCGAGGGACCGAGCCCGGCCGCCGGGGCGGAGCTCTACCCTCGGCTGGCCCAGTACCGCGACTTCTACTGGAGCACCCTGGGCGCCTACGGCGGGGGCATCCTGCTCTCGGAGCTGGTGCTCATCCTCCTGCAGACGTTCCTGTCCAGCGGTGGTGGCGCGGGAGCGGAAGGGGAGGGCGGGCTGCCTCCGACGGGCGCCTTCGCCATCGCGTTGATCCTCTCGTCGCTCGTGGCCTTCGGGAGCGGCTTCGTGGGGGCCTCGCGGGCGCGGCGGCTGGCCATGCCCGAGGCCACCATCGGCGTCATCTACTTCGGCCTGCCCGTGCCCGTGCTGCTGACGCTGATGGAGCAGCTGCCGGACCTCCAGATGTCGCTGGGCTACCGGCTGCGCGAGGTGACGTACCTGGCGGACATGCTCGGTCGCCCGGTGATCGGCTACTGGCTCGTCTTCTCGCTGCTGGTGCTGATGCTGGTGCTGGGCATCAACACCGGCTTCATCGCCGCGGGCAGCGGGCGCGTGGACCTGAAGCTCGGCTTCGAGCTGTTCGTCGCCCGCAGGCACGTGGGCGTGTTCCGCCCCTCGTTGCTGCTGGGCACGCTGGCGGTGTTGATGTTCGGCATCGTCCCGCCGCTCATCGTCTACGGCATCATCCGCGCGGTGGAGGCCGCCGTGGAGCGCACCCGCATCCGAGCGCTCGGCATGAAGGACCCGCTCGCCGCCGCATCCGCGCTCAACAACCTCAAGCTGCGCGAGCAGTCGCCCACCATGATGATGACGGCGCTCTCCGTGGGCGGCGTGGGCGTGGGCGTGATGGCCCTCATCATCGTGCTCTCGGTGATGAGCGGCTTCGAGGTGGATCTCCAGCAGAAGATCCTCGGGGCCCACTCGCACGTGGTGGTGTCCAAGTACGCGGGCAACCTGTCCGAGTACAAGCGGCTGATGGAGCAGATCGCCAAGGTGCCCGGCGTGGTGGGGCAGACGCCCTCCATCGACAACCCCGTCATGGTGCTCGGCGAGGGCGATGAGGTGCAGGGCATCGTGCTCAAGGGCATCGACCCGGACACCGTGGGCTCGGTGTTGGATCTGCGCAAGAACATGCTTCCGGGCGGCGAGCTGGACTACCTCCAGAAGCCCGAGAAGATCTCCCCCCGGCGCACGCTGGGCTTCGGCACCGAGTCCTCCCAGAAGCAGGAAGAGGAGGAGGAGTCCGAGGATCCCATCATCGGCAAGAGCACCAAGAGCGCCCAGGAGAAGGTGCTGCCCGGCATCGTGCTCGGCCGGGAGCTGGCCACCATCCTGCGCGTGGTGGTGGGGGACCGGGTGAACGTCATCTCCCCGCAGGGCGCCGAGCTGGGCCCCGCGGGCCTCATCCCCAAGAGCCGGGCCTTCCGCGTGGCCGGCATCTTCTACTCGGGCATGTACGAGTACGACGCCAAGTTCGCCTACATCCTGCTCGGCGAGGCGCAGAAGCTCTTTGGCACCGATGGCCCCAGCGGCATCGAGCTGAAGGTGTTGGACGTGGATGACGCCCGGCGCATCGCGAGCCTGGTGTCGCGCGAGCTGGGCGGCTACCCCTACCGCGCACGCGACTGGGGAGAGATCCACCGCAACATCTTCTCCGCGCTCCGGCTCGAGAAGCTGGTGATGGGCATCATCCTGTCCATCATCATCGTGGTGGCCGCCGGCCTCATCGTGGCCACCGTCATCATGCTGGTGCTGGAGAAGCGCAAGGAGATCGCCGTACTCAAGGCGCTCGGCGTGTCCGACGGCGGCATCGTGAAGATCTTCCTCGCCGAGGGCCTGCAGATTGGCGTGGCCGGGGGTCTGCTGGGCCTCTTCTCCGGCCTGAGCTGGTGCCTTTTCATCGAGAAGGTGGGCATCAAGCTGGACCCGTCCGTCTATTACATCCCGGCGCTGCCGGTGAAGATCGAACCCCTCCAGACCGCGCTGTCGGTGGTCATCGCGGTACTCGTCACCTACCTGGCATCCATCTATCCCGCGCTCAAGGCGAGCAGCGTGGAGCCGGTGGAAGGCCTGAAGGCGGAGTGAGGACGATGGCGCTGCTCTCCATCCGCAACGTCTTCAAGAGCTACTTCCTGCACGGCAAGCGCATCGACGTGCTCCGGGGCGTGTCCCTGGACATCGAGAAGGGCGAGCTGGTGAGTCTCATCGGCGCGTCCGGCGCGGGCAAGAGCACCTTCCTGCACGTGCTGGGCACGCTGGACATGCCGGCCGCGGGCGAGCTGCTCTTCGAGGGCCGCTCCGTCTTCGCGATGAACGACGCGGAGATCGCCGAGTTCCGCAACCGCACCATCGGCTTCGTCTTCCAGAGCCACTACCTGCTGCCCGAGTTCACCGCCCTGGAGAACGTGGCCATGCCGGCGCTCGTCCAGCGCCGGGACCGGACCCAGTCCTATGCCTACGCCCGCGAGCTGCTGGAGCGGGTGGGGTTGGGCAGCCGGGTGGAGCACCGGCCCGGCGAGCTGTCCGGCGGCGAGGCCCAGCGCGTGGCCCTGGCCCGGGCCCTGGTGCTCAAGCCCGCGGTGCTGCTGGCCGACGAGCCCACCGGCAACCTGGACCCCGCCACCGGCGAGGGCATCCACCAGCTCCTGCGCGAGGTGAACCGGGACCTGGGCATCACCGCCGTGGTGGTGACCCACAATGAAACATTGGCCCGCTCCATGCCCCGGCGGCTGCGGTTGGTGGCCGGCCAGGTGACCGAGGCTTGACGCTCCAGCCCCCCCTCCACGCGATTTCCCGTTGAGACCCGCCGAATTCCTCCCGTAGATTGCCCCGCCCTTTACTGGCGATTGCTCTTGAGGCTCCCCGTTCTCTCGCTCAGGTTCCTTCTCCCGCTGCTCGCCGCCGTTTGGACGGTGATGCCCGGTCGTGTGCTCGCGCAGGCGGACGAGGGCACCCCGCCGGCCTCCGTGCCTCCCGCGGCGCTCCCCTCGGTCCCCCCCGCGCCGGGTGCCGACACCCCCGCGCCCCCCGCCGACCGCGAGGTCCGCGAGGGTGAGGTGGTCGACATCCGTGTCGAGGGCAACCGCCGCGTCGAGGCCGAGGCCGTCCGCCGCGCCCTCAGGACCAAGGTGGGCCAGGTCTTCGACGAGGCGCGCACCGCCGAGGATCTCCGCGCCGTCTGGGCGCTCGGCTACTTCAGCGATGTGCAGCTGTTGACGCAGCAACTGCCCAACGGTGGCATCGCCTACGTGGTGCGCGTGCAGGAGCGCCCCTCCATCCGCGCCGTCAAGCTCGCCGGCAACGAGGAGCTCAGCCAGGACGACCTGAAGGAGGCCATCGAGGTCAAGGCCCTCTCCATCCTGGACCTGGACGTGGTGCGCCGCACCCAGAAGAAGATCCAGGAGAAGTACGTCGACAAGGGCTACTTCCTCGCCGAGGTCAACTACAAGATCAACCCCGTCGAGAACGGCCAGGTCGATGTCATCTTCAACATCGACGAGCACGCCAAGGTGATGGTGAAGGACATCCTCCTGCTGGGCGCGGAGAAGGTCCCCGCCTCCCGACTCAAGGACGTGATGCTCACCAAGGAGGGCGGCTACCTCTCCTTCCTCACCGGCGAGGGCACCTACCGCGAGGAGGTGTTCCAGCGCGACCTGGCCGTCATCCAGGCCACCTACTACGACGAGGGCTTCATCAACGTCCGGGTGGACAAGCCCACCGTCTCGCTCTCCGCCGACAAGCGCTACATCTTCATCACCATCCGGGTGACCGAGGGCGAGCGCTACAACATCGGGAACATCGACTTCTCCGGTGACCTGGTGGTGTCCAAGGAGGAGCTGGCCAAGCAGATGCGCTCCTCGACGGGCCAGAACTTCAGCCGCGCGCAACTGGGCCAGGACATCCAGGCGTTCACGGACGTCTACTACGACCGTGGTTACGCCTACGCCAACATCAACCCCGTCACCGCCGTCAACGCGGAGACGAAGACGGTGGACCTGACCTTCGACGTGCAGAAGGGTCCGCAGGTCTCCATCGAGCGCATCGACGTCGTCGGCAACACCAAGACGCGCGACAAGGTCATCCGCCGCGAGCTGCGCGTCTACGAGGGTGAGCTCTACAGCGGCACCGGCGTGCGCCGCAGCAAGGAGCGCGTCACGGCGCTCGGCTTCTTCGAGACGGTGGAGGTGACGCAGAAGCCCGGCAGCAGCCCGGACACCATCGTCATCCAGGTGGAGGTGAAGGAGAAGGCCACCGGTACCTTCCAGGTGGGTCTCGGCTTCTCCAACGTGGAGAGCTTCATCTTCACGGCCCAGGTGTCGCAGAACAACTTCCTCGGCTGGGGCCAGAGCGTGTCGGCCTCGGCGCAGATCTCCAGCCTGCGCTCGCTCGTCCAGCTGTCGTTCTTCGACCCGTACTTCCTGGACACCAACTTCCTGCTCTCCGCGGACTTCTTCCGGGTGGAGGCGGAGTACGACGACTTCGTCCGCCAATCGACCGGTGGCAGCCTGTCCCTGGGCTACCAGGTCCTCGAGGACCTGCTCGTCAACGTGGGCTACTCGCAGGAGCACGTGAACGTGCAGGCCGCGGAAGGCCTGGGCGGCGTGCTGTTGGCCAACCGCTTCCTGAGCGGCGTGACGAGCTCGGTGCGCCTGTCCGTCACCTACGACAAGCGCAACAACCGCCTCTTCCCCTCCCAGGGCTTCATCCACTACGGCTCGGTGGAGTACGCGCCCAGCTGGCTCGGCGGCTCGTTCCTCTTCTCCCGCTACTCGGCCTACTCGCGCCTCTACTTCCCGCTGCCCCTGGGTGCCGTCTTCAAGACGAACGCCACCATCGGCTACATCCAGCAGCTGGATGCCAACCGCCCGCTGCCCATCTCGGAGCTCTACTACCTGGGTGGCATCAACTCGGTGCGTGGCTACGCGCTGCGCACCATCAGCCCCTCGCTGCTGGCGCCGCGCTCGGCCTCGCCGGACGCCGCCATCCAGCGGCTCGACGTGGGTGGCAACAAGCAGTTCATCCTCAACGTCGAGCTGGAGTTCCCCATCGTCGAGAAGGCCGGCATCCGTGGCGTGCTCTTCTACGACGCGGGCAACGCCTTCGCCGTCAACGAGAACTTCTTCGAGAGCAACCAGAACAGGACCCTGCCCCTGGGGCTCTTCCACTCGGTGGGTTTCGGCTTCCGGTGGTTCTCGCCGGTCGGTCCCCTGCGCTTCGAGTGGGGAATCCCGCTCACGAAACGTCCGGAAGACCAGGCCCTCCTGTTCGAGTTTACGATCGGCAATTTCTTCTGATAGGTCGTCCGCCCGGTCCACGAGCGGCCGTCTTCACGGCCGTTTGAAGATGGACTGGAACGGGACGTCTGAGTTTCAAACTTCCCCCGAGGAGCTGTCGCACATGTCGCTTCGAAGCAAACTGTCGGTTCTGGCCCTTGCCCTCTCGCTTGCCGTGCCGACCCTGGCCGCGGCCGCCGACCTGAAGGTCGCGTACGTGGACTACCAGCGCGTCCTGCTCGAGGTGGATGACGGCAAGGCCGCCAAGGTCCGTCTCCAGAAGTGGCTGGAGTCCCGCCAGAAGGAGATCGACTCCCAGCAGGAGGCCCTCCGCAAGGAGAAGGAGACGCTGGACAAGCAGGCCAGCGCCATGAGCGAGGAGACGCGCATCCAGAAGGCCACCGACCTGCAGAAGAAGGTCTACGAGCTCGCCCAGAAGTGGGAGCAGAGCCGCGGTGAGGCCGCCGAGAAGGAGCGCAAGGAGATGGAGCCCATCATCGCGAAGATCGACGAGGTCATCGGCAAGATCGCCGAGCGCGACGGGCTGAGCATGGTCTTCGAGAAGCGCGACTCCGGTCTGGTCTTCGCCCTCAGCCAGTTCGACCTGACCAACGAGGTCATCCGCACCTACAACACCTCCAAGGGCAAGGCCAGCGCTCCGAAGGACGCCCCGGTCGCCAAGGACGCCCCCAAGAAGTAGGCCTTCTCCCGTGCAAGCACCCACCCCCCGCCGGCTCGGGGAGCTCGCCGCCCATGTGGGCGGTGAGCTCGTCGGAGACGCCGGCCTGTTGATCACCGGCCTCAACGGGCTCTCCGAGGCCGTGCCTGGCGAGCTCTCCTTCTACGGCAACCCGCGCTATCGCCGGCAGTACGAGGCCTCGCGGGCCTCCGCCGTGCTGGTGGGTCCGGACACGGACGTCCGCGAGGGCGTGTCGCTCGTGCGGGTGGTCAATCCGCACCTGGCCTTCGCGAAGCTCTCCAGCCTCTTCCACCCCCGGCCGTCGTACGTGGCGGGAGTGCGGCCCGGCGCGCACGTGCACTCCGAGGCGCGCGTGCACCCGGAGGCGGCGGTGATGGCTGGTGCCACGGTGGAGAAGAACGCCACCGTTGGCGCCCGCGCGGTGCTCTTCCCCGGCGCCTACGTGGGCGAGGGCGCGAGCATCGGCGAGGACAGCCTGCTGTACCCCAACGTCACGGTGCGCGAGCACTGTCAGGTGGGGGCGCGCGTCATCCTCCACGCCTCGAGCGTGGTGGGCGCGGACGGGTTCGGCTTCGCCTTCAACCCGGAGGGCGAGAGCGGGCCGGAGCACTTCAAGGTGCCCCAGGCCGGCATCGTCCGCATCGAGGACGACGTGGAGGTGGGGGCCTGCACCACCATCGACCGGGCGACGATCGGCGAGACGGTCATCGGCCGCGGGTCGAAACTCGACAACCTGGTGCAGATCGCCCACAACGTGAAGGTGGGCCCGCTGTCGCTCATCTGCGCGCAGGCGGGCGTGTCCGGCTCGGCGGAGCTGGGCACGGGCGTGGTCCTGGCGGGGCAGGTGGGCGTGGTGGGTCACATCCGGGTGGGAGACCTGGCCAAGGTCGGCGCCCAGTCCGGGGTGGCGCACGACGTGGAGGACGGACAGGTGGTGAGCGGCAGCCCGGCCATGCCACACAGAGAGTGGTTGCGCATGTCGGCCGCACTCGGGCAGATCAGCGATCTGCTCAAGGAAGTGCGTACCCTGCGTCGCAGGGTCGAGACGCTCGAGAAGAAGGAGAAGGGCGGATGATGGACATCCAGGAGATCCAGCAGTTGCTGCCCCACCGCTATCCGTTCCTTCTGGTGGATCGGGTGGTGGAGATCGTTCCGGGCCAGAAGATCACGGCCTACAAGAACGTCACGATGAACGAGCCCTTCTTCAACGGCCACTTCCCCGGTCACCCGGTGATGCCGGGGGTGCTCATCCTGGAGGCGATGGCGCAGGTGTCGGCCATCCTCGCCTACAAGACGGCGCAGATGGACCCCACGAAGATGGTGTCGTACCTGATGAGCGTGGATGGCGCCCGCTTCCGCAAGCCGGTGGTGCCGGGAGACCGCCTCCTGTTGACCGTCGAGGTGGTCCGCCACAAGGGCGCCATCTGGAAGACGAAGGGGACGGCCACGGTGGACGGGGTGAGGGTGGCCGAGGGCGAGTTCATGGCCACCGTGGTGGACAAGGACAAGAACAAGGACACGGGCGGCTCGGAGCCCGAGGCGTCCTGAGCAGGCGAGGAGGCTCACCATGGCGCAGGTTCACCCCACGGCGGTGGTCCATCCCGGTGCTCGCCTCCACGAGACGGTGGAGGTCGGCCCCTACGCCGTCATCGGCGAGAAGGTGACGATTGGCGCGGGCTCACGCGTGGGCCCCCACGTCGTCATCGACGGTCGCACCACGCTGGGCGAGCGCAACGTCATCCATCCGTTCGCCTCGGTGGGCGGGGCCCCGCAGGATTTGAAGTACGCGGGCGAGGACACCCAGCTCATCATCGGCAACGGCAACACCATCCGCGAGTCCGCCACGCTCAACATCGGCACGGTCGGTGGGGGCGGCGTGACGCGGGTGGGCAACAACAACCTCTTCATGGCCTACAGCCATGTGGCCCATGACTGCCTGGTGGGCAACGGCTGCGTCGTGGCCAACAGCGTGGCGCTGGCCGGGCACGTCCAGGTGGAGGACTTCGTCATCCTCGGAGGCCTGTCCGCGGTGCACCAGTTCACCCGGCTGGGCAAGCACGCCTTCATCGCGGGTGGCTCCATGGTGACCATGGACGTGCCCCCGTACTGCACGGCGCAGGGAGACCGGGCGGAGCTGGCCGGCCTCAACGTGGTGGGCCTTCAGCGGCACGGCTTCAACGAGGAGCAGATCGGCCGCATCAAGGAGGCCTACAAGGTGCTCTTCCGCTCGAAGCTGCAGCTGGCGGAGGCCCTGGCCCGGCTGAAGACGGACATGGGCGGCCACCCGGAGATCGACTACCTGGTGGACTTCATCAGCCAGAGCAAGCGCGGCCTGACGCGCTGACGTGACCGTGGAGCGCATCGGCCTCATCGCGGGCAACGGACGGTTGCCCTTCCTGTTCGCGAGCGCGGCCCGGGAGCAGGGGCTGGAGGTGGTCGCTGTCGCCCATCGCGGCGAGGCGGATCCGGCCCTGGAGGCCGAGGTCGCCGAGCTGACGTGGGTCCGGCTGGGGCAGGTGGACCGCATCGTCCGCGCCTTCTCCAAGGCGGGCGTGAAGCGGGCGGCGATGGCCGGAGGGATCGGCCGGGTGCGCGCGTTCACGGAGGCGAGGCCGGACCTGGGCGCGGTGCGCATCATCTCCCGCCTGCGCAGCTTCCGGGACGACGCGCTGCTGCGCGCGGTGGCGGACTACTTCGAGTCCCATGGCATCACCATCGTGGCCCCCACGGACTGGCTGGCGCAGGCGCTGTGCCCCGCGGGCCACCTGGCGGGCCCCGTGCTGAACGCGGCGCAGGAGAAGGACGTGGCGCTGGGGCGCGAGGTGGCCCTGCTGCTGGGCCAGGCGGACGTGGGGCAGACGGTGGTGGTGCGGGGTGGCCACGTGCTCGCGCTGGAGGCCGTGGAGGGCACGGACGAGGCCATCCGCCGGGGCGGCAAGTACGGCGGGGCGGGGGCCGTGGTGGTGAAGCGCTGCAAGCCGGGGCAGGACCTGCGGTTCGACCTGCCGGCGGTGGGGCCTCGCACCCTGGAGGTCATGCAGGAGGTGGGGGCGAAGGTGCTCGCGCTGGAGGCGGGCAAGACGGTGCTGCTGGACGCGCCGGAGCTCTTCCGGGCGGCCGACAAGGTGGGCATCACCCTCGTCGGCGTGTCCTGAGGCCCTCCCGTCCGCCCACGAGTGCCTGCCTCCCCGCCGTCCAGGGAGAGGCCCACGAGGAGGGTCGTCAATCCTTGGCCCTGTGTGGAATGCTCGCAGCCCAAGGGCCTGTTCCGGACACTGCTCCGGGACCCGACCCGGGTTCGCGTTGCACGAGGGGCGCGGCCCGGACAGGGTGTGCCTCGGCCCGGAGGTGACCACCCCGCATGAACACCCGCCTGCTCCTGCTGTGTCTGACCCTGTCTCCCCTGTGCGCGCTCGCGGACGCGGTGCGCGTGTCGCTCCAGCCCCGGGCCGCGGTCGGAAAGGGCCTGCCCGCCTTGCAGGTGCACATCGAGGAGCCCATCGCCGGCTTCGAGCTGAAGCTGAAGCGGGGTGACGGCCACGAGGTGCGGGTGAAGGGCGGCGGCGAGCCGGGCGTGACGCGCACCCTCTCGTTGGAGCAGCCCGAGGGCCGCTTCCACTACGAGGGCGAGCTGGTGGTGCGCTTCCCGGACTCCCAGGAGGCCTCGATGCCGCTGTCCTTCGACACGGAGCTGCTCGGGCCTCCCCAGCTGACGGTGGCGCCGGAGGACGTGGACGTGGCGGGGCGCAAGCTGCGCTTCAGGCTGTCCCGGCCCGCCTCGCGCGCGCAGGTGACGGTGCTGATGGACACCGGCGAGAAGGCCTTCGACGGCGAGGTGCCCTTCCAGAACGCTCCCGCGGGCACGCCGCTCGAGGTGAAGTGGCCAGCGGCGGAGGGCCGGGTGCTGAGCATCTCGATCAAGGCCTTCGACACCTCGGAGTTCTACAGCATCGTGGACCTCTTCCCCTGGCGGGTGGAGATTCCCCACGAGGAGATCAACTTCCCCTCCGGCAGCGCCGAGGTGCCCGCGGGGGAGCGGCGCAAGCTGGACGCCAGCCACGCGCTCATCGCCGACGCGGTGTCTCGCTACGGCCGCCTGGCGCAGATGCGCCTCTACATCCTCGGGCACACCGACACGGTGGGGGAGACGGCGGCCAACCGGGAGCTGTCCCTGAAGCGCGCCCGGGGCATCGCGGCTTACCTGCGCAAGAAGGGCCTGAAGCTGCCCATCTTCTACGAGGGCTTCGGCGAGCAGTCCCCGCGCGTGCCCACGCCCGACGAGACGGACGAGCCCGGCAACCGGCGCGCCGAATACATCCTGGCCGTGGAACCCCCGGCCCTTTCCTCCACCCCCTTTCCGCCACAGTGGCGGAAGCTGTGATGTCCCCCTCCAAGGAGTTCCGACGGATGAAGCGACTCGTGCCGCCTGCCCTGATCGCCCTCGCCGCCACTGGCTGCATGCACTCGCCGGAGGCCCTCATCAACCCCACCGAGGAAGCCGGCAAGTGCGAGCTGGTCCAGACGCTCATGCGCGAGCGGGTGTCGCAGGGTCTCCTGTCCGAGCTGTCGGCGCAGGGGAGTGACGGGCCCGCGCAGGTGCTCGTCTTCGTGCGCCGGCCCGAGCAGGGCATGCTGGAGCGCCTCTTCCAGGGCGATCCCACGTGCGGCGGCCCCAACTACAGGGCGGTGCAGGACATCACCATGAAGGCCGTGGTGCTCTTCCTCCAGCCCCGGGGCAATGGCTACATCTACGACGCTCAGCTCGCGGCCCCCAACGAGCTGTCGCTGGGCGGAGAGGCCAAGGGCGCGGTGAGCAGGGACGGCGGCGGCTGGGTCGCCTCGGGCCTCTGAGACGTCTGGACCGGCTCCTCCTTCTCCCGGAGCAGGTCCTTGCCTCCGTCCGCGATGAACTGCACCGCGATGGCCGCGAGGATGAGCCCCATCACGCGCTCGAGGATGGCCACGCCCGACTGCTTGAGCACGCGCTGCACGAAGCCGGCGGCGCGCAGCACGAAGTAGCTCGTCACGAAGGTGAGGACGATCGCCACCAGCACGGGCACGGCCGACAGCAGATCATCCCCGCCACGGGCCATCAGCACCATGGCCGTGGCGATGGCGCCCGGGCCCGCCAGCAGCGGCATCGCTAGCGGCACCAGCGCCACGTCTTCCTTTTTCACGCTCTCTTGTGTCTCGGACGGCGTGGTGCGCGTCTCCGAGGGCCTCGCCCTCAGCATGTCCAGCGCGGTGATGAGCAGCAGGATGCCGCCCGCGACCCGGAAGGCGCCCAGCGACACGCCGAACACCTTGAAGATGATGCCGCCGAACATGGCGAAGAAGATCAGCAGCGAGCACGCCACCACGCACGCGCGCCGTGCCGTGCTCCGGATCTTCTCCTCCGAGTCACCCGCGGTGATCGCCAGGAAGATGGGCACCACGCCGATCGGATCCACCACGAAGAGGACCGCCGGGAGCGACACGAGGAACAAGGACAGCTGCTCGGACATACGCCCCTCTACACCGTGAGGCGCAGCTTCCACACCATCGTCAGGGCCTCGAGGAAGATCTTCCGGCTCATCTTCGACTGCCCCACGCGGCGGTCCTCGAAGACGATGGGGATCTCCTTCACCGTGAAGCCCTTCTTCAGGGTGCGGTAGGTGAGCTCGATCTGGAACGCGTAGCCGGTACTCTTCACCGCCTCCAGGTCGATGGACTCCAGCACCCGCCGGTGGAAGCACTTGAAGCCGCCGGTCAGGTCCCTCGTGCCCACGCCCAGGATGGAGCGCGCGTAGAGCGAGCCGCCCCGGCTGATGATCTTCCGGCCGACGCCCCAGTTCACGGTGCCGCCGCCGCTCACGTAGCGCGAGCCCAGCACCAGGTCCGCGCCGCCCTGCGCCGTGTCCAGGAAGGTGGGCAGGTAGCGCGGGTCATGGCTGAAGTCCGCGTCCATCTCGAGGATGTACGTGTAGCCCGCGTCGAGCGCCACGCGGAACGCATGGAGGTAGGCACGCCCCAGGCCCTGCTTCTTCTCGCGGTGCAGGACGCGGATGCGCGGCTCCTTCGCCGCCAGCTCGTCGGCCAGCTTCCCCGTCCCATCCGGGGAGTTGTCGTCGACGACGAGGATGTCCACGCGAGGATCGGCCGCGAGCACCGCTCGGGTGATGGGCTCGAGGTTGTCCCGCTCGTTGTAGGTGGGGATGCAAACCAGCGCTGGATTCATCGCGCGGCGGGACATAGCAGAGCGGCGTGGTGTCCGCCTCTAGACTTTCGCGGCGGGGGGGAGCAGCTCCAGCACCGACTCGGCCGCCCGGCCGGCGGCTCCGTGCTCCCCGAGCCGGGTGCGCACTTCCTCCAGCCCCTGGAGCATCTCCTCGCGTGGTGTGCCTGGCACCCACAGGCGGCGGATTTCGCTGGCGATGCGCTCGGGTGTCATGTCGCCCTGGAGGAGCTCGGGCACCACGCGGCGGCCGGCCAGCAGGTTGACGAGGGCCACGTGCGCCACCTTCAACATCAGCCGGCCCACGAGGTAGGTGACGAGCGAGACGCGGTACACCACCACGAAGGGGCGCTGCATGAGCCCCGCCTCCAGGGCCGCCGTCCCCGAGGCCACGATGGCCGCGTCGCTGGCGCCCACGACTTCGGGGGCCTTGCCCTCCACCAGCACGGGTTGCACGCCGCTGCCCTCGAAGCGGGAGACGATCTCCTCGCGGGGGATGGTGGGCGCCACCGGCACCACGACCTGGAGCCCGGGGCGCTCGGCCACCAGCTGCTTCGCGGCACCCACCATGGCGGGGAGGATGCGGCGGATCTCACTCATGCGGCTGCCGGGCAGCAGGGCCAGGGTGGGCGTCTCCACGGGCAGCCCGAGCTTCTGGCGGAAGGCGGCGGCGCTGGCGGGGGAGGGCATCTGCTCCACCACGGGGCTGCCCACGTAGCGCGCGGCGACACCGGCCTCGCGGTAGAAGTCCTCCTCGAACGGGAGGATGCAGAGCATCCGGTCCACGAGCTTCGCGATCGTCTTCACCCGGCCGCGGCGCCAGGCCCAGATCATCGGCGAGACGTAGTAGGCGACGGGGATGCCGAGCTTCTTGAGGCGGGCGGCGAGCCGGAGGTTGAAGTCGGGGATGTCCACGAGGATGGCGCAGGCGGGGCGGCGCTCGGCGGCGGCCTGGGCCAGCCCGCCCATCACCTGGAGGATGCGTGGAATCTTGGGCAGCACCTCGGTGATGCCCATGACGTTGACCTCGTGGGCGCCGTAGAGGAGCTCCACGCCCTGGGCGGCGAGGCGCGAGCCTCCCATGCCGAAGAAGGTGAGGTCCGGACGGCGGGCCTTGAGGGCGGCGACGAGCTCGGAGGCGTGGGCGTCACCGGACGCCTCGCCGGCCACGACGAGAATCTGGGGGGCTGGGGACATGGGAAGCGGCGCGCATCCTACCCGAAGCGCCGCTCACGGCCACGTCAGCATGAGCCCCACGCCGTTGGGAGAGGGCACCAGCCGGGCGGTGAGCTGGGTATTCAGGCGCCAGTTGAGCCCCCACAGCACCGCGTCGAAGAGCAGCAGGAAGCCGCCTTGCAGCAGCAGGCTCTTGCCCCACCCGCGCAGCCTCGCCGAGTCCCTGTGCAGTCCGCGCTCCAGCAGGAATCCTCCGAAGGCGATGTAGCCCACGTCCAGTCCCACGTTGAGCAGGAGCACCTTCTCCATCTGTTGGCCCTCGGCCAGGCTGCGCGCCAGGTCCCACGTCTCCGGCGTGGCCGTGAGCTGCCCGTGGAGGCCGAAGCCCGCGATGGCCAGGTTCACCACGTTCCAGGCCGCGTTGGCCTGGAAGAAGGCCTGGGTCTCGCCCTGGGTGGCGAAGTGCCCCGCCGTGCCGGTGCCGATGTTCAGTACCGCCCAACCCAGCAGCACACTCATGGCTGTCTGGTTCAGCCGCACCGCCTGTGCGTTGTGCGTGACGAGGAAGGACTCGGGAGTCACCTCGGCCGCCTGGGCGGCGAAGGACACACTCAGCAGGAGGAGCAGGAAGACCCGTCGCATGTACTGGGAAGAGGAGGGCATGGGCGCTCGTGAGGGGCCTCCTCAGATGTGTCAGGCGCTCACGAGTCGCGCGAGGCTGACCCTGGCTCTTGGTTCTTGTGTTCTGAGAAAAAAGGAGTAAGGGGCATCTCCCCCGGTCGCCGGGGGGTGGGATCGACTTCTGGGTCCAGACATGGAAGCGTTTCCCTGTGCGTCTGGTTGATCCGGAATTGGCTGTGATCGTGCTTTCTGAATCGCGACAGAGGGGGCGACCGATGTTGCAGGACAGCGAGGCTGCGGTGGTGGGTCGGTCCGCGGAGTTCTGGGCACGGGACTTCGCGCGGCGGATCTCCATGGTGAGGCCGGAGGACACCCTTCGCGGCATGTTCTGCAACGGTCTGTTGCGGTTCGCACGAGGACTCGGTTGCGAGAAGCAGCTGCGGCGCTGCCTGGCCGCGGGGGGCGAGGAGAAGTTCGTCGACTTCTTCAGCTATCCCATCGTCACGTACCTCCGGATGGTCTCCACCGTGCTGTTGCCCCTGGCGGAGCGGTACGGAACTGTCGAGGAGGCGCTGAGAGCGCTCGGGAAGCAGGCGATGGTGGACCTCCAGGGCTCCGCGGCGGGCAAGGCCCTGGCGATGATGAACACGGGGGACATGCGGAGCCGTCTGGATGCCGTGTTCACGGCCTACCGGGTCTCGGTGAGCTTCGGCGAGCACACGCTGGCGTGGAGGGGGCCGACGAGCGCCCGTATCACCCTGAAGCGTGTGCTCATGCCCTGTCCGTTCCACGAGGGACTGATGCTGGCGGTGCTCGGCTCGGAGCACCTGCGCCCCGTGAAGGTGATCGGGCGACAGACGGGGCTGCTCGACTGTGAGTTCGACATCTTCTGGGAGTGAGCCTCTCCAAGGCCGTCACGCCAGGGGCGGCGTGTCCAGTGCGAGCACCATGCAGACACGGCTCGCGGCGGGTAATCCCGCGCGCGTCTCGTTCTCGCGGATGGCGCGCAGGCCGGGGCCCACCTCCTCGTCCCGCATGACGCGGAAGCCCCAGCGCTCGTAGAGGGGGGCGTTCCAGGGCACGTCGCGGAAGGTGGTGAGCAGCAGGGTCCGGTAGCCTTCCTCTCGCGCCCACTGCCTCACCATTTCGAAGAGGGCCTGGCCCAGTCCCTGTCGCGCATGGGCCGGGTGCACGTCGATCTCCGCGAGGTAGGCCGTGCCATCCACCTCCTTGCAGAGGGCGAAGGCCGCGACCTCCCCGTCCGCCGCGACGGCCACCCACGCGCCGCCCTGTCGCTGGTACTCGCGCAGCTGCTCGGGTGTCTGCGCGTCCGCCTGGGCGATGAAGGGATGTGCCGACTGGAGGAACTGTTGCGCGGCGAGGTGCTCGAGCTCCGGCAACCTGGTCAGCTCATCGGGCCGGGCCCGCCGCAGGGTGTAGCCACGCCACGTCGTCTCCGCCTTCATCGGGACCTCGTCGCTCAGTCGCTCGGCTCCGTGCCCTCGTATTCGGGGGAGGTGGCCTCGCCGGGATGCTTCGGATTCTCGCTCGTCCGGGCGTGCCGTTGGAGGTCTCGCTTCGCCTCTTTCCCTCTCTCTCGAAGACGTCGGATTTTTCCTGGGCTATGGGGCACCTCCACCGCCAAGGTGGGGGCGGTCCGGTGCCGCTTCAAGGAGGCCGCGCCCCGCTCGTGGAGACGGCCTGCTTGAAGTCTTTCACTCCCGGAGAGAAGGCCCTCCACTCGCCGGGCAGCCGGGCGAGTCGCGTCGCCGGGTGAGGGCGCGCTGGAGGGCGAGCGGACGAGATTCCTGACTGATGCACGCGGGCCGAATGTGTACACTCGGCGGCCCTTGAAGACGCTTCTTCTGGCCGAGAGCCATCCGCCCACTCTGGAGCACCTCACCGGGTTGCTGTCTCAGGCCGGGTTCACCGTGCGTGCGGTGAGCGATCCCGGCTCGGCGATGGAGCACTTCGTCGCCGACAACCCCGACATGGTGGTGGTGGCCGTGGACATGCCGCGCCTGGACGGGGCGCACGTGGGCCACCTCATCCGCAACCACAGCCAGGGGGCGCGCGTGCCCATCGTGGCCATCGACAAGGGGCACCTGGGCCGGGCGCGCGGGGTGGCGGCGGTGTTGGATCTCAAGGTGAACGCCTACGTGGCGGACCCGCTCAAGCCGGGCGAGCTGGTGGGCAAGCTGCAGTCGCTGGCGACCAGCTCCACGCGCAACGAAGTCCCGCTCAAGGGCGTGCGGGCCATGCTGGCGCGCCCGGCGGTGGTGAGCGGGGAGCTCAAGGGCTTCCCGCTGCCGGCGCTGCTGGTGTCGCTGTACCGGCTGCGCCGCGATGGCGTGCTGGTGGTGGCGTACCGCGATCTCACGCGGCGGGTCTTCTTCGCCCGGGGCGGCGCGGTGAACTACGACTCCAGCGCGAGACAGGACGCGCTGCCCAACTACCTGCTGCAGCGTCAGGTGGTGACGGAGGTGCAGGCGGAGCGGGTGGTGCAGGCGCTGGGCTCGGGCCTGCGCATTGGCGCGGCACTGGCCGAGGCCGGCGTGGAAGCGGCGGGCGAGGAGCTGCTCCAACTGTTGCGCGAATACACGAGCGATCGGCTGGCCCAGGTCATCGGCATGCGCGAGGGCCGTTACGCCTTCTACCCGGGCGAGGAGTTCCAGGCCGAGGTGGCCACGGTGGAGACGCCGGCGCTGGCGCCGATCCTGGATGGGGCACGGCGGGCCCTGCCGCTGAAGGTGATGGCGGCCCCGCTGCGCTCGCACCAGGCGGAGTTCCCGGTGCGCACGCCCGAGTTCGGAAGGGATCTGGGCGCGCTGGGGATGAACACGGAGGACCTGAAGATCGCCATGCAGGTGAACGGGCGCATCGCGCTGCGAGACCTGCTGGCGCACGGGCGGGGAGATCTGCGGCGCGGGTACTCGCTGCTGTGGTTCCTCAAGCTGACGGGCTGCGTGGGCTTCTCCCCGACGCCGGTGGCGACCGGACCGGGCGAGGTGGTGGCCGTGCCGGAGTCCATCGCTCCGCGCAAGCGCAAGCCGCTGCCGCCGGAGACGGAGGCGTCCTTGCGCGAGGGCGCGGTGAAGATCATCACCGGCAGCTACTTCCGCTGCCTGGGGCTGGACATCGCCGCGGACTCCGAGGCCGTGGAGCGCGCCTACCACGAGCTCGCCACGCGCTTCCATCCGGACAGCTACGCCGAGTTCGACACCTCGGAGACGAAGGACCTGTTGGACTCGGTGCAGGAGAAGCTGTCGGCGGCCTACCGGGTGCTGTCGGTGGAGGAGAAGCGCAAGGCGTACCTGCAGTACCTCATGTCGCGCATGGACGTGGGGCGCTCCACCACGGTGAACGTGGACGCGGAGATCATCCTGCGGCGCGGAGAGGCGGCGCTGAAGCGCAAGCAGTACCGCTCGGCGCTCATCCACTTCGAGGAGGCGGTGACGCTCAACCCGCAGGAGCCCGAGTATTACTCGTACCTGGCATGGGCCACGTTCCTGGCGGGAACGGGGCCGCGCGAGGACCGGGCGAAGGCGGCGCAGAAGGTGCTCCGCAAGGCGCTCTCGCTCAACCCGTACCTGGAGCGGGCGATCATCATCTCGGCCATCATCGATAGCGAGATGGGTGACGAATCCGGGGCTCGCAAGAAGCTGCTGAAGGTGCTCGAGCTCAACCCCAACGCGAAGCTCGCGAAGGCCGCGCTGCGCAAAGTAGGTCGGTGATGCACAAGTCGTTGTGGAGGTTGCTGGGTTTCGCCCGGCCGCACGTGGGCGTGCTGGTGGCGGCCTTCGCGTGCATGGCGGTGGTGGGCCTGGCCACGGGGGCGTACGCGTACCTGATGGGGCCGGCGCTGCGCTTCCTGCTGTCGGGTGGCTCGGAGGGCTTCGGGGGCGCGCAGCCGGTGCCCTGGCTGTCGAGCCTCCCGCGCGAGGCCGCGCTCTGGGGCTTCCCGGTGGTGGTGGTGACGGTGGGCGTGTTGAAGGGCGTGGGGTACCTCGGCCAGTTCTATTTCATGGGCTACTTCGCCCAGAAGGTGGCGGCGGACGTGAGGAAGGCGCTCTTCATCCGCCTCACCTCGCTGTCTCCGGCGCAGCTGGCGCGCGAGCGGATGGGAGATCTGCTCAGCCGCTTCTCCGCGGACGTGCAGGCGGTGGAGGTGGCCGCCATGTACACGGTGGGCTCGTACCTGCGCGACTCGTTCCAGGTGGTGGTGCTGGCGGGCGTGGCGCTGTCGCTCAGTCCGATGCTCGGCGGGGTGATGTTGTGCGTGCTACCGCTGGCGGCGCTGCCGGCCTCGAGGCTGACGCGCAAGGCGCTGAAGGGCACGCGCGAGGGGCAGGTGCAACTGGGCCACCTCGCGGGGCAGCTGCAGGAGGGGCTGGGCGGCATGCGCACCATCCAGGCCTTCAACGGGCAGGCGGCGGAGCTGGCGCGCTTCTCGGCGCACGCGACGGCGCACGAGCGGGCCCTGGTGAAGGCCGCGTGGGCGCGGGGCGGGGTGCCCGGGGTGATGGAGGTGCTGGCGGCGGCGGCGCTCGCGGGAGCGCTGGCCTACGCGGCGGCCACCCACGCGATGGAGCCCGAGTCCCTGCTGTCGTTCCTCACGGCGGTGATTCTGGTGTACCAGCCGGTGAAGGACCTGGGCCGGGTGACGCAGTTCGCGATGCAGGCGGGCGCGGCGGGAGAGCGGCTCTTCGCGCTGTTGGACCAGAAGCACCCGGTGGAGGACATGCCGGGGGCCACGGCCGCGCCGGCGTTGGAGAAGGGCATCCAGGTGGAGGGCGTGCGCTTCTCGTATGGAGAGCGGCGGGCGCTGGACGGGCTGACGCTGGAGCTGCCGGTGGGGAAGGTGGTGGCGCTGGTGGGGCCGAGCGGTGGAGGCAAGAGCACGCTCACCAACCTGCTGCTGCGCTTCGAGCGCCCCCAGGAGGGGAGGATCCTCTTCGACGGGGTGGACGTGGACCGCTACACGGCGGCGAGCGTGAGGGCGAAGTTCGCGCTGGTGACGCAGGAGCCGCTGCTCTTCTCGGGCAGCGTGCTGGACAACCTGCGGTATGCGCGGCCGGACGCCACGCGCGAGGAGGTGGAGGCGGCGGCGCGGGTGGCGAACGCGGACGGCTTCATCCGGGCGCTGCCGGAGGGGTATGACACGCGGGTGGGCGAGCGGGGCGTGAAGCTGAGCGGAGGGCAGCGGCAGCGGCTGTGCATCGCGCGGGCGGTGCTGTCGAGGGCGCCGGTGCTGGTGCTGGACGAGGCGACGAGCAGCCTGGATCCGGAGAGCGAGCGCGAGGTGCAGGCGGCGCTGGCGGCGGTGCTGCCGGGACGCACGGCGCTGGTCATCGCGCACCGGCTGTCGACGGTGGTGGACGCGGACGTGTTGTGCGTGGTGGAGGCGGGGCGGGTGGTGGAGCGGGGCAGTCACGCGGAGCTGCTGAAGGAGGGAGGCCGCTACGCGCGGCTGTGGGCGTTGCAGACGGCGGCGCCGGAGCGGGGCGCGGCGTGAAGCCCGCGGTGGTGGTGGGGAAGCTGCTCCGGGCGTTGCTGGGGCTGGTGTTGCTGCTGTTGGGGGTGGCGGGGTTCTTCACCCTGGCGGCCTCCTTCGCGGAGTACCCGGTGGTGCCGCCCCACGAGGGGGCGCCGGAGTGGGTGCGAGGGGCCTTCCACGTGCACACGACGCGCTCGGACGGGCGGGGCACGGTGGAGGAGGTGGCCGCGGCGGCGAAGGCGGCGGGCCTGCGCTTCGTGGTGCTCACGGACCACAACGACTTCGCACCGCGCGAGCCCGTCTTCATGGACGGGGTGTTGCTGGTGCCGGGCGTGGAGATCTCGACGGACCACGGCCACCTCGTGGCGTTCGGCATGAAGCGCCCGTTGGAGGGCGTGCGGCCGTGGATGGACGGAGGGGAGGCGGAGGCGGCGGTGGAGAAGGCGGGAGGAGTGAGCGTGCTCGCCCACCCGGTGCAGGAGCGCAACCCGTGGCGGCACGAGGAGGCCGCGAGGCGGGCCGATGGCTTCGAGCTCTACTCCGCGGACACGTTCTTCCGGGAGGCGCTGAGCCACCCGTTCAGCCGGCTGTTGCCGGCGGTGGGGGCGTCCTTCGGCCAGGCGGTGCACGGGGTGATGATGCTGGTCGAGCCACAACCCGGGTCCACGGCGCGGCTGCTGGAGCTCGAGCGGGAGAAGCCGCGCGTGGCGTTGTGCTCGCACGACGCGCACGGACTGCCGCGCTACGAGGATGTCTTCCGGGCGCTGGCGGTGTACCTGCCGCCCGCGGAGGGGGAGCCACCTGGGGTGCTGCCCGAGGATGCACATGCGGCGGCCGAGGTGGTGGTGAAGGGGCTCGCGAGTGGAGGGGCGGTGTGCGCCTTCCGGGCGCTGGGCGAACCCGAGGGCTTCGCGTTGGAGGGCCTGGAAGCGGAGAGCCGGGAGGCCCGAGTGGGCCAGGTGCTCACGGTGCGACTCCCCCCGGAGGCGGGAGAGCAGGTGCGAATCGAGGTGTGGGGGTCGGGGAGGCTGAGACCGGATGGCCGGTCGGTGGAACTGGTGGAGGAGGGAGCGGTGCAGGTGGAGGTCTGGGCGAGGGCGCCGGGGAGCTTCTTCGGGACGACATGGCGCCCCTGGATCGTCCCGAGCCCGGTGAGAGTGCTCCCGAGAAGCAACTGACACCGTGCATCAACCCCTCTCCCTCTGGGAGAGGGAAAGGGTGAGGGTAAGCATCCCCGTGCTCCCCACCGTTGCCGAGCCCCGTGTCCCGCAAAGTCGAACGGCCACCCCCGAAACACACGGGAGTAGCCGTTCTTGGTACAGCCCCTTCAGGTTGGGAACCCCGCGCCGCCCAGCATCGGCGCGGTGTCCCTTGTCACCCGAGGGTGAATCCGGGTCCGGGAGCCACGCTTCGCCCCCGGACCCGTGTCAGCTGCGATCAGTCGTTGATGTTGATGCCCAGGCCGATGAGATCACCGAGACCGAAGTCATCCCGGTCGTAGTGGCCGGGGCGCACGCGCACCGTGTTGGTCTTGCCCACCAGGTTGAGACCCTCGTAGCCGCCCTTCGCGCCGAAGACCTGGATGTAGTAGTTGCCGTCGCGCACGCCCTTGATGCGGCAGATCTCCAGGTTGTGCTCGCTCACGCCGCGGCACTCGTACTCGTACGCCTTGGGGGCCGAGCCGTGCTGCACGTAGAGGTCCGCGTTGCCCTTGCCGCCGTAGATGATCACGAACAGGTCGGTGCGGGTATTGGCCTTCGTGGAGGTCACCACCGGCAGCTTGTAGACCTGGTCCGAGCCAGCGACACCGGAGAGACCGGAGAGCTTCACACCCTCCTCGATGGGCACGTAGCCGCCCTTCCAGGTCACCGACAGCGTCACGCCCGTGTAGGCGCTGAAGCCGTTGAGCAGCGCGTACCAGGTGCCCTGGGACGGAGCGGCGAAGGTGCAGGTCTCCGCGTTGCCGGACTTGTAGGGACGGCAGTCGTACTGGGTGGTGGTCGGCGCGTTGTTGAAGCGCACGTAGAGGTCCGCGTCACCCGTGCCGCCAGCGATGCTGACCGTCAGGTCCGTGGCACCCTCGGGCACCGTGAAGCTGTAGTACTGCTTGGAGCCCTTGGCGCCGGCCACGTCGGTCACCGGCACGTTCTTCTCGATCGGGGTGTTGACCGGCGGAGGCACGGGCACGCCCACGCCCACGGCCTTCCAGGCGTTGGAGACGGAGGCGATGGTCGCCGCGTCGTAGCCCAGCTGCTGAGCGGCCTGCTCGGTGGCCACCTTGGCCTGCTCGAACGTGGTGCTCGGCGTCATGATGTCGGCGTTGGCCTTGTAGAAGATGCGCGCGGCCTTCTCGATGCCGATGCCCGCCACGGCCTGGGTGGTCTTGCCCTTCGGGTGCGTGCCGCCCTGGCTCAGCAGGTAGAAGGCCAGGTTGGAGATACCCGAGCTGTAGTGCACGTCCACGCCCGAGGCGTAGTCCGGGTAGTAGTCCAGCGAGTCGCCGTCCTGCGTGGGGTTGGCCATGTAGCGCAGCGCGTCGCCCGGGGTGGCCGGGGTCCACACGTCGTCGCCGATGAGCCAGGTGCGGTCGCTGACGACCTTGCCGTCGCCGTACCACTCGCACACGGCGCCGAAGATGTCGGACATGGACTCGTTGAGGCCGCCGGACTCACCCGAGTAGATGAGGTCCGACTCGTTGTCCGTCACCGCGTGGGTCAGCTCGTGGGCGGTCACGTCCAGCGAGTTGGCCAGGTTGGTGGCGGTGACGTTGTCGCCGTCGCCGTACACCATCTGGGTGCCGTCCCAGAAGGCGTTCACGTACTTGACGCGGTGGTGCACCGTGCTGATGAGGGTGGCGCCCGCGTTGTTGATCGAGTCACGGGCGAACAGGGTGCTGTAGCAGCTGTAGACCGTGCCGAGGTGGTCGTAGTTGGTGTTGACCACGGTGTCGGCGACCGCCGCCTCACCCTCGGAGCGCGTCAGGGTGCCCGGCAGGGTGGAGAGGGTCTTGCCGTCGTACAGCTTGCGGTTCAGGGCGGTGTGGATGTGCGGGATGCGCTCCACGACCGAGCCGTCGATGGCATTCACCAGCACCGAGTCGTCCACCGGGGTGCCGTCGGCCTGCGTACCGGTCTGGCGGACCTCGTAGACCAGGACCAGCTTGTCGCCAGCGCGGAAGTAGGAGAGCGACGGCTCACCCGCGACGCTGGGGGACTGGGGGGCCAGACGGTCCTCGGCGGCGGCGCTGATGGCGGCCTCGGGGGCCACGGACGCCTTCTCGGGGCCTACCAGGTCACCACGGACGTTGGTGTTGGCCGCGAAGATCTTCCCGGCACGCGCGTGCAGGCGCAGCTCGCCGCCAATGATGGCCCGCCCGTTGTGGAGCACGCCATAGCGGTAGTGCAGGTCGCCCTGCGCATCGGCGTAGGCGCGCTTGAGGATGAGGTTGGACGGGTCGAGCTTGAACTGGGGCGCGATGCTCGCCAGCGCGGGGCCCAGGTCCGCGGTGAGAGCGGCCTCGGCGGACAGGGACGCGGGCAGGGTGCCCAGCTCGCCGGTGATGAACCGGGCGGTGCCGTCCTTCTCGGCGTCCACGATGTTGTTGTTGCCCAGGGCCGAGGCCAGCGTCCGCACACCCGCCGGCTTGTCGCCCGCAGGGGCGGTGTTCTCGTTGCAGGCGCCCATCATCATCGACAGGGCCGCGATTCCAATGACTCCGCGGATCCGATTCTCCACTGTGCTGCCTCCTGTGTCTCTGTTGCCTCAGAGACGGGAAGCAGTGTGCCAAATGACTCCAATGATTTCAAGGATTACTGATAAATTATGTTTTTAACGTTTTCACAAAAGGTGAGAAGATGACGTTCTGTCCGTGAGTGGGGGGAATGGAGGGGGCGGTGGTGTGTGCTGCGGGGCGAGGGGGCATCTGGTAGAGGGTCCGCGGCCCGAGCTCCCATGCGACTCCTCTATGTCCTCGCCAGCTATGTGCTCTTCGCGGTGCTCTTCCCGGTGCTGTCGCTGCACCGCAAGACGCGGCACGGGCTGAGGCAGCGGCTCGGTTTCTACGCGCGGGGGGAGCTGCCGGCGCGAGGGCCCGGGCCGACGATCTGGATGCACGGGGCGAGCGCGGGAGATCTGCTGGCGCTCTCGCCGATGTTCGGCCCGCTGAGGGCGCGCTTTCCGGGATGCCGCATCGTGCTCTCCACGATGACGAACTCGGGCTACATGATGGGGCGCGAGCGGCTGGCGAAGCAGGTGGACGGGGTGGTGTACGCGCCGTACGACCTGTGGGGGGCCACGAGGAGGGCGGTGCGGGCCATCCAGCCGGACCTGTTGGTGCTCGAGTACACGGAGATCTGGCCCAACCTCATCCGTGCGGCGAGGAGGGCGGGGGTGCGAGTGGCGCTGACGAACGGGCGCTTCTCGCCGGCGCACCAGGGCAAGTACCGGCTGCTGTTCTCGCTGATCGGCAATCCGCTCAGGGACATGGATCTGTTCCTGATGAGGGGAGAGGACGAGGCGGAGCGGGTCTTGGGACTGGGGGCGCCGAGGGAGCGGGTGTTCATGACGGGGAACACGAAGTTCGACGCGCTGGCGGTGGGGGACGTGGGGAGGGAGGACGAGGCGCTGCGGAGCGCGCTGGGGCTGAGGGAGGGGGAGCGGGTGTGGATCGCCGGCAGCACGCACGAGGGGGAGGAGGAGCACCTGCTGGGGGTGTACCGGCGGCTGCTGGAGGCGCACCCGGATCTGCGGTTGGTGATCGCGCCGAGGTACATCGAGAGGGCGGGGAGGATCGTGGCGCTGGCGAGGGAGGCGGGGCTGGGGGCGGGATTGCGCTCGAAGGGGAACGAGGAGGGAGGGCGGGTGGTGGTGCTGGATACGATTGGGGAGCTGTCGAGGGCGTACCGGCTGGCGACGCTGGTGTTCGTGGGAGGGTCGTTCACGAAGAGAGGGGGCCAGAACATCCTGGAACCCGCGGGGCAGGGGAAACCGGTGCTGTTCGGGCCGCACATGGAGAACTTCCGGGACAGCGTGCAGGTGCTGGTGGGGAGGGGAGGGATCCAGGTGAAGGACGCGGACCAGCTGTACCGGGTGATGACGGAGCTGTTGGCGAAGCCGGAGACGGTGACGTCGTTGGGAGAACTGGCGAGGACGACGGTGAGGCAGATATCGGGGGCGAGCCAGCGCAACGTGGATCAGATGGCGCGAATCCTCCCCTCTCCCTCTGGGAGAGGGACGGGGTGAGGGTAGGAATGACCGTGAAAATCCTCCACCTGCTCGCGAGTCCGTTCTGGAGTGGCCCGGCGGAGAACGTGGCGTTGCTGGCGCTGGCGCAGCGGGAGGCGGGGCACGAGGTAACGGTGGCGGTGGATCGCCGGAGGAAGGAGGTCGCGGCGGAGGAGCCGGCGGTACCGCGTCTCGAGGCGCTGGGCCTGTTGGACGAGGGAGGACTGGAGCTGTCGGTGAAGTCCCCGCCGTGGGCGATCTGGAAGGACATGCGCGGGCTGAGGGCCCGGGACGTGGAGGTGGTGCACACGCACTTCACGCACGACCACCTGGTGGCGAGGTGGGCGAGGCCGAGGGGTGCGGTGCTGATCCGCTCGGTGCATGCGCCGAGGTCGCTGAGGTCCTCGCTGCCGTACGCGGACGCGTACACGGTGCCGGCGTCGTCATTGATTACACGGCTGTTGGGCCGGCGGGTGAGGGTGTTGCCGCCGCTGGTGGATGGGATGTTCCGGCCGGCGGAGGAGCGCGAGGCGTTGCGGAGGGAGCTGGGGCTGACGGGGGCGCCGCTGATGGGGATGGTGTCCACGTTCCAGGCCTCACGGCGGCACGGGGTGGGAGTGGAGGCCTTCGCGAGGCTGCGCCGGGTGCACGAGGGGGCGAGGCTGGTGCTGGTGGGGGATGGAGAGCAGGTGGAGGCGGTGCGCCAGCAGGTGCGAGGGCTGGGGCTGGAGGAGGCGGTGACGTTCGCGGGCTACCAGCGAGGCGAGGCCTTCGCGCGCTGGCTGCGAGCGCTGGACGAGGTCTGGGTGCTGGGCCTGGGGAACGACTGGAGCGCGAGGGCGGCGGCGCAGGCGAGGGCCTGCGGGGTGAGGGTGGTGGCGGTGGCGGAGGGAAACCTGCCGTCGCTGGCGGACGTGCTGGTGGAGGAGCCGACGCCCGAGGCGGTGGTGGCGGCGTCGGAGTCTGGGGTGAGAGCGCTGGTGGCGCACCCGAGCAACGCGAGGATCGCGGAGGACATGCTCGCGCTGTACGCGCAGGCGAGGGAGGAGCGGTGAGCGAGCCGGCGCCGAGGCGGGAAGGGCCGACGGCCATCGAGCGGGTCTTCTATCCGGGGAGGGCGGAGTCCTGGGGGAGGAGGGCGCTGTTGGCGCCGCTGGAGGCGCTGGCCTGGGGATACGGGGCGGGAGTGAGGCTGAGGGGAGCGCTCTACGACGCGGGCCTGTGGAGAGGGGAGCGGGTGGAGGGGCTGCGGGTCGTGTCGGTGGGCAACCTGAACGTGGGGGGGACGGGGAAGACGCCGGCGGTGCTGTACCTGGCGGAGCTGCTGGTGAGGGAGGGGAGGCGGGTGGGAATCCTGACGCGAGGGTACGGGAGGGGCACGAAGGAGCCGCTCACGTTCACGGGGAAGGGGCCGTTGCCGACGGTGGAGGAGGCAGGGGACGAGCCGCTGCTGCTGGCGCGCCGTTGCCCCGAGGCGAGGCTGCTGGTGGGAGCGGATCGGCGGATGCTGGCGCGCCGGGCGAGGGACGAGTTCGGGCTGGAGGTGGTGTTGCTGGACGATGGCTTCCAGCACCGGAAGCTGGCGAGGGACGAGGACGTGGTGGTGGTGGACGAGGCGGTGGGATTTGGCAACGGGAGGATGTTGCCGAGAGGCCCGCTGCGAGAGCCGCTCTCGGCCCTGGAGAGGGCCACGCTCTTCTGGGTGCGAGCCGCGTCGGTGCCGGGGCCGGAGCTGCCGCCACTGCCAGCGCCGCGAGTGAGGACGCGCTATCGGCCAACGGAGTGGGTGGACCCGTCGGGGACGCGGCACCCACCGGAGACGCTGTCTGGACGAGCGGTGTTGGCGCTGGCGGGGCTTGCTCGGCCGGGGGGCTTCCTGAGGACGCTGGGCGAGCTGGGGACCGAGGTGAGGGGAACGGCCTTCTTTCCGGACCACCACCGCTTCACGGGGAGGGAACTGCGGGAGGTGAGCACGAGGGCGGCGAGCCTGGGAGCGCGGGTGGTGACGACGGAGAAGGACCTGGTGCGGTTGCCTGGGGGCTTCGAGGCGTGGACGGTGCGGTTGGGGGTGGAGGTGCTGGAGGGAGAGTCGCACCTCCGGCGGGCGCTCGGGCTCGGGTAGGAAAAGGTCGGCTTGTCGACGGGGTGCCGCTGTGGGACAACGCGCCGCCATGGCTGCCGTCCTGCCCGCCCGAGCGATACCGACCCTGGCCCAGCTTCCATTGGCTTTCGCGCGCCGGAGGGTGCTGCTGGTAGGGGATCTGGTTGCCGACCATTACATCTACGGCCAGACGGACCGGGTGAGCCGGGAGGCGCCGGTGCTGATCGTGCGTCACGAGTCCTCGGAGGTGAAGCTGGGGGGAGGGGCGAACGTGGCGGCGAACGTGCGGTCGCTGTCGGGACAGGTGACGGCGGTGGGGGTGTTGGGGGCGGACGAGATGGGGCGAGCGCTGCGGAAGCTGTTCGACGAGGCGGGAATCCAGCTGAGCGCGGTGAGTGCGAGGGGCGTGGAGACGGAGACGAAGACGCGCATCCTGGCGGGCGGGTTGAGCACGACGCGGCAGCAGATGCTGAGGCTGGACCGGGGGCAGAGGGGCCCCTTGCCGCCGAGGCTGAGACGAGCGCTGGTGAAGAGGGTGGAGGAGGCGGCGAAGGACGCGGACGCGGTGGTGGTGTCGGACTATGGGGCGGGGGTGGTGGGGGACGAGATGCGCGAGGCGCTGCGGAAGCTGGCGGCGGAAGGGCTGCCGGTGTGCGTGGACAGCCGGTACAGCCTGATGGCGTTCTCCGGGGTGACGGTGTGCAAGCCGAACGAGCCGGAGCTGCAGGCGCTGGTGGGCCGGCCGTTGAGGACGGAGGAGGAGTTGGTGGAGGCGGGGCACGAGGTGGTGCGGCGGTTGAAGTGCGAGGCGCTGCTGGTGACGCGGGGCCGGCACGGGATGGCGCTCTTCGATGCGGCGGGAGGGGTGGACAAGATCCCGGTGCACGGAGCGAAGGAAGCGGTGGACGTGACGGGGGCGGGGGACACGGTGATCGCGGCCTTGTCGTTGGGTCTGGCGGCTGGGGGGAGCTTTGGAGCGGCGGCGCGGCTGGCGAACGTGGCGGGGTCGTTGGCGGTGCAGAAGCTGGGCACGGCGACGGTGGCGCGGGACGAGCTGCTGGGCGAGCTGAGGGGCGCGAGGTGAGTACGAGCCAGAAGGTGGGGAGGCTGTCGGAGGTGGTGGAGCAGCGCGAGCGCTGGAGGGCGGAGGGGAAGACGGTGGCACTGGCCAACGGGGTCTTCGATCTGATCCACGTGGGGCACGTGCGCTATCTGGAGGGGGCGAAGGAGCTGGCGGACTACCTGGTGGTGGCGGTGAATTCGGACGCGTCGACGAGGGCGTACAAGGGGCCGGACCGACCCCACATTCCAGAGGGAGAGCGGGCGGAGATGGTGGCGGCGCTGGCGTGTACGGATCGGGTGGTGGTGTTCGACGAGCCGAACGTGAGGACCATCATCCGGACGTTGAAGCCGGACGTGCACGTGAAGGGGACGGACTACACGCCGGACACGATTCCCGAGGCGGACGAGGTAAAGGCCTACGGGGGGCGGGTGGCGGTGGCGGGAGATCCAAAGAATCACAGCACGACGGAGCTGGCGAAGAGGCTGCAGTCAGAGCGAGGAACGAAGTAGGAGCGCGAGCATGAGGCTCCCCGACATACTCCTCGCGACATGGGCCTGTCCCCGCTGCAAGGGGCGACTGACCCCAGCCCAAGCCCCGACATCAACACCAACCCTCCCTCTCCCTTCGGGAGAGGGTCGGGGTGAGGGTACCCGAGCCCCGGGTTCAACCCTCGAGAGCACCGACCCGGACGAACTGCGCTGCGAGAACTGCCATCTCGCGTACCCCATCCGGGACACCGTACCGGAGCTGTTGAACACCTCGGCGCGCCGCTACTGACCTCTGTGGGCGGAGGCCCGAGAGGACAACCCGTTGGCGAAAGAGCGCACCTCTTCGAAGACACGAGCTTCCAGATCGCCACCGGAGTCGACGACGGGAGTCAGGTCGACCATGCGGTGAGGAGGGTGGGGGTGACCCCAGCGAGCCATGTCCATGCGGAGGAAGAGCCCGAGGGTAGGAGCCCCGAGGGAGACGGACAGGTGCATGGGGCCGGTGTTGTTGCAGACGGTGAGGCCGGCGGAGCGCATGAGGGCGGCGAGCTCGTCGATGCTGGTGGGGGGAGCCATCAGGGAGCCGGGGGCGGAGGCGACGACGGAGCGAGCGAGCTCCTCTTCTCCGGGGCCCCAGGTGACGATGGGGGTGCGACCGGAGGCGATCAATGCGCGGGCGGCGGAGGCGAAGGCCTCGGGAGGGATGCGGCGCCAGCCGAGTCGCCCGCCGGGGTTGACCACGGCGCGGGGGGAGCCCGAGCCCGCCTCGAGCCAAGCACGGAACGAGTCACTGATGAGGGGCTCGCGGAAGGACATCAGCTCATGGGGAGGGCCCTGGAGGAGGGGTGAGAGCAGGTGGACGCGCTGCGTCAGCTCGCGAGGGGAATCGGAGCGAGCGGGGACGGAGAGCGAGTGGAGGTAATGAACGGGCCACTGGTGGGGCCCGATGACGATGGCGCGAGGCCCGACGAGCCGGGAGATGAGGGCGGAGGTGACGGAGGGGGTGGACCAGTTGGAGCAGTCGACGACGACGTCATAGCGCTCGCGGCGCAGGGAGCGGATGCCGGGGGAGAGGGCGCCGAGCCAGAGGAGCCGCCGGTCGAAGGGGATGATGCGGTCGGCGTGGGGGTGGCCGGAGAGGACGCGGGCGACCTTGGAGTGGACGAGGACGTGGACCTCCGGGGGGTGGGGGGAGGCCTTGAGGGAGCTGAGGAGGGGGGTGGTGAGGAGCGCCTCGCCGACCCGGTTGTCGATACGGACGAGGAGGACGCGCTTGGGGGAGGGGAGGGGAGCTCCGGCCTTCCGCCGGCGACCAGGGCGCCAGAGGAGGACGGAAGCCACGAGAGCGAGTGCCAGCTTCGCCCAGGACTCGAGCCGCTTGTGCCAGACCATCGGGGGGCGGACCATAGCAGAGAGGATCCGCGCAGGTGGCTTGACCTGCTGGCCGGAAGGGCCTAGCAAGCCGCCAATGCTGAAGAGCATGACGGGATTTGGCGCGGGACGCGCCCGGGTAGGGGACGAGGAGTTCTCGGTCGAGCTGCGCTCGCTGAACCACAAGTTCTGTGAGGTGAAGGCGCGGCTTCCGAGGGAGCTGGCGGCACTGGAGTCGGTGGTGGTGAAGCAGGTGAAGGACCGGCTCGCCCGCGGCTCGGTGGAGGTCTTCATCAAGCGCCAGACGGCGACGGCGGCCGGGACGGTGCCGGTGGTGGACGTGGCGCTGGCGAGGGAGTACGCGCGGGCCTTCCGGGAGATAGCGGGGGCGCTCGGGGTGAGTGTCGAGGTGGGCTGGGCCCATGTCGCGAACCAGCCGGGGGTGATGCGGCTGGAGGAGCGGGGCATGGACGTGGAGTCAGCCTCGAAGGCGGTCCAGGAGGCGTTGGCTCAGGCGCTCGGAGCGCTGGAGCAGATGCGCCAGGTGGAGGGCGAGGCCATCCGGGTGGACCTGGAAGCCAGGCTGGGGCTCATCGAGCGCTGGAGCCGGGAGGTGGCGGAGCTGTCGCCCCGGTCGGTAGAGGAGTATCGGCAGCGGCTCGCCGAGCGGGTGGCCGAGCTGGCGCGAGGCATCTCGGTGGACGAGCAGCGACTGGCGCAGGAAGTGGCTGTGTTCGCGGAGCGGACGGACATTGCCGAGGAGATGACCCGGCTGGCGAGCCACCTGGAGCAGTTCCGCCAAATGATAGCGGGGAGCGAGCCATCGGGCCGCCGCATGGACTTCCTCGTCCAGGAGATGCACCGCGAGGTGAACACCACGGGCTCGAAGAGCCAGCATGCGGAGATCTCCGCGCGAGTGGTGTCGATGAAGGCAGAAGTCGAGCGCATCCGCGAACAGGTTCAGAACGTCGAATGAACGAGTCCACTTCATTGCAGCCCGGCATCCTGCTCGTCCTCTCCGCGGCGTCGGGGACGGGGAAGACCACCCTGGCGCGCCGTCTGCTCGGCGAGCTGCCGGATGGCATCTTCTCCATCAGCGTCACCACCCGAAAGCCGCGAGGCCGGGAGCAGGACGGGGTGGATTACCACTTCGTGGACGTCACCTCCTTCCAGGAGCGGATCGAGCGGGGCGAATTCGTCGAATGGGCCGAGGTCCACGGCCATTTCTACGGGAGCTCCCAGGCGGTGGTGGAGGAGGCCCGGGCCCGGCGGGGCGTGGCCATCTTCGACATCGAC